>JANQWK010000065.1 GCA_030729925.1 Saprospiraceae bacterium
TCCACCTTCGACTCCTCGTGCTCCCTCGATGCGATCAAAATGGCATCCTCGGGAAAAGTGTTGCCAGGCAGTAATGGTATCCAGGACAACAATTCCTGCGGGGAAGTGGCCATATCGGCATCCAGGGTCAGGATATGATCGCCCGTGGCACGTTGTACACCAGCTTTAAGCGCCGCTCCTTTGCCTTTGTTTGTTTCGAGATCAACAATTGCTACCGATACCCCTGTCGCAGCAGAAAAGGCGTCTCCCTTTGTTTGAAGTTTTTCCAAGGTATCGTCTGTACTCCCGTCATTGACCAGAATGACCTCAAAGTTTCCCGTCCAGTCACTATGAAAGCGCTGTAACTTCGAAAACAGGTCGCCCAAGCGATTGCCCTCGTTGAAACAAGGAACGACCAGCGACAATTTTCCTGCATAATTATTGGAAACCTGCGTTTTTTTGGAAGGAACGGTTTGTTTTTTGCGCTTACTCATGAAGTTTGCCGGTTTGTGGACAAGCTGAAAAGACCAGAATACCCACAAATATGGCAATAAATCGGGAATTGAAGAAACAGCGCGGTTTCATAATCATTCAAGATTTTCCCTTTTTAGCCACTTACCACTTATTTTTATACCTTAATTAAAAAATCGCCACAGCATGGAACAACATATTCTTTTCTGGATCTTCATAGGTATTTTTGCCATTAGTGCGGCGATTACCCTTCTGGGTATTACCAATGTGCTGAAGATCAGAGACAAATACCTCAATGCGCTGTTTACTGCCCTCATCCTGGAGGTAGTGGCCGTGGTGCTCTTGCTGTTTAAAAATTCGGATTATTTCAATCCAAGTGCAAACCTCGATCAGCTCATTACGGAAGCGAGCATGACCCTTCCCGCTCAGACCGACCCTGCTTACTTTATCGTAGAAAACCTCAAGGAATCTGCCAAGCTTACACAAATTACCCGGCAATTGGATTCTCTGGAGCGTGCGTTATCGGATTGTAGCAATCAGTTGGATGCCACCACTCGCGATGTGAATGAACTCAATGAGGCCTTCTACACAAAAGTGATTCGGCTGCGCGGACAAATTCCCAAATACCAGGGCTCGATCAATTTGTCGTTCCGACCAGACACCAAGACCGAACTTTTTATATTGCTGGTGAACATTTTGAGTGACATGGGGGAGGTTCCCCCAGGAAAATCTATGCAGTTGTCTGATGGCAGTGTTGATTTTTTGGCCGTACAAGAGATGTATCGCACCTTTAAAAGCCGTTATACCGACCAGCATTTGGAATTGATTACTTATGACGATGCGCCCCAGATGATCCGAAAGTTTATTGATTATCACCACCCACGAAGCAGGTAGTTATTTTCCTCTTGATGTAAGGTCATTCCAGGTAAAGTTCCAGGTCAAGGAAGGAATAACGGGAAAAAGGGAAACCTGAAAGGCGGTTGCTTTGGCAAAGCCTGAGGTTTCAGCATTGTTCTCCAAGGAATAATAGATAAAAAACGGATTTTGGCGGTTGTAGAGGTTGTACACCGAAAACGTCCAGGAAGAATGGAATTTTTTCTCCCTTCCCATCGCTGGTTTTGGGGTATAAGTGGCCGCCAGATCCATGCGGTGATAGTCTTTTAGTCTGGCGCTGTTGCGTTGACCGTATTCCTGCACCAGCAATTGGTCAATGAAATAGAGTCTTTCTACCGGAGTAAATGCCTGACCAGAGCCAAAAATAAAGGTCAACCCCAAGTCCCATTTGGGATTCAGTTGGTAATTCAAAACCAAAGAAAGGTCGTGTCTCCGGTCGTATCGTGCGGGAAAACGCTCACCGTTATTAATTTCGGCAAACGAGCGGTCTGTTCGAGACAAGGTATATCCCAACCAACCGGTCAAAGCCCCCTTGTTTTTTTGGACCAGCCACTCTGCACCATAAGACTGACCGGTACCAAAAACAAACTCCTCCTCCAGGTCAGCCCCAATATCATTGACGTAAGTTTCGCGATAATCAATTTGATTCCGCATATACTTGTAATATACTTCAAGGGATGCTTCCCAGGCATTGCCATCGAAGTTCCGGAAATACCCCATCGCATACTGCACGCCTTGTTGTGGCCGCACCCGTTTAGAACTAGGCACCCAGATGTCGCCGGGTAAAGTACTCGAAGAATTGCTCACAAGGTGGATAAACTGGTTAGACCAGGTCGCCGCCGCCTTTACGGAACTCCTGTCGTTCAGACTCCAACGCAAATTGATCCGTGGCTCCAATCCCATATAATCCGCAACGATATCAGATCTTAACTGCGCAAAATATACCCAGCGCAGCCCTGCCTCCAAACCCACCTTGGGACTGATTTCCCATTCGTCCTGTGCATACACGGCAAACTCGCCCGCATAACGAGGATCTGTACCGCTGGAAAAAGAAGTTTCGCCATTGGTTGCCCGGGTAACATTGGGCGTCAGCCTGTGATAAATGGCATTCACGCCAAACTTAAGCTGATGGTCCGCATTGGGAAAAACATCGAGATCCGATTTGAAATTCCAATCCCGCACCCCGGAAAATAAATTGAAACTCCACTCGCCTTGTCCACCCTCAAATCCAAAATCGTAATCGTTATAAATCACTGCTGTATTCAAAAAGGATTTGGCTCCAAACAAATGGTTCCAGCGAAGGGTAGCCGTAGCATTGCCGTAGGGAAGTCGGAAAGACAATCCTCTTTGGTTACTTTCAAAAGCAAGGATGTCTCGGCCAAAATACGTGCTAAAAAATAACCGATCTTTGTCCGAAAAACGCACATTAAACTTTGCATTCAGGTCGTAAAAATAGTAGTTGGTACCGGCAAAGTTCGTCTGTTTGATGAAAGGCTGCGCCAAATCCAACAGGTAGGTTCTTCGCGCTGATATCAGGAAAGAACTTTTATCCTTGATCAAAGGACCTTCCAGGGTAAGCCGGGAGGCGATCCAGCCAATTCCTCCCTTCATGGCATAAGATTTATCGTTGCCTTCTTTCATGGTAATGTCAATCACCGAAGAAAGCCTGCCCCCATAACTCGCCGGCATCCCCCCTTTGATCAACCGGGTATTTTTGATGGCATCTGAATTAAACACAGAGAAAAAACCCAGCAAATGACCGGAATTATACACCGGAGCCTCGTCCAATAAGATAAGGTTTTGATCTGGTCCCCCTCCCCTTACATAGAACCCGGAATTGCCTTCGCCGGCAGACATCACCCCAGGCAACAACTGCAAAGCTTTGAGTATATCCACCTCTCCCATCAATGCAGGTAATTTTTTGATCTGCTCTATTGGAAGTGCAACCACTCCCATCTGCGGATCCCGAAGGGCTTGATCCTCCGCTTCCGCAGCCACCACTACCTCCGCCAAGTCAATTCCCTCCAACAACGACACATTGAGTCGCGTATCCGCAAACAACTCCACCCGAACAACCCTGCTTTGGTAACCCAGGTAAGAAAACTCCAGTTCGTAAATCCCCGAAACCGCACTCAACGAATAATACCCATACGTGTTTGTATTGACCCCAATACCTGAATTGTCTTTCAAAACAATATTAGCCGCAACCAGCGTCTCCCCTGATAGCGAATCACGGACAAAACCACTAACAGTGAATTTTTCCTGGGCAAAGGAAGGGATAGTACCAACAAAAAGTAGGACGATCGTAAAAATTCGCATTGGGTAAAGGGCTTGTGCAACTTTAAGAATGGGTATTAAACACTTTTGCAGCCCAGAGGTTGAGAAGCTTCAACACCTACAAAGGATTTATCCAAAAAAAATTGCGGAAAACACCCACCTGTAGAGGCATTTTCCGCAATCCGTAGCAAGCGTAGGGCGCTGCTAATCATACCGATAAGGCAATAGCTTTGTATCTTTTACCGTAGATAAAGTCATTAAAGTCTTCAAGCGCTCAATTTCCTCGATTTGTGACAAGGTCTTGAACAATAACTGCTCATACGTAGGAATATCCTTGCACACAATCTTCATCAGAAAATCAGCCTCTCCAGTGATGATATAACACTCGGTTATCTCCTCGATAGACTTGATCTTCTCCAGAAAGTTATTCAGGGCATTCTCCTTCTGCCAAGCCAATGAAACCAATACAAAAGTCTTGACGTTCAACCCAATCGTGGGGGGGTTCACATGTGCGTGGTAACTTTCAATAATGCCGCTCTGCTCCAGTTTTTTTACCCGCTCCAACGTAGGGGCTGGCGAAAGCCCAATGCGCTTGGAAAGATCCAGATTCGTGATTTTGCTATTCTCTTGCAGAATCTTCAGGATTTTGAGGTCAATTTTATCCAATTTTTCGCTCATGAGACAAACGTTTAAAATAATATTCTTAAAATCGTGCGTAAGATATAGTTAAATAAAATAAAATTCAAGTTTGGAAACAAAAAACCTATGTAAATTTTACCACTAGGAATAAAATAAAAATTTAACACAGGTTATTTTACAAAAAACAAAAGGTCGGAGCACAAAGACATGCGCTCCGACCTTTCCAAACAACATACCTACATCAGGGGAAAATACCCAGAGCAGAGTAATCGTCGGCGATCTTTTCGATGGCACACACGAAGGCAGCTGTCCGGTAATCCTTGATGTTCTTTTTCAATTTGACATCCCTAACGCTATTATACGCATTGATCATCGTTTCTTCGAGACCTGAGCGAACCAAGTCTATTTCATCGGCACCGCGGGCAATCAGGGTTCTTTCGAAATCATCTACTTTTTTCTGGGTAGTTTTTTCGATATAGCTGATCAGGTTGTCGTAAGTCCGTTGGTTAAACCGCTTCTCCAAGCGACCAAACCGGGTGTGAGAAAGGTTTTTCAACCACTCGAAATAAGAAACCGTTACCCCTCCGGCATTCAAAAACAAATCGGGGAGGATAAGGGTACCTCTTTCCAACAAGATTTTTTCAGCACCGGCTGTCAATGGTCCATTGGCTGCTTCTGCGATAATCTTTGCCTTTACCCGTGGCGCATTGCCCTCGTGAATGGCATTTTCAAGTGCTGCAGGTACCAGAATGTCGCAATCAAACTCGAGTACTTTTTCCCGATCCTCTTTGCCAAAATTCACTGCTCCGGGATAATTCAGGATAGATCCCGTCTCTTTTCGGAAGCGGATCAGGTCGTGAATATCTATTCCGTCCGCTTTGTAAATAGCTCCTTCCACTTCTCCGATCCCCACAATCTTTACGTCCCCTTCGTCCTGAGAGATCATCGCAGTGTAAGATCCCACGTTACCAAGTCCCTGGATAGCCATCGTTTTGCCTCCGATTCCTTTGGACAAACCCAGTTTCTGCATATCTTCCTCGATACTACAGGCCTCGCGGATACCGTAAAAAACACCCCGTCCCGTGGCCTCTGTACGTCCCACGATACCATTTTGGCTAACGGGCTTTCCGGTTACGCAACCGGCAGCATCAATCTCATTGTCTTTAAAAGTGCGATACGTATCATAAATCCAAGCCATCTCGCGTGGACCCGTGCCGTAATCGGGAGCAGGTACGTCAATGGCAGGGCCAATAAAATTGCGTTTGACCAATTCGGAAGTATAACGGCGGGTAATGCGCTCCAACTCATCTTGGGTGTAATCCCAGGGGTTGATTTTTACGCCGCCCTTGGCTCCGCCAAAAGGAACATCTACAATAGCACATTTGTAGGTCATCAGGGTGGCCAGTGCCATAACCTCATCTTGGTTAACGTGCATGCTGTAACGGATTCCCCCCTTCGTAGGGAGTCTGTGGTGGCTGTGTTGTACCCGATAAGCCTCAATCACCTTGACCTCATTGCCAATTTTCACAGGAAAATGGAGACGATACACCGCATTGCAAATTTTGATTTGCTGTAAGATGCCCGCATCAATATCGGTGAACTTTGCGGCGTTATCAAAGTAACTCTGTACACTTTGATAAAAATTGGACGCTGAACTACTCATGCTCCTTAATTTGGTTTTCTAATTTGGTTAGTCTTTTTTCGATCGTAAACAGAAATACAATCAGACCGAGAAATATGGCAGCAATGACGCCGACCACTACATACATTTTCCCCATGCTGCGCATGAAATCGGGGTCAGTCTGTTGGGCCAGAAGAACTGGCGTGCTACACAGCAGCCAAAAAAAGATTACCGTCAAATATCTCATACCTTCCGATTTGAGTGCCAAAAGTCGCTTTAATTTTTTACTTAAACAAGCCTGAGGGACAAATTTGCCTCAGGGTATTTAGCGATTGCTTTTTGCATTTAAATATTTGAAATCCAGGTCTTTTATCCGATATAGAAGATTGACCATCCAAAACCCGAGGAGGGTCCATCCAATAATTGCCGGATAAAAAACCATCCGCATGGTGTTGTCCAGATCTTCGCCCCCCAGCGCCGGATTTCCGCCTGCTCCGGGATGCAGACTGTCCGTTAGTCTGGGAATGATATAGATCAGGGGAATGAGCAGGCTAAACGCGAAAATATTATACACGGCCGATATCCTGGCCCGCTGCTCGGGATCTTCGAATAGCCCCCTCAGAATAAAATACGCGAAATAAATCAACAGGGCTATGGCTGTCATATTTTGCTTCACATCCCAGCTCCAGTAAGCTCCCCAGGTGTTTTTTGCCCAAATCGCTCCGGTGACCACCCCTAGAAGTCCATAGAAAATTCCACCGCTGGTAAAAGCGCTGGCCCTGTGGTCTGCACGTGGATCTCCGCTGCGGAGGTATTTGATGCTATGCACGATAGAAGCCAAAAATAAAAAGATCATAGCAAACCACAAAGGCACGTGAAAGTAGGTATTCCGAATGCTTTCCGCCAGGATGTTTCTGAAAGGAAAGGCAAAAGAGCGGATCACGTGCAAATCGGGCGGCGTCACCACCGGCCATTCCCGTTGCCCCCGTTCCGGCTGAATGCTATCCTGGGTAATGAACACCGCCGAAGGCAAAACAGAGGGTCCGTCTATGGCGTTATCCAAAATTAAAGCAACATCCTGCACCTTGCCGGAGACCGGCAAAAAAGCAGGAATTGTAAACACCGCATTCAGGTGCCGGTCGTCCAGGACTTCCAGCTCTTGTGCTTCCAACAAATATTCATTGTTGAGCTTCAGCCAAGCTTTTTGCGTAGCTGCCCCCTTCAAAAAAAATGAATTATACCCCTCCACTGCAACGGATAGCACGTCACCCGTTTTTGCCGATCCCGGACTTACGCCTGTGATACCAGGTTTTAAAGGCACAAGCAGTCCGGACACAAAAACGTAAATCAAGATCACCACCCCCAAACCCTTCCACCAGTTTTTCTGAATCATCCCGTTTTTGATTTTAATCTTTCCAAACTTGGGGAAAAAGTATAAAACCCATCCCCATGGACAGTAAAATGATCGCAAACATAATCAAAAAATCACCGCTCGTGTCCAGTGACATCCCCTGAATGGCCGCCGTATTTTGCGTAATCCGCAAGCCTGTCAGCAATACGGGGATCAAAAGCGGAAAACTCAGCACAGCCATCAAGGTTCCCGATTTTCCCGCCTTTGCAGCAATGGCCGAAATGAAAGTCAAAATAGCCGACAACGCAAAGCTACCCAGCAACAAAACAAGTAAGAATTGTCCTTTTAATTGAACAGGACTCCCTACGGCAAATGAAAATATACCCCAAATCAGCAAGTTAAGCCCAAACAATAATGCGAAATTGTACAATAACTTAGCAGCCAGCACTATCTGCGGATCTGCAAGGGTGTAAAGGTAGAGGTACCGACCCTCTCCCTCCTGCACAAAACTTTTGCCGATGGCGCTCACCGAAACAAAAACCGCAATGATCCAAAAAAGAGCGGTCCAAGTCAGGATATCCACCGTTCGAAAGGTCGCATATATGATAAACACCGTGGAAAAAAGGTACAACAAAATGCCCCCAAAGGCATAGCCCCTTCTCCATTCCAACACCCATTCTTTTTTCAGTAGAACCCAAAATGCTTTCATCCTGCAAATTTAACAAAGCTGTTTCAATTTATTCGACCTTGTTAATTTTCCCTACTTTTAGGAACTTTATCCCATAACAAACTACTCACCCATGAAAGGTGCCCTTTTGCTCCTGGCCTGGATTTGCATGTTGCCTCTCGGCCAAGCCGCAGCGGAGACGATCTATTTCAAGGCGGAAGCGCGTCCCGGCGATGGGGTCTATGCCCTGCTCAGGCGGTACCAACTCGATGCTTACCCCTGTAATTTCGAGGCGTTTTACAGCATCAACCAAATGCGATCCAACAAACACCTCCTTGCAGGAAAAGCCTATTTCTTGCCTATCCTGATCTATACCTACAATGGCAAGAGCATCCGGAGTACCCTGGGCAATGACGATCTCGACAAGGCGCTGCGCATCCAAGAATACAACAACCAAATGTACAAAAATGGTCTTCGACAAGATGTTTTTACCAACAGCAATATCCTTTGGGTGCCTTATCACGAATTGCACTGCGCAGATAAGATGTTGGCTGCACCGGAAGCCGAACCAACACCACCCGGCCCTACGGGTGCGCGCAAATACGACATCTTTGGCGGCAAATACGCCTACACCCCACTTAAAAGCAGCCGTTTACAGGGAAAAATTTTTTATGTGGTAAGTGGTCACGGAGGACCCGATCCCGGAGCCATGAGCACCCGACAGGGCAAACAGTTGTGTGAAGACGAATATGCCTACGATGTAGCGCTGCGCTTTTGCAGACTCTTGATCCAGCATGGTGCTACCGCTTATATGATTACCCGTGACCCCAACGATGGCATTCGGGATGCGCCTTATTTGGCCTGCGATACGGACGAAACCATCTGGCAAAACCAAGCGATTCCCAGAGGACAAATTGAACGATTGACCCAAAGGTCTGATGCCATCAACGACCTGGCCAGTTCCCATCTTGCCAAAGGACAAAAAGATCAAACCGCCATTATTATTCACGTGGACTCCCGCACCAGAAGTCAGAAAACGGATGTGTTTTTTTACCACCACCCCAGCTCATCAAGCAGTAAATCCATCGCTACGAATATCCTCAAAGCCATCAACCAAAAATACAGCAGATACCAGCCAGGCAGGGTGTATGACGGCACGGTAAAAGCAAGGGATCTGCACATGCTCCGCGAGGTAAGCATACCCGCAGTATATGTCGAACTGGCCAATATCAGAAACCCTTCCGATCAGGTGCGCATTGTAGAACCACGCAACCGACAACTCCTGGCCGAGTGGATGCTCGACGCTTTTTTGCCCTGACAAAAAGTATTATCTTTTACCTATTTTTTGAAAAAACCAACTGCTCATGATTCGATTATCGCTGTTTGCAGGCATGTTTTGCCTGGTTTGCACCGGGCTTTCCGCCCAAAATATTACCCGGGAAAGCTCCCTCGATGACTTGTCTTTAGCTTTCGCAAAAAACTCCTGGAACGCTTTCTACGATTTCCTGGCCTTACCCAACGATGCGCATTTTCCCGAAGATATGGAGAAAAACATCCAGTGGTGCGAACAGGCTTTTTCCCAAAGGGGATTCAAAGTGCAACGCCTCCCTACCCCGGAACTGCCCTTACTATTGGCAGAATTGCCCCAGCCCGGCGCTGAAAAGACCGTTTTGGTATATTTGCAGATAGACGGACAACCTGTTGATCCCAGCGCCTGGTTCCAGGAAAACCCCTTTGTGCCGGTACTCAAAGAAAAAGATGCAACAGGTAACTGGCAAATCATTCCCTGGGCCAGATTGGAGTCGGACTACCAACCCGAATGGCGCATCTTCGCCCGCTCAACTTCCGATGCAAAAGGTCCGGCTATGGCTTTTTTGCAAGCCTTTGACATCACCACTTTTCTGGAAAAAAGTCCCAATTACAACTTGAAAGTAATTATGGATTTCGAAGAAGAGCTGGGTTCTCCCAATCTCCCTCCCGCAGTGGCACGCCATAAAGCACTTTTGTCTGCAGATATGCTCATCATCTGTGATGGACCCCGACATATTACCAACCAGCCTACCCTGACCTTCGGAGCAAGGGGGATTGCCACCATTACCCTTCAGGTGTTCGGCCCCAAAGTAGCCCAACACAGTGGCCATTACGGCAATTACGCCCCCAACCCTGCGCTGCGCTTAGCCCAACTCCTTTCTGGTATGAAAGACGAAGAAGGTCGGGTTACCATACCCGGATTTTATGAGGGCATCGCCCTGGACGATGCCACCCGCAGTATTCTGGCTCAGGTACCGGATGATGAAAAATTTATTCAGGAAAATCTGGGTATTGCGGCACCAGACCAGGTGGGCAACAACTACCAGGAGGCGCTCCAATATCCCTCTTTGAATATCCGCGGACTCTCCTCGGCCTGGACAGGCAAGCAAGTCAGAACGGTCGTGCCGGCAGAAGCCACCGCAGAAATTGACATCCGACTCGTGCCCGAATCAGATCCCAAGCGATTGATCCAATTGGTGCGCGACTATATCACCTCACAAGGCTATCACATCACCGACCAAGCGCCTACGGATGCCGAACGCCAACAATATTCAAAAATCCTCCGCATGGAATCCAGTATCTCTTACCTGGCTTTCAGAACAGACTTTGACTCGGAAGTGGGCCTCTGGCTGGATCGTGCCATAGTGGGCGCCTTCGGCAAAACGCCGATCAAAATAAGAAGCTCGGGGGGCTCCATTCCGATTTCACCATTTGTACAGACCCTTGGCATACCTGCCGTAACAGTGCCAATTGTGAATCGAGACAACAACCAGCACAGTCCCAATGAAAACATCCGATTGGGCAATTATGTAGATGGAATAAAGACTTATCTCGCTATCCTGTTGGAAGCATTATAAACTGCAAATCCGGTCTAATTAGCTTTCCCCGATGGCAGCTGCCAGTCGCCGACATGCGCCATCGGGGTCAAGCAACCAATAAATCGAAAAAGTACTAACTATCCGGTAGCCATAACTACTGACGCTCACGGTTCTTTGCAACTCCCATTCCATATTCGTTTGAGCTGCCTCCGACCAGTACCCATCCAAGTGGATCACCACTTTCGGACTACTCGGATCTGCCCCGTGGATGACCAGCGCAAAATCGAACTGTGCCTCCCGGAAGTTGCGTATAATGCGCTCCCGAGGGATCCACAAACTCAAGCCCGACGCGATCCGATCATACAGTCTCTTCGCATAGGCGCCTTCAACCCTACCTCCCATTTCGGGATATCCCAAATATTTCCTTAGGGAAGCAATCACCTCACCCTGTGCATCGGCTCCATGCCCACCCAAGACCCTTAAATAAGCCAAATAATGTAACAAGTAAGCCCCACTAAGGCCATAAGAAAAGCTTAGCGACAAGTTTTCTGGATAGAGTAAGGTTTCAGGAATAGAATTCAGGACAAAGACTTTCTGGCCTGTTCGACTAGCCAAAAGCTGTATATCCTCCAGCAAACTCACACTCCAGCCAGATAAATCATCCGGCAGCTCCCCTTTGATGTTAATCGGTCCAACCGTTGCGCTGATCACCAATACATCTGCCTGCACCCCTCTCAAATCGCTGGCAGCACAAACTAACAACCCATTTCGCTCCAATTGCCTGATCCGCTCCACACCCGGCAGGTTGCTGTATTTAATTCTGTCTATAGCAGCCGCAATCAAATTTCGCTGGGCTTTTGTCAAAGCAGCAATAATTACCCGGGGCATCGTGCGCTGAGGCGTTTCTTCAAAGCCATTCAGCAGCTGTACGACCTGCATAGCCTCAGTCTCATTGGCTCCCGCCAAAGCATCAAAGCGGCCGTCCACCTGCACAAACTGAACTTCGAAGCCACGAACCCCCTCTGTTGAAATCTGGGTTTGGGTATCCACCAACAGATCCATGCAACCTGGAGGCCATCGGTGACAAATAGCAAGCCGCATAGACTCCCCCGCTCCCGGTAACGCAGCCAAAGGAGTTGTTCCATAAAAAAACACCCCTTGTTTTCCGACGGTTTTTAGCAGGGGAAGTAGCCCTGAAGCAACGGCTTCCGCATCGTCCACCAACACCAGATCAAAGGATTGTTTTAGACCGGGTAACAATTTTTCCGCTGCTGCGGATCCGAATAACAATACCGGAGCCAAGGCAGTAATCGCCTCGAAATGAGTATCAAACCAACTTCCATCCATCGAAGTCCCGGCAGCAAATGCCCCCTTATCCCGGGACGACAAAAACCTCCTTTTAGTGCGTTTAACCCTATCTGCACGGATATCCCTCCACACCCGCGCTATTTGAACCGGATATTGTTGTCGAAGATTTTCCAGGTGCCCTGCCAAGCTGGAAAAATCGGAAGGTTGCCGCGGAAAATCAGCGGCACCGGAAGCCAGCAGCGCCTGGTAAAAGAACCAGCTCTTAAACGACTCCTCCCAATTGGACGAACGCAGTCGAATCAAGCCCTTCAACACCACCTGATGGTCTTCAGGCAAACCCAACCAAAAGCGATGCCAATCGAAAAAAGCCTCAAAATCAGACATTTCAGAGACAATGCCTTCTATAAACCCGATGATTTCGTCCAAAAAAGCTCCTTTTCGGGAAAGAGACAACATCACATCTTCAAACACCCGCGCAAACAAACCCGAACCATTCATGGCTTCCACTAAATCTGAGAGTTCCCGTTCCAAATTTTCCCAGGGATCCAGCAAGTGAAGCTCCTCACGAATCGTTTTGGCACCTAATCGGGCTGCAGCGTCTTGCGCCAGCCGGGGTATGGTCTCACCCCATTCCCGAAGTGACCTTGCAAAAGATTTGGAAAGCTGTTTGATCTCAGGGATATCCCGGGATAACTTTGCTCGGGGAAGGCCGTGATGCGCCAGAGAACTTTCCCCCACCAACTCAACCAACTTGCCCCACTCGCGGATTACGCTTGCCTTCGATTCCTGCATAGCAGCATAGCGCTTGCCCAAAAAACGCTTCCAGAACAGCCCATCATTGACAGCATTCTCCCAGGAAGTCCCAAATTCCTGTTCGGCGCTCCGGAAAACAAACGCCACCAATTCGAGCTGGTCTTTGATCCGGATATACCCATCCTGGAAATCACCCAATAAAGCATCCGTATAATCCCGTGAAAAATCGCCTAAAGCACGGCGAAGCTCTATCGCTCTCCCCTTGTATTTCTCCAGCCCATGTGCTACCCACGCACGGGCATCCGATTTGTGTTTCGTCAAAAAAATGTCAGGCGAAAGATGAGCCAGATGGCGCACCTGGACGTTCATCCCGGAATACAATACCTCGCCTGTCAGCACCACCCGCCGCAAATCGTGGTACTGTTTGTCATCAAACACAAAACCCGGAATCGTCAACTCCGCGTCCATCCGATCTTTGCCTGCAATTTGGCTGCTTTGAAGAAACAAACCCAGCAATTCAGGCCAGGAAAGTTCGCCAAAAACCTTAGTACGCACCGCTGCATACTGTCTGTCCAATTTGTCCAACAGGCGATGAAACCCATCCGAGGCCCTTTTCCAATCCGCCTCAGACTCCATACGCGAGGTATCAAAAGAATCATTGCCTCTTTTTGTCAACAAGGACAAAAAGTAATCGCCATCCACGCCCAAGTCTGTCAGGACAGCATATAAATCTGCAAGCCGCTCGTCGCTCAAATACTGCTGAATTTCCCGAAGTCCGCTCACGCTTGGAGAAAGCACCAACACCTTTTTTCCCATGGATAAGGCGTGCCACAACAACTGCACCAAGGTATGTGTTTTCCCTGTCCCCACTGCCCCCGACACCTCCAACTGTCCTGTTCCCTCGCCAACGAAGTCCAGCACAGCCTGCTGAGAGGGGTCTGCCGGCAGGGGGAACACTCGGTGTGTATGCGTAAAGCGGGGAATCCCATTATCAACAGCAACAGAAGGGGGTAAGGATTTTTCCTCCGCAAAAAAAGCGGGAAAAAAACCCAACACGCCCGCCGATAACAACTGGTTTGCTGCTTGGCCTGCGTCTGAAGTAAAGCGAAAGGGATGGGACACCAGACGCTCCAGTTCAACAGGAACTACCAGCCCTGGGATCCAAGTAGATAGCAGCTCATATAGCGCAGGAAGCCACAAATTTGCAGCCTCGCCGTTTTGCAGAAAAGCAGCCAATCTTCCAATATCTGCTCCCTCAAAGGAACGCAGCCATGCAGCAATAAATGGGTTTAAACGGGCACGCTTCCTGCCCTTGGACAGTATAACCCATTCTGAAAAAAATTCGGGATGCCGGTTTAGTTTCACCTCCCAGAGAAACACCGGTACGCTAAGTACCTGGTCAGGGCTCTCCACTATGCGTAGGATGGGAAACCCCAAAGCCAGAGTGCTTCTTCCTTCCCGGAAAAGCATGCTCTGCTGTTCATAGTACAAAGCCTCCATGGCTGAGAGATCGGGAGAACTCCCACTACAAGGCAACCAAGTCTCGCTCCCTCGCTGCAACCACTGCAACAATACCCCGGCATAAGAAAACTCTGGTTTGCCCCTTAGCGCGGAAACATCCACGCAACCACCACGAGCAGGATACTGCTCGTAATACATCGGAGGGAAATCCCTCGAAAAAGAGTTGTTGTTATCTGCTTCCACCCTGAAATTCATCGCTACACTTAATTTTCAAATATACAAAAACTCTCTCTTTACTTCCCGCAGTTACCACACTCCAATTTGAAAAACACAATTTTTAACGCTCCAAAAATGAGATAAGTAATAAGTTTGTATTAACTTACCGTATTGATAATCAAGTCATAGACTTGTTTAAGTCTCAGCATCAAAACAAGCGGTATGATTAAACAAAACCTGTATGTCTGTTAACATTGCCGTTATTCTGACCGATTCGAAAAAGCAAATTCTTTGGGTAAACGACGGATTTACCTTTATCACGGGATATACCCCCCGGGAAGCGATTGGAAACATTCCCGGAAAGTTACTTCAAGGACCGGAAAGCGAGTTTGAAGTGATCCAGCGAATGCGAAAAGCACTGGACGAGCACGTGCCCGTTCGGGAACAAATCAACAACTACCGCAAGAATGGGGAAATTTACCCCTGCAGACTGGTCATTTATCCCGTGTTTGACCAGCAAAAGCAACTTACCAATTTTATTGCGTTCGAGGTAGATGGCGATGAGGTACCGGAAGATGCGCCAATTCCATTGTTGGACCTGAGTTTGAAATACAAAAACAGTGGGCTGAGTAAATTTGAAGGTACCCGGATTTACGAGGCGCTCGTTCAGTTGCTAGAACGGGAGAAAATTTACCTCGATCCCGATCTTTCGCTCAAGCAGACTGCCGACCGTCTGATGACCAACACCAAGTACTTGTCACAAGTCGTCAACCAGTTTACCGGTAACAATTTCCAGCAATTCGTCAACACGTACCGCATAGAAGCGGTAAAAGCCAAAATTAACGACCCTCAATTCAAAAATCTCACCCTTTACGGTATTTCTCTCTATTGTGGATTCAAAAATAAATCCACGTTTTATAAGGTATTCAAGGAAATTACCGGCCTGACCCCCAAAGCTTTTATGGAGAAATACCGCTAGCCCTGTCTATATTCTCAAAATCAGACCTCATTTAGTCGGCAGGCGTTGATATTGATCGGACTTAAGGCGATCTTTATATAGAGTTTAAACAGCGCTTTTCTCTCTTGGCATCAAATCGGATGTATTTTTTATTTGATTTTCAGATTGAAGGCCCAAAAAACAAAACGTATGGGTAGTTTCAACGATCTGATGGGGTTGTATCACTGGATTGGCAATGAGCCGGAAAAATCCATGGAAGACCTGAAAAAAAACCGGTTAAAAAAGGAGGCTGAAAAATCCCTTAAGATGAATGTTGTTCCAAAAAAACACCTTCAGCATCATGCAGCCCCACGGGTGGCGGTCAGAAAAAAGCTATAGCTAAGTTTTTACTGCTCCCCAGTCGTTAAAATTTCTCCACCGGAAATCTTTTCGCCCTCCTGATAGAGGTATTCAACGGTAACCTGACCCGCATCGTTATAGAAGCGGTAGGGGCCGTCGTATTTGTCGTTTTTGTAATGAATTTCTTCCAGAAGTTTACCGGTTCTGTCGTTAAACTTCCTGAGTACTCCATGCAATTTACCGCTGTCGTATTCACGGGTTTCCGTGGGCCTGGCAAATTTGTAGGACGACCAAAATCCATGCAGCAGGTTGTTCTTATAATACGCGCGCAGATCTACATTGCCCCTGTCGTTAAACCCGATATAGGGGCCATTGTACATCCCCCCTGCAAAGGATGCCACCGTTTTCGGGAAGCCGTTTTCGGGAAAGTAGGTAACCCAGGTTCCCTCCTTCATCCCGTTCCGGGTAAATCCTTCTTCGAGTACAGTACCCTGGCTGTCGGCGAGAAATACGCGTTCCAAATCGGTGCCAGAGACTTTTTCAGTTTGAAAACCCGACAGCTCTGCAGCGGCTCCGGTAGGATTAGATCCCGATTGACAGCCACTAAATACGATCACAAAACACAACAGCTGAAATACTTTAGCTTTCATATAGGCTTTCTTTTTTCTTCAAATTTAAGGACTATTCTCCAAAAACAGCCGACCCAAGTGCTCGAAATCCGCAAACTCCACCTTCATTCCACTTCTTTTTTGGCCTGAGATAATAGGGGAAACAGCCAAAAAAAATTAACCAATTTATTGATTATCAATTTTGTAAATATCAGGTGCAAGGCACCTTAAGGTGGCTTGCACCTGATTACCCTTATTAATACCCCGACCCTCAAAAAGGTAACCTCAACTTCATCCGGGGTAATTGTTGTCAAGAGATGTTTAGGGCGATTATTGCGTCAGGAGAGCTTATAGAGGTTTGGTCTTTGGGGTATCTGCCAGGATTTTTACGGTTTGCCAAACTAAGGCAACCGACAGGACGAGGAGTTCGCCAAGTGCCCAGTTGTGTACCAGGGGCAAGTCTGCCTGACCCAAATGAATACCCCACAATGCCCACACGATGACTGCTGCAAAAAGGATATCCCTTTTTTTCCGAAGGAAGAAAAAAGCGAGCAGACCGGCAATGGTCATGAGTACGACAGACCAGATCTCCGGAAAGGGCAAACGAACCTCGTAGGCAACCAACACCAAGGTGGCGTTTGCCAGCGTAGCGACGTTGATCCAAGCGAAATATACGCTGAAGGGTGCCCAGATCAAAAAACCTGTGGAGGATGGGCGGAGCAGCCTTGCCGGTGCTGCCTTGGTATAGATCTGCAGCAGGGAAAACAACAACACTACCATCACAAGGATGCTCAGCAACCACTGCTGATAGTGAAAAGTAAAAATCCAAAGGCTGTTCATGAGGCAACTCACCCAAAACCACGGCTGGATTTGATCTATTATTTCCTGGACAGCTCCTTTTTTTCCCGACAGGGAATACCACAACTGCAGCACCACATGTCCAATCAAAAGAAGATAAATCAGTCCCCAAATGGCAAAAGTCAGCCCTGCCGGCACGAAAGCATTGTCGTACATACCGGATATGTCTCCTGTGGTGAGCCCATTAAGGGGTAAAGCATTGGCTAAATAATTCACGTAAAGGGTAGCGAGCAGAGCCAATAGGCTGATTAGTGATTTCATGGGCGAAGCGGTTTATACAGTAAGCTAAGGGATATTTTGTAATTTGCAAAGAAAAAGTAGGATGGATCCCATTGCTGTTTTTGAACCTGTCTATTCCAGTAACTCATTTTGGTTGTACACCGGCCTGGTGCTCTCCTTACTGCTGTGGATCGGCTTTGCTGCGGTACTGGCACAGAAGTCGGACAGAAGCCAGTATCAGCGACGGATGTTGTTGGCACTGCTCCTGTTTTTGGCAGGCATCACCTTCTCGGGGATGACCCTGTTTAGTGGCTGGGCTGTGTTGCGCACAGGCAAAGTGAGCATTTATGCCGATTACATGGAACATGGATCTAAGCGCTACGGCTATGACCAAATCCAGCAAGTATATATGCAGGACGACAGGCAAACTTCCATGATCAATCCCAATCTCGTAAAAAAGCAATCTCAGCTTTTATTTGTGGAACTCAAAGCCGGGAAGTTAATCGTCTTCTCTTCGGAAGATTACGAAACCTCCCGCATTTTTGATGCTGTGCGAAATGCTTTCGAAGCGTATCGGAAGCAATAGCCTTAGGGGTTTAAACAGACAGATATTGCTGGCTTATTTCCCGGATACTGGCATAAGTCGGTTCCACCCGAACAAACGCTCCGAAATCCATCCAGCAGGCCTGTTCGATATCCTCATCTGCCTGGGGTACAAGCAGTTGACTATGCGTCTCAAAAGCAAACCAATGGGTTTGTTTGAGCACCCGGACAGCCTTGCCCATGCGGTAAACATGCCAGGTAGCTCCGATTTTGGGGCCAAGCCTTAAATCCACTGCTCCGGTCTCCTCACCCACTTCTCGAGTAGCAGCCGTCTCGGCATCCTCTCCGGGATCAATTTTGCCCTTGGGCAAATCCCAATACCCTTTCCGGAAAATTGCCAAAATTTCCTTTTTTTCGTTGAAAACGAGCCCTCCTGCCGCTTCAATCCACTCAAAGCATTCCTTGAAAGCCTGCCATGCCTTTTCGATATCATCGGCTATAAAAACGAATGTCCGGGCTTCAGCCGACTTTTCCAAGGCATCTACATAGTTCAGGATGAATTTTTTCTTTCGGGGAAACGGCGCGACAAACTCCGGCTCCTGGGCTAAATTGAGAACCGATGCCGCTTCATTAGTCAGCACCACACAACTTTCTCGGATATAGATTTTGTAGTACATTTGAGGAAATTAAATTCAAATGATGAATTATTCAAAGGAAATAGCAGCCAAATTGCTTGAAACCAGCGCTGTGAAATTGCGCCCCGAACACCCTTTCCAATGGGCTTCGGGATGGCTTTCGCCTATTTATTGCGACAACAGGGTTTTACTATCGTATCCAAAGGTAAGAAATCTGATTGTAAATGGTATGCTCGAGCTAAGCAGTCAATTCGGACAGTATGACTATATCGCCGGCGTCGCGACCGCAGGTATTCCACATGGTATGCTGCTTGCCGATCGCCAGGAAAAACCTTTTGTGTATGTTCGGGCAAAAGCAAAGGAACACGGCAGACAAAATCAGATCGAAGGATATATCCCGGAAGGATCCAAGGCACTTGTGGTAGAAGACCTGATCTCTACCGGAATGAGCAGCCTTCAGGCAGTAGATGCGCTGCATCAGGCAGGGGTTCAGGTAGTCGGCGTGATTGCCATCTTCACCTATGCTTTCCCCCAAGCCACCCAGGCCTTCGAACAGGCTTCCTGCCCGCTTTATACCCTAACCGATTATCCCACCCTGCTGGAAGTAGCACAGGAGCAGGGATATATAGAAGCGGAAGCGCTTGCCCTGCTGGATCAGTGGCGCATGGCTCCCGATAGCTGGAAGCCTTGATTGTCTTGAAAATGAAAATAGTTTTTTTATCTTTGCACGCTGCAAGAGATACATACAATTCAACCAGCGATGATCACAAAACAATCAGAGGAATTCCTTACCCGCTACTTAAATAATGCCTCGCCGACCGGTTTCGAAGCAGCCGGCCAAAAACTGTGGATTGATTACATCCAACCCTTTGTAGATGAATGGCATTTAGATACTTACGGAACGGCATACGCCATCATCAATCCGGGTAAAAATTTCAAGGTAGTGATTGAGGCCCATGCCGATGAAATTTCCTGGTTTGTCAACTACATCACCAATGATGGTTTCATACACGTAATCCGCAACGGAGGTTCTGACCATGTAATCGCTCCTTCCAAACGGGTAAATATTCACACCGCAAAGGGTTTGGTAAAGGGCGTCTTTGGCTGGCCCGCCATTCACATGCGCGGTGCTGATGATCAAAAACTTAGTCCTCAGACTGATAACATCTTTATTGACGTGGGAGCGGCCAACAAGGAGGAGGTTGCCCAGATGGGCATTCATGTTGGTTGTGTGATTACCTACGAGGACGAGCTTATTGTGCTCAACAACAAATATTACACAGGTCGTGCCCTGGATAATCGCATGGGCGGCTTTTGCATTGCTGAAGTGGCTCGTTTGATTCGGGAAAACAACATTGAGCTTCCCTATAGTTTGTATGTGGTTAATTCTGTGCAGGAAGAAGTGGGTCTCCGAGGTGCTGAAATGATTACCCGTACCATCGAACCGGATATTGCCATTGTCACCGACGTGACGCACGACACCCTCACGCCAATGGTGAACCAGAAGAAATTTGGAGAAGTGCAGTGCGGCAAAGGGCCAAGTGTCACGTATGCACCAGCCGTGCACAACCACATCCGCGAATTGATCCTCCAAACGGCTCAGGAAAAGGGGATTCCTTTTCAGCGGGAAGCGTCTTCGAGAAGAACCGGTACAGATACCGATGCCTTTGCTTATTCCGGCAAGGGCGTTGCATCTGCGCTGATTTCCCTTCCTTTGCGGTACATGCACACCACGGTTGAGATGGCGCACAAGGAAGATGTCGAAAACCTGATCCTTTTGATCTACGAAACACTTCAAAAAATTGAAAACGGACACCCGCTCAAATATTTTTAGGGTGTGCTGTTCTTTTCTGTGAAGCGGGTGCTATCGGGGTTGATTGACGGAAAGGTTTGGATAGCGGGTGCAACTCCGCTGCTGGCAGCCGCCAGTTACCGAATTTTCGGGCTTCCCTTGAATCCTTTTCTGCTGGCTTTTTTGTTTGCCGGAACGCTTTCTGTCTATGGACTTCATGCTATAGCCAGAAAGCGTGGAAGGGTACTCCTGTCGGAAAAAATCCCGATCGCGGCTGGCATCTTCGCGCTGGGGCTCGCATTATTGTTGCCGGTTAGACTGATTCCTGCCATGGCGCTGACAGGACTGCTTGCACTGGCCTACAGCCATCCCATCCTCCCCGGAAAAAAGCGACTGCGGGATTTTCCATTGATCAAAATTTTCCTGATTGCAGGTGTTTGGACGTATTTGAGTGTTTTTTTTCCCGCATGGGAAGCGGATGTACCGCTTGTAACGAGCTGGTGGAGCTTTGCAGCAGAAAGGGCACTGTTTATTTTTGCCCTTACCCTACCCTTCGATATCCGGGATATGCAATCAGATCGGGAAGAAGGTGTGCTGACCTTTCCGATCTACTTGGGCATCTTCAAAACCAAGCAGCTGGCTTTTTTCGCCCTTTTGCTTTCGCAAGGACTAACGACCTTTCATCTGGGTATTGGGCTCTACACCTTCGAATTATGGCTGGGTCAGGGCGTCTGCTCGATTCTTACGGCCATACTGGTGGCAGGAAGTCATTCAGACAGACACCCCTGGTACTACACCGGGTTGCTCGACGGCATGTTGGTCATACAACCGACGATTTTGCTCCTGATAACTGCCTTTTAGCGATTGGCGTACTGATCTTCGTAATAAGACTGATAGGCTCCTGAAGTAACATCATCCAGCCATTGTTGGTGATCCAAGTACCACTGAACCGTTTTGCGCAAGCCTTCCTCCATAAAAACAGTGGGCTCCCACCCCAATTCGGATTGTATCCGCGTTGCATCAATGGCATAGCGCTTGTCGTGACCGGGACGATCCTTCACGAAAGTAATGAGTTGTTCAGAGCTGCCCGCCTGGCGATCCAGTGCCTCATCCATGATCCGACAAAGCAAGCGCACCAGGTCTATGTTTTTCCACTCGTTATTACCACCTATGTTGTAGGTTTTCCCGGGTGCACTCTCGTGCAAAATCAGATCCATGGCAGCCGCGTGATCTTCCACCCAGAGCCAATCGCGCGTGTACAAACCATCGCCATACACGGGCAGAGGTTTTTCCAGGCGGATGTTGCGGATCATGAGGGGAATCAGTTTTTCGGGAAACTGAAAGGGGCCGTAATTGTTCGAACAATTGGAGATCAGGATCGGAAGCCCGTAGGTATGAAAATAAGCCCTTACCAGGTGATCGGAAGCCGCCTTCGAAGCGCTGTAAGGCGAACGCGGATCATAAGGGGTCTCCTCTGTAAAAAAGCCCTCTTCGCCCAAACTTCCATACACCTCGTCGGTGGAAACGTGATAAAAGCGCCTGTCGGCAAAATCACTGTCCCAAAAACGAAGGGCTGCATTCAGCAGGTTTGCCGTTCCGACCACGTTGGTCTCGACAAAAGCCAGTGGATTCGATATCGAACGATCCACGTGTGACTCGGCTGCGAGATGGATAACGTGGGTGATTCCGTAATCGGCAAACACCCGGTCCAACGCTGTACTATCCCGAATATCTGCCTTACAGAAAATGTAATTAGACGCTGTAGCCACATCGGACAAATTAGCCAAGTTGCCTGCATAAGTCAGGGCATCCAAGTTCACGATGCGGTAATCGGGATAGCGGTTAACCAATCTGCGCACCAAGTGAGAGCCGATAAAACCGGCTCCACCGGTCACCAGGATATGCTTTTTGAAAGAAGACATAAGCAAAAAATTAATCAAGGGTTACTACCTGTCTGAAATAATCAAGCGTCTTTTGCAAGCCCTCGGAACGCGGCACCTGTGGCTCCCATCCCAATACCGCCTTTGCTCGGGTAATATCAGGCTGTCGCACCTTCGGATCATCCACGGGCAAATCCTTGAACACCACGTGAGCAGCGGGATTCTTTACCAGTTCGAGTACCTCTGAAGCAAACTCAAGGATCGTAATTTCATCGGGGTTGCCAATATTGACCGGTTCGTGGCAATCGCTTAGCAACAAGCGATAAATACCCTCAACCAAATCATCCACATAGCAGAACGATCGCGTCTGACTACCATCGCCAAAAACCGTAAGTCCTTCGCCGCGAATAGCCTGTGAAAAGAACGCGGGTAGTACCCGGCCATCCATCACGCGCATACGCGGCCCGTAAGTATTAAAAATCCGAACAATTCGGGTGTCCAGTCCGTGAAAATTGTGGTAAGCCATGGTAATCGCCTCTAAAAAGCGCTTGGCCTCATCATATACCCCTCTGGGACCCACGGGATTCACATTGCCCCAGTAAGACTCGGGCTGTGGGTGAATCAGGGGATCCCCATATACTTCGGAAGTAGAAGCCACCAAAATACGGGCATTTTTTTCCTTTGCCAGCCCCAAAAGGTTGTAGGTACCCAAAGCCCCCACTTTTAAGGTCTGTATGGGCATCTTCAGGTAGTCCATCGGACTTGCAGGAGAAGCAAAATGAAGGATATAATGCAGTTCGCCGGGAACGTGGACAAACTTGGTCACATCGTGGTGATAGTATTCAAATTCTTTTAGCTTGAACAAGTGCTCGATATTCGTCAGGCTTCCGGTCAGGAGGTTGTCCATCCCAACAACGTGATAACCTTCTCGAATAAACCGATCGCACAAGTGAGAACCTAAAAATCCGGCAGCACCGGTAATTAAAACTTTTTTCACTGGAGTGGGTTTTGATAATTTTGTTCCCAAAGATAGAATTTGTTGGACAAAAGTGACCAAAGTACAAGTATTAAAACCCTGCGTAATTCCTTTTATTTGTCATCTTTGCGCATTAAATTGTGTATTAGCATGAAAGTAAATGCACAATTGTGTCAAACCAAACCACAACCAATTGGCTACCAGGTTTTTAATATTTATATCAACAATATTTTCCCTTTTTAGCGCAACTGCCCAGCGCTCAGTTGCCCTTGAGTTTTCTTATGGGGTACAAGCGCCGATTGGGCGACTCACGGATAGGTTTGGCTCAAATTTCGTAGCGGAAATGGGCACCTTCCTGTATCCTGCCGGAGGATCGGGATGGCAGCTTGGACTGTCGGGAGCATTATTATTTGGAGATCGGGTAAAGGAAGATGTACTGGAAAGTCTGCGAACCAGTCAGGGCTTCCTTTACGGCAATGACAAATCCGTTGCCAACATTCAGCTTCGCATGCGCGGCTGGAGAACCCTGCTGGTTTTGGGCAAGGATTGGCAATTAAACGAAGTCTCTGGCATTCAAGGGCGCTTGGGAGGGGGTTACCTCAGTCACAAAATCAGGATACAAGATGATCCACAAACCTATGTCCCACAGGTGCACGGGGATTACAAGCGGGGGTACGACAGGCTCGAAGGCGGTCCTTTATTGTACGCCTGGACGGGTTATCGCTACAGGGGCAGCAACAACAACCTCAACTTTTCCATAGGACTGGAAGGTACACTTGCCTTCACGAGGGGGCAGCGCAGTTTCCAATTTGACCTCAGAAAAGCCTATCTGGACAGACAGCCCTCTGCCTGGATCGGGCTTAAAGCGACTTGGGTACTAATTGTCTTGGATCGTTCCACTTCTCAAAATTGGTATTAAGGATGTTAAACGAAAAACTGTATCAATTTGGAATTCGGCTGTACGGGCTGGGAATTAAAACTTATGCCCGATTCAACCCCAAGGCGAGGCTGTGGATTCAGGGAAGAGCAAACTGGGAACAACAATTACAAGAAGCGATGTACCGGCTACCGCCGGAAAAACCACGGATTTGGGTACATGTAGCCTCGCTGGGAGAATTTGAACAAGGCAGGCCTGTGATAAGTGCCATTCATCGCCAATATCCCGATTATCAGATCGTACTCAGCTTTTTTTCCCCATCGGGGTATGAGGTCCGGAAAAACTATCCCGAGGCTGCATTTGTATGTTATATGCCTTTAGACACCCCGGACAACGCTTTCCTGTTTGTGCAGCACCTGCAGCCTGTGATGGCTATATTTATCAAATACGAATTTTGGTACAACCACCTCATGGCACTGGAACATTGGGGCATACCCGTTTTTTTGATCTCGGCAAGGTTTCGCGAACATCAAATTTTTTTCCGACCCTGGGGAGGATTTTTCAGAAGACTGCTTTCTACCTTCGATACCATCCTTATTCAAGATGAACGCTCCAAGGTACTCCTTCAGAAAATAGGCCTGAAAAAAGTGTATGTTACTGGCGATTCGAGGGTTGACCGAGTTCTGGACATAGCCGCTAACCCCCTTCCTTTTCCGGAACTCGAAAAATTTGCAGCCGGGCACAAAATTATTGTATTTGGAAGCTCCTGGGAGCCGGATGAAGCTATTTTTTGCCGCTGGATCAACCAAGAACTGCCCCCAGGCTGGAAAGTCATTATTGCTCCCCACGAAACAGGTGCCGATCACGTGCAACGCCTGCAGCAAAAACTCAAGCTGAGCCAAGCCACCTATAGTCAAAGGGCGACCATGAACCCGGACACCCAAATATTGATCATAGACAACGTGGGATTACTCGCCCAACTCTACCAATTTGGCAGTATTGCATACGTTGGCGGTGGATTTGGAAAAGGCATCCACAGCATACTCGAACCAACCGCCTTTGGGATTCCGGTAATCACAGGACCACGCTACCACAAATTTGAAGAAGCCATTGCCCTGAAAGCCATAGGGGCACTTTTTCCCATTAAAAACTTAGCAACATTTAGTCGGATCATGCAGACCTTGTGCGAAGACCCCATCCGTAAAGAGATCAAGGTCAAATTGAATGGTTACTTCGCAAGTCAGCAAGGCGCCACCCAAAGAACGCTGCAACACTTGGCTTCCCTGCTGGAGTAGGCTTGTCAAGCCGAATTTATCCCGATATTGTTGTACCTTTATGGCTTCACAACTGGAACCCCGTATGCAACGATCCTCGGATATCAACAGCCTGTTTGACGCCTTTACCCGACTCAACGTCCTGGTCGTGGGAGATGTCATGATTGACCGCTATATTATGGGGCAGGTTCGTCGGATCTCTCCCGAGGCGCCCGTACCGGTCGTAGAATGGCAATCCCAGGAAGACCGTCTGGGTGGAGCAGCCAATGTAGCCCTCAATATTCAAGCGATGGGAGCAAACGTACTCCTGTGCAGCATCATTGGTGAAGATGAGGCCGGAGACAACCTGCTCAAGCTCCTTCCAGCCTCCCAGCTTTCCACCAAAAACATCCTGCGTTCCAGCACCCGAAAAACAAGTGTTAAGTCCAGGGTTTTGGCTCAAAACCAGCAACTGCTGCGCATAGACGCAGAAGACACCCATGACCTGGACGAGGCTGAACAACTACTCCTTCTTGGGCAAATTCGGCAAACCCTCGATGCCCAAGACATACATGCCATTCTTTTTCAAGACTACAACAAAGGGGTACTCTCTTATCCCGTGATCCGCGCCATTTTACTAGAAGCCATCAAACGCGATATTCCCACCGCAGTGGATCCAAAGGATAAAAATTTTTGGGCCTACAAACACGTCACCCTGTTCAAGCCCAACCTGAAAGAAATCCGACAACAACTCCCCGGCTCCATTACCCCTACCCCCGAATCACTCCGACAAACCGCAAAGGCCATCGTTCAAAAACTCGAAAACCAAATTACCCTCATCACCCTTTCTGATAAAGGGCTGTATATCAACAACCAACAACAAGACCTCTTGATAGACACCCTACCCCGGCAAATTGCCGATGTTTGCGGAGCAGGCGATACCGTGATCAGTGTAGCCACCCTGGCCATGGCACTCGGAGCCGACCTGGACACCATCGCCACTTTGTCTAATCTGGCGGGCGGCCAAGTCTGCGAAAAAGTAGGCGTGGTTCCTGTTGACCGAGCACAGCTACAACAGGAATGCTTCAAATATCTGGAAGTTAAAATTAATACCTGAAAATTATACCCCAATAAATGCTATATTTTTCAATATAAAAAAACTAACTTTGTAATTGTTACGGGGAAAATTCTACATACCAAACACGCATAATCAATGAAAACCCTCGTTCAAACAATAGCACTATTGTTTGGTACGGGTATTTTGGCTGCACAAGCACATGCGCCTTTTTGGTTCGAAGCTTTTTCCGACAGGGACAGTTTTGCTACCAACTGGGTAGATGGCGGTCTCAATGCCGGTCCCCAAACATGGAAGTGGTCTGACAATCCCCGTGAAGCTACTTTCGGCAAGCAGCCTGTTTTTGCCGCTACTTCTGTGGCAAATGGCTACATCCTTTTCAATTCGGATGCCAATGGCAACCATCCCTTTCAAAAAAGCATTACCTCCCCTCCTATTGACATTTCGGATAAAAAAAGTCTTTTCGTGCGTTTCGAGACCCAGTATGGTTTTTTTTCCAAAAAAGGGATCGTAAATGCTGAGTTGGGGTATAGTTTCAACGGAACAGATTTTTTATATATCCCGGTTTTGGACTTCGTGCCGCAAAACACCCTGTTGGACTCGGTGCTTGTGCAGATCATTCAGATTCCTTTGAATGCTCCGCAACAATTAATGCACTTGCAATTCAGGTGGAAAGGAAGGTATGAATATGCCTGGAAAATTGACGACCTGGGCTTGTATGAAGAAAATCCGCGGCCGCGCAACGATATTGCCTTGGAGTATCCCAAGGGTGCCCCAAACCACACGACTCCAATAAGTCAAGTCAACCCTATGGATTTTGCTGTAACCGTCAACAACAATGGCACAGCTGTCCAGAAAAACATACGGGTACAAGCTTGTGTATTGTTTGAGGGCGTAGAAGTTTTCCGATCCTATGCCGATCTACCTCAACTGTTACCGGACAGCAGTCAGCTCATGGGGTTTGAAAACGCTTTTACGCCAAAAACCCGTGGATCTTATACCATAGTTTATCAGGCCATAAGCGGGGACATGGACGAAATGTCTGCCAACAACACAGTAAGCATGCCCTTTCACGTATCGGACAATTTGTTTGCCAAGGACGACAACAACATCACCGGAGCGACCCAGCCCAGTGCGCCCGGGAGTGACAACTGGCAGGCGGGAAACTTGTACAAAATCCAGCAAGCGGGCTATGAGGCTTCTCGAGCTCATATTTCAGTAATGAGTCCGGAAGGAGCAAACGGCTATGAAGGTGCTGCTGTAGCGGTATTTCTGTACGAGGTATTACCGGGGGCAGACAAAATCATCATGGATGAAAACCTGGAAATAAAGGGTTTTGGCGCTTACACCTTTGGTTCGGAGCAGCCATTCGAAGTTGTGGAAGTGGACTTGTTCGATATTTCAAGTGGCGAGCAGGGAATTGCCCTGGAAAAAGATCGCGACTACTTATTGAGTGTACAGTATCCCAATCATTTGATGGTACCTTACAGCACGCTCCCGTATTTTTACGACTATGCGACTATCGTCAAAAACAACAATTGGTTTCCCGGGGGATTCGGGCCTGGTATTACGGTGATAGCCAGGATGGAGATCCAAGCGGAAGGACTACAGACCCGGGTAAACAACCAGCTCATTCCAAACGCACAGGTTAGGCTATATCCCAATCCTGTCAGCTCCTACTTACATGTAACACCACTTGATCCGGCATTGCGCATCATCCAATATCGGATTCGCGACCTACAGGGTAGGGATCTGTCGGGAAAAGCAGCTATTGGCGGCTTGCCTCCCGTCGGGGGTATCCTCGAAATACCTGTGCACCAATTGCCTGCAGGAACCTATATCCTTGATCTGGATTTGGAAAATGGCCAGAAAAGTGGCATACCGTTTATTAAAAAATAAGCGGTATGCCGGACAATTTATCTCAAACTATTTCAGTAGTTGAGCCAGTGCCTGCTCCAGGTTTCTGATTTTTGCCTCCCCGTCTGCCAGTTTCTGCCGTTCGCGCTCCACCACATCTGCGGGTGCACCAGCCACAAAGCGCTCATTGCTGAGTTTCTTTTGTACGCTTTGCACAAAGCCCCTGAAATGATCCAACTCCTTCTCGATGCGCTGTTTCTCTTCCTCCACATCTATCTGTTGCTCTAGTACCAGGTAGTATTTTTCTGTATCCGAAATAAAAGAAAGCGCGCCGTCCACCTCTGTGGGTGTCCACCGAAGTGGATGTAAAACCCCCATTTTCTCAACTATCGGTGCCACGCCCTCCAGATCGAACAAAGCCTTGGCAGAATCGTCGTCCTGAATATACACATCGAGTAAATCTCTCGCTTTCAAGCCTTTGGAACTTCTAATTTCTCGAATAGCCGCCACTAAGGAACGAGCCTTCTCCACTTTTCTAACCAATTGTTCGTCAAAGGACTGAGCTTTGGGGTAAGTTCCAATGACACAATCCTCCCCTTCCTTTCGATCCTTGAGTTGGTGCCAGATTTCTTCTGTAATAAACGGCATAAAGGGATGGAGGATCAGCATCAGTTGCTCATAAATTTCGATGGTTTCCGTTACCACTTCAGCATGGATGGGCGCCTCATAATCTGGCTTGATCATTTCCAGGTACCAGGAGCAAAAATCGTCCCAGATTAATTTGTAGATGGACATCAAGGCATCGGAGAGCCTGTAATCGTCAAAATGTTGTTGGATTGCTTGCAATTCCTGATTAACCCGATGGCGCATCCAAGCCACTGCCAATTGGTTGATGGTCTGTTTTTTTGCATCCGGTTCAACGTTGGTCTGTTCCCAGCCTTTGATCAGGCGCAAGGCATTCCACATTTTATTGCAGAAATTCCGCCCTTGTTCGCACAGTTTACTCTCGTTGACAATCTGCTTGGTCTCAGGATCAAATGGGGCATCAAAAATGATGTCGTTACCGGCTGCTGCGCTGGACAGAATGCCGAAGCGCACCCCATCGGCGCCGTAGGTGTGGATCAGTTCCAGGGCATCCGGAGAATTGCCCAGGGACTTGCTCATTTTTCGGCGTTTATTGTCGCGCACCATTCCGGTAAAATAGACCTTTTCAAAAGGTTGTCGTCCTTTTTGGCTGGCCAGGGTTTCACCCAGCAGGGACTCGGACCACTCGTATCCCGAAATAATCATACGAGCCACCCAAAGGAACATGATATCCCAACCGGTGACCAACACCTGAGTGGGATAATAATATTTCAGTTCTTCCGGGTTTTCAAAGCCATCGAACACAGAAATTGGCCACAACCAGGAAGAAAACCAGGTGTCGAACACATCCTCGTCGCGGGTCAGGTCGCCGATTTCGAGTTGTGGGTTACCGGTTTCCAGGCGAGCCAATTCGAGCGCCTCTTCGGCTGTCTCTGCAACAAAAACCTGTTCGCCCAGGTACCAGGCAGGAATCTGCTGACCCCACCAAAGTTGGCGTGAGATACACCAATCTCGAACGTTCTCCTCGCGCAGCCAGTTGTAATACATATTCCAGAAATGCTCGGGATAGAACTGCACCTCACCGCTCTTCACCCCTTCCAGCGCTGTTTTGGCGAAGCCTTTCATATCCACAAACCACTGGTAGGTAAGCCGTGGCTCCACCATCGCATCGGTTCGCTCGGAGCGCCCCACTTTATTCTTGTAATCCTCAACTTTCACCAATTGACCCAGCCCCTCCAGCGCTTTCACCATACTCTTGCGCGCCCGGAAGCGATCTTCCCCAACAAACCAGCCGGCGGCTTCGCTCATCGTGCCATCCTCATTGAGGACATCAATCACCTCCAATTTGTGGTTCAGGCCAATTTCATAGTCATTGGGATCGTGAGCGGGGGTTATTTTGAGCGCACCCGTACCGAACTCCCTGTCCACATAGCGGTCGGCAATAATGGGAATACTTCGGTTTACCAAAGGAACAATGGCCCTTTTGCCCTGCAGGTGCAGGTAGCGTTCATCTTCGGGATGCACCGCGATGGCCGTATCACCGAGAATCGTTTCCGGGCGGACTGTAGCAATCGTAATCCACTCCTCATCCGAACCCTCGATTTGGTATTTCACAAAATGCAACCGGGACTGCTCTTCCTTATAGATCACTTCCTCGTTGGAAAGCACGGTTTTTGCCTCCGGATCCCAATTGGTCATGCGAAGACCTCTGTAAGCTTTTCCTTTCCGGTAGAGATCCACAAAAACTTTCAGCACGGCGGCAGACAACTTCGGCTCCATGGTAAAGCGGGTTCTGTCCCAATCGCAGGAAGCCCCCAACTGTTTGAGCTGATCCAGGATAATTCCGCCGTACTTTTCTTTCCATTCGAAGGCATACTCCAGGAACTTCTCCCTACCGATATCCGACTTTTTGATCCCTTGTTCGCGCAGGAGGTTGACCACTTTGGCCTCTGTTGCAATAGAAGCGTGGTCGGTACCCGGAACCCAGCAAGCATTTTTGCCATCCAATCTCGCCTTTCGGATCAAGATATCCTGAATGGTATTGTTGAGCATGTGTCCCATGTGGAGTACCCCGGTCACGTTGGGCGGGGGGATCACAATCGTAAAAGGCTCTCTTTCATCGGGTACAGAGTGAAAATACTGGTGTTTTAACCAGTGATCATACCATTTTTTTTCCGTCTCCTGCGGATTATAGCGGGTTGACAAGGCCATGCCGGATGTATTTTTTTGTAAAGATAGTTTGCTAAAATCAGTCGAACAAATGCTGGTCAATCTGGTGCCTGCGCAAATCCTCCATGGTTTCCCTTTCCCTGATCAGGTAATCTTTGCCTTCAAACAGCATCACCTCTGCAGGTCGGGGTCGGGAATTGTAATTGGAGGCCATCATGAAACCGTAGGCACCTGCATTGAGCAGGCAAAGTACATCGCCTTCCCGAACTTCGGGAATTTCGCGGTTATGACCCAAGGTATCTGTTTCACAAATGTATCCCACCACCTGATACAGATGGGGATCGCCCTGGGGATTAGAAACGTTGACAATATGGTGATAAGCGTGGTAAAACATGGGGCGAATCAGGTGGTTCAGACCGGTATTCAAAAAAGCGAAGGTCGCTGCAGGGGTCTTTTTGATCAGGCTGGTAGTCGCCAACAGATAACCCGCCTCACTCACCAAAAACTTGCCCGGTTCGAACACCAGGGTCAAGTTTTTGCCGTAGGCCTGACAAAAATCCCGGAAACGAGCAGAAAGCATAGCTCCCAGCCTTTCCAGATCCAGTCCTTGATCACCTGGTTTATAGGTCACCTTGAACCCCCCTCCGAGATCAACAAAATCCAGATCCGGAAAACCCATAGCCAATTGGAGCAGCAAATCTGCACCCTGCAAAAAAGCCTCGGGGTCAGCAATATCTGAGCCGGTATGCATGTGCAAGCCATTGATGCACATACCCGTATTTTCGACAATGGCTTTAATGGAAGGCAGTTGTTGGTAAGAAATTCCGAACTTGGAATCAATATGCCCCACGGAAATCTTCACATTCCCACCTGCCATGATGTGAGGGTTGATGCGGATGCACACAGGGACATCGGGAAAAGTGCGTCCAAACCGCTCCAGCATGGGCAAACTATCAATATTGATCCGCAAACCCATTCCTACAGCAGCTACCATTTCTTCCCAGGCTACCCCGTTGGGGGTAAACATGATCTCCTGAGGCTCAAATCCTGCGGATAAGCCCAGTTGGGCTTCCTCGATAGACACCGTATCCAGGGCTCCTCCCAAACTTTTCACAAACCGCAACAAATTGATATTCGTCAGCGCTTTACAGGCATAATCCAATTGCAAGTTGGGCACATCAAAGGCCGCCTTAAGGCGATGGAACTGCCCGGCGATCTTGTCAAAATCATATACATACAGGGGTGTCCCGTATTTTTCCGCCAGGAAAAGTGGATCAACGCCCTCATTCATCACATACTTTCCGTTATTTACCAGCATTCCGGATAATTTTGAAGTTCAAAGATAGCAAGCTCCTTTATCCACCAAAATATTTTTTTTCTGCATCTTTAAGAAATAAAACCCCTTTTGTGAACCTGGAAATATTGGTAGAAGGCTGTAAGAGAGGAACACCGCAGGCGCAACAGACGCTGTATGACCGATATTCGTCGGTGTTGTTTGCGATTTGCCGGCGCTATCTTCCGCAATATGAAGATGCGGAGGATGCCCTCGTTGCGGCTTTTTTCAAAATATTTACCCAGATCCATCAGTTTAATGAAATGGGAAGTTTTGAAGGCTGGATGAAGCGCATTGTTGTGAATGAGTGTCTGATGACCCTACGCAGGCAATCCCTGCCCTTTTCAGCAATAGAGATCCAACTGGAAGTTCCGGCAGGGGAAATTTCTGCAGAGGCCCACCTCGAGGCGGGCGATGTACTTCGCCTGCTCGAACAGCTGCCTCCGGGTTACCGTACCATATTCAACCTTTATGTTGTGGAAGGATACAAACACAAAGAAATTGCAGACCTGCTTGGCGTCAGCATTAACACCTCCAAATCGCAACTCATTCTGGCAAAAAAGCGGATGAAGGAGTTGTTGTTGGAGCTGCAGTACCCTGATTCGGAAAACTATCATGCCAAATAACCAAAAACGCGTTACCATGAAAACAACAAACGACTGGGACTTTTTCAGGGAGCAAGCCCGAAACCTGAGTGCCAATCCCCGACCGGAAGCCTGGGAGAAACTACAACAACAGTTGGTGCAACAAAGAGGCAAGGTGATCCGAAAATTGTGGATGACCCGTACCGCTGCTGCAGCCAGTGTCCTGCTTATCGGTTTCTGGGCCTTACAGCAAGGACAACCCAATGCGCTCCATCATCCTGTGGAAGACATCACAACAGAACAGCTTCTGGCAGAGTCCTATTTGGAAAAAGTAAACTGGTCGGCTGTTCACCTGAGAGAAGCGGCGGACATCCAGGAGGGTACAGGCAATAAGCGGCTGGTTCCCAAAAAGCGCTAACCATTAATCGCGCAAAATTGCTTGTTGCACGACCTTCAGGGCTGCCTTTTCGTCATCCCAGCCGATGATTTGGGTGTCTGGCAGGTTGCGGTAAAAAACAAACCAATCCTCCACTGCCCTTTTGAGGGAATCCCGGTACAGCAAAAAGTCCTGGAACCCTTGCAGCGGCTGTTCCGGATCGGTCGTGGTAAGCGGTGTGGCCAATAACATTTGCTTTTCTTTGCCTCCCTCCTTTACCTTCAACAAGCCAATCAGGCGGGTTTCTGTTAGGGTACCCGTGGGTAAATCCGGTCCTATGACCATAATCCTTACAGGAGTACCTGCGGAGTTGCCGGAAACGTCCAGGGAGGTACCCGGAACAAACCCGAAATTGGCAGGAAAGGGAAGGACATCAATAGATTGTTGGAGCCCCTCCTTCAGGATGGGCAAAATATCTCCAGATTGTCCGTCAAAGGCAAACAAGTCCATGCTGCCGGCTGGCATTTCGATTACCACCCTCAGCCCATTGTCGCCGAAAGGCTCCAAATCCCGATAATCGGGCTGACAGGAAAAGCATAACCACAGCCCCGAAAGGAGCCATTTTTTGACGTACCTCACAAAATTTATTTGAAAATATGCAACTTCCCCATGGGGGGATGCGTCCAAATTAAGCATCCAATCCTTAAAAGTAAAAATTTTACCTATGAAAAAATTATTAGTTGTTCTTATCCAGCTTTGCTTGTTTCAGGTGGCCATCGGACAAAGTTGGTTTGGTTCAGGAATCAACGGCGAAGGCCCTGTAGTCGAGCGTACCTTGGATATTAAAGATTTTGATGCGATTTCCCTGACCACCAGTGGAAAAGTTTATTTGACCCAGGGCGACAAATTTGAGGTGCGGGTCGTTGCACAACAAAACATTATTGACAACCTGACCAAACGGGTATCGGACAGAGAATGGCGGATCGGGTTTGAGAAAAACGTACGCCGCTACGACAAACTAGAGCTGTACATTACCCTTCCTCAACTCAGAAAGGCCCATATCAGTGGGTCGGGCGATATCAAAAGTACCAACACACTTGCCTGCTCCAATGACGTATCCGTTTCTATTAGTGGTTCGGGCAACATCACCCTCGATTTGGAAGCAACCGCTATCAATGGAAGGATATCCGGTTCGGGCGATATCGCACTACGTGGAAAAGCGGACAAACTCGACCTGAGTATTTCTGGTTCAGGTGATATTAATGCTACAGACCTGACGGGCAGACAGGCTACCATTGCCATTGCCGGATCGGGCGATTGCAAAGTGAGTGCCAGCGAAGATTTGGATGTCCGCATCTCGGGATCGGGAGATGTCCAATACACGGGAAGACCTCGGATCAATACCAGGATTTCCGGCTCAGGAAGTCTGCGCTCTTTGTAGGATTTTTTTTTCAAAAAAATAAAGACTGCTGTATCTTGTGGCGGTCTTTATTTTTTTGAAAAAACAACACCATGCGATACGCTTCCCTGATCTTTTCCCTGCTGCTTTTTGTAGCCTATTCCTGTAATTCTGAGTCCAGCTCGACCGCCGGTCAACCCGACCTGGCCAAAGCGCTCATTGGCACCTGGGAGTCCGTCTCCGTCAACGTCCTCGTTCAATCTGCCGACAGCATAGAAGGAGAAAGTTATGAATTTGTGATTGGTGAAAATGAGTGGGAGACCAAAATCGGTTCTCTGCCTATCTTGAGCTATTACGAAACCGAGAACAATACCTACCGGATGCTATTCCGCAATGCTTCTACCCTGCCCGATGGCGATATGGTTCGCGGAAAATGGTTTGTCAATGACAATGTACTTCGCCTGGTTACCGAGAAAGACACCAACGAGTACGAGGTCACCCTGGATGGTGGTCTGATGACCTTCAAGCAAACCGTGGATTGGGATGGAGATGGCGCGACGGACGACGAATACACCGCCGTCCATCGCAAAATCAGCAATTATACCCGATAATTATTTGTCGGGTTGGCGGATCCAATGGATGTTGCCGGTATAAACGCCGGAAACTTTTCCCTGCGGGTTCCATTCGAACCTAAAAAACTGTCCCCCTTGAGCAGCCTGAAAAAGATCCGTGTGGCGGTGTTGTAAATTCAATTCAATCCGGTCATTCAGCGAAAGTTGGAGTTTACCCTCACTCAGACTAACCACTGCCTCCCCTCTCATGGGATGGGTATAAATTCCGGTATAGCTTTCCAAGGGCAAACTTGGCGGAAGAACAGATTTAAAAGGTGTGGAAGTGTTGGAAGGCAAGGCAGCGGCAGCACTTGGTTGGTACAGCCGAAAAATATCGTCATGCCAATCCCTGTCCCCCCCGGTCACAAACAAATCAATAGCCTTGTAGAGAATCGCATGTCGCAGTTCGATGTGGTCGGTATTGCCAAACACATACACCCCAAAATCATCGGAAAGCAACAATCCGCAGATGGCGATCAAACCCGGTAAGCTCCCCGTGTGGTAATTCAGTATTCTCCCCTTGTAATCGTGTTGAAACCAGCCCAAACCATAGGTAGTCCAATTGGGTTTCGTCAACTGCGTAGTCGGATAAAAACTTTCTCGGGGGATCACAATCTGAGGGGTAAACAGCTCCCTGAAGGTCTCGGTTTGGAGCAAGGGCTCCCCTCCGTTGAGCAGGAACTTCATCCAAATGGCCATATCTGAGGCGCAAGACATCACCGAACCCGCCGCACCGATCGCATCTGCGCTCAGCATGGGAATTTCGGACAATACCCCATTGACCTTATCGTGAGGCACCACCACATTCGCCATACCGGCCACATCCCGGTGAAAAGGGAAGGTGCGGTTCATGCCCAGGGGTTTGAATATCCTTTGGGTAAGAAAATCGGCCCAGGACATTCCGCTGGCAGCAGCCACCACTTCACCCGCTGCTGCATACATAATGTTTTGGTAAATATACCCACTCCTAAACGGATACACGGTTTCTGCATAACGCATGCGATCCAAGATTTCAGCGGTGGACCAATTGGCAGTGGACCACAAAAAGTCGGCATTTGCCATACCCGCCCGGTGGGTCAGCAGATCTCGGATGGTTAGTTCGCGGGTAATCCAAGGGTCAGCCACTTTAAAACCCGGAAGGTGGTCAAGTACCTTGTCGTCCCAGTGCACCTTACCCTCATCCACCAACATCCCCAGCGCCAGTGCCGTTACTGCTTTGGTAGTCGAGCCCATCGCCATCAGGGTTTGATCATCTACCTGTTCATCCGTACCAACCTTCGTAAGCCCGTAGCCCTTGTTGAAAACGGTCTGACCATCTTTAACCACCACAACAGAGAGTCCGAGACCTTCCCAGTCCTTCAACCCCTTTTGGATAAGAGCATCGAGTTCGGATTGTGGATTTGAAGACAGCTGCGCATGCAGCAGGAAGCTGCTTCCCAGCAGCAAAAGCAGGAATGTTTTTCTCATAGTACGTGTCGTTAAGCTTGTGCAGTAAAGATTGAAAATAAAACTTTATTCTGAAATCAGAAAGCGCTTTGCGCAAAAGAAAAAGGCCTACATTTAACAAAAAAAATGGGTTTGAACACGGATCAGTGGCTGCTGTTTTTGCTGTCCGGCTTTTTTATCGGCATGGCAAAGGGGGGAGTCAAGGGGCTGGGGATGATTGCCATACCACTCATGGCTGAGGTATTTGGCGGAAAATCCTCTACGGGCATCATTCTGGGCATCCTTTTGGTAGCAGACTTTCTGGCGCTGCCTTATTTCAACAAGCACACGGAATGGGGTTATATCCGGGCGCTCCTACCGGGAACCCTTGCCGGGCTGATCAGCGGGATGTTTTTAGGCAATTATTTGGACGATCAGCTTTTTCAGCAACTCATTGCCGGCATCATCCTTTTCAGTCTTGTCCTGATGATTATATGGGAGCGCAAACCGGTAGATGTCGGTCTGCTGAACCACCCTGTGGTAGTCGGCATTTTCGGGTTTTTGTGTGGATTTACCAGTATGATCGGAAACGCTGCAGGAGCCATTCTGTCGGTATATATGTTGGCGCAGCGGGTTCCCAAAAACAGCTTTATCGGCACCCAGGCCGGTTTTTTCGTTGTCACCAACGTCCTTAAAATCCCTGTGCACCTTTGGTATTGGAAGACTATAGGTGCGGAGACCCTCACCATGAGCTTGTACAGCATCCCTTTGGTAGCGCTTGGGGTTTTCTCCGGCATCATCCTCATACGGTACATTCCGGAGAAAACCTTCCGCTATTTCATCCTCACCATCACTTTTCTAATGGCCATTCGACTATTGTGGTAAAGTTTAACGCAACACATCGAACATGCGGGAATACTTGATCGTCAGGCTGCGGTTGTTGACCATTTCGTTGCCTCTGATCTCGTTGAACACCACAAAAAGTCCCGTGTTTGCCTGTTGGAGCAAGCCGAAGCGGATATTGGCCGACCACAACTCTGCCACGCTGTTGTACTGAATAAAAGCCTGGGTAAACACCCGGGGGGTAAAAGCATAGGACAGGCGGGTGCGGAAAATATTTGTATTAAATTTGCCCCAGGGCAGATCCACATCATTTCTGCTCAGGGTGTATTCAGAATTGAACTTATTACCAAAGCGCAAGCCCATCGTAACGCTGTTGTTGTAGCGTTTCCCGCCAAAAGAACCGCCCAGTACGTGTCGGGTATTGAAGTAGATATTTTTGCTTTGGTTGGTCATAAAGACGATCTGTGCCTCTTGGTGCCGATAGGTGCCAGCGGGAACAACCACTCCCTTGGCAATTTCAAAATCTTCCACGACCCCTTCCACGGTAAAGTTGATCCCGGTATGCACCTCGAAACCGCTTTTCCACTCCCAGTGGTTATCAATGTGCAAAAAGCTCGTTTCGAGGAAATTATCAAAATTCCAATAGCTTCTGTAGCTCACGTGTGGTCGGAGTTCGAGAATGCCGCCCATTTTTCCATTTGGTCGGATCTGTTTGAGAACCGTAAACTCGGGTTTTCGAAAGGCGCTTCGCAGCAAAAAGCCCACCTCGGGGTTAAATCCTTCGGCTACTTCTGTGTATGCGCCTCTGATATTCAGCCCATTCCAGAGGTATTCGGTTTGCAGGTTAAACGCGTATTCGCCATCTTCGATGCCCGGTGTTGAAGTTCCAGCATAGTACCCGGAAATCTGGGCTTTTTTGCCGATGCCCAAGCGCGTATCGAGGGCATAGGATCGGTTGTAATTGTTTTCTTCGCCATCGCCCATGCCCAATCGGTTGATAAACATCCCCCCGACAGAAGACCGCGAAGCGAACTGGTGGTTTACTCGGGCTACGGTGTAATTATTGGCCATAATCCCGGCTTCCGGATCGTCTTCGGTAAACATAGACAAAAAGCCCACGTTCGTTTTATTGACCTTACCGGACAGACGTGCTCCCCCAATAATCGGAACCACCCTGCCCCCATCGCCGATACCGATGCGGCGGCTAAAAAACAGATCTACCTCACCCGGGCTACCTACGGTAAACAAGCCTGCATTTTCGAGAAAAAAAGGTCGTTTTTCGGGAAAAAAGAGATTAAACCGATCCAGGTTGACCTGCTGATCGTCCACCTCTACCTGGGCAAAATCCGTATTGTAGGTCAGATCGAGGGTCAAACTTGGCGTCACGCTGTACTTTACATCGGCTCCGAAATCGGCGCGCAGGTCTGTTTTGGCATCGTCCTGTCGAAAATCCTTTACCCCTTGTGCCAGGGCATAGGGAATCAATTTCAGGTTACCGGGACTTTGCAGATCCAGTCCGTCAATTTTTCCGGCCATGGACAAGCGGTGAAGGTCGAACTGAATGGGCAACGGTGACCAATAGGCAATTTCATTCGTCTTACGGATATTCCGGCGGAAATTGATACCCCAGCTTTGGTCTTTTCCGGTAAGGAACCTCAGTGTGCGCAGGGGGATGGCAAACTCGGCGCTCCAGCCATACTCTCCCACCTCGGTTTTAACCGTCCAGGAAGCATCCCAATTGAGGTTTACCCCCCCGACGGTTCCGCCCTGCTGGCGGTTGGGGTTGCGATTGCCCTGACCCTCGTTATCAATTTGTGCATCGTATTCCACCCCGCGAGAATTCGTTCCAAAAACGAAACCATTTTGGCTATCGTTATAAGTATCCAGGATAAATAAGAAGCTGTCCGTGTCATCCAGGGGAGCATCGCGTCGCGCATCGGAAATGACCAATTTATCCGGTTTGGCATCGTAGCAAACCACCCCCACGAAGAAGGTCGTCTGGTTGTACATGACCCGGATATCGGTTTTCTCCGAAGGAGGAGCCCCCTCAAAAGGTTGCGACTGACGCATTTCCCCGATGGGCTGAACACTTTGCCAAGCGGGATCGCTCAGTACATTGCCATCCAGCACAGGTTCATTGGTAGCTTTTGCAGCAATAGCACGGGGTCGGATGGAATAGTCAACGGGGACTGCAACTGCCTGAGCAGCAACTTTGCTAAAGCTGGTGATGCCCGCAAACAGCAGGGGGACAATCAGTTGGTTTTTCATTGTCAATATTACCTTTATCATTCAAAAAAGGGAAATCGAAGGACAATATACTGACAAAAAGAAGAATTCCAAGCAAAAAAATAAGGCCATCAACCAGCCCTACCTGAACAAGCCAGAACTTCGAATCTTTTGAGTAAGAATAGGTTTGAAACGATCTGCCAAAACCAATACCATGGTCGCATCATCCGGAAAATTCACGGGTCTGTTGCCAATGCGGCGTTTGGATTCCTCGCTCAAGGCCCGCTCATCGCCCTTGAAAGTTGCTGCGTAGTGTTCGAATACATGCTCTGCAAACAAGGGTTCCGATTCTAAGGTATTGTTGGTGTAAGCATCCCGGATTTCGATAAAACCCTCCATTTTTGACGCTTTGCGCTGATACACTTCCAGCACATCCGCTACGATCTTCACCTTTTTGGGAATCTTGATATCATTGCCCAGACTGTCCTTGCGGACATTGCCGCGAGCATCCAGCACGTACTCAAAACCCTCTTCGATCTCACGGACTTCCTGGTAGGACTTCTCCTGAATCACTCCGGGGCTTACCTGAATGGTGCGGAACTTAACGGCCACCAGATAATCAAAATTAAAATCCCCAAAATCGCGCGTGTAGAAGCGCGTCCAGCGAGAATCCAGATCACGGGTACCAATGCTGAGCAAGGCATCTTCGAAGGACTTATCCAACATAACCGGACTGTCGTTGATCAGGGAAATCAGGACGTGGGCCTTACCGGCTTCCAGCGCGGCTTCCAACAAACTTTGGGTATCCAGGTAATTGGTTTCGTACTCCTGGATCCGCAAAAACGCTGCATGTGCCTCTCTGCCCCGCATCCGGTTGCCTGTGGATTGGCTCTCCTGAAGTAGCTGGCGACCCTGGGAATAAAAATAGGCAGCCGATTTCTCCCTGGCCTCAGCAAGCAAAGGCACTACGCGAACAAACTGAAATTGCGCCTCATAACCATTCTTGTCCACGAGCGGAATCAGCGGTTCTACCAAGGCCTGGCGATTGGCAATGCGGGAATAGATGCGAAACATATCGGGCCAGCGTGCAGGGTCGGATGACTGCTTGAGTTGTTCCACGGCAGCCATATCCCGACTGGTAGCCCTTTCAAAAGCCGTTTCCAGAGCGGCTACCTGATCTTCATCCCTATTGGTTTTGCCTTTCAGGCGAGAAAGGCTCTTTTCGATCACCAGATCGTAGTCTCCCTCATCGAGGAGGCGTTGGGGAGAACTGCAAGCACTCAGTCCCCAGAAAACGAGCAGGATCAGACTGGCAAAGAGATAATTTGTAGGAAAACGCTTCATGGTTAGTTTTTTTTCCAAGTTACATCCGCAAACGATGGCAGAAAACCAACGGAAAGTTAAGAACTTTTAAAAACCTGTTAAAAAAAAAGAGCATGTACTTTGACAGTACATGCCCGGAATATCTCGACTAACCAAATTTACAATCTTATCAACCCCTGGTTTTAGCTCATCGCCTCGTCCATCGTTTGGATGATACGTGCGGTAACTTTATAGGGATCTGCATTGGAAGCTGGGCGTCTGTCTTCCAGGTAACCCTTCCAATCATTTTGAGCAGTAGAAACCGGGATACGGATAGAAGAACCTCTATCGCTCACCCCGTAGCTGAATTTTTCGATAGACTGCGTTTCATGCAAGCCTGTCAAGCGCTCCTCGTTGGCCGAACCATATACTGCGATGTGTTCGCTGTGGTATTTGCCAAAAGTATCCAGGATTTTAGTCATCATCTCCTTGCCTCCAGTATCGCGCATCAACTTGTTGGAGAAGTTGGTATGCATACCCGATCCGTTCCAGTCCCCTTTGATGGGTTTGGGGTGATATTCGATCTCTACCCCGTATTTTTCCGCCACGCGGAACAACAAATACCTTGCAATAATCAAATCGTCGCAGGCCTTTTTAGCTCCCATGCCAAAGCACTGGAACTCCCACTGACCCAACATTACCTCTGCGTTGATCCCGGTAATTTCCAGACCCGCCTCAAGGCAAAGATCCAAGTGATCTTCTACGATATCTCTTCCCACCGCATTGCTGGTTCCTACCGAACAATAGTAAGGACCCTGGGGTCTTGGATAGCCATTTTTAGGAAAACCTAATGGCAAACCCTCCTTCGTAATCACATATTCCTGCTCAAAACCCAACCAAAGGTCTTTATCATCCTCAAACTTAGCTCTGAAATTGGACGCATGCGGCGTACCGTCTGCATTCAACACTTCACAAACCACCAAAAAAGCATTCTTTCTGCCTTTATCGGCATACACATTCACCGGCTTCAACAAACAATCGGATTTGCTGCCTTCTGCCTGCTTGGTAGAACTACCATCATAAGACCACAATGGAACAGTGCTGATGTCTCCATCAAAAAAATCCATTTTGATGATTTTGGTCTTGCTCCTAAGGTTGGGCTCAGGTGACCAACCATCTAACCAAATGTACTCGAATTTGAAGTGTGCCATTTTGTTGTTTAGCGTTTGGTGGATAATTGATTCAGGCTGTAATCAGTCATGTTTGGACAAAGCTGCTCTCTTTCTGCCAAATGACTTCACAAAAGTATCAGACTACGTATTTTTACCCCAGCCAAGTTTTAAGCGAAATGTGGCTGCCAAATGCAGAAAAAAATTCATAAAAAACTGTAAATCAATTTTTTAAAAGATTTCAGATTGTTCTATTCAATGTCTTTTTCCATGTCGAAAAAAAGGTTGCTCGTATTGTACTTTTGTATCGGTGCCGGGGTTGTGGCTTGGACGCAGGAGGTTTTGCCGCCGGATTTGACAGAATCGGTTCAAGACGAGGCGGGCGAATGGGATTTGGACGAACTGGGGACTTTGCCTTTGGACATCAACCGGATCAGGTTGGATCAATTGCGCAGGCTGGGAATCTTGACCCCTCAGCAGCAGCAAGCTTTTTTAAACTATCGGGAGGAATATGGTCCTTTTTTATCCTTGTATGAGTTACAGGCTGTTCCGGGTTGGGATCCCGAACTCATTAACCGGATACTTCCTTATCTGAGTTGTGGTGAACCAGGACTGGCCGATGAGGGGGAAGCGCTGCGGTACATCCGGGAAGGCAAGACGACATTGAGTTGGTACAACCGGTTTGTTTCCCGGCAAGCAGCACAGGAAAGCTGGCTGGGTCAACCTGTACAATGGCAGTTTCGGATCCGGCATCAATACCCGGATAGGTTATCGCTGGGGTTTCAGGCGGAGAAAGACGCCGGAGAAAAATCGGGGCTGGCTGGCGACCATCAATCCTACCATATTCAGCTCATTCGTCCGCTCAAAGGATTGGATCAGGTCATCCTGGGCGATTACAAAGTAAGTTGGGGTCAAGGTTTGCTGGTGTTCCAGGGCTACCACAGTCAGGGCAGCGGTGCCGGAGCCGGCCGCAGCGCACAGCCATTCAGACCGCATACCGGCATGGACGAACACCATTTTTTCCGGGGCATAGCAATAGCGGGAACCATCCGTTCGGGACTTCGGGCGCATGCCTTTTACTCCTTGCGGAGCCTCGATGCCAACTTGAATCAAACTGATCATGGCACGGTAGCAAGCTCGATCCCGAAAGGTGGTTTACACCGGACAACTTCCGAAGCCGGGTACCGGCACGTACTTCCTGCACGCACTGCCGGGCTCAGGCTGGAATGGGAAAAATCAGGCCAAAAGGTGGGTTTTCAGGGAATTTGGGGCGGCTTTGCACATCCCTTAGATCCGCCTCTGAACTACTATAACCGGCAGGATTTCAGGGGTTCATCGCTATGGAACGGCAGTTTTGACCATGAACTTCAGTTTGGCAACCTCTATCTTTTTGGGGAATGGGCCTACGGCGGCAACACATCTTTTGCTGCCCTTCAGGGAATGCAGTTAAGCCTGGGCAAAAATTTTCAGCTCTCCTTGTTGTATAGAAATTACGCCATTGATTACCAATCGCTCTATGGCAATGCCTACGCCCAGACCAGCAAAATGGCCAATGAGAAGGGCCTGTTGTGGCAGCTTCGCTGGAGTCCGATCTCACAATTGCGGGTAGAAGCTTCCACGGATCTCTGGCACCATCGGGGGCCGGTGTATCGGGAAAGAGGTCCTTCCGGGGGGCAGCAGCAACACCTGCGGATAAGCTATCAAAAGCGAAAACAATATATGGCGTATTTGTTGCTGGAAAGTCAGCTTACCCAAACCAACCTGTACCGGCTCCGGCTGCATCTGGAAACACAACTCAGCCCCGATTGGGAATACCGAATCCGGTTCAACGCGGGAAAAGCAGGAGTAGCTCGTTACGGGTCGGCCCTCCAGCAGGATCTGTTGTATCGGCCTGCCGGCAAAAAGTGGCATTTTACCGGCAGGATCGCTTTGATACACACTCCCGACTACGACCTCAGGTTTTACAGCTATGAAAACGGCTTGCTCAATCAGTTCAGCATTGCCCCTTACTATGGAAAGGGCATCAAAAGTTACCTGAACATCCGTTACAAAGGCCTCCGCAACACCACTATAGAAGCGGGTATTAACCATTTGGCAAGGCCTTCGGGTGCACCCGAAGGCCCCGGCAATACCCGAATCAGCTTCCAAATCCGATACGAGCCGCGGGGCTAAGGCTTTTATTCCGGGTACAACAAATATTTTTTGCGCAAGGCGCGGTAAGCACTCAGTTCCGGCTCCCAGGAAGCTCTGATCTGAGCAGCATTGTTGCCGGCGAGAATCGCCTCCCGGAGTTCTTTACCGCCAGCGAGTTTGTCGAGGTACAAATTTTTCAAAAACAAACTGTCCTTGCTGGGGAAACCCTGGTAAAAATCTATTAAGTATTCTACTTGCACTTGTCGGATATTGCGCAGCGTATCTATGGAAAGCGCACTCAGGTCAAAGCCTTTGCACAACTGTCCTTCCAGCTTGGGCTTTTGCGCCCCTTTCATAGGCATGGGGGTAAAGCTAACATCCCCTCCCGGAAAATCGGGATGGCCATACACCTGAAACTGTTTGTCTGTTCCGCGACCCTCACTGGCCACGGTGCCTTCAAAAAAGCAAGTAGAGGGATACAAGTAAATCGCTTTCATATTTGGCAGGTTGGGCGAAGGAGGTACCGGTAAATCGTAATAGGTCTGATGGTCGTATCCTGCGCAGGAAACCACCCGCAAATCTGCCTGCACCCCCCCCTTTAGCCATCCCTCACCGTTGATCATGGTAGCCAGTTCGCCCACTGTAAGTCCATGGACAACCGGAATGGGGTGCATGCCCACAAAAGAGCGGTAAGCGGTATCGAGTACGGGGCCATCCACATAATATCCAATCGGGTTGGGGCGATCTAAAACCATAAATGGAATACCCTGTTCGGCACAGGCCTCCATCAGGTAAGTCATGGAAGAAACATAGGTATAGAACCTCGCCCCCACATCCTGGATATCAAAAATCACCAGATCCAGGCTGGCCAGATCCTCCGGATCCGGTTTGTATTTACCCCCGTACAAAGAAAGCAATCGCACCCCCGTTTTGTCGTCCACCCCATCCCCGATCACTGCTCCGGCATCAGCATCTCCGCGAAAGCCATGTTCGGGCGCAAACACCACATCTACCAACATCCCGGAAGCCAACAAGGTATCCACCAGGTGTACCCCATTGACGATGCTGGTATGGTTCACCATAAGCCCAAGTCGCTTGCCCTGAAGTTCTGGGAAATACACGGCTGTGCGGCTGGCTGCCACCTGTAGCGGCTCCTTTTCCACCATTGCGGCGGGAGGAGAATTTTGGGCACAATTTTGTTGAAAAAACAGGCTTATAAAAACAAAAAATTTTAAATTTGTTTTGGATAACATGATAGTAGGATTTAACGCGCTTATGAAATCGAATCGTTTTGCCATTGTTGACTTAGAAACTACCGGCGGTAAAGCCGGCAGGGATCGGGTCACTGAAATTGGAATTGTCCTGCACGATGGTCATCAGGTACTGGACACTTTCCATTCTCTGGTCAACCCGGAATGTTATATTCCAGCGGGTATTGTGGAGCTAACGGGGATTACCCAGCAGATGGTAGCAACTGCCCCCAAGTTTTATGAGATAGCCAAAACCGTGGTTGAGCTGACCCAAAATACCATTTTCGTAGCACATAACGCAAGATTTGACTATACATTTCTGCAGGAGGAATTTGGGCGCCTGGGCTATACCTTTTCCCGGAAAAAATTGTGTACGGTTCAGTTGACTCGGCGGGTGTTTCCGGGCTTGGGGTCTTATAGTCTGGGCAACTTGATCGGACATTTCGGGTTACCGGCGGATCGGAGGCACCGCGCATTGGACGACGCGCTAGCCACGGCGGCCTTGTTTGAAAAGATTATGGCGAATGGGGAGGCGGATCAATCGGTAGAGGAAATGATCTATCAGGGTTTAAAAGCGGCGCTGCTGCCTGCCGGTTGGGATGCCGAGCGCATTTTGGAACTTCCCGAGGCTTGTGGGGTCTATTATTTCCACAATCGTGCCGGTGAGGTCATCTACGTGGGAAAGAGTTTGAATATTCAAAAGCGCATCGTGGAGCATTTCAGGAATCCCCGAAGCAAGGGTAAACAAATGCAGGAGCTGACGGATCACATCAGTTACGATATTACGGGCAGTGAGCTGATTGCGTTGTTGCTCGAATCTCAGGAGATCAAGCGGATGCGACCGCTGATCAACCGGGCGCAAAAAGCGAGAAGTTACCCTTATGTCGTGCACCGGTATCGGGATGAAGAGGGGTTCGATCGGCTGGAGGTAGCGAAATTGAGCCAAAAGCAGGCCGGACAACTGCAGGTGCTGGCTGCTTATCCGAAGATAGATCATGCCCGTAACCATGTGCGGGCGACCGCTGATAAATATGGATTGTGTTTGAAATACACCGGTCTGGAAACCGGTACGGGGGCTTGTTTTCACTTCCACCTGGGGACTTGTACAGGCACCTGTGTGGGGAAAGTAGCTGCACAGGAGCACAACGAGCGCATGGAATTGGCTATTGAGGTTTTGCAACAAAACTTTCAGGAAAATTTCTTTATCCTGGAGGATGGTCGGCGGTCGGATGAATACGCGGTTGTAGGCGTGGTGGATGGGGTTTGTATTGGTTTTGGCTACCTCGAAAAAGCGGAATATCGCGGAATATCGGATCTGTTTGATTGCTTGAGCAAGGTACAACAGACCCCGGAGATGACCCAGATCATCCGACGTTATTTGGGAGACCAACCGAAAGTCAAGATCGTACCGATTCCCGAAAACTACCTATGAGAGTATCCATTTGTCCATTGCTGCCTGCATGCTTTTAGCCTCTGCCCTTGCCGCATCGGCAAAATCTGCCCCCTTGCTTGCATATAAGATGCTTCGGGAAGCATTAACCAATACGCCGCAATGGTCATTGAGTGCCGCTTTGCTGATCGCCTCCAGGTCGCCGCCCTGTGCACCTACCCCTGGAATCAGCAAGAAGTGATCGGGACAGAAGGATCGAATATGTTCAAATTGTTCGGGATGGGTAGCACCCACCACAAACATCAGTTCGTCGGGGCTGGCCCATTCCATACAATGTCGCATCACCTTTTCGTACAAAGGTACGCCTTCCGGTTGTTGGCTCAGCTGAAAATCCTCACTTCCCGCGTTAGAGGTGAGTGCCAGCACGACCACCCATTTGTTTGGAAAACCCAAAAAAGGTTGAACCGAATCACGCCCCATGTAAGGAGCCACGGTAACGGCATCTGCACCCAGGGCCTCAAAAAAGGCCTTGGCATAATATTGGGAAGTATTGCCGATATCACCCCTTTTCGCGTCAGCGATCACCAAATGGGTATCCGGGATATAGGCGATGGTCTTTTGCAAAGACTCCCAGCCACTTGACCCCAGCACCTCATAGAAAGCCAGGTTGGGCTTGTAGGCCACACAAAGGTCGTGGGTCGCATCAATGATGCGTTTGTTGAACTCAAAAATGGGATCCTCGTGCTCCAGTAAAAAATCGGGGATCTTGGACATATCCGTATCGAGGCCAACGCAGAGAAAAGACCGTTGTTGGCGAATAAAATCGTACAAAGCAGCTTTAGACATATTGGTCAATTAACACCATTGATCGCCTCTACGGCAATAATTTCAGGAACCTTTCCCAACACCGCCTGCTCTACTCCCGCTTTCATGGTCATGGCAGACATGCGGCAAGATTCGCAGGCACCTATCCATTTGATCTTAAGTACACGAGCGGAAGTCACTTCTACCACTTCCACATTGCCGCCATCTATTGCCAGGTGGGGTCGGATATCATCCAAGGCATGATCAATACGTTCGAGTAAATCAGCATTATCCACAACAGCCATAAGCATTTAATTTAGAAAGACGAATCAATTCATGGATACGGGGCGAGTCGGTGCTTTGGTAGCATTCCGCTTCTCCACTTCGGCCATGGTTCGCTTGGCGATGTCCATAAAAATGGCAGCCACCGGGTGTCCCTCCTGCAGTACGATGGGCGTACCCGAATCTCCTCCTTCGCGAACCCCTTGGACAATGGGAATTTGTCCCAGCAGGGCAGACTCGCTGAACTGCACCAGTTTTTCGCCACCGCCCTGTCCAAACAAGTAGTACTTGTTATTGGGCAGTTCTGCCGGCGTAAACCAAGACATATTCTCCACCACGCCGATGATTGGCACATTGACGGAAGGCATCAGAAACATATTCATCGCTTTAATCGCATCTGCCACTGCCACCTCCTGGGGGGTAGTCACCATCACCGCGCCGGTAACCGGAACAGTTTGCACCAGGGTAAGCTGTACATCGCCCGTTCCCGGAGGAAGATCTACCACGAGGTAATCCAAGTCGGGCCAAAGGCAATCCTGAAAAAACTGTTTCACAATTGCAGACAAGCGCGGCCCTCTCAGCACCACTGCCTGTTCGGGCTCTATGATAAAACCGATAGACATCACCGGCATCCCGTAAGCCTCCAGAGGCGTAATCTTGGCTTGGCCATAAACCGTCTGCACCTTTGGACGCTGTCCGCTCAGTCCCAGCATGGTAGGAATTGAGGGGCCATAGAGATCTGCATCAATCAGACCTGTTTTCGCGCCCAGTTTTTGGAGGGCAAGCGCCAGGTTGGTCGCCACGGTGGACTTCCCTACCCCGCCTTTGCCGGATCCTACTGCGATGATATTTTTGACCTGCGGTACGATACTCGAGGGCGCATCACTGGGACTGCCCTGTATGTTTTTTGCCGTCAGGTGCACATGGACATCTGCCGTGGGATAGACTTTTTGTACCGCAGCGATGCAGGCAAAATTCAGTTCAGACTTATACTCATTGTTCAGAGAGGGAAGTTCGATTGAAAAAGAAACCACATTTCCCTCCACCTGTAAATCCCGAACCATGCGCAGCGAAATAATATCCCTGCCGGTCTGAGGATCTTTGACGGTGGACAAAGCATCAATAATCAAAGGTTTTTCCATCTTGGAAAGGGGTTGCCGGAAAGCCGGGGTCAATAAATAAAAATAACAAAATACAAAGGTACAAACAATTTCCATAGCGGAGGGTTTCCATTGTACCATAGATTAAAAGTCTTGTTTACATTTGCAGTACCATGAAAGTACACCGCGACCTAAACCACATTCCGGCCTTCAAGAACGCTGTCATCACGATCGGATCATTCGACGGGGTGCACTTGGGCCACAAGCGCATTTTGCGGAAGATTACCCAACTGGCTGCAGACATTGGAGGAGAAAGTGTTGCCATTACCTTCGATCCCCACCCCAGGCTGGTTGTCTATCCGCAGGCCAACGACCTTCAGCTGATTACCACCACGGAAGAAAAGATCCGGTTGATGGCTGATACGGGTATAGACCATCTGGTCGTCGTGCCCTTTACCATTGAATTTTCGCAGCTCAATCCGGATGAATACATAGAAAAATTTATTGTCCGACATTTTAAGCCGGCCTATATCGTCATTGGGTATGACCATCGTTTTGGGAGTAACCGACAGGGGGACATCAACTACCTGAAATGGCATGGTAAGGCATCCGGTTATGATGTCATTGAAATATCCCGGCAGGAAGTGGACGATATTGGGATTAGTTCTACGAGGATCCGGTTGGCGCTGGCCGCCTGTGATATTCCGAAGGCCAACAAACTATTGGGGCACCATTACAGCATTACGGGAAGGGTCGTTCCAGGCGACAGGATAGGCAACCAACTTGGATTCCCGACCGCCAATCTGCAATTGGACAGTCCACATAAGCTCATCCCGCCGGACGGGATTTATGCTTGTTTGGTTTGCCACGACCACCAACACTACCGGGGGATGCTGTATATCGGTAAGCGCCCAAGTATCCGCGATGGCGGCAACAAGGTTATTGAGGTCAATATATTCGATTTCAACCAGCAGATTTATGGCGACCTGTTGCGGGTAGAGCTCATTGAGCACCTGCGCAAAGACATGACCTTTCCTTCTTTGGAAGCCTTGAAAATTCAACTTAACAAAGACAGAGAAACCACCCGGGAAGTATTTGAATATCGGTCGAGGCAGGCAGAAGAAGTGGCTGTCCTACCGGAAAAACCTTTCAGCGCTTCGGTAGTATTGCTCAACTTCAACGGGCTCAAGCACCTGCGGGAATTCCTGCCCAGGGTACTTGAAACGCTGCCTCCGGAAGTTCCCCTTGTGGTTGCAGACAATGGCTCGACAGACAAATCCGTTGCTTTTTTGCAACAGCACTACCCCGACATTCGGTTGATTGAATTGGGGCATAACTATGGTTTTGCCAAGGGCTACAACCTGGCCTTGCACCATTTGGACGACGATTGTTACGTGCTCCTCAACAGTGACATTGAGCCTTCCGAAAACTGGCTCAGTCCATTGTTGGAAGCCATGCAGGACAATCCCCGGCTGGCAGCCTGTCAGCCCAAAATAAAATCCCTCAAAAACCCGGCCTTATTTGAATACGCCGGGGCAGCGGGGGGGTGGATAGATGTATTGGGCTACCCCTTTTGTCGGGGCAGGATCTTTGACCACTGCGAAGCCGACGAGGGGCAATACGAAGACACCACAGAGATATTCTGGGCAAGTGGCGCTGCCATGTGTGTGCGGGGCAGTTTGTTTCAGGAAGTAGGCGGATTTGACCCGGATTACTTTGCTCATTCGGAAGAAATAGACCTTTGCTGGCGCCTCAAACGAGCGGGGTATCGCATAGAAGTCGTGCCAAATTCGGTGGTCTATCACCTCGGCGGGGGCACGCTCAACTATCAAAGTCCTTTCAAGACCTATCTCAACTTCCGCAACAGTCTGTACAGCCTTGTCAAAAACGAAGCCTTTTTCCGATTGATCTGGATTTTGCCGCTTCGACTCGTGCTAGACGGGGTAGCCGGCCTTTTGTTCCTCTCGCAGGGCAAATGGCCGCACATCAAAGCCATCATTGACGCACACTGGACTTTTTTTCCGCGTTTGCCCAAATTGTGGCAGCAGCGGCAGGTCCTTCGCGCCAAAATCAGACAAATCAGGCAGAACGAGGCACCGAACCTTTCCACAGGAAGATATTCACGAAGCATCGTATGGGATTATTACGTGCGCGGAAGAAAACAATTTTCACAACTAACCACAAAAAAAGCGCAACAAACCCAAGCCTATGAAAAAGCCTGAGCTGATCCATCTCGATGACGCCATTGCTGTCGTCAACAAACCGGCTGACTTTCTCAGCATTCCGGATCGCTTTCAGGCAGACAAGCCCAATGTGGCGGACTGGTTGAGGGGGAAAATCGGGGAAGTATTTACCGTTCACCGGCTCGACAAAGACACCAGCGGGGTGATCTGTTTTGCACGGACGGCAGAAGCTCACCGGCAGCTTTCGGTTCAATTTGAGGGACGGATCGCCAAAAAAATCTATTTGGCCTTGGTAGATGGACAGGTAGAACAAGAAAGTGGCGACATAGACCTGGCCATAGCTCACGACCCACTGAAGCCAGGGCGCATGGTCATCAACAAAAAAGGCAAGCCTGCTTTGAGTCACTATACCTGTAAAGAGCGGTTCCAGCATTTCACGCTGTTGGAAGTAGCCATTCACACGGGCAGAACCCACCAGATCCGCGTTCATTTAGCGGCTATTGGGCATCCGCTTGCCGTAGATCCCTTCTATGGAAAGCGGACGGAGTTGTTTCTCTCGGAAATCAAAAGAAGGAATTTCCGCTTGGGCAAAGAAGAAGTAGAGCAACCCATAATGAGCCGCACCCCTTTGCATGCTTGGGAGCTGGGCATCGTACACCCTGAAACAGGTCTGACGCAACATTTTCAGGCACAACCGCCCAAAGACATGGAAGCGCTGCTCAAGCAATTGGGCAAGTGGGACAGACCCAATGATATCTTATAATCTATGCTCCGCTCATGAAGAACAACGCAATACGCCCCTATCTGATCATTGCCGCGCTTGCGGGTATCTTCTTTCTACCCTGGCTGGGAGGGGTGCATCTCTTTGACTGGGACGAAATCAACTTTGCCGAAATTGCCCGGGAGATGGTTATTTCGGGCAACTACACGGGAGTGACCATTGACTTTCAGCCATTTTACCAAAAACCGCCCCTGTTTTTTTGGTTACAAGCGGCCGCCATGCACCTGTTTGGCATTGGAGAATATGCATCGAGATTTCCCAATGCCATTGCGGGCATCATAACGTTGCTTTTGCTTTACCATTTGGGAAAAAAGCACTTTGACGCGCTCACGGGCTGGTTGTGGGCGGGAGCCTATTTTGGATCGGTACTGCCTTTTTTATACTTCAAATCGGGGATCATAGATCCGGTATTCAACCTCTTCATCTTTTTGGGTTTGTACGCCCTGATTCGTTTCCACTGGCAAAAATCGGGGATGCTCCCTGGCGGGAAAAACAACACCTGGCTGCTTTGGGGCGGGTTATCAGTCGGGCTGGCCATATTGACCAAGGGGCCGGTGGCTTTTCTGATTATTGGATTGGTATTGGGTGTCTATTGGATCTATCAGCGCTTTAGGATGTACATCAACATACCGGAGTTTTTAGGTTTTTCGCTGGCGGCAGCGGGTGTCACCCTCACTTGGTTTGGGATAGAGACCTTGGCCAATGGCTCTGAATTTGTTGTGGAATTTACCCGATATCAGTACCGACTGCTGTCCACTCCGGATGCGGGTCACAAGGGATTCCCGCTATACCATGCGGTGGTATTGCTGGTTGGCTGTTTTCCGGCATCCCTGTTTATCTTTCCTTCATTTCGAAAATCCTTTGCAAAGGAACTCCCTAAACATCAAGCTGACCTCATCCGCTGGATGAAAATCCTGTTTTGGGTAGTATTGATCCTCTTTTCCATTGTGCAATCCAAGATTGTACACTACTCATCATTAGCTTACTTCCCTTTAACCCTCCTTGCGGCAGTAGTCATCCGGAAAATTATCCGGGAGCAATCGGCCATCCCCAAGGGATTGCGAGTGGGTTTGACAGGAATAGCAACCCTGTATATGATTGTCATTACGGGAGTTGCGCTATTGGGCAAGCGGGGTACCGAAGCCTTGGCACCCTATATTTCCGACCCCTTTGCCGTGGCCAACCTCGCTGCGGAAGTACGCTGGTCGGGTTGGGAATGGACGCCTGCACTGTGGCTATTGGTGGTGCTCCTTGTTTTTTTCCGGTTTACCGGAGCAGGTCGGCACTTGGCTGCCTTCCGATGGCTCTTCCTGTCCACTGCCCTATTTACCCTCATTACCCTTGTCTTTTTTGTCAGGCGCATCGAAGGCTATTCGCAACGAGCTGCCCTGGAATACTTCTCTCAGCTTGCCGGGGAGGACTGTTACCTTCAGCCAGTAGGCTATAAAAGCTATGCCCACTTGTTTTATGGAGAGGCAATGCCTGGCAAACGGTCGGAAGCCAGGGATCAGGAATGGCTGCTCACCAGTCCGGATTTGGACAAAACCGCCTATTTTATCACCAAGGTTCACAAAACGAAAGACTTAGCTCCCTATCCCGAGCTGGAAAAGGTGGGAGAAAAAAACGGATTTGTACTGTTTAGGAGGAAAGCTCACACAAAAAACCTCGGAAAAACATAGAGATATGTAAAGTTTTTGTTATCATTGAGTTGGAGAAAAATTAAAAAATCATGGCATTTTTTCGTGTAAGCTCAAGGATGTTATTTCCTTGTTTGGTATTGCTCCTTGGCTGCCAAGTCAATCAGCAATCCTCAGATGAAGATGTGCGACGATCTTTAGATACGCTCAAAGTCAAAATAGCAACGCTTACAACCAGTAACCTGGATTCAGCCCTTCACTACAGTAACCTTGCCATTCGGTTCATACAAGACAATCAACTTGGCAACAACGAGCTACTATATCTACAACTGCGTCGAAGTGAGCTGTTCGACCAGATGGGTTTACGCGATTCTGCGGAACAGACCATCGCTATAACCGAAGTCTTGTTACAATCGCAGGAGGATCCCTACCAAAAAGCGATAATGAATTTTTGCAAAGGCATCCATTTGTTTGCTGCCGATCAATACCAGGATGCGGAGATTTACCTCCAGGAAGCCGGAGCCTATTTTTTGCAAAACCCTAAGGAGCCCAAAGCGGGAAAAGTATTCCAAGAGCTGGCTAATTTTTATACCAAAACAGGGCAATTGACCAGGGCACATGACTTTTTATTGAAAGCTGCTGCTCATTTTTCCAGCATTCGGGATGCTGATGGGGTTCTGGCTGCCAACATCCAGCTTGCGACCATTTTCAGACAACAGGAACTACAGGCGGAACTTTCGGGTCTTCTGGAAGAGATACTATCTTCGCTGCAACAAACCGGGGCAGCAACAATTACCTACACCCAGTTGCAGCAATTGGGCTTTGCCGCAGCGGAAGCCCTCCCTGACTCGGCCTTGGCTTGGCAGCAAGTAGCCGCCCGGGAAGCCCTTCAGGCCGGGGACACTGTCAGTTATTACCTTTCTCTGACCCATATCAACGCGATTGTCCCGGATCAAAACAAACTGGAAGAAGCTGCCGCTTACTTTGACAAGACAGATCACCCATCTCATTTTATACTGGCATCCAGTAACTTAGGTAAGCTGTTGCTCGAAAAAAACGAGCTGGATAGCGCTAAAAGCTGGTTAGACCGGGCGCTGGAACACGCCACAGCGTTGGAGAATCCGGTTGAACAGATTCCTGTATTGACTGCGTTGCAACAATGGTACCTCAGAGCTGGCAAAAAAGAGCTATTTGGAAAAACCCAAGACAACATTCAAGACCTCAAGCAGGACTTAGCTCAAAAAAACGCAGCCACTACGCTGGAATTTTTAGAAAAAGCACAGTTGCTGGAGCAAGTTAACCATCAGAAAACCCTGCTTGCGACCAAACTGGAGCAACAGCAACGAAAAATCAGGTTTAGAAATGGCTTAATCCTGGCAATGGGCTTGGGTGTATTCATCCTGGGCATCGGAGCTCAAAAAGTTTACCAGGCGGCGCAGCGCAAAAAAATAGCCATGCAGGTATTATTGGAGTCTTACAAAACAGAACTCCTGCATTTGACCACTGCCCGGAAAAGCGAGCCACAAACTACCAAACCTGGAGGTGCTGAATTAAAAAAGAAATTGCTGGTGTTATTTGAGCAGAGAAAGATCTTCCTTCAGCCAGGACTTAAGGTGGAAGAGGTTACGGAAGAACTTGGAATCTCCTACAAAGACTTCAACCAGCTCCTTAAAGAAGAATACGGCACCAATTTCAAAAATTTCATCAACGCTTTCCGGGTTGACCATGCCAAGAGCCTGTTGTTGGACCCAAACTATCAACACCTCACCGTTGAGGGTGTAGGACTTGAATCCGGATTTGGAACCAAACAAAGTTTTTACACGGTTTTTCAGCAAGCACTGGGAGTTAGCCCTGGGGAATATAAAGACATCATTCAGCACAAAACCCAGGCATCGTGAATAATTTGCTTCAACTACCGCGATCCGGCATCTATTGGTTTTGGTTCATTTTCCTGAGCTGGTTTTGTGCAACTTGTAGCCTGTCCACTGAAAATTTAATCCCGGAAAAGGCATCTCCCTTACCTGCTTCATTGGTAGCCGAGTACCTTCAAGCCAGGGAAACCAATGTTGATGCTGCCTTGACTTACGCTGATTCCATTATCAACTACATCGAAAAAAACCAACTTCCTGACTCCCTGCACATATATTACCTTTTTGAAAAAGCAGAGGCCTTGGTTAAAGCAGGAAGGCAAAAAGAAGCACTGAATTTTTTCCTGGAGGGAAACCTCCTCGCCAGTTTGAGCCAGGACAGCACCCAGATGGCTTTGGCCGCATTACAGCTGGGCAATTATTACAACATCATTTATCAACCCTCGCTTGCTTTACCTTACACCACTCAAGCTGCTCAGTACTACAAAAACTATCCTTCCAGCCCGGAAACCGCCAAAACCCTCAGTAATTTAGGCAGAGCCTATTTAGAAGACGGCAACAGTTACAAAGCCCTTGAATTGTTCAACCAGGTAGCCCAAATTCATGAGTCGAATAAGGACAGCCTTAATATAGCCTATAACCTCTCTGATATTGGGTACGCTTTGATCCAGCTCCAACAGGAAGAAGCGGGACTCGATGCAACCCGAAGAGGGATCCAGATCGTCGAAGCTTTAAAAAATGCCCCGGATGTGGGGATGACGCTTAGCAATCTGGCCTTGAACTACCGGAATTTTCATCCGGATACCGCCATCCTGTACCAGCAAAAGGCCATGGAGCTTACCTTGGAACTTGGAGATTCGCTCAACTGGATAGCCTCAAAATTCAATTTCGGAAATGTACTTTATGAGTTCGAAAACTACCCTGATGCCAAGCGAGTTTACCAAGAAGTACTTGCATTTTGTCAGGAAAAACAAATTGATCATGGTGTCATGCTGTCCTTCAACGCCTTGGGGACTTTACACCACAAAACAGGACAACAACAAGAGGCCATTTCGTTGCTGCAAAAAGCGAATCGCATGATTACTGAGAATAGCGGTTCTACCGCCATCCTCATCCAGAACCTTCAAAGCATTGGAATGGCCCAGCGAGCACTGGGCAATATCGAGTCGGCTCAAACCATCGAATGGAAAGTAGATAGTCTTCAACGGCAATCGAAATCGCAACAAATCCAAAGCAGCCTGGAATACCTGGAACAAAATATGGAAGTAGGGCAGGCATTATTTAACCAACAAATGCTGGAAAAGCAAAGCGCTGAAGCAAAAGCCCAACTCATCCGACGCAATGTTATCCTTGGACTGATTTTAAGTTTTGTTATTGCAGGTCTTCTGCTCTGGTATCGGTGGCGGGTTGAATATCAATCGGGGCAACAAGCCATCAACCGACTCCTTAACAAATACGCAAGAGAACTCGAGAAAGAAAAATCAAACGAATCCAACCCGCCGGTGGAAGTTCACTATGCCAAACTTTCACAAGAATTGGTTAACCTCCTCGAAATCGAAAAAATCTACCTTCAATCCAATTTAAAAACCGAGGATGTACAAGAGCGCCTCCAGATCTCCTACAAAGACCTCAATCACATCCTGAAGTCTCAATTCCAAACCAGTTTCCCCAATTTGGTCAACCAATATCGCATAAAAACGGCACAACAGCTGTTGGCAGACCCCGACCATGCCAATTTATCCATGGACGAAATTGCGATTCTCTCCGGCTTCGGCACTCGACAAAATTTTTATAAAACCTTTCAGTTGATTGCGGGAGTGAGTCCGGGCAGCTTTAGGGCCTATTTTCAGGAAAATTGGCCCCAACATTCTGGATAAGTTACATAATGGATCATGCTTCTGGAAAGTGGAGAAAATTAAATTAAGTTAAAATGCCAAATCAACTCCTCGGATTACTTTTTTTCATCCTTCTACCCTTTCGTGGTGAAGCAGCATTCCAGCAAAAACCCGATGAAAACCGGGGCGAAACTCAACAGCACCCGTTGGATCCCGAGGTCTGTGGATTGTCGTCCGCATTTTCACAGACAGAAGCAGCTCAATACCTTTATGCCCTGGATTGTTTGCAGCGCGCGTTTGATAGGTTCCAAACCGCTAAGGATAGTGCAAGTATGGCTGCAGCAATTGCCAATACGGCGTATATTCTCAAAGCACTTCAGGGTGACAATCAGGTTCAGGACTTTTACAACCAAGCCTTATCGCTTCTCCCCGAACACCCCCTACAAGATGTCCCACTTTCAACTTGGTTTCACCTGGCCGCTGTTGCAGATACCTTGCCCCGAGGTCAATATTTTCGCGACGCAGGCATGCAGTTCGCAACCCAGCAGAAGGATACCTTTTTTCTGGCTCGATTTCTTCACCTCCAGGGAGTAGCCGCCCTTGACAATAAAGACATCGGCGGAGCAGACACCCTGATGCAACAAGGCCTCCTATTGGCACGTGCCAGTTTGGACACCATGCTCATGGGAAAAATTGCGGCTAACCTCGCCTCCATTGCCCTGCAACAAAACAATATTTCTGAAGGGCGCAGCTATCTAAACATCTGCCGGAACTTATATGGCAGTAAGCCCATACTGGCTGTCCAACCGGATGTTCTACAAGCAGAACTACAATTTTATCAGGCTGTTGGCGACCGTCAAAACAGCAAAATTATCGCAGAAAAAATAGACAGTTTCGCCATCCAGTTGAAAAAAGATCAATTTCAGGCTATCATGGATCTTTCAACCAATGCAAGGGTTCAAGCTACCCTAAGTTGGGAAAATAATTTATTAGAGGCCCAATTGTTGGCACAAAAAAAACGCCAGTTGCTGCGCTATGCTGTCTTGGGCTGCCTTTTGGTTTGTACTTTGACGCTGTACCGTATTCTCTCCAAGTTTTTGCAGGCCAATAAAGAAAGACAACAAACACTTCAGGTTTTATTTGATCAATATCGAGAAGAATACCTGGTATCGCTTCAGCAGCATGAACCAGCAATCCAGCAGCCGCAGAACGCTCCCCTTGAAAACGCACTATATAAACTATTTACAGAAAAAAAAATCTACCTGGATCCTACGCTCAAAGTCAACCAGGTTGCCAAGGAGCTTGGCATCGGATATGACACGCTCAATCAATTGCTGAAAGACACCCAAAAAGGCAATTTCAACCAAATGGTCAATGGGTTTCGCATCGAACACGCCAAAAACCTATTGTCCGATACCGGGCAAGAACATTTAACCATAGAAGGCGTGGCGCTCAGTTCGGGCTTTGGAAGCAAGCAACAATTTTACAACACATTTCAGCAATTCGTAGGCATAAAACCCAATGAATTCAGGAAATTTATGCATAATAATAAGGGATCGTAAATTAAGCAATATACCTATGGATACTTTCCAGGAGTACGCTGCCGTACAGCAATTTCCAAACCCCAAATTCCAATGGGCACACGCTGGTCTAATTTCCGGAAGCCGCTTCAGTCGCTTTGCTATAAAATATTGGGTTTACACTGGATTACTGGGGTGGTTGTTGGGGTTAAGTGCTTGTCAAGCCGGCCCTGAACATCCACAATATTACCCCTTGGAAACCGATACCCCAAACTGGGACTCGCTGTTGGTCTTTACTGACTCTATGCTCTACAAAACAGATCCCGGTCAGATACCCCCTGGCAAACAAATAGAATTGCACCTGCTTCGGGCGGCCTGTCTAACCCCATCTGGGGATAACGATAAAAGGCTCCAAAGCTTGCTGGAGGCAAAACTAATTACAGCCGGGATGGATTCGCCCTACGAAAAGGCCCTGACAGATTACGAGCTGGCCAACTTTTTCATCGCCAGCTATTTACCGGCCCTTGGCATCCCCTACGCCGAAAACGCCTATGCATTTTTTCAGGAAAACCAGAAATACGCTGAATTTGGGAAGGTAGCGCAAAAACTGGGACAAAGTTCCATGATAACCGATAAATTTGCGCAGTCCGTTTTTTATTTTGAACAAGCCATTGACTTTTATAAATCCCAACAGGATACGATTTTAACCGTCTCGGTGCTGATGGATTTGGGTTTTGCCCAAATCAAAATGGATCAATTGGAGGCCGCAAAACAGACCTCCCAAAAAGCACTCCTCTTGATGCAGCAAAACTCCAAACCGGAACTATTTGCCGCAGAATATACCAACCTCGCTGTCAACTACAGATACTTTGATCCGGATTCGGCAATTGCCCTCCTCGAGCACGCCATGAACCTATCGGTACCTTTTCAAGACTCCATGAATATCATTATTTCAAAGTACAATCTCGCTAATTCGCTCGTAGATACTAAGCGATTCGCCACAGCAAGCTCGATTTACGATGAAGTAGAAGATTACTGTAAGCGCAACAAGGTTGCGATAGGAATTCCACTCGTTTTAATTGGAAAAGGAAATATCCTCTTTCAGCAACAGCAATACTCTGCATCCATAGAACGGTACACCCAGGGGCTGGAAATTTTCGATCAAATGGGAACAACTTCCTTCAACAAAGGCACCTATCCCTATCTTGATGAAGCTTATCTCCAAATAGGTCAGCCGCAAAAAGCACAAGAGATACGCAACAAACTGGAGCAAGTCGAGCAGCAAGAACGAGATCAACAACTGGCTGCCATCGTGGAATTGAACCAAAAAGCAGCAGCCATAGAAGGGGAACTGTTCAAAAAGCAAACCTTACAAACCCAAGAAAGCGCCTTACAAGTCAGGAATAAGTCCTACCAAATCATTTTCGCCATCCTAATTCTTTTCTCTATGCTTGCATCCACCATCACCTGGCAACGCCTTCGCGTTCAAAAATCCAGGAATAGTGCGGTGATGGCAATCCTCGAAAAATACAAAACTCCAACACTCCCAGAAAAAACCGACCCGGATTCGTCGCTGGTCAACGCCCTTTTGGAGCTTTTTGAGCAGCAAGCAATTTTTCTGGATCCGACGCTGAAGGTAGAATCCGTAATCCAGCAACTGAATACAGACTATCCGACCCTTAATCATTTGCTAAAAAGTCATTTTTATTCAAACTTCCCTTCTTTTGTGAACCACTATCGAACAAGCTATGCCCAGGCATTACTCCTCAATAGCGAATATCCAGCGCTTACCCTGGAACAAATCGCAGCAAAATCCGGATTCGGAACCAGACAAGCTTTTTACAATGCTTTTCAAAAAAGATATGGAGTTACACCTGGGCAAATGAGAGCAGCTATGCACAGCACAAACCCCATCTAAGCCATCCATTTGCACCAAACCCCTTCAATGAATTGAAAAAAAGGCAAATACCTCGTGTAATCTTTTTTTTTACACGTGAAAAAACTTTGACTTTAATGCCAAAATGTACAAATATGCCACATCGCAATTAACTGAAAATCAACAATGTAAATATTTTTTGGTCAAAAATCCAAAAAACTGGACGTATCCGATTTGTTACATCCCGAATATAGCCTCATATTTGACCTGAGGCTAATATTTTTATTTGATTATGCGAACGTTTTGAGAGGCGTCCGTTTCCGGGTGTAAATTACGGCATGGTTTGTGCGGTTGTCACGAGGGGTTACTGCTCCTCGTGACGGCACCCTTTTCTGGAACAGATTGCCAACCAAAACTAAGGAATCATGATGTTTGCCATTCCAAGGCACAACAGCCTGCAAGTGTATGACAATGCTCAAGATGCTATTTTCTATGAGCGTACCGATCTGACGGTATATCAGATACAAGATTTGCAAATAGACTCGCTGGTATTGGGTCCCAAAGGAGGAACATTTGCGTTATTACCCAATGGAAAAACCAGTTTCACCGGAGATATCAAAATGCGCGGAAAGCGACATTTCCCAGCGATTTTTGAGCTTACGAGCCACAAACGTTCTGAGGTAACTGTGATCTTACCCAAAAACACGCCCCATCCTTGGCAACATTTGTCTAATACAATAGACATAAAGTGGGAATGGGTGAATTGTTGGAACAGCAACCGTTTTTCGATCCGGTCGTCCGGACGGAAAAACACCTTGGTTGAGGTCGGAATCAGATTTCATGTGAATACCTACGGAAAACAGGTGCTTACAGAGCCTGTTAGTCTTCCGTTTGACATACAAGCTATGCAGGATTAATTTCCTGTAATTGAATTTACACTGCCGAGGGGGCACATCCTTTCTCACTGCATTCAATCGCCCTAATGCACCGCCCCCTCTTTTTTAGTCCTTCCCAAATTTAGGTTACCTTTTTAGAACTGGAGGTATTAATAGAGGTATTCTAGGTGCAAGTCACCTTAAGGTGCCTTGCACCTGTGCTTTAAAATATTGGTAATCTATATTTTAGTATAAAATTTATCCGTATTTTCCCCCCGTAATCGCCCCAATGGCTACACCAAACACCATATAACCCAATTGACATGAAAATTTTTCGGGTGCTTTTGTTTTTGCCTGTTTTAATCCTTTTCCTTGCCTTTTTTTACCGGGGACCGGTGAAGACATTTGATCAACTTTACCCCCATTCAGATACCTTAAAAGCGGCTTTTGAGCAGTTTCGCGCTTTGCCTTTGCAACAAATCGAACACGGAGGCCACGATTGGCCGTACCTGGCTCTGGGCAAGGGAAACGAGACGGTTCTTTTACTCCATGGCATGGGGGGATCTTATGATATCTGGTGGCAACAGATAACAGCCTTGCAGGATAGTTATCGCATCATCGCCCCAACTTATCCGCCGGTGAGTACCATGGAGGCGCTGGCAGCGGGGATCATTGCGATCCTTGATCAGGAAAACATCTCGGAGGTACATCTCGTGGGATCGTCGTTAGGCGGTGACCTGGCGCAATATTTGGCGGCGTATTACCCTGAGCGGGTAAAGAGTGCCCTTTTTGGCAACACCTTTGTAGCTGATACGGACTTTAAAGCCGTTGTAACGCCCATGTTTGCTCCCTTGCGATGGGCACCGGAGTGGCTCATTCGTTATCAATTCCGAAAAGGAATTTTGGCGCAGCACTATCCCGCATCGGGACAATCGGAATTTTTACGGGCTTACTTACTCGAGCAAGGCTACGGGGCGATGGGAGTAGATCAATTTCGCAACCGCGCCTGGTGTGTGCTGGATATTTATGAGAAGCGGCTGAGCAAAGACATACCCCTGCAGATCATCGAATCGGATAATGATCCTTTGGTGCCCGAAAAATTTCGCGAACAACTCAAAGCCACCTACCCTGGTGCCGGGGTTTACACCTTTTCCGGAGCCGGTCATTTTCCTTATCTGAGTCACCCGGATACCTACAACCAAATCCTGCTGGATCACCTTAGAAGGTAAAAAAAAATCCCGCCTGCATGACGCAGGCGGGATTTTTTGTGCGACAAAATCTGTTCAACTTATCGCTGAATCACTATTTTTTGTCCGATACGGGTGCCATCTTCCAAAGCGACATTGATGAAGTAATAGCCCTGTGGATAGTTGCTCAGGTCGAAGCGCTGAGGCTCGCCGAAATACTGGTCAATCCTGCGCTGCTCGATGATGCTGCCCTGTGCGTTAAACAGCACAAACTGCACCCCCTGAGCCTGTTCAAAGCGCTTGAAATCCACTTGGAACACATCAGATGCAGGGTTGGGGTACGTGCGTAGTTCCCACTCCTTCACCAGTGCCTCATTGCGAGTGGACTCTGTGAAATCCAGCTCCATTCGCAGCACTGCTGCATCTTCAGCACCAAAACCACCCAATAACCATTGTCCATCTATATTCAGGATCGTAGAAATCTGATAATAATCAATGGCACGGCTCACTGCGTGGAACAACTGGTTAGCTGTGCCCTCATAAGTAGCCATGATGAAGTACTTAGATCCCGGATCAAGTGCTATGCCCGGATTGGAATTAAAATCGAACAAATCCACCTCAAACAATTCGAAATTACCCAGACTAGGTGCCAGGGTAAACGCTCCAAAGCCCACAATCTCCACATCGTCGTTGTTACCTACCGAGTTGACGTCAAAGTTGCTAAAATCGTCTCCTACTGCATCATTCACTTTGTACACCAAAATGGTAACCGTCTCGTTGTTGAAAGCATTATTGGAAGCGCAGGAAAAAACGGCTTTATTGGCAAACCACTGCTTGCCGTCTGCATTTGACAAGGGACTTATCCGGTAGTAATTACCGATGCTGAAATCTCCGCCACCTGAAGGCTGGATGGCCGTAGAAATGCCCCCTTCCTTGGCAAACAACTTCTCTGTTACCAGAAAATCTCGGGACTCGGAGTTGTCAAAAATATTGAAATCTTCAAAATCCCTGGTATAAGTAAAATAGCTGAGGCGATAATCACCGGTAGCCAACTGATCTGGCACAAAAACCGTATCAATTTTTAGTAAGGAATCGCGGTAACCTGCCGGAAGTACATCAATCACCACGCTATCGCGGAAAATGATGTTATCCGTAGCATCGAAGATAGTAGCGCGCAGGACCACATTCGTTTGATCGGTATCGCCGATATTAGACACCAATGCCTCGAAGCCCATGGTATCCGTTTTCACCTGGGACTCGGGTTGAGCGTAAGAAGCAGGCGAATAGAAGAAATTGCCCAAACGCAAATCGTTGGAAGGCTTTTTGATCAACTCGATGTCGTCAATCATCCAAAAATAATAATAGCCGTCGTTCCAGATAAAACGGAACCGGAAAGCGGGATTGTTAGCCGCATAATCGGTCACATCTACCGTTTCAAACTGATCGCGGAAAGTAAAGTACAAACCATCGTCTTCCTGGATACTCTCTTTGAGCGAAAGATCCACCCAGGTAGCACCGCCATCGCCGGTCACTTGGAGGCGGATATTATCATCGGCAAGTGCCAACATCCAATGGTGGAAAGTCAGAAACACGCCCGACTCATTGGAACAATCAATCACGGGGGATGTCAGGGTATCGGTCTGAGGCGCCTCATACGCACCTGCACCCAGGTTGATCCCGCCGCTGTCATAGACATCAGAATTAAACACAGCCGCCCCGTTGGAAGGCGTTTTGGAAGCGATTGCAGGCAAATTGCGGATACCTGTCCAGGCCGGGGTCATCACCCCGTTCACCAGCGCGCTATCGGGCTTACCATTGCTTCGCCATTGCCAGACAGCCCCTTTAGGAAAGCCAGCACCGGGGGTAAACGTATTCAAGCCACCATTGAAATCCTCGGAAAATATAACCTGAGTACCTTCCTGGGCAAGCACAAGAGATGTCAGGAGCAGGGAAAAAGAAAATACCAGTAAACGAATTTTCATAAAGTCAAATTTAATGAAGCAAAAAAAAGTACCCGCAAAAAATCAATCTCATTTCCGTACAGCCCAGGTGGCTGTAGTGTTATCAGGCGGAGAAGGAAGTCCCGCACCCGCAGGTATCTGAAGCATTGGGGTTGTTGAAAGAAAACCCTCTGTTGTTCAGTCCTTCCACCCAGTCAATTTCCATCCCCAACAGGTAAATCCCATGGGATCGCTGCATAAAAACCTTCAGGTCTTCGACAAAAAACTCCTGATCGTTTTCCTGTTTGCGATCAAAGCCCAGGATATAAGAAAAACCTGAGCAACCACCGCCTTTTACACCAATGCGCAGGCCATGTTCGTCGGAGATACCCTGGTCTTCCCTAATCCGCCGAAGTGCATTAAGTGCACCTGGGGTAAGTTTTACCGGGGCCGGGGAATGCATCGTTTGATTAGCCATAGGTTTTTTATTTTCAAATTTAATAAAAGAACAACACAAGGCCAAATATATCCAAATGTGCAATTAATTTGTAAAACCCGGCAAAGCAATTAATTTTGTCTGTATCCGAAACACGAAAAATTTATGATGGATAACTGGCAATTTCATTTGGTGGACCTTTTCAAAATTAGTATTCCTGCACTTTTGGTGTTCTTTACTGCCCAATATCTCATCCGCCAAACGCTGGAAGGGTATCAGCAAACGCTTGCCAGACAGTTAAAATCCGAACAGACCAGACTCACCATGCCGCTGAAACTGCAGGCTTACGAGCGACTGGCGCTGTTTTGCGACCGGATATTTCTGCCCAGTCTGCTGTTGCGGGTTTTTGAACGCCAGTTGACGGTATTGCAACTTAAGTCAACTTTATTGATTCAGATTCAGCAGGAATACGAACACAACATCACACAGCAGGTGTATGTTTCGGAAGCGCTCTGGAAAATTATGCTCGCTGCCCGGGACGAGGTGGTGCAGACCATTCTGTCGGTAGCTGCTCCCCTGGATCCTCAGGCACCGGCCGATGTCTTGCGGCAAGCTATCCTACAGGCGATGAACGAACGACAGGTGAGTGGTTCAGAAAAAGCACAGGAGGCCATCCGGAAAGAAATAGCTCTATACTTATGATATTATGAAAACAACCGCACGAAGAACCTTCCTACACCACCTGGCCGGCATGTCGGGTATAGCCGCTGCCCCATCTCTGCTTGCTCTTCCCGGCAATCTGTTCGCTGCAGACTATCCCTCAACCCTTTACCCGGATCCGGACAATCCCGATTTTTACGACGAGACCTTCTGGCATCAGGTCAAACAGGCCTATACCGTATCTCCGGCATTGCTCAACCTCAACAACGGCGGAGTCGCTCCTGCACCGAAAGTGGTACAAGACGCGCTTGCGCGTTACAACGACCTTTGCAACGAGACCCCATCTTACTACATGTGGCGCATCCTGGATCAGGGCAGAGAGCCCATAAGGGCAAAATTGGCGCAACTGGCGGGTTGTTCGGCCGAAGAAATCGCCATCAACCGCAATACTTCGGAGGGCTTGGAGACCATCATTTTCGGGCTGCGCCTAAAAAAGGGCGACGAGGTGGTGTTGACCAAGCAGGATTATCCCAATATGATCAATGCCTGGAAACAGCGGGAACACCGGGACGGCATTGTGCTGAAATGGCTGGACTTTGAGTTTCCCATAGAGGACGATCAAGCGATTGTGGACACTTTTGCCCGCGCTTTTACCGACAAGACTAAAATCGTCCATATTACCCATGTGATCAACTGGAACGGACAGGTACTGCCTGCTCGTGCGATTGCCGATGCGGCGCATGCCCGTGGCATACAGGTCGTGGTGGACGCAGCACACTCTTTTGCTCAGCTGGACTACGCCATCCCGGATCTCGGTGCCGACTATTTTGGAACGAGTCTGCACAAATGGCTTGGCGCGCCGATTGGCTCTGGCATGTTGTATGTCAAAAAAGAACACATCAGCCAACTCTATCCGCTTATGGCAGCGGGTGATCCGGAGAGCGACGATATTCGGAAATTTGAAAACCTCGGTACCCGTTCGTTTGCCATTGAGCAGGCCATTGGGCAAGCCATAGATTTTCACCTGATGATCGGAACGGCACGAAAAAGTGAGCGCCTGTTTTATCTCAAAAACTATTGGGCCAATCAGTTGTTGGAGCTGCCGGAAGTGAGCATAGGGACGTCGCTCAAGCGCAAATACAGTGGTGCGATTGGTTTGTTGCAAATCAAGGATCGCACCCCACAACAACTGGGAGAATACCTATTTAGCCGGCACAAGATTCACAGTGTGCCCATCGTATGGGAAAATATTGCCGGGCTTCGCGTCACACCGAATGTTTACACGACCCTGGCTGACCTCGATCGCTTTATCGGAGCAGTCAGACAATTTATCGCATCCTGAAAAAATAATTGTTTCCATGTTTGAGACCGCTGTATATGTGAACCGCCGAAAAAAATTGTTGTCGAAAATAAACCGCGGAGTTGGTTTGTTTTTGGGCAATCCGGAAAGTCCGCGCAACTACCGCGACAATGTGTATCCTTTCCGCCAGGACAGCAATTTCCTGTACTTTTTTGGCCATGCCATACCCGATATGGCTGCCCTGATTGATTTCGAGTCAGGAGAAACCATCCTGTTTGGAAAACCGGTTACCCTGACGGATATCATTTGGATGGGCAATTTGCCTTCACTCGAAGAACTAGCCGCTCAAATTGGCGCTACTACAGCACAACCGCTGTCTGCCCTGGAAGAACGGATCAGGGAAGCGCTGAAAAAAGGTAGGGGTATTCATTTTTTGCCGCCCTACCGCATGGAAAACACCCTGACACTGGCTCAAATGTTTGGCATCCCGGTAGCAAGCCTTGCCCAGCATGCCTCCTTGGAACTCACCCGCGCCGTCATTGGCATTATGGGCATCAAAGAATTGGCCGAAATAGATGAAATTACCAAAGCGATCAATATTTCGGGAGACATGCACGTAGCGGCCATGCGGCAAACCCGCGAAGGCATGAAAGAATCGGATATCGTGGCGCTGATTACCCAAATTGCCATTGCCAATGGCAACGGCCTGTCCTACAATCCTATCATAACGATCAACGGCCAAATCCTGCACAACCATGCCTACCACAACGAACTGAAAGGCGGTCAGCTGCTGTTGGGTGATTTTGGAGCGGAGGTGGCTTCCGGCTATGCAGGAGACATCACGCGGACGATTCCCGTGAGTAAGCAGTTTGAGACCCGGCAAAAAGACGTTTACCGCATCGTCCTGCAAGCTTTGGATCAAAGCATTGCCCAAGTTGCGGAAGGGGTGTTGTACAGAGATGTGCACCTGCATGCTGCCCGCATTATTGCTGCTGGTCTTGGCGAACTGGGTCTGATGAAAGGCGACCCCGATGCTGCCGTGGCGGCTGGCGCTCATGCCTTGTTTTTTCCCCATGGTTTGGGGCATTTGCTCGGACTCAATGTCCATGACATGGAAGATCTGGGGGAAAACTTAGTAGGCTATGACGAAAAAGTGCAGCGCAGCAGCCAGTTTGGACTATCCTCCCTCCGCTACGGAAAAGCCTTGGAAGCTGGCATGGTCTTGACGGTAGAACCGGGAATTTACTTCATTCCGGAACTCATTCAGCTCTGGAAAAGTGAAAAACGCCACACGGAGTTCATCAACTACCCTGCCTTGGATGCCTACCTGGACTTTGGCGGCATTCGTTTGGAAGACAATGTACTCGTACATCCGACCGGAAGTCAGGTTTTGGGCAACCCCATCCCCAAGGAAATAGACATCGTTGAAATGCTGCGCGAGTAATCAGGGCAGCAGAAAAACTGCTGCTGTCGGTATAAATGCATCCCGTTTTTGAAAGCTGAAGGCATCGTCTCCGGCCTTTCCGGGCTGTCGGCTGATCACATCGTAAAAACCGAACAAGCGTCCCTCCGTCTCCAGGTTGGCTTGGACGGTTTGTACCCAGTTTTGTCTAATTTCCGCAGCCAATTCCCCCATCCCGTAATGATTCAACCCCACCCAGGCGATCCAATGCAGCCCGGGGAGCCCATTGGGGCTATCATATACCTTTCCGGAATTCTGGGTAGTCGTGAGCAATCCGCCGGGGCGGAGCAACTGTGATCGCACGACTGCCTCCACGGGAAGTGCTCGCTGTGGGGTCGCCAGTTCTACAAACAAGGGGTATAATCCGGCTGCGGTAATGGCAGTGGACTGTTGCCGGGTGGCAAAATTATAATCGAAATAATACCCCTTCTCTTCATTCCAGCAATATTTGAACATCGCCTGTTTCCGTCGCTCCATGCGGGTTTCCATCTCGAAGGCTTTCGGTTCATTGCGCAACTGGGTATGCATGGCCTTCAGGGTAGCCTCGGTTTGGTAAAGAAGCGCATTTAGATCCACCGGAAAAATATCGGCGGTATTGATCTCGTAAGTGGGTTTGCCGACAGGTATCCATCGGGAAGAAAGATCCCAGGCAGACTCACTGGCTGCACGAATATTTCGGTACACCAGGGAATTGATCCGATTGCCCTCCTTGGCGGTGCGGATATCAGCTGCATAAGCCTCAGACCGGGGCATATCTGAGTCGTCCCAGTACCGATTCAAAGCCATATCATCCTCCGGAAGGTACACCACCCTTTCCACGGGTTCTTTTTTATTGTAAGCCTGCATCTCCCCCCTCATCCAAAAGTCGTATTCCTTTTCCAAGGCTTTGAAATACCTGCGGTAAGTGGCTTGGCCGTCGTGCTTGGCCAGCAGTTCGATCATCAGCGCAAACACGGGGGGATTGGATCGGGACGACTCAAACCCTCGTGCCCCCTGGGGAATGTGCCCAATGGTGTTTATCCAAGCTGCACACTGGTCCAGCAGGGTACGCATTTCCTCCACCCTACCCAATTTGTCCAGCCCCAACATCAACCAATAGCTCTCCTCATACGAGAATGTCCATTGGCGCAAAGCCTCCTCGAAAAAAATAGCAGGATTGGAAAAATCGGGTTGAGGCATCGGAGCCGGATTGATCTCAAAATGGGTATTTAAAAACCCCTTCAAATCAAAGTCTGGCTCATTTTTCTCCAAAGCATAAGCTTTCGTAATCCCTGATGCATCGGAAAGGGGTCGCGCTGTCGCAAAAACGCCATCATGATCAAACATTCCACTCAGTTGCACATCGCTGAACAACACCCCGTACAACCTTGCCGGATCTTGGGCAGGAGTAACTTCGACGGGTGGGGGAACCACACTCGTGGAGGCGGGTGGGGTATCGGACTCACAAGACTGCAACAGCAGCAAACCGGCCATCAGGTGCAGGGCAGAAGGGAAAATTCTCATCATCAAATAAAAAATTAAAAGTATCCGATCAATACGTATTGGTCATATTGCTGTCCACGCAGATAATAAAATCCGCTCTGCCTTTATTTTCGGGCAGGAGGCGACTCACATCGTCTTGGCTGACCGTAGAAATCGTCAGGTATTTCAAATTGGGCGACTGTCTTTTGAGGTACCAGAGAATGCCCTCGTAATTATCGGAATGATAAGCGCCATTGTAGTGGATAAAGCGCTGACCTTCGGCAAAATGACTCAGGATAAAATGAGCCATGGTAGCATCCTTGATCGCCTGAGCTTTGGGAAGATTATCTCCCCCGTGGCCGCCTCCCATTTCCAGCATAGCCTGATAACCAGGCAGGGAAGCATCGTAGGCAATGGGTAGCGGAGCTATCCAGGATTTTTCCATTGCACTAAGGGTATCCAGACTTTCCAGGCCAGCGCGGAATACCTGGCTGGCGTATTTGCGGGGTACATTAGTTGCCACAAAAGGACGTTTGAACGTTTTGGCCAGATCGGCCAGCGGTTTGTAGTCCGTATTAAAATTATTCCAGAGCCGCGCCTGTTCGGCAAAAGTCTTCGCATCTATTTCGCCTGTAATGTAGGCGTTCAGGGCCGACTGGTTGTCTGCTTCAAACATTTCGGCGCCCAGTACCAGGGGCTTGTCCGACTGGATCAGCAAGGAAGTGAGTTCATATTGCAGCCAGTGGGCAATTGCATTGTTATGGTATTCGCCAAACAGCACAATATCGGCCTCCTCGGCTGCCTTTGCAAGCTTTTTAAATGCCACAGGTTTGCCACTGGCGGTGAAAATCTGATAAGGGATTACTTCCTGGGCAGAAAGTCGGGAAAAGGAACACAATAGCACAAAGACAACAAATAAGTAACCTTTCATGTGGGGCAAATTGGTTAAATTAGCCTGCAAATTATTCAAAATAACCCAAAAAAAGCAGCATGGCTTCATTTGTCGTCCAAAAAACCATCACCATAGGGGCTTCGGCTCAAGAAGTGTTTGATAAAATTAGCAACTTTAACCACTGGATCATGTGGTCTCCCTGGCATATTTTGGAGCCCGATAGCAGTTGGCAAATTTCGCCTGATGGGCAAAAATATGCCTGGGAAGGAAAAAGGATGGGCTCTGGCAATATGCGCATCACTGAATCCAGACCAAACACCTACCTGGGATATACCCTGCAGTTCTTAAAGCCTTGGAAGTCCCAATCCCATGATTACTTTGAACTGAAAGAAGTTGAGGGAGGCACACAGCTGACCTGGAACATGAAAAGTAAGGTGCCCTTCTTTTTGTTTTTTTTCAAAAAATTTATGGTAGCCGCCATCGGGATGGACTTTGTAAGAGGTTTACATTTGTTGAAAGACTATATTGAGCAAGGAAAAGTACCTTCGCAACTCGAATTTAACGGAATAACCACTGTGCCGGGGTTCGCCTACATTGGCAAAAAAAGCACTTGTACCTTACCTCAAATCAGTTCCATCATGGAGAGGAACTATCAGGAACTTGGAGCCTACCTGGCTGCCCATGAGGGGTTGATGGCAGGTTCGCCGATCACTTTCTACCCTAAAATGGAGATCGTCAGCCAAAAAGTCACCTTTATTGCTGCTTTCCCCGTTACCGACATCCCCGTGGAGCTACCTGAAGGCTTTATAGGCGGAAGGATTCCTACCCTACAAACCTGGGTCGTAACCCATCGGGGAGCCTACCGACATGTAAGCAACGGCTGGGCTGCATTGAGTGCTCTCCAGCGAAGCCGGGTTGCGAAGTTCTCAAAAAAATCCTGGCCATTTGAGCGTTACCTCAACAACCCTGGCGATACCCCTGAACACGAGCTCATCACGGAGGTGCACTTTCCTTTGCAGTAACCGCTAAGGGTTATAGCGGCCGGATCCCCTGAACTCGGTTGATTGTGCGCACATCATACCAAGCCTCAACGATCTGGCCCTCCAGGTCTTTCATCTCTTGGGTCACAAAAAATTCGAACTCGGCAACAGCCTCATGGGGATCGCTAACGCTGATCTTCCCTGGCAGATCCCCGCCCTCGTAGGTATGAGTGCCGCTAAGGATGCCCGTCAGTCGTTGTAGTCCTTCGGGCAGATCGCCATCCACTACCCCCAGCACTGAGTTGCCTTCATAGCGCAGATCCAAAAGTGCATTTTCGGTAGAACTGCTATAGGACAGCAGCACCATTTTGCCCTCCAGGGCTACCAGGGCAGCTGCGTCCATATCGGGCATTGCCTCCACATTGCACCAATACCATTCTTCGACACCTGTGTCATCTGCAAATAGCAACAAAGAAAAAAACGGATACCCTGCATCCTCGACCTGTTGCACCAGACCTGTTTTTTCGGCGGAAGCCGACTCCCCATCTGTGCCGTCAACTACAGGTATCTCCGTTTCAGCCTCATCGGTGGACTTTGATGCCGGTGCAGCATCGCAAGCTGCAAAAAACAGCAGGAAAGAAAAACTCACAAAAGAAAGTATCATTTTCATAATCAGAAATTTAATAGGTCAAAATTAAGCGAAAACCGCCAAAGCGGGAAGCCCTTTTTATCTTACTTTTTTTAAAAAATTGTTGGGCTCGAATTGAAAAACAAAGCTGTCTTCCTTGATTTTGTAAGGCAGAAAAAAATAAAAGAAATCACAGAACAAAAACGCCCCTAACTTTCTCGTTTTCAGTTAAAAAGATAACAATCGGTTAACAAAAAAACGGGCTTTACGACTTACCTTTGCGCGCAGAAAAAACATACTTTTTTCTCATCCTAAACACACTAAACTTTATGAACAGGCCTACACACTTCAGCGCACTGATTGGCTTACTATTGATGCTGGTTCCGGCATTTGTTTTTGCCCAGGGCGTAACCACATCCTCCATTGTTGGGCGCATCACCGACGCCAATGGGGAAGCCCTAATCGGGGCCAATATTTTGGTCACGCACCTGCCATCGGGAACAGTATATGGCAACGCAACGGATCTTGACGGTTACTACCGCATTCCGGGTATGCGGGTTGGCGGTCCTTACCAAGTGACCATTACCTACACAGGATTTGAGGAGCAAACCCAAGACAACATTTTTTTAAGTTTGGGTACTGCTGCCACCCTCAATTTTAGTTTGGCCGAGCAGGCCATTGACCTTGCGGGCGTGGTAGTTACTTCTGACCGCAATGATGTTTTCTCTGGCAACCGCACGGGTGCAGCATCTAACCTCAACTCGACGCAGTTGAATGCGCTCCCCACTTTTTCCAGAAACGTATTGGGATTTGCGCGTTTGGTGCCTCAGGCAAACGGTACTGGTTTTGGAACCTCTTTTGGAGGACAGGACAACCGTCTGAACAACATCACCATTGACGGATCCCTGATGAACAACAGCTTTGGTCTGGCAGGTGAGCCGGGCGGCCGTACGGGAGTGTCTCCGATCTCTTTGGACGCAATTGAGGAACTACAAGTCAACTTAGCGCCTTACGACGTGCGCCAATCGGGTTTTGTAGGAGCCGGCATCAACGCGGTAACCCGTTCGGGAACCAACGAATTTAGTGGATCTGCTTTTTACTTTTTGAGAAACGAGGGATTGGTAGGAGACGAGGCGCGTGGTCGTTCAGTTACTACCAGCAATTTTGACTACTACAATACGGGGTTCCGTTTAGGTGGTCCCATCATCAAGAACAAGCTGTTCTTTTTTGCCTCCGGCGAAATCGAAAACCGCTCAGAGCCTTTCAACTTGAGGGCCAACCGCGGTGAGGCGGCAGGTGGAGACATTACTTCTGTTCGTGCAGAAGACTTGGATGCGGTATCCGAGTTCCTGAGAACGAACTACGGCTACGAGACAGGTCCTTATGAAGGTTATGATTTGGCTACCAAGGCCAACAAATTTTTGTTGAAACTGGACTACAACCTCAACAAAAACAACAAGATCAGTTTGCGTTACTCCTATTTGGACTCTGACCAGGACGTGTTGATCTCGACAAGTTCTTCTCTGGGTTTTGGAGCACGTCGAGGTCCAGCCTCTTTGAGTTACCAAAACTCCAACTACATCATCAACGACGACATCCAGTCTATCGTGGGTGAATGGAACTCGATCATTAGCAACAAGATCTCCAACAACCTGATCATCAACTACACGACCAACAACGAAGACCGGGGTACTTATGGATCTTTCTTCCCCTTGATCGAGATCCAGCAAAACGGACGAAACTATATCTCTACTGGTTTTGAGCCCTTCACGCCCAACAACCGTTTGTCTTACCAAACTTTCCAGATTGCGGATAATCTTTCCATCTATCTGAAGAAACACACGGTGACTGCTGGTTTTAACTTCGAGCGCCTATCGTTTGAAAACGTATTTTTCCCTGGTTCTCAAGGGGTATTTGTATATAACAGTCTGGACGATTTCTATGCGGATTTGGCTGCTTCTAAGGACAGTCCGACGCGTACCACTTCGGACATCACCCTTCGCAGATTCCAGTACCGCTACTCTGCCCTGCCTGGCGGTGCAGAACCCGTTCAGCCTTCTGCGGTAACCTATCCGGGTATCTACATCCAGGATGAATATGCGGCCTCTGACCGTTTGAACCTTACTTTTGGCATTCGTGCGGACGTCCCATTTTTCGACAATACCGGATTTGAAAATGCCAGGGTTGCGACCGAAACTTACAGTCTGCAAGGTGAGCCTATTAAGATCAGTACTTCTAAGTTGCCAGACCCAAAGGTATTGCTCGCCCCAAGATTTGGATTCAACTACGACATCAAAGGCGACAAGAGCCTACAGGTGCGCGGGGGTAGCGGTTTGTTTACCGGAAGACCCGTATTCGTTTGGATTTCCAACCAGATCGGTAACAATGGTGTATTGACTGGTTTTGAGCAGATTGACAACACCAAAAACAGGCCCTTTACCACTGACCCGGGTCGTTTTATCGCCAATGCAGCCGCACCGGCTTCTTACGAATTGGCGGTTACAGATCCGGACTTCAAGTTTTTGCAAGTGTGGAGAACCAACCTTGCCTTGGATGCCAAATTGCCATTGGGCATCATTGCAACGCTTGAGTTTATTTACAACAAAAATGTTAACGGATACGTCTATTACAACGTCAATGAGCGCGACGCTTCGGCCACTTTCTCCGGTTCAGGAGACAACCGCAACAAATACCCGGGATCAGGTTTGTCGGGAAGCGCCTTGAACAACGCAATTCGCCTCAACCCTTCCACGGTAAACGCGATGTATTTGTCTAACACCAATGAAGGCGACTCTTACACCGCTACTGTCCAGCTGAAGAAAACCTTCAACAGCGGGTTGTTTGTAAGCGGTGCTTATAACTACGGTCGCGCACGTGACCTGATGTCAGCCGGTTCGATTGCAGCCGGTTCTTACAACGGAACCCCATCTGTAAACGGCAACAACTATCTTGAGCTGACTACCTCTGCCAACGAATTGCGCCACCGCATCCTGGGTATCTTTGGATACCGCATTGAGTATGCCAACTTTGGTGCTACGCAGATTTCGTTCACTTTGGACAGCTACAGCGGTAGCAACTTCTCGTATGTCTATAACCAAGACATGAACGGTGACGGAGTAAACGGCAACGACCTGGTATATGTTCCCACCAACGGCAACCAGACGCGGTTTTTGTCTTCAACTGTGAGTGGTGTAACCTTCACACCCGAGCAGCAGCAAGCTGCATGGGAGGCATACATCAGCCAGGACGAATACCTCAGCAGCATCAGAGGCGGTTATGCCGAGCGCAACGGTGGTACTACCCCATGGTTTACCGATGCGACCATGTCTATCGTTCAGGACTTCTTTGTCAACGTAGGCGGCAAGCGCAACACCTTGCAGCTACGTGCTGACTTCTCCAACTTCCTAAACATGTTGAACTCAGATTGGGGGGTAAGACAAGGTGTTATCCAGTCTCGCCCGATGTCGTTTGCAGGAGTAGCTGCCGACGGCACACCTCAGTTCCGCATGCAGACGGTAACCGGTGCAGACGGCAAGCCAAAATTGCTGGACAGCTCTTTCCAATACCTCGGTGGTTTGGGTCAGGTATGGCAAGCCCAGATTGGGGTGCGCTATATCTTTAACTAATCGCCAAGCTTTTTTGGCAAAAGCCCTTTTCCCGGCCGGGGAAAAGGGCTTTTTTTTTGTGCCTGGTTTTGGGGAGGTTTCACATCCCTCCACCCATTGTCTGAACACGATTATTTGATTGTAGGATTGACAAGATTTTTATTGTAAAGAGGGACTTCACCGCCTCGCTGACAGATTGCGCCCTTTCAGGGCTTATGATCGTTCTCCTTCTTAATCTTGTCCATCTGGTAATCCTATTAATCGTGTTCAGACCTTTTGGCTCCACAAAACCCCTGCCGAAAAAATGTCTCTGCTGCTTGCTCTGAGGTTGGATTATTGCTGAATAGTTACAAAAAATGTATTTTAGGGAAAAAAGCGGTGGTGAAAACAGGATTAGACAGACTGATAGCAGAGCAAACCTTACAGGACAGGATCCAAGGGCGCATAGGATATCTGTGCCACAGTGCATCTGTAGATGCGCAGGCCAGGCATGGGGTACAAGGCCTCAAACACCTATTTCAATCCCGCTTTAAGGCCATTTTTGCTCCCCAGCATGGCTTTGCCACGGATGCGCAGGACAACATGATCGAATCGCCCCACTTTTTTCACTCGTATTTCCAGGTACCTGTATATAGTTTGTACTCCGAAACCCGCATTCCCACGCCGGAGATGTTGGCTGACATAGACACCCTGATTGTAGATTTGCAGGACAATGGCACACGGGTCTATACCTACATTTGGACTATGGTGTTGGCCATGGAAGCCTGTGGACACGCAGGGGTAAAAGTAGTGGTGCTGGATCGGCCCAATCCGCTTGGAGGGGACCGATTAGGCGGCAATGTCCTGGATCTGAACTACCGCTCCATCATTGGCTGGAATCGCCTGCCGATGCAATACGCCATGACCATTGGAGAAGTCGCCCTTTTTGCCCGGCGCTTTTGGGATATTTCGGTCGAACTGGAGGTCATCCCGATGGCGGGCTGGAACAGGGAGATGAAGTATGTCCAAACGGAGCTGCCCTGGGTGCTTCCCTCCCCCAACTTCCCCACCCCCGACACCGCACAGGTATATCCGGGCACGGTGTTGATCGAAGGCACCAACCTCTCCGAAGGCAGGGGCACCACCCGACCCTTTGAATTAATCGGGCACCCCAACTTGGATGCTTATGAATTTGCCGACTATTTCCACGATCAACTTCAAAAAAAGCTATCCTATACAGGTGCCGTTATCCGCCCCGCTACGTTCCAGCCTACCTTCGACAAGCACGCCGGAATCCCCTGTAATGGCTTTCAGGTACATGTCCTTCAGCCCCGATTGTTTCAAGCCTGGAATTTCGGCCAGGTCCTTCTGCAAGCCCTTTACCACTTTATGGGTTCCGATTTTGCCTGGCGGCAACCTCCCTTTGAATACGTCCACGACAAACTCCCGATTGATCTCCTGAATGGAAGTGAAGTACCCCGACAATGGGTAGAACAACAAGGAACCTTTCACGACCTGTTGATGTTCGCGCACGCCGAATATCTCGATTTTTTAGCGAAGCGAAAAGAAGTGTTGTTGTATAACTAACAACAAACAGGGTTGAGGTTTTGTTAGGACACCGTTAATTAGTACCATGATACAAAAAAGCACCTTTCAATTACTGCGCTTCCACTTTTCATTTTTCCTGATGCCGGTATATTTGTTTGCCTTGACCCAAACTGCCGACATCAACTGGACAAACGCATTGCTTGCCTTTGTGGTGCTGCACCTACTGGTTTATCCAGCCAGCAACGGCTACAACAGTTATATGGATCGAGACGAAACCCCTATTGGGGGCGTACAGCATCCGCTCCAACCTACTCGGCAGTTGTTTTATATCACCATACTCATGGATATCACAGCCTTGGCTGCTGCGGGCTTCATTAGCTTGTATTTCGCTTTCGGGCTGTTGCTCTATATTTTGGCCTCCAGGGCCTACAGTTATCGAGGTATTCGATTAAAGAAGTACCCTATTCTTGGATTTTTAACGGTGGTTGTGTTCCAGGGTGCCTGCACGTTTTGGCTGGTCTATCACGGAAGCAGTCCAACGTTGCCCATCCATTTCCCTGTCAGCGGCATGCTTACTGCCTCCTTGCTGATTGGAGGGGTTTATCCGCTCACGCAAATTTACCAGCACCAGGCCGACAAAGCCGATGGCGTTCACACCCTGAGTTACCTGTTGGGATACAAAGGCACCTTTATATTTTCTGCGGTGATGTATGGCCTGGCCATGCTATTGCTGGGTTATACTTTTATTTCCGCTATGCGGGTGGTGCAACTGACTGTATTGGTGCTCTTTTTTCTGCCCATATTTATATATTTCCTCTGGTGGGCATCCAAGGTGTGGAAGGATGTCGGAGCTGCTGATTTCAAACACACCATGCGAATGAACGGACTGGCCAGCATATTTACCAATTTGGGTTTTCTTACTGTTTTAATCCTCCATCACCTTGAGTAAAATAATTGCACTGGGAACGGCTGTTCCCGCACATAAGCACCAACAGAAAGACATCCTGCAATTTATGCAGCAAGTTTATGCACTGGATGCTGTCGAGAATCGCAAACTGAAGTTTCTCTATAACCTGAGTGGCATTAATTCCCGTTATTCGACCATCCCCGATTACAGTCGGTCCATGGCAGGATGGGAGTTTTACCCGCACAATGAATCCCTAAGCCCCCTGCCAACGCTGGAATTCCGCATGCAGTGGTATCAGCAGCACGCCGCATCGCTTTCCGTAGAAGCCATTCGCAACTGCACAGCAGGGGTGATCCCCACCCGCGACATCACCCACCTCATAACGGTTAGCTGCACGGGCATGAGTGCCCCCGGGCTTGACCTGGAAGTCATGGAACTATTGGACTTACCCAAACAATTGTACCGCACTTCCCTCAACTTTATGGGCTGTTATGCTGCCATACATGGCTTAAAACTGGCTGACGCGATTTGCAAAACGGAACCCACTGCACGGGTGATGGTAGTGTGCACAGAACTATGTACCCTGCATTTTCAAAGGGAAGCCACGCCCGACAACATCGCCTCTACCCTGCTATTTGGCGACGGAAGTGCCGCTGCCCTGGTAACCCATGACGATTTTCCCGTCAAAGGGCTGCATTTGAAGGGATTTTACAGTGAGGTCGTCTCCAAGGGGAAACGGGACATGGCCTGGGAGCTTTCCCGTACCGGTTTTCTCATGACGCTGAGCGGCTACATCCCTGAACTCATTGAAGAAGATTTCGAACAACTCGTTCAGCGCGCCCTGCAACAAACCGGCGCCTCTAAAACAAGCATCGGGCAGTGGTGCATTCATCCCGGAGGTAAAAAAATAGTAGCCGCCATTCAGAAAAGTTTGCAGTTGCCCCCGGAAGCGGTGGAAGCCAGTTATAAGGTGTTGCGAGAGTACGGCAATATGTCATCCCCGACCCTCCTATTTGTCCTGAAGGAATTGATGCAGGAACCCACGGCGGGTGCTGTTTTTGCCGCTGCATTTGGCCCCGGTCTGACCATGGAAACCTTTACGGCAAGCTATGAGTAAGTTTTCCCAACGGTCAACCCAACAAGAATTGCTGGACGGGGATCACCTGCCCTTTGAAGACATCCGCCGAAACATGGAAGAACTGGATGTCATCAACAGCGCACTGGGGGGGCATCGGATTACCCTGGCAGGGATCCGCTCATTATTGCGTTCCGTTGCGCCATCCTCCACACCTTTGCATATTTGTGAAATCGGTTGTGGCGGTGGCGACAATTTGCGGGTGGTCAAGCAATATCTCGATCGAAAAGGAATTCCTGCTGTTTATACCGGAATTGACCTGAATCCGCATTGTATTGCTTATGCCCAAAGTCGAAAAGAAAACGCAGGTATTACATTTGTATGTTCCGATTATAAAAATGCAGTCTTTGCATCCCACCCTCATATTCTCTTTTCCTCTTTGTTTTGTCATCACTTTACCGATGAAGCCCTTTGGCAGCAATGGCAATGGATGAAAGAAAAATCGAAGCTTGGTTTTTTCGTCAACGACCTGCACCGGCATCCCTTGGCTTATTATTCCATCCGGTGGCTAACACAAATGTTCTCAAAATCGTATCTTGTAAAAAACGATGCACCCCTGAGTGTGCTGCGCGGATTTCGCCGACCCGAACTAATTGCCCTTCAGCAGTCGGTGCTGCCGGGTAAGATTACCTTACAATGGCAATGGGCCTTTCGCTGGCTGCTTATTTACAAACATGAATGACGCACAATTTGATATAGCCATCATTGGAGGCGGACTTGCCGGTCTGGCCTTATCCATCCAGTCGGCGCGTGCCGGCTATCAAACGGTATTGTTTGAAAAAGAGCATTACCCTTTTCACCGGGTGTGCGGGGAATACATCAGTCTGGAAAGCTGGGATTTTTTGGAACAGTTAGGGGTGCGGCTTTCTGCGATGGAACTGCCCTTGATCAAGCGCTTGCAGGTGACAGCGCCTAACGGCAAATTGTTTCAATCGGAACTGCCCTTAGGCGGCTTTGGCATCAGTCGTTACAAACTGGACAACGAGCTGGCTCACATTGCAAAAGCAGCAGGGGTAGTATTGTTGGAAGGGCATAAAGTCACCCAGGCGGAATGGGACGGAGGGCTGTTTCACTTGAAAGCTGAGGGCAAAAACTTCACCAGCAAACTGGCAGCCGGGGCATTTGGCAAGCGCAGTAACTTGGATGTCAAATGGAACCGTGCTTTCGTTCAGAAAAAACCCTCCAAAATCAATAACTATATCGGGGTCAAATACCATATAGAAACTGTTTTCCCCGAGGATGTCATTGCCTTGCACAATTTTGAAAACGGCTATTGTGGGATTTCGAAAATAGAGGATAACCGGTATTGTATGTGTTACCTGACCAATGCCACAAATCTGAGCAAGTACGGCAACAGCATTGAAAAAATGCAAGAGGCCGTGCTTTTCCAGAATCCACACCTGGAACAACTATTCACCCAGGCCACTTTTTTGTACGACAGCCCGGTAACGATTTCACAAATCAGTTTTCAGTACAAACCACAGATAGAACAACATGTGCTCCTCTTAGGCGATGCAGCCGGCATGATCACCCCCCTTTGCGGCAACGGTATGAGCATGGCACTGCACGGCAGTAAAATTGCTTTTGAGTGTCTGGATGGCTTTCTGCAACAACGGCTTACCCGCCTGCAGATGGAAAACCAGTACCAGCAAATGTGGCAGCACCAATTTGCACTTCGCCTGCGAACCGGCCGGATGATCCAGCAATTATTTGGAAAACCAGCCGTCACCAATCTCTTCGTGGAGACTTTCCGAACTGTTCCACTCCTGGCCAGACCGCTCATTCGCCTGACCCACGGGGAACCCTTTTAAGCTTTTTTTATCGGGTCAACAAAACATCGCCACTCAATTGGGCAGTGTCTTCTACAAAATCGTCTCGGTACTTAACATGTAGGAAATAGACAAACACCCCTTGGGGCAGGGCGCTACCCCGGAATGTCCCGTCCCAGGCTGCATCAGTTTGATTAGTTTCGAAGACCAGGTTGCCCCAACGGTCAAACACCCGAAACATATAATCCATAACTTCGACATCCGGCGGCAGGAAAGGTCGAAAATCATCGTTGGTGCCATCCCCGTTCGGGGAAAAAGCATTTGGCAGGAAGGCTTTAAAAACCGTGCAGCTGCGGAATGCAATGTTGATAGAATTGCTTACCGAGCAGGGACCTTCAAAGGTGCTGAGGGTATAAAGTCCGGGCGATGTCACTTCAAAACTGCTGCCTGTACTGCCATCCTGCCAGCGATAAGCCTGCGCGGATACATCTGACCGAAGGATCAGGGATGTATTGTCACAGATGGTGGTATCCGTGCCCAGGTTAGGTACCAGAGGATCAAAGACCTCTACACGGAGGGAATCTGTCCAGGAGCAGCCGTCTTTTACCGCGGTAGCGCGGATAAGACCGGATGAATTGACAGTCAGCGCAGACTGGGCCGAACCATCCTGCCAGCGGTAACTATCCGCCGGGGTTTCCACCCGAAGCACCAAGGCTGCCGGCGCACACAACTGGGTATCCCGACCCAGCTCAAACACAGGGAGCGGCAATACCCCTACCGCTACCGTGTCGCGGATACTGCACCTGCCCACAAGGATACTTACCTCATAATTCCCTGCTGTACCCGTAGTGAGTTGAGGGGAGCTTGAGCCGTTTTGCCAGGCATAAGTTGCCCCATCCACACTGGCATCCAGGGTCAGGGTCTGTCCCTGACAGATAGTTTTATCGGCACCCAGTCGGTTGGTTGGCAAGACGGTATAGCTTGCGCTTAGCGTATCGCGAAACACACAGCCCTCGCGTTCGGTCTGGAGCCAATAGGTTCCTGCTCTGGCGATCTGAATGGTATTGGAAGTATTTCCGTCCTGCCACAAGTAAGTCGCTCCGGGGACATTGGTGCCCAGCAAAGCCTGTTCGCCCTCGCACAAAACGGTATCCTGACCCAGTTCAAAGCGAGGCAGCGATTTTAGTCCTATGGCAATACTATCGCGTTCCGAGCATTCGTTTCGGGTGGCCTCCACCCAAAAAACCCCTGCTGTGCCGGCCACAAAAGTATTCGTGGCAGAGCCATTTTGCCAGCGGTAAACCACCGGGTCCTCCCCATTCACTTTCGGGATTAGGGTAACAGTTGTATTCTCGCAGATCAGCATATCGCCACCCAAATCCAGACCGAGGGGAGCTTCATAGGCAATCTGGACGGTGTCTGTGCCCACACAACGACCGTTAAACACTTCTGCCACATAGTTACCCGGGCTGCTCGCCAAAAACGTCGCATTGGTACTCCCATCCTGCCAACGGTAGGCTGTTGCATCGGGAAGCGTCGTGTTGAGAGTGGTTGTTTGATCGGGGCAAAGGAGTTGGTCGGTGCCCAAATTTACAGCAGGCGTAGGGGTATAAGCCACGGAAAGAGAATCTGATGCCGTGCAGCCGGTCAATTCCAGGGTTACCTTGTAATTGCCGGGTTGCCGCACGGTAAAACTGGACTGGGTGGAACTATCCTGCCATAGGAAAGTCAGACCCAGCAAGTCAATATCGGGTTCCAGGCGCAGGGTATCTCCTTCACAGAGGGTCGTATCTGCCGGTAAATCGGCAATAAAGGCTTCCGGTTCCAGCAAAACGATGGAATCGCGCAGCACGCAATTATCGCCATACCGGAGTTCCACCCAATACGTCCCCGGCTGGTCAATCCCGATGGTTGGCGAACTTTCACCTGTACTCCACCGGTAAGTTTCCCCCGGGCTGTAGGTTCGGCCATCGAGTTCGACCGAGGAAGCCTTGCATAGGACGATATCCCGACCCAAGATACCGTCGTCCACATAATCTTCAGCCGACTCAAACACCCAGTTGGTATTGCTATTGCCAATATTGGTACTGTTGTTGCCGGCAAAAAAACGGGTAGTCCCTTGGCCCAATTGATCGCGCATCTGGACAAAATCTGCCGCCACCACTCCCCCGTTCATGATCACGGTTGACTGTTGGCCAGGTTGGGTGGAAGAAAGTCCGATCGAAAGACAATTATTGCCAATCATCTGGAAATAATCCTTAACCACCTGCGACTGGAAAGCATCCAATTGGTAGGACTTTCCTGCGGAAAAAATGAGGGAATCAATCGTATGAGGGCCTATGATGATCCCATTGTTGCGAAACTCCAATCGGTTGAACACCCCCGATGATACGTTAACCGCTTCTATTTTGCTCTGCCCATCCTGAGCCGAAAACAACACGTTGTTGAAACCGAGGGAATGATCCGAATAAATCCTTGCCCTTGGACTGGTAAACTCCACCAGAGAAGAATCGCCCTGGAATTCCATGGGCCCATACACGCTCCAGCTGGCCTGCCATATCTGATCATCGCCTTTTACCTGCCAAGGGCTGCCACCCATGATCAATTTTGGGGAATTTTCCCGATACCACTGTCCTCCGGTAAAATAATCCAATTCTACCCCATATCCATTGGAATGAAAAACACCATTCCGCTGGGTAAAGTAACGCACATCGAGCGAATCCTGCAGCAAAAAGCTACCTCCGCCGATCACCTCAACAACATCAATCCGCCCGGCTGCTCCTATTTTGATGTAGTTATTGTTTTCCTCCGAACGAAGGGCAAGAAAAGACCACCAATCAATCTTGACATCGGGACTGGTCGTAATCGAACCAAAAACATGCAAATTGTGACCCCAAAAAACGGCTGGCTTACCAAGATTGCCCCAGGTCATGTTTTTGCAATATTGCAAGCTCACATCCAGGCCTACCCGCTGATTGGGTTCAGAAAAAGAATTTTCGTCAAAAAAAACGTTATCCACAGGAGTAGGCGCACACTCGCCCCCTGGTCCGCCGCTGGTCAGCGACCAATGTTCCGTTTCGTGCCACATCCCGGAGCCGCCCACCCAATAGAGGTCCCTACCGGCGTTTTGGCTAAACACCCAACCCTCGGAATTGCCCAAATTGACGGAATTGGTCGCAGACAGGATCCCCTGTCCCACGCTGTGAACATCCTGCACGACAATTCGATCGAGGGTAAGCGGTGATTTATGGGCCATATAGGCCTGTCTGTACAATTGATTACTCCGAAACTCGATCATCCTGCCACAACCACCGGGGGCACGCAGGTCGTCCACAAAAAGCGTATCTCCCTCATCCATCACATACTCGGATCCTCTGGCAATCCGCCAGGTCCCGACCTTAGTACTACTGGAAAAAAATCCGCCCCCCCACATTTCGAGGGTATCAATGATGTGGTTAAGTTTGGGATAATCCGAATTGAGGCTACTGCCAAAATTGCAGATCACCTTGTGGTAATTGAGCTGAGGAGTCCCCAGGTGTCGCAGATCGCCGTACCAAAAATACTCGATAGTGGAAGTCCCTGCATCGAAACTCAGGTTATCGGCATTGAGCCACCAGTTCAGGTAATTATAATCCGGCGTCCGCAATTTAACATGGGAATTGCCCAGTTGCAAGCTTCTGGGTCTGCTGGAAACAGCATGAAACTGCTGGCAGGCCATCACCTGATCGTTCGTATTGAGATTGCCTTGGTTAAAATAGATGTAGCGGGTCACGTCCAGGCTATCCAACAAGCGCCAGCTGCCTTGCCCGTCAAACACGGCATTCTTTTTAAACAATTTGCCTGAGCTGGCAATCGAGTTGCCCGGGTTGTTGCTCTCGAAGAAGACATCCCCCTCGAAATCGAGTTGCATATCGGGGATCAGCGTCAGCGAACCAAAGATATGCAGGTTTTTTTCGAACGATCCTTGTAGCTTGGGATTGCCGGTCGCGCCGGTCCAGTCCATCGAGCGACAATAAGGATTATCAACATTGAGCGCAACCACAGATCCGATGCCGGGAAAAGAATTTGCGTCGAAAAACACATCATCGCCTGCGGTAGGCACGCAACTTCCCCCCGGCCCACCGCTGCTTTGTGCCCAGTGAGCCGGATCGTTCCAATTGCCGGAGCCCCCTACCCAGTAGAGTTTTGTATTGGACTTGGGCGTGATTGCCCAGCCGATATTGTTGCCCAGATCTGCACTATTATCGGCTGTGAACGTTGCTCCGCCTTCGGCATGAATATCTCGCAGCGAGAGGTAGGAACCGGAAATAGTTCCGGCAGTAGCCCGGAACACCACAGCCCTGCCCGGCTCGGAACCGAACAATTGAATAGGGGTACTACAAGTTCCGGGAGCGGTCAACTGTTCCAGAACATAAGTATAACCTGCATCGAAAGTAAAATTCTTGCCTTCCCCCAATTCGAGTTCGCCAAAACGCATGGCACCGATCAGTTTGGCATCGTTGCGCATGGCCAGTCTTTGGATATGCAACTCGAAATTATCCTTAGGATCTTTCTGCAACAAGCTCTTCCCAATGGGATTTGAAAACACCACTGTGCCCAGTTGCACCGTTTCCGGAAAAGGATTCCGCACCCGAAAAAACACATCGGGCGAACTAAAATCCAGGGTGGCCTGGGAAGCACTTAGCGTAAGGCCGGGTAGCGACTCGATCTCCGCCACGGGTTCCCATTCTGCCCAGGGGACAAGTCGGTAAGGCACCCCGGTAACGGTCAGGTAGGAAGTCCCCAGCTCCAGTTGTAGCAATCCGGAAGGTCGGATGCGCAGCAGCTCGCAAGTAATGGGCTGTCCTGCCGCAAAAAACATCCCTGACTCCCATCGAAGCAAGCTATCCACCTTGAACCCATCCAGCAGGATCCACTCCCCACCAGCCCCTGCAAACGTCGCATTGCGCTGGAGGGTATGTCCGGCCAGGTTGATTTCATTATCCGGATCGCTAGCCAGGAACAACACATCCCCCTTAAAATCGAACACCATATCTGGGTTCAGGATCAGCGAGCCATGAATTTGCAGGACAAAGCGCTCGGGTGCCGTAAACACAGGTCGGCCGGTAGCCCCTGTCCATACCAGATCCTTACAAAAAACCGTAGGCGTATTCACGGTAACCACCTGATTGGGCCCGGTAAACGACCGTTCGTCAAAAAACACCCGATCACTCGCTGTCGGGATAGTGTTATGTTGAACCGTCCCCCCTGAGGTCGTCACCCAATGGCTGATATCTGACCAATTGCCCGAGCCCCCGACCCAATAATAATCAGCAGCGCTCACCGGGAAGTAGATCAATCCGACCAACGCCAGCAAAACCAATAGCGTACGCACCATAACCGGGAGATTTGAACATAACAAGTAATACTATCAAATTTAACCCTTTTGGAGATGATAGGCAAGAGAGAGAAGGGGGGATAGGATGTACGAAGTCGCTTAAAGAGTCATCTTGTAACCAAAATCATCCGGAATACTTACGACCCCGCTTAAGCTTTCTACCAATGGCGTGAGGGTAATATCCTCCGATTTATTTTCTATCAAAGAACTCAGGTAAGACGCTATCAGTCTGGACAGGCTAATCTTATGATGTTGTGCATAAACTTTAGCCTCCTCAAGCACCCGTTCATCCAGGCTAAGTGTGAGCTTTTTATCCGTGGGGATATTTCAAGAAATCCAGGCACCTGCATCATATCCATGATCTGGTTATCGGGGGCGTAGTTGTTCTTTGTCGTGACTCCAGCAATTTCTCATGTGGAAAATAACTGCCTGCAGATCGAACCATAAACTCCATAATCCCGAAGGGTATTGTATTGC
>JANQWK010000066.1 GCA_030729925.1 Saprospiraceae bacterium
TCAGGTGCAAGCCACCTTAAGGTGCCTTGCACCTGATTACCCTTATTAATACCCTTTACTTCCAGAAAGTAACCAATAAATCAGCCCTTTTAATTTTTTTTTGGCGGCCAGCCATTAACATAAAAATGTATGGACTAAATCAGCTGGAGGAGGGGGTGGAGTAAGGCCTAATTTTTGCTGGGTTTGTATTTAAAACAGGAATAAACAGTATCTTCGGGGCTACATTTGATTTCGGAAAATGATTCCGGTAAAACCGAAAACAACGCGGCAATGAAAGTTTCATTAAACTGGCTGAAAGACTATCTGGATATCGAACTCGATGCAGAAAAAGTGTCAGAGGTACTCACAGATATTGGTCTGGAGGTAGAGGGAGTGGAGGAAGTAGAGCATATCAAGGGGGGATTAAGGGGGATAGTGATCGGGTATGTAAAGACCTGTGAAAAGCACCCGGATTCAGATCACCTGTCTGTAACGACTGTTGATCTGGGTACGGGGACAGATGCCCAGATTGTGTGTGGAGCGTCCAATGTGGCTGCCGGACAAAAAGTCTTGGTTGCGCCGGTTGGCACTACTTTATACACGCCCGAGGGGGAAACCTTTGAAATTCTACGCAGGAAAATACGCAATGTCTATTCAGAGGGGATGATTTGCTCGGAGGACGAGGTAGGTTTAGGCAATGACCATAGTGGGATAGTAGTATTACCAGAGGACGCCCCCTTGGGAAAACCTGCCCGGGAGTATTACACACTGAGCAGCGATTATGTGTTTGAAATTGGTTTGACGCCTAACCGTTCAGATGCGACCAATCATTTGGGTGTAGCTCGTGACCTTGCGGCAGCTTTAAAAATCAATTATGATCACAGCGGAAAGTTGCATGTACCCTCAGTAGCGGACTTTAAAGTTGCTGAAGACAAGCACGAAGTAGAGGTGGTAGTAGAAAATGAGGAGGCTTGTCCGCGCTATGCAGGGGTTGTGCTTGATCATGTCGTAGTGGGGGAATCACCTGAGTGGTTAAAACAAAAACTCCAGGCAGTTGGCGTACGCGCTATCAACAATGTCGTGGACATTACCAACTTTGTGTTGCACGAGCTTGGTCAGCCTTTGCATGCGTTTGATTTGGACAAAATAGGGGGTAAAAAGGTTGTGGTTAAAACTTTACCGGCTAATACGGAATTTTTATCGCTTGATGAAAATACGCGCAAGCTTCATGCGGAGGATCTGATGATTTGTGACGGCAATGCTGCGCCGATGTGTATTGGTGGGGTATTTGGGGGTTTGGGCACGGGGGTCAGCGATTCGACTACCCGTATCTTCCTGGAGTCAGCGCATTTTAATCCCCAGTGGATCAGGAGAACGAGCATGCGTCATAACCTGCGTACAGATGCGGCTAAAGTGTTTGAAAAGGGCAGTGACCCCAATATAGCTGTATATGCACTCAAACGTGCGGCTTTGTTGATGAAAGAACTTGCTGGTGCGACTATTGCTTCAGAGGTGATTGACCTGTACCCCAATCCGGTTACGCCCAAGGTCATTACCGTAACCTTTGAGCATATTCGGGATTTGATCGGGGTTGCCATCACACCTGGAACTGTCCGTACCATTCTGGAGGCTATGGACATGCAAATTGTGGCAGAAACGGAGCTGGATATTGCTGTAGCTGTGCCCACCAACAAATTTGACGTAACGCGTCCCGTGGATTTAATCGAAGAGATTCTTCGTATATACGGATTCAACAAAGTGGACATGCCCACCCAGGTTAAGACCGAAATAACCATTGGCGAGTACCCTTCTAACGATGATTTGGCCAACATGGTTGCTGGTTTGCTTACGGGAAATGGCTTTTATGAAATGATGGCGATATCGCTTACGCGGTCACACTATTTTACCAGCTTTAAAACGGGCGTTTCGCCGGAAGAGTTAGTTTTTCTAGACAATACTTCTAATGTTCACTTGGACATCATGCGCCCCATTATGCTTTTGAGTGGACTGGAGATGATTGTTCACAACCAGAACAGACAGCGATCGGATATCCGGGCTTTTGAATTTGGAAAATCCTATCGTTTTAATGCGGATAAGAAAATTATTGAAACAGGTCATTTGACCTTGTTTCTCGCAGGAGCTGCACAGCCGGAAAGCTGGCACCCCGCCGGAGCGGAAAAGGTTAGTTTTTATACCCTAAAGGCCTTTGTCGAAATGGTCTTGCACAGGTTGGGGATCACCGATTTCCAATCCTCGCCTGTTGAGGCTCCGATTTTTTTGCAGGGATTGAGGTACCACAGGGGCGATCAGCAAATTGTCAGCTTTGGGCAGGTTCATCCGGATCTGGTAAAGGGAATGGACATCCGGGAAACGGTATTTTTTGCGGAATTTAACTGGGATAATGTCAAAAAAACCGCTAAGAAACAAAAAACAGTGTTTGCAGAACTGAACAAATTCCCGAATGTCAGAAGAGATTTGGCATTGGTTATTGACAATTCCGTAAAATTTGAAGATATTGCTCTGATTGCACGAAAGATAGGTAAGAAGTTGTTGAAGGAAATCAATCTTTTTGATGTCTATGAGAATGAGGCACAACTCGGCAAAGGGAAAAAATCCTACGCAGTGAGTTTCATTTTCGAAGATTTCACCAAAACCTTACAAGATAAGGAGGTGGACAAGGTGGTTAAAAAGCTCATTGAACAGTTTGAACAACAACTTGGAGCCGTAATCAGACGTTAACAAATTAATCAGTTTTTGTCATGAACCTTATTGAATTATCGCACACTATTGATAATAAAGTAAGGTTACTGATCCAGAAATTTGAACTACTACAGGCCGAAAACATTGAACTTAAACACGAAATAGCGCATTTAAAAGAAGAACTCAACAAACAGAAAGTAATTGTTAATCAATCAGAGGATAAAGTAAAGGGTCTGGTCATTGGGGGAAATCCGGAAAGACAGGATTGGATAGTGGAGGTGAAGCGACAGCTGGATGATTATATCAGTGAATTGGATAGATGTATAGCGTGGTTGGAAAATGAATAAGTTTGTATGAATGAGCAGGAGTTAAAAACCATCACCGTGCTTATCGCCGGAAAGTCTTTTCCGCTTAAGATAGATGCGGCCGATGAATTGCTCATCCGTCAAATTGAAAAAGAGGTCAACGACAAGGTGAATCAACTTCAGATGATGTACAAGAACAAGGATAAGCTGGATTATCTTTGTATGATTGCCCTTACGTATGCCGTTGATTTGTATAAGTCCGAATCTGCACACGCACAACAGGCTGTTCTCGCTTCTCAACTCTCTTCAATTGATGCCTTCCTGGATAAAGCTGTGTCTTGAGCCTTTCTTGGCAAGTAAGTTTTCAGGTTTTCAAATCCCTGAAAATCATTTTTTTACAATTAAATTTAAACCATGGATATAGGGTTAATTATTGGGTCCATAATCGCCGGCTTGGTGCTCGGTTTCGTGGTGGCTCAAATGATCAGCAGGCGGATACAGCAAAAAAAGCTGGAGGAGGCAAATTTAAAGACGGATCTGCAAATTAAAGAGGCGCGCCTGACGGCAAAACGTATCATAGATGAAGCAGAGCTGCAGGCCAAGCAATACCTGGCTAACTCAGAAGCGAAAAACGAAACGATTAAGCAAAAGAAGATCCAGGAAGCCAAAGAGCGCTTTGCAAAGCTAAAGTCGGAGTTCGAAAATCAGAAGGCAAGTCAGCTGCTGGAATTGAAAGACAGGGAGTTTGAGGTCAAGGCGAGCGAAACGACTTTTTTGCAAAAGCAGGAGAAGTTCCAGGAGCAGGTTCAGGCAGTTGATAAGCAAATGGCTGAACTGGAGCACAAAAACGCCGAGATTGTTGCTATTCGCGAGAACCTGGAAAAACAGCTCAAAATTCTGGCTAAGCGGAAGGAGGAGCTCGACAGGGCAAATGAGAAGCGGATCAAAGAGCTCGAAACTATCGCCCGAATGTCTGAGCAAGAGGCCAAGGAGCAATTGCTCGAAGCTGTGAAAGCGAAAGCAGAGACAGAGTCTATGGCGATTGTGAAAGAGACGATCGAGCAAGCCAAGGTTACTGCGAATAAAGAGGCCAAGAAGATTGTTATTCAGAGTATTCAGCGGATGTGCGCAGAATATACCATCGAAAATACAGTTTCGGTGTTTAACTTGGAATCGGATGATCTGAAAGGCCAGATTATTGGTCGGGAGGGTCGCAATATCCGCGCACTGGAAGCAGCTACCGGGGCAGAAATCGTCGTGGATGATACGCCGGAAGCCATTGTTATTTCGAGCTTCGACCCTATTCGTAGAGAGGTTTGCCGACTTGCGCTGAAAAAATTAGTGGCGGATGGTCGTATCCACCCTGCTCGGATCGAGGAAGTGGTGGCTAAAACCCGCAAACAGTTGGATGAACAAATCATCGAAATCGGTGAACGTACGGTGATTGATCTCGACTTGCACGGTCTTGATCCTTATTTGGTCAAAATGGTGGGAAGAATGCGGTTCCGGTCTTCGTATGGTCAGAACTTGCTCAAACACTCCATCGAAACCGCACAGTTGTGCGCTATTATGTCGGCCGAACTTGGATTGAATCCCAAGCAGGTGAAGCTGGCTAAGCGGGCAGGTTTGTTACATGATATCGGAAAGGTGGCAGAGGAGGAATCAGAGCTGTCGCACGCAATCTTGGGTATGAAGTTGTGTGAGAAGCATAAGGAAAATCCAATTATCTGTAATGCAGTAGGTGCACACCACGATGAAATTGAAATGAACAACATCATTTCGCCTATCGTACAGGCTTGTGATGCTATTTCGGGGGCTCGCCCAGGAGCTAGAAGGGAAATCTTGGAAAGCTATCTTAAAAGAATTGGAGAACTCGAAGAACTGGCCATGGCGCATGACGGTGTTCAAAAGGCCTATGCGATGCAGGCAGGTAGAGAATTGCGCGTGATCGTCGAAAGCGATAAGGTTACTGATCAGTACGCAGATGACCTGTCGTTCATGATTTCTCAGAAAATACAGGACGAAATGCAGTATCCCGGACAGATCAAAGTGACTGTAATCCGAGAAAAACGAGCGGTTTCGTTTGCACGGTAAAACAAGTTCTTTTGTCTGAGCGCAAAGCTCCTTACCTGGAAGGGTAAGGAGCTTTTTTTTTGAATTTTTTAATATTAATTAACTGATAATCAATGTTTTGTTAAACAGGTGCAAGGCACCTTAAAGTGCCTTGCACCTGTTTAACCCTTATTAATCCCTCGCACCTCTAAAAAGTAACCGCTTTTGAGCATTTTTTTGCCGGGCTGGCAGGGGACTATTTTTTTACGGCGTAGGCTTCTATATTGGTGATTATCCTGAGGGTATGGTCGTAGATGGCTTGCATATCGGCGGTTTGATCTTTTCCGGCAAAGAGTGCAAATTCACAGGTTTGGATGGTGGATACGACTTGATCTACCAGGGTGGGTTCCAGGGTAAGTGCTGCAATCTTTTCGCGGATGTTGTCTTTGGATAGTTCTGAAAGCGGGATGCTGAGGCGGTCGCCGATGTAGCCCAGCAGCGCCTTGGAAAGTTCGTCGTAAAAGCCCTTGCTGTTCTGCTGCCCGAGTAATAGTCGGGCTTTTTCCAGTCTTTTAAGTGCAACTTTTTGTGCCTTTTTACTTTTCCGCAATTGCGGATCCTCTTGCATCAACCGTTGCTGTGTACGGGCATGGATAAAGCTGCCCACCATGGCGAAGAAGGGCAGGATAAACAATACCCAGAATGGTTTTGATCCGGTGAAGTAATTATTTTGGGGAAAAAGCCGAGTGTCGAGGGTGATAAAGTGGATGTCCGTCCTGCTCCCTGCTTCGGGAGAAAGGTTGTTGGTGTTAACTTCAGGTCTGGAACTTCCAGCTTTGATGTCGAATTCGAGGGGACCCCGGACAAGTGTTACATAGTCCGCTTTATCCACATCGAAATAGGCGAAGGTGGGTTGGAGGGCATAGGTTCCCGCTTCACGGGGAAGCAGGAAGTACTCGAACACTTTTTCAGAGATCAGGTATCCATTGGATTCAACACTATTCTCTCCAATTACCTTTGGGTCGTACACTTCAAAAGCCTCCGACAGCCCGATATCAGGCGCTCCCACGCGCTTGATATCGCCATTGCCGCCAACTGCAATTTGTACGGATATGGCGTCATCGGTGCTGGCATCGGTATGACTGGAGCTCACTTGGAAATCGAATTTTCCAACTGCACCTGTGAAATTTTCAGGGGCAGGCTGGGGGAGCGTTTTGACTTGAATCGTACGCATTTCAGTGGATAAGTCTATTTGCTGGATTTGTTCGTTGAACAAAAAGCGACTTCTCCGACCGGGGACTTCAACGGCGATGCCCATTTGGATGATCATGGGGTCTATTTGCAGGGTTCCCGTCTGCTGCGGGAAAAGTACCGTACGCTTGATTACTTTAGTGATGTACTGGGTACCCTCAATAACTTCCCTCATCACCCTTCCATCAAAACGCCTGATGTCTTCTGCGTAAAAACCCTGATAGTCCGATTCTTCGATGATGTTGTAACTTTTGATGTCAACCGTGGTATATAACTTATAGTCCAAAATAATTTGCTGCCCCATCCAGGCTTCTGTGGTACTCAATTCGGCTCTTACAAATACTTGCTTGTTTTCTTCCTCAGCGGTATTGCCTTCGACGACTTCGATGACCAAAGGAGGGGTTCGCAGTTCTTTTCCATTGGCCTGTATAACTGCACTTTCTATCGTAAACCTTCCTGTTTTTCTGGGGCGGAGCGTATAGCTATAGCTAATTTCCCTGCTCATGGCTCCGTTGATCAAAGTGGTGCTCATAGAGCGGTTTGGTCCCCCGGCAACTACAAAATCCCGAAAGGAAGGGGCTTTGAAGTTACTGCCATCTGCATTGGTCAGGGTAAAACTGACATTGAAATACCCATTGCGTACAACCTGCCGGGCATCTGCATAGGCTTCAAAGTTGACCGTCTGTGCAACAGACACGGTAAAGCTCCAAGAGACCAACAAGCAGATTAAAAATCCTTTGTACTTATAAAAACTGTCCCTTTGCATGGTTTACCATTCTTTTTTTGAGCGGGTAGGCTTCGCCTGACCTTTTTTGACCTTTTCCTGTACCTTTTTTTCTTCTTCTTCCATAATTTCCAACAACTTCCGCGCTTCTTCCTTCGATAAGTCCCGCTGCTCTTCTGCGTTTGAAGGAGAGGGTTCTTGTTCCTGGTTTTGTTGTTGTTGATTTTGTTGTTGCTGCTGTTCTTGTTCTTGCTGTTGTTCCTGGTTTTGCTCCTCCTGTTGCTGTTGCTGCTGTTGCTGCTGCTGTTGAATTAACTTTCGCTGTGCAAGGGCCAGATTTTTTTTCGTTTCCAGGTCTTCCGGATCCAGCCGCAGGGCATTTTTGTAGGCATCAATGCTTTTGTCGTACTGTTGTTGCTGGTAGAGCGCATTACCCAGGTTGTGAAAAGCAGCAGACCTGCCTTTGTCGTCTTTGGACTGTCGTGCAGCGGTTTCAAACTGCTGGAGTGCTTCTTCATAGCGGCTTTGCTGGTAAATGGCATTTCCGAGGTTGAAGTTGCCCTGGGCAGAGGTAGCTTTCTGAACGGCTTTTCTATAAGTTTCCTCGGCGAGCGTATAATCGCCTGATTGATAGTATTCATCGGCCTTTCGAAGCAGCGAGTGTGCAGATTGTGCTGCAATAAAAGTAAGCTGGTAACCGAAGATGCCGAGTGCTAAAGCAAAACGAAGAAATAGTTTCATGCTTGCAATTTTTTTACCGCAGGTTAGACTTTAAAAATATCTTTTCTTTCCAAATTGTTTTTGCTGTAGGCAATTACAAATTCCAGGCAAAAAAACAAGAGCGCGAGTGCCAGGAAATATTGGAAATAGCTTTCATAATCGGAGAAGACCCGCTGCTCAAAATCTCTTTTTTCTACTTGTTCGATCTTTTCTTTAAGGGACTGCACAATGGCTTCGGGATCGCTGAGTAGGTTGTAGTAATTGCCTTTGCCCGTTTGGGCCAGTTCCTGGAGTAGCGCTTCGTTGAGGACTGATTTTACGGGGTTACCCGTGTCGTCCCGCAAAAAATCACTTCTTCCATTGTAGGTTACGGGTATAAAACTGCCTTCGCTTGTACCTGCACCGATGGTAAAAATAATAAGTCCGTTATCTGCTGCCGTGCTGGCACTTTGCAGGGCTTCCTCGTCGTGATTTTCTCCGTCCGATATGATAATGAGTACTTTGTGACTTTTATTGTCGGCGCCGAATGAGCGCTCCGCCAGGTCAATGGCCTCACTGATGGCTGTTCCTTGCGTGGGAGCCAGATCGGGATTGGCACTTGTGAGAAAGAGGTTGAGTGCTGCGTAGTCAATGGTTAAGGGAACCTGGATATATGCGTTACCGGCAAAAATGATGGATCCCATGCGCTCGCCTTTAAAATTTTCTACGAGGGTTTGGGCAAAACGGGTAGCCCGTTCCAGTCGGTTGGGCGTGATGTCCATGGCCAGCATACTTCGGGAGATGTCCAGCGCAAGGTACAGATCAATACTTTTTCGGGTTACTTTTTCTCTTTTCGAACTCCACTGTGGATTTGCCATAGCGATGATAAGCAATGTGAGGCCTACCATGAGCAATACAAATTTGAAGGTGTGTTTGAAGCGGGACATATCAGGGACGAGCCGGAGTACAGTGGTGTAGTCGCCAAACCTTTCCAGGAGTTTTTTGCGCCAGCGGAGTGCCAGCAGAAAAGCAGCTACCAGAAAGGGAATTGCTCCTAAAACGTACAGCCAGTCTGTTTCTTCAAAACGGAACATATCTGTGGGGTTACAGGTTAAACAATCAGGGTATAGCCCTCAAAACAGTGTATCTCAGCAGGAGTTCCAGCAGAATCAGCAAAAGACCCAGCCAGGCGAAGGCTCTAAATTCTTCGCTATATCGTTTGATGCTGGTGACTTCCATTTCCGTTTTTTCGAGCTGGTCAATTTCGTCATATATGGCAGCCAGGCTTTCCTCAGAGGTCGCGCGAAAGTATTGTCCACCGGTAGAGGTCGCAATGGTGGTGAGTAGTGCTTCGTCAATTTCTACCCGAGCCAGCCCATAGATATACCTTCCATCGCTTCTTCTGCTGACCGGGGTCAAGGCCTCGCCGGTTGATCCTACTCCTATAGTATAGACCTTAATATTAAACTCTTTGGCTATTTCAGCGGCTGTGAGCGGTTTGATATATCCCGCATTGTTGACGCCATCGGTGAGCAGGATGATGACCTTGCTCTTGGCATCGCTGTCTTTGAGGCGATTGACACTGGTGGCCAGGCCCATACCAATGGCAGTACCATCTTCGAGCAGACCGCACTGCAGCTCTGCGAGGAAGTTTTTTACAATGGCATGGTCGGTTGTGAGCGGGCATTGGGTAAAGGCTTCTCCTGAAAATACGGAGAGTGCGATGCGATCATAAGGTCGTTTGTTGATGAAATCAGCAGCTACGCGTTTGCTGACCTCTAACCTGTCCGGTTTAAAGTCTTGTGCGAGCATACTGCTGGATAAGTCCATCACAAGGGCAATATCTATCCCCTCTGCCTTGATTTGTTCTTCTTTGAGTGTTTGCTGGGGGCGCGCCAGGGCTATGATCAGTAGTCCCATCGCGAGGATGCGGAGTGTAGGCAGGAGGCTCCTCAGGCGGCCGCGCAGAGAACGGGTGTGCTGCAAAGCTGCCAGGTTAGACAGTTTGAGGACGGGGTACCTGCGTTTGTAAGTCCTGTAATACCAAACTACCAGCAACGGAAGTGCGACCAGCAGCCACAGCATTCCGGGATGAACGAAAGTAATATTTTGCATCTGGAGGCTCATCTTTTGGGTTTGTCAAAAACTAGCTGGTTTGGTCATGGTTGTTTTGCTCCTCTACAGGGTTGAGTTGGGTTTGTTGCACAAAAGCTACGGCCTGGTCAAAAAGCGCGTCGTGGATATCAGGAGCGGGTATAGCCTTAGCAAATTTGACCAAATCTGAAGTTTCGAGTAGCCTTTTTAGTTGCGCAAGGCTATCAGCGGGAATTGTTGTATTGGAGCCGAGTGTCTGTACGATTTCCAGGGTCGTGGACTCTAGTGCGGGAATCGAAAATCTACCTTCGAGGTAGGTTCGTACAATATGTGACAACTCAGAGTGGTAGTCCTTGATTGCCCCCTTTTGCCAAAGTTGCTGCTGCTGGAGTGCCTGGAGCTGTTCCAGTGCAACTTGATGAGGTGGTAGTACAGGGAGCGGTGTGTGCACTTCCGGCACTGCCATCGTTTTGCGTTTGCGCAAATACCGTATCCAGAAAATGAGTCCTGTAAGGGCGGCAATAGCGAGTAGCCAAGGCAAAAAATCAGAAAAGTCTAAGGGCTCGCCGATGATGTTTTTGATGGGAGCCAGTTGGGTTGAATCGGAAACATTGGGTATTGTACTGACCAGCAACCCCAGCTGTGCACTTGTGGCGCTGTCGGGCGCATTATCGCGCAGGAAATGAACAGTTAGGGGGGGGATAAAATAATAACCCGAATCGAAGGAAGTCAGCACAATATTTTTCAGGAGCAACCAGCTGCCATCTTCCAGTCGGAGTGAATCTGTTGAACCCACCTTGACTACCTCCAATTTTTCAACTTGGCTCAGCGGACTATCATCCAATCCCTGGATGACCGCTCCCGGTCTGGCTCCTATCGTGATTTTTAGGTTTACCTGATCCCCTATCAGGATATTGGTCTTATCCAGTTCGGCCGTTACCTGCACCTGTGCCTGTATTGAAAAGGTAGCTGTCAGCGCGATCATCCATAAACAAACGAACCTTTTCATGTAAGCTTTTTTTTGTGGTTTGACAAAATAGCTATTTCATGCGTTTTTGAAAAAACTTCATCAGCGCATTGACATACGACTCACGCGTTGAGATGCTCACCATTTCCGCCCCACTCCTGATCAGTACATTTCGGGCGTATTCCGACTGTTCGCGAAACCCTTCTGCATATAAATCGCGCAGCGCCTTTGAATGGGTATCTATCCACCGTACCTCATCGCGTTCGGGGTCGAGTGCCCGGATCAACCCAATATCCGGCAATTCGGTTTCCCGGGGATCAAACAAGTGAATGCCCACCATGTCGTGTTTTCGCGCAGCAATCCGCATAGCCGTATCGAACCCACGATCCATAAAATCGGACACCAGGAAACAAATACTGCGTTTCTTGATGACATTATTGAAATACTGTAGGGCGGTCTCTAATTTTGTCCCTTTTCCTTTAGGTTGAAAATCAATTAACTCGCGTATGATACGTAGGATGTGCTGGCGACCTTTTTTGGGAGGCACAAACAATTCTATGGTATCTGTAAAGAGGATGATTCCTACTTTGTCGTTGTTGTTGATGGCAGAAAATGCAAGCACGGCGCAAATTTCTGTCATGATCTCGTGTTTAAACTGCCGGGTGCTTCCAAAGTAGGCCGATTGGCTGAAGTCAACCAGCAACATCACGGTCAGTTCCCTTTCCTCTTCAAAAACCTTCACATGCGGCTCCCCTGTTCTGGCTGTAACGTTCCAATCTATGTTGCGCACATCATCGCCGTATTGATAAGATCGGACTTCGCTGAACGACATACCTCTGCCTTTGAAAGCACTGTGGTACTCTCCGGAGAAAATGTGTTTACTCAGTCCTTTCGTTTTGATCTCAATCTTACGAACCTTACTGAGCAGTTCGGCGGTATCCATACCTTGTGTTTCCATTGGCATCAGGGTACTTCGACGGTGTCCAGAATCTTATTGATAATATCCTCTTGGGTCACGTTCTCTGCTTCTGCTTCGTAGGTCAGTCCAATGCGGTGGCGCATCACATCGTGACAAATATTTCGGACGTCCTCCGGGATGACAAAGCCCCTTCTTCTCAAGAAAGCCAATGCTTTGGAGGCCAATGCCAGGTTAATACTGGCTCTGGGTGAAGCGCCGTAAGCGATCAAGGGTTTGAGCTTGGCCAGTCCAAAATCTTCGGGATTTCTGGTTGCAAACACGATATCCAGGATGTATTGTTCGATTTTTTCATCCATATAGACCTTACCCACAGACTTTCGGGCTTTGAGAATATCTTCGGGGTGTGCTACGGGTTGTATTTGATCCAAAGGCTGGGGCGACAAATTTCTGCGGATAATTTCCCGTTCCTGGGCTTTGTTGGGGTAGGTAATTTTGACTTTGAGCATAAAGCGATCCACCTGTGCTTCGGGAAGTGGATACGTCCCCTCCTGTTCGATGGGGTTTTGCGTAGCCAGCACCAGGAAAGGTTCTTCCAGCAAGAAGGTTTCGTTACCGATGGTGACTTGTCTTTCCTGCATAGCTTCGAGCAGCGCGCTCTGAACTTTTGCCGGAGCTCGGTTGATTTCATCGGCCAGTACGAAATTGGCGAATATAGGGCCTTTCCTGACGGAAAAAAGGTTTTGTCCGGGGTTGTAGATCATGGTACCCAGAATATCCGCGGGCAGCAGATCCGGGGTAAATTGAATTCGACTGAATTTCGCGTCAATGGACTTTGCCAGCGTTTTGATGGCTAGTGTTTTGGCCAACCCGGGCAAACCTTCCAGCAGTACATGTCCTCTGGTAAGCAAGCCCAGCAAAAGGCGCTCCATCATGAGTTCCTGTCCCACAATAATGGTAGCGGTTTGCTCGCGTATCCTTTCAAGAAATGCGCTATCGAGATAAATTTGCTGATTGAGTGCTTCGATATCTATAGATGACATAAGCAGCGGGTTGAATTTGTAGGTGAAACAGAATATTTCCGGTCAGGTTATGGTTTGCAAAAATGCTAATTTTTTCTAAGATATACCAAAGTTCCTGCTGCGCAATGCACAGGGATCAATCATTCTTTTGCAGTGTATCTGCCCCCATTTTGACGACACGGGGTTTTTGTACGATGCGCAGACTATCGGGCAGGGTACGCAATGGGGGTTGATCGGGTTTAAGGGGCTTGGAAGGTCGGTCGAGGGTATCTCGTTTGAGTCTTGCCTCTTCGAGCAAAATCGAATCCACTTTTTCTCCGGCTTCCCGAAGCATTTCCTCTCTGCAGCGGAGGAGTCGGATTTCCTTGTGGGATTGTATCCTGTCCTGCACCAGTTGATCTACCATAGCCTGTACTTGTACCGACTGGTCCTCTGCGGGTTCACAGGCGAGGGGTAGTGCGCACAAAAAGCCCCAAAGGATAGCTTTAGGATTGGGTTGGAATCTCATTGTAGGGCGCGTTGTCTAAGTTCTGCTTCTTCTTTTTTTCTGACCTGATAAATAGAATCAATGGCGGTATCAATTTCGGTGACGAAAATCTGGTTGCAGGCACTGTCAATAAAAGCCAGCAAGGTATCCAGCTGCGCACGAAACAAGGTATCTGCAAGTTCCCGTTCCTGTCGGGTCACTCTGATCTCCGCTTCAGGAGCCTCACAGGACATGGCAGCGCACAAAAGCAGGATTGCCAGTGATCGGGTTAAAACTTTCATTTGCGTCGTGCATTGGAGTGGCATCAGGGAAGTTCTATGATTTTCTTTTTGAGTTCAAAATGTTTGCCCAGATATACTTTCCGAACCAGCTCGTCTGCAGCCAGTTCTTCAGCGGTACCGGCTCTCAGGATACTTCCTTCAAACATCAGGTAGGCCCGATCCGTAATGGATAAGGTTTCCTGCACGTTGTGGTCGGTAATGAGAATTCCGATATTTTTGGTTTTGAGTTTGGCTACGATATACTGGATATCTTCAACGGCTATGGGATCAATTCCGGCAAAAGGTTCGTCCAGCAGGATAAAGCTGGGATCTGTTGCCAGCGCGCGGGCAATTTCTGTTCTGCGTCGTTCCCCGCCCGAAAGCGTATCTCCACGGCTTGCACGCACCTTCTCCAGTCCGAACTCCTCGATGAGGCTTTCAAGTTTATCCTTTTGCTCCTTGTGATTCAGGGGAGTCATCTCGAGCACAGCTTTGATATTATCTTCCACGCTTAGTTTTCGGAATATGGAAGGTTCCTGTGGCAGGTATCCTATTCCGTTGCGTGCCCGTTTATACATGGGCAACTCGGTAATATCTTGCTGGTTGAGGAAGACCCTGCCTGCATCGGGTTTGATGAAGCCCACTACCATGTAGAAAGTAGTGGTTTTACCTGCTCCGTTGGGCCCTAACAAGCCAACGATTTCGCCTTGGCGAACTTCCAGACTTGCCTCCTTGACTACGGTTCGGCGGCCGTAGATTTTCATCAGATTCTCCGATCGTAAAATGGCTGTTTGTGGTATCATTCGTCCAGATAAACAATTTTGTGCAGGAAGCGAAATCCAAGCGTCAGTTCTATGGTTGTATTGCTGATCTGTCGTTCGGGTATGGTAATCAATGAGTTGCTACTGTTAGGGTTAGGGTTTCGCACATTCGGAATGGCGGGCTGGCGGTATTGTTTGGAGAAATCGGGGTTGACTGTAAGCTCCAGAAAAGTCGCTACATAATCCGAAAAATCGAATTGGATACCTCCGCCGAGGGTGACGCCGTAATTAAACTTGGTGACAAAACCGTCGAAAGGTAAAATTCCGAGGAATAGTCCGCCATTGTTCGAACTTGCTTCTTCTAGGTTGGTATTGAGGGTATAGTCGCCTCTTACTCCGAGCAGGTAATACAATTTGCTGCCTATGTTGGCGCCAATTTCCTGTTTGGCTCCCAGGGTAAGCGATATATTGCGGAACTCAAAGGGGATGGTAAACCCGGGGATATCCTGGAACCCGGTGGGGGTATTCACTTTGGTTGGAAAAGTGCGGATGGCACTGCCCTTGATGTGGTATCCGGCCTGGGCAAACAGTGCAAACGGACTGTCTTCTTCTGCCGTTTCGATGAAGGCGATGGCGTGGTAGCGGTAGAGTGGATCGCGGGAGCTGAAGGAATTGTCCCAGCGCTGGAAGCCTGTTGTGGCTCCGCCCTTTATCCCAAACGCATAGCTTTGGCTATATGCGGTATAGGAGAGCAACAGTAAGACAACTGAAAATAGGATCCTCATTCGTTTTTTTTACAAAAGTGCCACTTTTTTTTAAAACTGATACCAGTATCCGATGAAAATCACGGTTTTACCGGATTCTAAGCTGCATTCCGATTTTGATCTGATCGGAAACCAGGTTGTTGATCTGCCGGAGCGTCTCTACATCGAGGTTGTACCTGCGGGCGATATTCCACAAGGTGTCTCCCTGTACGACCTGATGGTACAGCGCTTGCTCCTGGCTGCGCGGATTTTCCGGGGGTGCAACCGGGGTTTTGTCCGGTTGTACAACAACAGGAGCGGCTGTGGGTTTTTCTACGGATGGAGCCACAATTTCAATTTCCAGGTATCCGGCATCATTGACCGTTGCTGCGGAGCTGACATTTTTGTCGCGCAGCGCGGGAGGCGTTTTTACCAGTCCTCCCTTCAGTTTGATCATGGATCCGGGGGCGGGTTCCTCTCCTTCCGAAATGCGGTTTCTCTTATAGAGCGCCTTCATTTGCAGGCCATAGCGCTGGGAAATATCATAAAGTGTTTCGTTGGCTTGCACGACATGCCACAATTCCTTTCCGCGGTAGCTGCTTCTCTTGGGTTGCAGGAAAACGCGGGTTCCGGTGGGCAGCAATTGATTTTGCCCGCTAATATGGTCATTGTATTTGATGATCCGTTTTTGGGAGACCCCGGTTCTTTGAGAAAGGATATCCAGGGATTCACCCATTCCGGTTTCTGTAAACTTTACATCATTGAGATACCGTATGGCGATAGAAGGGGTTTCGGACAAAAGGGGGGCATTGGAAGTGGCCTCATCCGGTAAGTTCTGATCGCCGACCGGGGGCACATAGGTTGGTGCTTGGGCTATCGGCCCAAGATTTTGATCTCCCGGTTTTTCGTGGTCATATTGATCCAGCTCGTAGCGTTCGATGAGTTCGATCAACCTTTCGGGATACTTGGGGTCGGTGGCATAGCCTGCCTCCTTGAGTCCCCGTGCCCATTTTTTATAGTCGAGGCCATAGTCGAACAAAAAAGCGTAGCGTCCATTCTTTCCGGGACCCATTAAAAACGCGGAGTGGGCTCGGTAACTTTCCTCTACGCTATCAAACGCGCGAAAGCAGGATTTGACCAATTTGCCGTTTTCGTAATCATCATCTTCCCGGTAATGCGTTCGGCCGCCCCAGCCCGAACCGCATTTGATTCCAAAGTGGTTGTTGGCTTTGAGCGCCAGCTCGCTTCTGCCTGCGTTGGACTCGAGTATGGCTTGTGAAAGTTTGATGCTGGCAGGAATTCCCGTCCGGTGCATTTCTGCGATGGCCAGGTTTTTATAGGTTTCGATGTAGGATAGGTGTGCATTGCTGGCTGACATGGCAAGTGTAGGTAAGGTGAGCAATAAGATATAGAACCATTTCATAAGCGATCAATTTTACGGGTCTGTCTATTAACGCATAGTTAACATGTTGCAATATACCCGCATGATGCACGTTTATTATTTTGACTTACAAAAATATATAACCTGCAATTGTCATACAACGTCACTGCATGAAACTACGTGTGATTTATTTTTTCCTGTTGTTGGTGTCCTCTTTTGCCTGTGAGGCTTTGCAGGAGTTGGAGACGATTGATGCTGTCCGGCATGAAGCAGCTTATGCTTTTCCTTTAGTGAATACGGATTTGAGGCTGGAGGATTTTTTGGACGCCTATCGGCAAAACGGCACCTTGGAAATGGCCGAAGATGGCCTGCTGTCATTTTCTTACCGGGAGGAGGTGTTTTCCCAGTCGGGTAAGGATTTGTTGGAGGAGATCAGTGCGGGGTTTCCGAAGTTGATTCCGGTACCGGAAAAAATTACGGTCTTGCCGGCAGGTCTTGCCGGTGGAATTGTCTTTGACCGCTTGGATATAGCTGCCGGGAAGCTGGGGTACAGTTTTGCCTCTGCGCAACGAAAACCGGTGACCGTGGTTATCCGTTTTCCCAACATACAGTCAGGAGGTCAGGTGCTGCAATTTTCGCATACCCTGCCCGCCTGGTCGGGCACAGGGGCGTTTCCGGTACATTCCGCCAGCCCATTTGACCTTTCTGGTTACCGCATACTGACGCCGGATGGACAGTTTGCGATACAATATACGGCTACAGATGCTGACGGAGTAGAAGTACCGTTGGAGAACTTCATTGTATCTTTCCAGGATCTGATTTTTTCCCTGGCACAGGGATACCTGGGGCAACTTTTGCTGCAGGGAGATAGCGGCAGACTGGAGTTGGATTTTTTTGAAAATCGGCTCAACGGGGAGATTGCTTTTGCATCACCCCGGATTAGTCTGATTGCGGATAACGGGATAGGCTTGCCCTCGCGTATAGGTTTTGATCGCTTCGACGTCATTGGATCGGATGGCACTGTGAAGCGCCTGGAAAGTCAGTTGACAGATGGTGGGGTAGAAGTGGCGTATCCGCTTACTATCGGGACAACCGCAAACAGCAGTTTTGTGATTGATGCGGAGAACTCCAACCTGACAGCGCTTCTGGAGGGTTCGCCGGTGGCGGTTGACTACTCCATGAATGCCCTGATCAATCCCAGCGGAGATACCAATATCCGGGGTTTCGTATCAGATACGGGTGACTATAAACTTGCGATGGAACTATCCTTGCCCTTTTTTGGCAGTTTGACGGATTTTGTTGCCCGTGACACCCTGGATATGGACTTTTCTGCCTTTAGTGATTTTGACAGAGCCGACTTCAAGTTGGTTACGGATAATGCCTTGCCTTTGGCCCTGACGCTACAGGGGTATTTTGTGGACGACAGTTACCGGGTTTTGGCGGCTTTGCTGGACAACCCACTTCCTGTTGTGATGGCTGCACCTGTTGATCCTGGCGGAGTAACCACCGGCAGATCGTCCCAAACTACGCTGATCCCCTTTGATCCGGAAAAATTTTCTGCCATTCAAAGTGCCACACGACTCATACTGGTAGCCACTTTTTCTTCTGCCAATGACGGGCTGGCGGTGAAAATTTTTGACCATCAGGATCTGGCTATCCGAATGGGGGTAATTTTGAGCAAATTTAACCAATAAACGCGGAACCGATGTTCAAAACCAAACTTGTTGTGCTCTTGATGGGGATAGCCGCTCTGAATGGCTTGTATGCGCAGACGGATTTAGGCACGCATTTCATGGACAACAGCTGGCAGTCGGGTATTACAAACCCAGCCTGGATGCCCAAACACACCTTTTCGGTTGGCCTTCCCAATTTTCACAACGATTTTAGTTTTTCCGGTTTCACCGCAAAAGATCTGATTCGGGCCAGCGAAGGCGGACAATTGGACATTGACTTGTTACTAAACAAACTAAAAGCGGATAATTTTTTTCGCGAGCAGTTGGATTTTCGGAGTTTCTTTTTGGCCTATGGCGGAGATAAGTTTTCTTTCCAGGTGAGCCACGGCTGGAAATTGAATGTATTTTTTGCCTTTCCGAGAACCTTTCCCGAGTTGATTTGGAAGGGTAACGCTGGGTTTATCGGTCAAGAAATAGCTTTTGCACCCGATTTTCAGGCAAATATTTATCGGGAATTAGCCGCAGGTTTTGTTTTTCGCGCCAGCGATAAGGTACAAATTGGCCTTAGGAGCAAATGGCTGAGTGGTTTGGCGGATATTTCAGTGGCTTCGGATCAAAAAGAACTTGCTTTGAGCACTTCCGAGGATGTGTATCAATTGAATATGCGGGCCAACTATCGGATCAACCATACCGGTCGAATTGACTATGACGGCATTGATAACTTTGACATAGACCTTGATCGTCCTTTGCCGGCAGGGAGGACTGACAATTCAGGCTGGGCGATTGATGTAGGTACGACGATCCAACTGGAACCGGTGACCTTATCAGTGGGCATCCTGGATTTGGGTCGGATATCCTGGAAACAAGATGCGGGTAATCTGACTTTGCAGGGAGATTACGCCTACGAAGGGTTGGATGTCGTGGAAGACTGGCTCCGCGACGGAACTTCGTCGGTGTCGGTGCTGGACACGCTGGAGTCGGTCTATGACTTTGTCAGTTCTGGTCAGGATTACACCACTGCACTTCCAACCCGGCTATATGCCAGTGGGCGTATGCAGCTCGACGACCGGTACAGTGTGGGGTTGCTGTATGTGCATGAACTATACCGAGGGTTTCATTTTCCGTATCTGGGTATCAGTGCCAACGCCTCTTGGGGTAAGGTGCTGGATGCAGGCTTGGTAATCGGTTACAAGCACGGGAAGTTGAACAACATTGGCCTTAACACCCTGCTGAAGCTGGGGCCTGTACAATTATTGGCTGCCACAGACAACCTGTTGACCCTGTTTTTTCCAACTCAAAGCAGCGCTTCCAATATGCGAGTGGGTATGAACCTGGTCTTTGGGAAAAGAAACGTTGGGAGTAAAGCAGTTCAAAAGCCCATGAGCGCCGAAGACTTCTTTTAGCGCTCATGGTCTTTTGGATGTAGATCAGGCTTTGTACAACAGTTCGTAATACTCGTCGAGCATGCGTTTGACGGCGAAAGCATCTTTGGTACTCAGGATGCTAGCACGCATCATGTCCACCCACTTCTCCCGATTGTTGTAGTAAGTAGGAATCACTTCCTCCAAGAGCACCTGGTAAAGCGCCTCGCGGTCGTGGTGGTCGAGGATATGCTCATCATTGCTTTCAAAGCCATCGCCGAACTGCCAGCCATTGACACCATGTTGGCAAGCTTCGGGCCACCAGCCATCGAGGATACTACAATTCAACACCCCGTTCATCGCAGCCTTCATCCCTGAAGTACCACTGGCCTCTTTGGGGCGTCGGGGATTATTCAACCATATATCCGTGCCCCGGGTCAGCATAGCGCCGGTTTCCATATCGTAATTCTGCACGAACACCACGGAATTGGGGAACTCCTTGCTCGCTTGGTACAAATTTTTCACAATCCCCTTGCCGGTATCATCCAGTGGATGTGCCCTGCCGGAAAAAACGATCTGCACCTGTTGGCTTTCCAGTAGGGGGTTGATGATATCGGGTTTGCTCAGAATCAGATCACTTCTTTTGTAGGGAACAGATCGTCTTGAAAACCCGATGACCAGTTTTGCTGCATCTAGTTTAGCCCCGGTTTTTTCCTGCACAAATTCGACCAATCGCTGTTTGTTTTTAGCATGAGCAGCCCATAGGTCGCCCCCTTTTTCGGCTGTAGTAACCATATTGGGATCCACCCAGGTAGGCAGGTGGATAGCGTTGGTAATGGGAACGATTTCCGAGCGATTTTTGATATGTGCCCACATTTTGTTGGCGGTATCTCCATGCAGTTGTGCTACCCCATTCGATTTTTTTGACATTCGGAGGGCACCAACGGTCATGTTGAAGGGGTTACCGCCCAGTTGTTGCAGTTGAGAGGCTGTCATACCAAGATTAGCCCCCATGTACAGAAGTCTTTCGATAGGATGCGACTCATTACCCTGGATGACGGGCGTGTGGGTTGTAAACACGATCTCCTTGCGACAATCTTCCCAGGCCTCTTCGAAAGAAGTACCATCCTGTTCCATTTTTTCCCGCATCAATTCAAACCCTGCAAAGAGGGCATGTCCTTCGTTGAAGTGGTAAATGTCTATCGGGATGCCCAACTTTCTCAAAGCGCGGACACCTCCGATACCCAGTACCATTTCCTGTGCGATGCGTTCCTCCCCGAACCACCCGTAAAGTTGGCCGGTTGTCCAGTTATCCGGATTATTGGGCAGGTCTGTATCCAGCAAATACAAGTCTGCATTTCCGAAATTATCACATTTCCACACCTTGCACTTAACTTCCTGGCCCCGGATCTCTACGGTCACGGTAACTCCGGTATCCTCCAGAAAATCATAATCGTAATTGTAATAAGCATCATACACTTGTCCTTGTTCGTCAATGCGTTGGTCGGTATAGCCTTGTTTCCATTTGATTCCGACACCTACGATCGGAAAATTATGGTCTTTCGCGCCTTTCATGTAATCACCAGCGAGAATACCCAGTCCGCCCGCATATAATTTAAAATTTGATTCCAGGCCATATTCCATACAAAAGTAGGCTACCCGGGGTAGAGTATGATTTGACATATTTTTCGATTTAAACAACAATACAAATAATTGCAGCCCGAAAATAAAAAGACTTATTTGCATACCCAAATGCTGGTGCAAAACTCGGTTCGTGTTAGGTTGAACCAACTGCCCTTAATTTTTTCAATTTTTTTTGTGATTATAGCTTGATTTTTGATTATTATTGTTTAATAAATTGAAAATCAAAGATTTAAACCAAGGTGCAAGGCACCTTAAGGTGACTTGCACCTTGGTTACCTCTGTTAATACCTTTTACTGCTGGAAAGTAACCTGTTTTTTACATTTTTTTATCAGCGTTCATGTGTACGTGTGGTCGGGTAACGGATTGCAAAACCAATGCTTATAATTTGGTATCTTTGTTGAAAGACCATAAAATTGATGCATAGAATTTCGGAGGCGGAAGAAAACTACCTCAAGGCTATTTTCAAGATTTCGGAGAAGGAGGATCGGCCTGTCAGCACGAGTGCGATAGCTGCTGAGATGAATACGAGTGCAGCTTCGGTAACGGACATGATCAAGAAGTTGTCTGAAAAGGCGCTTATTTTACATGAAAAATACAGAGGTGTTGTTTTGACGGAGGCGGGGTCGGGCATTGCGAAGAAGTTGATTCGGAGGCACCGTTTGTGGGAGGTCTTTTTGGTGGACAAGCTTGATTTTTCGTGGGATGAGGTTCATGCGATTGCGGAACAGCTGGAGCATATTCAGTCCGACAGGCTGATTGAGCGTTTGGATGATTTTCTGGGTTTTCCGCGTTTTGATCCTCACGGGGATCCGATTCCGGATGCAGCGGGGAATATGGTTTTGCGAAAGCAGATTTTGCTTAGTGATTTGAAGGAGGGAAATGGCTGTGTTATTGTGGGGGTACAGGAGCATCACCCTGAGTTTTTGCAATATCTGGAGCGGATGCAGCTCATTTTGGGCAGACAGTTGCGTTTGTTGGAGCGCTTTGGCTTCGACGAATCTGTTCGGGTTCAGGTAGGGGATGGGCAGGAACTGGTTTTGTCCAAGAAAGTTGCCCAGAACTTGTTTGTGCAAAAAATATCCTGATTATTGTCCAAGTCGCGCTAATCCGGCTTGTGCCTGTTGGTGGAGTCCGTGTCGGTGTGCTGTTGGTTTGAGTTGCATGCAAATCCCGTACATTTCCTTGGCTTGGGTGCGCTGACCCAGGCTTTCATAAATTCTGCCGGCTTGCAGGGCAGCATTACAAGCGTAGAAAGTGGGGTTATGGCTACCTGTTTCGATGGTTTCGCGATACGCTTTTAGGGCTTCCGGATAATTTCCGAGGCCATGCCACACTCTGGCGCGTCGGTACCTGAATTCCAATTTATCGTCATCGTGGGTGAAATCTGCCGGAGTTCTGAGTTGGAGCAAATCTTGTGCTTTGCGGAAATAGTGTCCGTCGAAAAGCAATCTGGCTTTGATCAGATCGGGATGGGGAACCTTTCCGCTTTGAGCTTCCTGGAGAGCGTCCTGGTCCTCTCCGCTCACTGCGTATCCTCGTTTCAGGCATTGTTGCATATACATGAGGTACTGTTGGGGGCTATCGCCCAAAATTGCTGCCCAGGCCAATTTTTGGTAAGCCTCTTTGATAAAATGTCGGCCGCGGAACTTCGACAAAAATTGTTGAAAATACTGGGGCGCATCGGCATCGAGGCGGCGCATTTTAGCCAGTCCGGTTAAAAAATACAAGTGTGGAAAATTGCTTTGAGGGTGGGCGGTGAGGACTTGGATGGCCAGGTCATTTTTACCGCTGCGAAGCGCAAAGGTGGCGTAGAAAAAACGATCCAAGCTATTGGTAGCTGGTGTAAACTGAGGATCGGCAGAAATGACTTGCCAGGCTTTTTCGGGCTGTTGTTCCAGATGGAGCGCAAGTAAAGCCCGAATCAGCGTAACTTCTTTTGCAAATACAAAGGGTTTTGCTGCAATAAGATCCAATTTTTGAATACCCTCAGCAATAGACCCTTCCATGCCGCTCAGGAGTTTCACTCCCCACCTATAAGGTTCGGGAATGGTACCTAATATCGCCTGCAAGGTAGCCAGATCTTTGATATTGGGGAGAAAATGAGGGAAGCGCCTTTGGTTTTCGGCGAGTAGTTTCCAGGCCTTTTGTACGTCCAGCAAAGCTGAAAAATAATCTTCAAACTTGAAGCGGACGATGGCCAGTTGCAGGCGCATATCTGCCTGTATAAAAAGAAAATAAGGAGAGTTGGGATCGCCGCTGAGGATGTGCGCCAAGCGATCCTGGCGCGCATCCTGAAGGCGTTGATAATCTTCGGCCGACTCGGAGAAATAGGTTTGGAGAAAATCCCGATAGCTTTCCAAGTGGTAAGCTACCAGATTATGGGGTTCGGTACTGCGTAGTCTTGCTAACTGTTGGTTTGCTGCTTCAAACTCAAATTTTACAATCTCTTGGTAAACAGCAACGGCGGCGGGACTATATGAAAAATAGCCCCTGGTTTTGGCAAATAAGCCGGTATGTAGCAGCACCAAAAGCAAGCTGATCCAACAAACGCAGGTGCCTTGGCGCACCATCACTCATCCAGTTCCTGGGCAGGAGCTTTGTACTCCACCAAATCTTCCATAATGTGGTTATCTACCAAGATACGTCCACAATGCTCGCAGGCGATAATTTTTTTGCGTTGCGCAATTTCCATCTGTTGCTGTGGAGGAATCATATTAAAGCAGCCTCCGCAGGAATTTCTTTCCACAGTAACTACGGCCAATCCATTTCGGTAGGAGGTTTGGATGCGGTCGTATGCTTTGATCAGGCGCTCCTCAATCTTCTTGCGCACCTTTTCTGCCTTTTTCTTCAGCTTCTCTTCCTCTTTTTCGGTTTTTTCGATGATCTGCGCCAGTTCAACCTTCTTCGTATCCAGCTCTTTTTGTTTGACCGCCAGACGCTCCTGAGTAGCTTTCAGGGTTTCCTCTTTATTGCTGATTTCCTGGGCAACCTGTTTGATCTTTTTTTCAGACAGCTGTATCTCCAGTTTTTGCAGTTCCAGTTCTTTGGTCAGGGCATCGAACTCCCTGTTGTTCTTTACATTATCAAGCTGCTTCTGGTATTTGAGAATCAGATTTTCGGCATCCTTGATGTTTCCTTCGTGGCGATTAATTTCCCCCTCAAACTCTTTTATGTTCTGCTCCAATTTGGCATTCCGGGTATCCAGACCTGCGATCTCATCTTCCAGGTCGCTTACCTCTATGGGGAGTTCACCCTTGAGTATTTCGAATTCAGTTATTTGAGAATCAATAGATTGAAGTTCGTAAAGCTGTCTTAATTTTTCTTCAACGGTAGGTTCTTTTGCCATACGATAATTGCTATAAGTTTAGTGTGGAATACGCTGCTTAAAAGAAGTAATTTACAGGATTGGTGATGGTTTTTACACAATGAACCGCAAAATTAGTAAATTTTTTTGATAGTAGGTCGGCTAATAATGGGGTTGTATATTGTTCGCTTTCAAAGTGTCCGATATCTGCGATGAATACCTGGTCGGTTGCATCGAAGAACTGGTGGTATTTGAAATCGGAGCTAAGGAAAACATCGGCGCCCTGTCGGATGGCTTCGGGGAGGAGGAAGCTTCCTGATCCACCGCAAAAAGCGACCTTTTGTATGGGTTTATCGGGAATGGCTGTATAGCGGACGCAGGGTGCTGCCATGCTGTCTTTTACCATTTGGAGGAAGGTTTGACCGGTAATGGGGGTTGGAAGGTAGCCAATCATACCGGCTCCCACGGTAACATCTTTATGGTCGAGCAGGTGTAGGGAATAATCTGCTATTTCCAAGGCATTGTTTTGCCTCAAAGCTTCGAGGACGGCATGTTTGAGGCCGCCGGGCACTTTAAATGTAATTTGCACGAAGGCTTGCTGAGTAGCTTCGGGAAGTTGAACAGGGCTGATGGTTCCTGCTTCGGCTCCCAGGGTGGTGAGTTGCGTACACAGGTTCTCGCGTTGTGAAGCTGGCAGGGTAACCACGAGAGAAAAAAGTGCTGCGGAAGGTTGCAGGATACGGGTATCCTGAAGCCCCAGTTTATCGGCTATTTGCTGGTTGACGCCATTGTAATACACATTATCGAGATTGGTATGGATCACATAGATAGCGACATCATTTTTGATGGCTTTGATAAGCGCACGTTCGACGTGCGTAGCGCCGGTGAGTTTTTTGATCGCTTTGAACAGGATGGGGTGGTGGGTAACCACCAGGTTACAGCCGCGTTCGATGGCTTCGTCTATGACGGCCTCTGTAGCATCCAGGCACACGAGTACCGCTGAGACCTGTTTTTCCGGGGCACCGGTGAGGAGACCTGCGTTGTCATAGTCTTCTTGATAGGCAAGGGGTGCAATAGATTCCAGGAACCGGGCGATTTCTCCAACGGTAGTCATAGCGTATTGATTTTAAGATGAATGTCTGGTGAGAATAGTTTGTTCGATATTTGTAGTCGAGTAGCCTTCGACAAAAGGAAGGCTGAGGACTTGTCCGCCGGCCTCGAGTACGAGATCTGAGCCAACGATCTGTTCGGGTTTCCAATCGCCGCCTTTGACCAGGATATGGGGTTGTACAGCCCTGATCAAATCCAGGGGGGTATCCTCTTCGAAGGGTACCACAGCATCTACGAATTGGAGTGCGGCGAGCAAAAAAAATCGGGTAGTTTCGTCGTTAATGGGTCTTCCGGGGCCTTTTAGCCTTTGAACGGAAGCTGCGCTGTTGATTCCCACGATGAGTTTGTCGCCCAGGTCGCGAGCCTGGCTTAGGTAGTGTAGGTGGCCAAAGTGGAGCAAGTCAAAACACCCATTGGTAAACACCAACTTATGTCCTTCCGCGATCCATTTTTTTGCCGTCAGGCGAATCCCATCCCTGTCCATTATTTTTTGTCGTACAAGCTCAATTCCTTCATGCATTGGAAAGCGTATGTTTGGGTTGGTAATGCTTATTGATGATGGGCAAAAGGATCAGCGCAAGGATACCTATGAGTACGTTACACCCGATCTGGATAGAAAAAAAGGAAATATTGGCCCAAGAAAAACCGTCATCGCCGCTGACTCCGTACATGGCAAGGGCGGTCTGTGCGAGGAAATGATAAGTCCCCATGCCGCCGGGCGACGGAATAACGATACCCCAGCCTCCAAACACAAATACCACGAGGGCGGCAACCATGGAAAGGTTAGCAGTGGGGGCAAACGCCAGAAAGCAAAAATAGGTCATGGCGTAGTAGAGCACCCAGATAGCGATGCTGTGGAAGACAAAAATTCCTGGCCGTTCGACCTTTCGGATAGACTGCAATCCGTGCCAGAATCCGATGGCGAGCTCCTTGATTTTTCGGAACCATTTGCTGTTGGCGATGCGCTGTCGCAAAAACCAAAGTACGGCTCCTATGACTATTAGTACAGCGAGGACGTAGGGCAGTATAGCCAGTGGGTTGCCTAATTTTTCCGACAGGCTGGCGTACTCCATAAAGAAGCCAACGATGTTATCAAAAGCAAGGAGTACAGCAGTTGCGGTAACAATAAGAATAGTAATGACATCTATCATCCTTTCCAGTACAACGGTTCCGATTACCTGTTCGACTTTCATTTTTTCGTAGCGTGCCATCATGCCCGGGCGGACGATTTCCCCCATTCGGGGCAAGCCAAGGTTGGCAAAATACCCGATGAAGGTCGTCAAAAAGGCATTGCCGAAGGTAGGTCGGTAGTCCAGCGAGCGCAGCAGCATGTTCCAGCGCAGTGCGCGACTGACGTTACTCAAGGTAAAAGACACCAGTACCAGTAAAATCCAGAAATAATTCACACTTTTGAAGTCGTTCCACACTTTTTGCAGCAAGCTGCAGTCGGCTGCGGCAATGCCCTTTAGCGCGCAATCCTCGGTATAGGCGGCGTTTTGGTTGAGATATACGAGGTAGAGGATTCCAACACCGACTCCCAGGAATAGCAGGAATTTGAAAAAATTGAGCAGGGCTTGTTGTGGCACGCGCAGTAATTTAAGGGTTCACTAATTTGAAGCTGGCAGGAGGTTGTTATCGTCCGGGAAAATAGTAGTGGGTTGGAAGTTTCGGGCCTCTTCGGGGGTCATGAGTGCGTAGGCGATAATAATCAGGATATCTCCGACAGCGGCTTTGCGTGCGGCTGCGCCATTGAGTTGAATCACACCTGAATTCCGGGCTCCAGGAATGACGTAGGTTTCCAGTCGCTCGCCATTATTATTATTGACGACCTGCACTTTTTCACCATCCTGAAGACCTGCTGCATCCATGAGTGCCTCGTCAATGGTAATACTGCCCACGTAGTTGAGGTCGGCATGGGTCAGTCTGACCCGGTGAATTTTTGATTTAAAGCGGGTTATGAACATGTTGTGCGTTTTTTGATTCATTTGGTCTGATTGGCCAACAAAAATGGAGCTTTAAAAGTTTATTGGCGCGAGGCAGTTGTCAATCAGCCGCACCTCACCGGCCCATACGGCGGTAGTAATTACTGCTGTGGTTCCTGTCTGAACAGACGCAAGGGGGAGTAGGGTATCGTGTGCAGCAATCTCAAAATATTCGGGTCTGAACCCGGCTGCTGTAAGTTTATCCAAAGCATTTTGCTGAATTGTTGCAATGGGTTTTTGGTCGAGCAGTGCTGCTGCTTCCTGGAGGCATTCGTAGATAAAGCTTGCTTTTTGGCGATAGCCTGGATCCAGTCTGACATTCCGAGAACTCATTGCGAGGCCATCTTTTTCTCGCACAATGGGGCAGACGACCAGTTGGGTAGAGAGGGATTGTTGTTCGAGCAGGCGTCGGATCACCAGCACCTGTTGGTAATCTTTCTGACCCATATACAGCAGATCTGGTTGCACCAGATTCAACAGGCGGGCAACCACTTGTACCACCCCGTCGAAATGTCCGGGTCGAAACCTTGCCTCTTGGACCTCATTGAGGTGGCCTAGATCAACAAGGGGTGCTTTAGTAGGACCTTCCGGATAAATTTCTGCATCTGTCGGAAAAAAAACGGCCAGAGAACCAACCTCGCGCAACAAAAAAATATCTTTCTCCGGCGTTCTGGGATATTTTTCCAGATCGGAAAGTTCATTGAATTGCGTTGGATTCACATAAATACTGCAAACGGTAAGATCGTTTTCGGAAGCAGCGCGTCGGATAAGCTCGAGATGTCCTTCGTGCAATGCGCCCATAGTTGGCACAAAGCCTATTCGCGCTCCCTTTGTTTTTGCTTGCTTCAGGAAGGCCTGTAAGTGCCCGATTGTTTTGAAAAGCCGCATGATTTATGTTTGATCCTCAAAATAAAGCCGAAGATACTGCTTTAAACCAATGGCAAATGCGGGTTCTTGTGGAAAAATTCCCTAAAAATTGCTAAATTTGCAAGTCTGTTTGAATCGTTTAACGAGCATTTTTAACAAGATAAGTGCCTTATGAGTAAAAAGAAAGTGCTGATCGTCACACAGGAAATGCATCCCTACACCGAAAGTTCTGAAATTGCTGACATATCCCGACAATTACCTCAGTATATACAGGAAAACGGCATGGAGATCCGGGTATTGATGCCCCGGTTTGGTGCGATCAACGAGCGTAGGCACCGGTTGCACGAGGTTGTGCGCCTGTCAGGGATGAATATCATAGTAGATGACGATGACTTTCCGTTGATTATCAAGGTAGCATCCTTGCAGGAAGCCAAGATGCAGGTATATTTTTTGGACAACGATGATTTTTTCAAGCGTAGGGGTTTATTCCTGGACGACAAGGGCGTTTCTTTTGAGGACAATGCAGATCGTACGGCATTTTTCTGCAAGGGTGTCTTGGAAACGGTACGCAAATTTGGTTGGGCTCCTGATATTATTCATTGTCATGGCTGGATGACGAGTCTGATTCCGATGTATCTCAGGACGGCCTATTCGAATGAGCCTATTTTTCAGCGTGCCAAGGTGATCTATTCGGTTTACAATGAGACCCAGGAGCATACCTTCGACAAAGGCGAATTTGTGGTAAAAGCATCCATGAATGGTGTTCCGGACAGTGCGGTGCAGGCTTATACGAGTGGTGATGCGGTAGCCTTGCACGAGGGAGCCATTGCTTTTTCGGATGGAGTGGTTGTGGGCAGTGCAGTTACGGAGGATCAGGTGATGCAGAAACTGAATGCATCGGACAAACCGGTACTTCCCTATAACAGAACAGGAGAATTTTTTGCTGAGTATATGGATTTCTATCATGCCTTACTGGCTGAGGAAGTCGAGCATTGATGCGAAATGCGGATACGTTTTCTCCTCTTTGCAGTTGCATCCAACGTTCAATCGGTGGCATCTTTCCGGATGTCTGTATTCAAATTGTCAATAATTAAATGGTTATGAAAAGAATAAGCAAGGAGCTTGGTTTGCTTTTGGCTTTAGTGGTAGGACTTTTTTCTGGTTGCAGCGACCCGGCTTTGTTTGGGTCAGGTCTGTTGGAGGAGGATCAGTTGGGCGTAGAGGCAACGGATACGGTTACGCTTCACACGACTACCCAGCTGGGCATGCCGGTTATCACCAGTGATACGACCTTCGTGCAGGCGAGTTACCTGATGGGGCGTTTGGATGATCCTTATTTTGGGGTGAGTGTTTCGAATTTGTATATTCAGCCTACGATTGAGTTCAGCTCGATCAATTTTGCGGGTGCGCGGCTGGACTCCATTGTGTTGATTTTGCCGTATGACTCTACTGGCTTGTATGGTCAGTTGACAGAATCTTTTGGTTTGGAGGTGTTTAGGGTCGAACAAGACCTTCCTACTGCCAACTTGAGGTCTGATGTAACTTTTGCCTATGACCCCAATCCGTTGGGGAGTGCCACTTTTGCACCTTCCTTGGATTCGGTTGAGTTCTATGACTACTCGCTCAACGCGCGGGACACGCTCAAGCGGCCGCAATTGCGCATTCCGTTGAGCAATGCTTTTGGGGAGGAAATCATGGCCCTGGATACTTCGTTTTTCTCAAATTCCGATGCGTTTCAGACTTTTCTTCGGGGTCTGGTAATAAGGCCGACTTCAGACACGAAGGCGATGTTGGGATTCAATTTGCTGGATGCTTTTTCGGGCATGATGTTGTATTACACCCGAAACGATACGTTGAACCAGCAGTTTCAGTTTAACCTGAATATTTTCAGTGTGCGGTATGCCGAGTTTCAGCACGATCACAGTACCGGACTCGTTCAGCAGTACCTCAGCGATGCCAATGTATCTGATTCGCTTGTTTTTGTGCAAGGGATGGCAGGAGTGATGGGTAAAGTTTCTTTTCCCCATGCCGATCAGCTGGGTAGCATTGTCGTGAATAAGGCAGAGCTGTACCTTCCTGTTGCCTCGGAGAGCAATGTGGACTTTCGGTCTTATCCCTTGATTGAGCGCATTATTGCGTATTACTACAATGATGAGGGGGAGTTGGTACCGATAGACGATGTGCAGGGCAACATGAGTCGGAGGCTGGATCTGAATGATACCTATGGCGGAACGGAGACGTATGACAATTTTGTGTCGGCCTATAAGCTGAATATTTCCTCTCATTTCCAAAAAATGGTGGAAGGTGGAGTTTCGAAAGACCTTTATTTCTCTGTGTTGTACCGGGATCGGAACCCGGAGCGATCCATTTTGTATGGCGCTACGCATAGCAGGTTGCCGATGAAATTGAACTTGACTTATACGCCTTTGTAAGAGGCTTGTGTTTTTTGGCCCGGAAGGGACTTTTGCGCTCAAATAACTAAACAACAGACATCTATGTGTGGAATCGTTGCCTACATCGGAGGCGATGCCGCTTTTCCTGTATTGATAAAAGGCCTTCAGCGCCTGGAATACAGGGGGTATGATAGTGCGGGCATCGCCTTATTGGATCCGTTGCTAAGTGTTTACAAAAAACAAGGAAAAGTTGCCGGTTTACTGGAGTTTGCCCGCGATGTTCCGACTGCCGGAAAGGTGGGTATAGGGCATACCCGTTGGGCTACCCACGGCGTGCCCAGTGATGTGAATGCGCATCCCCATGTCAGTTCTGACGGGGAGATAGCTTTGGTGCACAATGGTATCATCGAAAATTATTCCCTTTTAAAGACGGCGTTAGAAAATCAAGGGCATCGGTTTGTCAGTGAAACGGATACCGAAGTACTGGTGCATTTGATAGCCGAGATAAAAAGCAGGGAAAGTGCAGATTTGGAGGAGGCTGTTCGACTGGCGCTACAGCGGGTAGTGGGGGCTTACGCCATCGTGGTCATGGATGCTGCGCGCCCGGATATATTGATAGGAGCCAGAAAATCAAGCCCGCTTGTTTTGGGTATAGGCGCGGATGCTTTATACCTGGCTTCGGATGCTACCCCGATTGTGGAATACACGAATAAGGTTGTTTATCTGCAAGACGAGGAGTTGGTTGTCCTTCGGAGCGACGGCACTTTTGAGATCAAGACGATGCAGAATGAGCTGATGCCTCCTTTTATCCAGGAACTGGATATTAATATTGAGATGTTGGAGAAAGGCGGATTTGAGCATTTTATGTTGAAGGAGATTCACGATCAGCCGCGAACGATTGCGGAGTGTATGCGGGGGCGGATCCATGCAGCAGAGGGTTGGGTACATTTGGGTGGTATGGAAGTTTGCAGCGATGCGTTTATGAACGCACAACGATTGATTTTTGCCGCTTGTGGCACCTCCTGGCATGCCGGCTTGATCGCAGAATACTTGTTTGAAGACCTGGCTCGTATTCCGGTGGAGGTAGAGTACGCTTCCGAGTTCAGGTACCGCAATCCCGTGATTGCTGAACAGGACGTGGTGATCGCGATTTCGCAATCGGGGGAGACCGCAGATACCCTGGCGGCACTTGAACTGGCTAAGGCCAGGGGGGCTACTACTTATGGCGTGGTTAATGTGGTAGGTTCTTCGATCGCTCGGGTTACAGATGCAGGTTCTTACATTCATGCTGGCCCCGAGATCGGCGTGGCCTCTACAAAAGCCTTTACTGCTCAGGTAACCTTGCTCACCTTGATGGCGCTGCAAATGGGTCTAAAAAAAGGTACCCTCGATCCTGTTTTTTTCAGGGAGCTGTTGCACGAACTGGAAGCTATTCCGGGAAAAGTGCAGGCTGTGCTCGCCATGGACAAACTCATCCAGCAAATTGCCGTCGAAATTAAAGATAAACCCAACGCTTTGTACCTGGGGCGTGGATACAATTTTCCGGTGGCGCTGGAAGGCGCGCTCAAGTTGAAGGAAATTTCGTATATCCATGCAGAGGGATACCCTGCGGCAGAAATGAAACATGGGCCTATTGCGCTGATTGACGAGGAAATGCCTGTCATCGTTCTCGCTACCAACAAAAGTGCCTACGAAAAAATTGCGAGCAATATCCAAGAGGTGAAAGCCCGAAAAGGATTGGTGATTGCAATCGTGAGTCGTGGCGATACCCAAATCAGGGCAATGGCAGATTATACCCTCGAGATTCCCGATACCCTGGAACCCCTTACTCCGCTGCTTGCCGCGATTCCGCTCCAGCTACTCGCTTACCATATAGCCGTTATGCGCGGCTGCGATGTGGATCAACCGAGAAACCTGGCTAAATCTGTGACGGTGGAGTAGGGAAAGTGGAAAAAATTTAGTTGAAAATTTTTTTAGACTTTTGGTTACGTTAAGTGGTTGAGAGGGAATTAATTAGGGCAACGTGGAAGTCACCTTAAGGTGGCTTC
>JANQWK010000067.1 GCA_030729925.1 Saprospiraceae bacterium
AGCCGGATTTCTATCAACTGCCCGACGTGGATGCCCAGTTGAAGTATTACCAGGGTAAAAAAGCAGAGCTGGATCAGGTGATGGAGGAATGGGCCAATGCCCAGGAGGCTTTGGGGTAGGTTTGGTAACAAACAACTTAATTTGCTGTTGTTCAGAGCTTTAAAACACAGGTGCAAGGCACCTTAAAGTGCCTTGCACCTGGATTACCCTTATTAATCCCTCGGGAATAAAAAAAGTAACCTCCAACAGGGGGCTTTCGAAAAAATATCGGAGCGGATCAATTTCGCTTTACCCGGTTTTCTTCTTCATCGGTGGCGGTAGTCCTGCGTCGGGCTTGTTTGACGTTCTGGTTGCCGAAATTCCAAGACAGCGACAAATTGCCTCTTCGGGTATCGTTGTAACTTTCGATGGTCATGCTGAGTTCATTTTGCCGGATCAGCCCGGTAAATACCTGTGTGTAGAAGATATCGCTCACATTGAGAGAGAGTTTGCCTTTTCCATTGAATATGGCTTTCGACACGCCGACATCGAGCTGGTAAATGGGGTTGACCACAAAGTTATTGATGGCGACTTTGGATTGGTAGTATCCTGATAGTTCAGCATTCCATCCGCCGGAAAGCGTAAAGGCATTGCTCAGATAGAGTCGGTAAGAAAACTGTTCGTTGACCAATGCGCCGCTTTCCAGGGTACCGCTGATCCGGTTGTAAAAAGCGGTGGTATTGGTGCGCAGTGTCCACCATTCTGTAAAAGTGACCGGAGCCGAAAAATTAAAACTGTAATTGTCGAATTCCTCCAGGTTTTCGTAAGTCTGGTATCCTTCTCCGGTTTCGGGATTGAGTTGAATGATTTCCGACATCGCGGAGCTGGTTCGGGTGTAGGTCAGGGAACTCAGATACCGGTTTTTGAAGCTGTGGGAAAATCCGTAGGTGTCGGAGTACTGGGGCTGCAGGAAAGGATTGCCCTTGCCGAAGGTAAACTGATCCAAAAAGAAGAAAAAGGGATTGAGGTTCTGGTAAGTGGGGCGGTCAATGCGCCGGCTGTAAGACAAACTAAACTGGTTGTTTTCGTCAAGGGTATGGCTCAGGTTGAAACTGGGGAACAGGTTGAGGTACCGGCGATCCACCAACTGGTCCCGACTGGGTGAGGATCCATTGGAATGGGTGTTTTCGAGGCGCAGTCCTGCCTGAAATTGCCATTTATCGGTATTTTTGGAAAAATTGGCATAAGCGGCCAGGATCTGTTCGGTATAAATAAACTGGTTGGAAAAAACGGGGTCATTGATCCAGTTGGCATTGATCCAGCGGTCAAACCCGAGGGTATTGTCGGTATTCACGTCACTATACTTCCAGCCCAAGTCCAAATTGGCTTTTTGTTTTTCCAGGGGCAGGTTGTAGTCCATTTTGAGTGCCCGTATTTCCACGCTGCTGTGGTTGAGGTTCCTGAAATTGTTTTCCGGAGCGACAATCGTACCTTCTGTATCCAGGAAATAATTTTCGTAAAACTGGTTGGCGGGATTTTCAAAGGTAGAGTAGTCGGCATCGAAATTGAGTGAAGCCCCTTTGGCAAATTTTTGGGACCAGTTTAGGTTGGCCGAGAAGTTATCCCACTCTTCAGTCATGTTGCTGTTGGCGAGTACCTGGTTGAAAACGTTGGGATTGTATCCCAAAATATCCGAGCGGGTTTGCCCCTGCATGCCCCATTCGCCGATATTTCCTTTGACCAATACGCCCAGGGTCGCGCGATCGGTGGCAAACCAGTCTGCTCCTAATTGATAGGAATGACTGTGGTTGTTGTTGGTTTCGTTGTTGCTTTGATCAATGATATTCACCCCCTGTGGGTAGGGAACCTGTCGGGAAAACAGGCGATCCTGGTAGCGTTTGTTCTGGTAATAATTATAATTACCGAATGCGTTGAATTTTTTGTCTCGGTAATTGAGTCGAAGCCCGGAATTGGACCTGCTGTAGCGCCCCTGTCCAATTCCTGCCGTTAAATTGCCATTGAATCCCAGGTTTTTATCTTTTTTCAACACAATATTAATGATCCCCGCATTGCCTGCTGCATCGTACTTGGCCGGGGGATTGTGCATGATTTCTATGCTTTCGATGGATTCGGCGGGCATATTGGAGAGCATACGAGCCACCTCTTCCCCGGAGAGATAGGTGTTTTTGCCATTGATGATGACCAGTACGCCTTGTTTACCTTTCAGGCTGATGCGCTCGTTTTGGTCAACCGTAACCGCAGGAGCTTTGGCCAGCACCTCCAGCGCATTGCTACCGGTATTCACGGGGCTGTTGTCCACGTTCATGACAATTTTATCGCCCTTGAGTTCCATAAACGGCTTTTGGGCTTTGACTTCCACCGTAGCCAATTCTATCTCAGAGGGTTGTAGGACGAGCGGATCAAGTGCGAGGTCGGCTCCCGCAGCAAGCGTAAATTGTTCGGTCCAGGCATTCCCCATACCTACCATGCTGGCCATGAGCAGGTACTGTCCGGGGGCTACGCCCAAAAACTCAAAATCGCCCTGATCATCGCTGAGTGTTCCGCGCACCAGGCTGGAGTCAGTAGGTTGGAGCAGGAGGACATTGACATAACCCAGGGCGGTATTTTGTGCGTCCAGCACTTTTCCGTGGAGGTTGGCTGGAGGAGTTTGCTGTCCGTACACGAGGGGTAGGGTGAAGAGCGAGAGCCAAAAAAGGGTAAATCGTTTCATAATCCGGTGTGAAGTTTGTTGTACCGGATAGACGAGGGGTTTTTGGATGAAGTTACGGCTGAAATTTTTTTTCCGACGGAGACCTGCATCATGCCTACCAAATCGGGGTTGTAGCGGATAAAGGGGGCGCCATCCTGCAGGAGCAAAAAGCCTGCAGGATGGCTGTCCCGATCAGGCCACGCTTTTGAGGGCTTCGCCAAGCTGTCTGGCGTGTACCTTATGATGAGAAGTGTCGTAAACAGCCTTGCCGTTTTTGACGATAATCATTTGGGGCGACTGGTGCACCACGCCAAGAGCCTGCGCAATATGGTTAGAAATATCGCGGTGGTGAATCAGGTCGAGGTAATAAAAATCGAATGCTCCGACAGGGAAGTTCCAGCCTTCCATCAGCTGGTGCAGTGCCATGGAACTGATGCCGCAGCGAACGCTGTGTTTGAACAGGACAACGGGGCGCTGGTGGGAATCTGCCATCAGACCTTCCCATTGGTCGAGTGTATCCAGGACTTTCCAGTCGGGGTGGATATGGGGATGGTGTGCGTGAAACAAATTGTCTAATAAACTCATAACGTTGGATCGGGTAATGATTAATTCAACATGAAACGCCGTGACCAAGCAGAAGGTTTATGCTTTTTCTTCGACAGACCACAGTTGCTGCATAAAGCGCACCGCATTTTCGTAGGCCAGGGCTTTGAGTTCGGCTACCCCGAGGGCGTCCGACACGCTGTTCAAAATCCCCGGATAGCAGGAAGCATCTTGGTGCTCCTCGTAAAAGAAGGGCACGCCATGGGTGTTGCCGTATTCGCGGGTCGCAAAAAAATCTGCTCCCATAGCCATGCAATGACCGGCTCCTTGCTCAAAACCGTAGCGAATATGGGTTTTGAGGACAGCAGGGTCGTCGGGATGGATGTAAGGTCGCAGCAGGTTCATGCCGATGAGTCCGTTTTGAGCAGCAATGGCCGACACCAGGTCATCGGGCAGGTTCCGGTTGTGGGCACATACGGATCTAAAGTTGGAATGGCTGGCGATAAAAGGGATATCGAGACCTTTATGGTGGATGTAGTTAACGATATCATAAGCAAGGGCATCACTGGTATGAGAAAGATCCACGGCAATTTTTTTCCCGCTGAGGAACTCCAAAAGGTGTTTGCCATCGGGCTTCAATCCGGCAGTCGCTTTATTGCCTCCGCCAAAGCGGTTTTCATCGTGGTGGGTCAAACTAATATACAGGATATGCCGATAATCCCGGATCAGCTGATCCAGCCGTTGTAGTCCTTTGTCCAGCGGCTCGTCTTCCAGACAAAGTCCCGAACCATTTTCGATAGCCAAAAAAGTCGCTGTACGGTCGCCACGAGCGGCAACATCGTCGAGGGTATGGGGCTCCGGCTGGTAAAAATATTTGTGGTAGTGCTTGAGCAGTTTGTGGTAAGCGGTCATCTGAAGGTCGTACAGTTTGGTGCTTTCCGGCCCTGTTGGGGTATAGACAGCCATGATTTGCACACAAACATTACCTTTTTGCAGGAAAGGAATCGCGCAGCCGATCTCGTCGGTGTCGTTTGGAGAACCATCGGGGTACTGTGCCAGGTAGGACAGCAAGTCGCAGTGGAGGTCAACAACTGGAAAATTCATCATCAAGGTATTTTAGCGGGGTCAAAAAGTGCTGCAATATTAAAAAAAAGCAGGGGTAAATTTTTGGTACCACAAAAATGGTTTAATTTATGCGCAAATTACCCGAATATTTCGATGAAAAACCGAATAACCAAACAAGGTGTGGCAATTGTTGCCGGACCGATGCTTTTTTTCCTATTGCAAGTGCTGGGTTCTCCAGCAGATATGGAGCCCGCCGCTTTTCGGGTGCTGGGTGCCACGGCATGGATCATTTTGTGGTGGGTTACGGAGGCGGTTCCGATTGCCGTGACGGCGTTGATGCCCATGATTTTGTTCCCCTTGCTGGGGATCAGTTCGATGAATGCCATTACACAGCCCTATTCCCAGCCCATCATTTATTTGTTTGTGGGAGGCTTTGTATTGGCGTTGGCGATGGAGCGGTGGAACCTGCACCGCCGTATCGCGCTGGAGATTGTAGCCAGGGTGGGAACCAACCGAAAACGCATTATTCTGGGTTTTGTGATCGCTACGGGGTTTTTGTCCATGTGGATATCTAATACAGCCACGACGGTCATGATGTTGCCTATTGCCTTGTCGTTGATTAGTCAATTTGAAGAATTCCGAAAATCCTCCGGAATCCATTCGGAGCAGGATGATTTCGGAAAGGCGCTGATTTTGTCTATTCCCTATTCGGCTTCCATCGGAGGCGTGGCGACACTGGTGGGTACGCCCACTAATCTGATTTTTGCGCAGAGCGTAAAGGACTATTACCAGGTGGATATTGCTTTTGACGAGTGGATGTGGGTGGGGGTTCCGATTGCAGTCCTCCTGCTGGCGGCTACCTGGTGGTATATCACCCGGGTGGCTTATAATTTGCAGGAGGCAGCTCCCGGTGAGCGCCAGGCCTCCATTATTCGGGAGCAACTGCATGCGCTGGGAAAGATGCGCAGGGAAGAAAAATGGGTGTTACTGGTGTTTTCGCTGGTGGCGCTGGCCTGGATCACGCGCCGATACTGGATCAATCCTTTTTTTCCGGCGGTGGATGATACCAACATTGTTCTGATCGGAGCAGTGTTGTTGTTTTTGATTCCGGCTACCAGGTCGGAGGACAAGCCTCGGATGCTGATGGACTGGCCGACTGCGCTCAAATTGCCCTGGGGGGTGCTGTTGTTGTTTGGCGGTGCTTTTGCCGTCGCGAAAGGGTTCGAAGACAGTGGACTCACTGGCTGGATTGGGGACAAATTGGGTTTACTGGAAGGAGTTCCGTTTTGGTTGGTCTTGCTGATTATCGTGGCGGTGGTCAATTTTATGACCGAGCTTACGCAAAACATGGCAACCTGTACCCTGATGATGCCCGTATTGGCTGCGCTGTCGCAAGCCATAGATACCCATCCTTTTGGCTTGATGGCTGGCGCCTGCATTGCCGCTTCCTGTGCTTTTATGCTTCCGGTGGCCACTGCTCCCAATGCGGTTGTATTTGGAGCAGGGGTGCTCAAAATGGAAGACATGGTACGCACCGGGTTTGTCCTGAACCTCATTTCTATCCTGGTGATCACGGTGATTATTTATTTCCTGATGCCGCTGTTTTGGAATATCCGGATGGACGCTTTTCCGTTTTGAGTGTTGGGATTCAGGTTGTTTTCTGCAGGCTGATGGCCAATACCCCTGCCACGACCAGTCCTGTACCGACGATCTGAATCCAGCCCAGCTGTTCTCCGAGGAAAATATAGGCGAGGATGATGGTAGAAATTGGGCCGACACTCCCGATGATGGCCGCATTGCTGGCTCCCACCAGTCGGATGCCCTCGGAAATCATAAAGGTGGGCAGGATGGTCGCGATAATAGACATGGTGAGGGCGAGCGCATAGACCTGCCAGTCGAACTGTCCGAGTGCCTGATCACCTGCTGTCAATTGGTGCAGAAAGACCGCCCCGCTTGCCGCTATCATGGCGATGGAGGTAAACAACCAACTTCCTGTTTTGGCTACGTAGTAGCTGCTGCCTACGATATAAAGGGCATAAAACAGCGCACAGCCAAACACCAGCACGGTGCCCAGCAGGATATTTTCGGAACTGTTGTTCAGGACGTTTTCCAGGAAAGCCAGGAGGATGCCCAGGTAAGTAAGCAGCAGGGCCTTGACCTGAAAGCCGGGGATGGGTTTTTTGCCTGCAAAGGCGACAATTAACACGACGAGGGTGGGATAGACAAACAAAATGAGCCGCTCCAGACCTGCCGTGATGTATTGCAGACCTAAAAAATCAAACATACTGGCCAGGTAGTAGCCCATGACCCCAATGAGGGCAATCTTAAACCAATCTTTGCGGGTAAGTCCTTCCAGTTTGCCTTTTTGCCGGTTCCAACTCCTGTAGGCGATCAACACAAAAACGGGCAGGGAAAAAAGCATGCGCAGACTGAGCAGGGCGATCATTCCGATGTCGTATTGATACGCGAGCTTCACCAAAATTGCTTTGGTAGAAACCAAAACAGACCCCAGCAGCACCAAGAGTGCTCCCGTCACGAAGGTATTGGTCTGTGCAGCGCGCAGGAATGTTTTCATGGCGCAAAGGTAAACATTCGACCTTATCGGCGAGGGGAAATTTTAGCGGCAGCTACCCCGGTAACTGCCGCTAAAAATTAATCTTGCATGGCCGCTACGCCGGGAAGGGTTTTTCCTTCCAGGAACTCCAACATGGCGCCTCCGCCGGTGGAGATATAGCTCACCTGATCGGCAAGACCTGCCTGGTTGACCGCAGCCACAGAGTCACCCCCTCCGACAAGCGAAAAAGCGCCTGCCGCGGTGGCTGCTGCTACTGCTTTGGCAATGGCATGGGTGCCTTCGGCAAAATTGGGGAACTCAAACACCCCCATCGGGCCGTTCCAGAGGATGGTTTTGGCCTCGAGGATGGCTGCGCTGAACTGTTTGGCGGCTTCGGTACCAACATCCAGACCCATCCAGCCATCGGGAACGGACATACTATCCGCTAAGCGCTTTTGAGCGGTATTCGAAAAGCCATCGGCAATCCAGGAATCTACCGGCAACAGGAGCTGTACGCCTTTTTGTTTGGCCTGCTCCAGCAAGCGCAAAGCGAGATCAATTTTGTCTGTTTCGACCAAAGAATTACCGGTATGTCCACCCTGTGCCTGCAGGAAAGTATAAGCCATACCCCCGCCGATGATCACGCTGTCGGCAAAATCAATCAGCCGTTCGAGTAAGAGGATCTTATCCGACACCTTGGCGCCCCCGATGATGGCCGTAAGTGGCCGCTGTGGGGTAAGCAACACCTTGTTGGCGTTTTCGATCTCCTTGTCCATCAGCAAACCGAAAGTTTTGGCTTCCGGAGCAAAATAGCGGGCAACGGTAGCGGTAGAGGCGTGCTCGCGGTGTGCCGAACCAAAAGCATCGTTGACGTACACATCGGCCAGTGCAGCCAGTTCTTTGGCCAGCTCCGGATCGCCCTTGGATTCACCCGCATGGAAGCGGGTATTTTCGAGCAGCAGCACTTCGCCGGCTTGCAGACCTGCACAACGGGCTGCCGTTTCCGACCCTGTAAGCGAAGCTGCGAAACCAACTGGTTTACCCAGCAGGGTCGAAAGTGGCTCCACCAGGTGTTGTAAGGTAAAACGCGCCACATCCAGACTGCCGTCGGGCAGGCGCTTTTTTTCAGGTCGGCCGAGATGGGACATCAAAATCAGTGCTGCCCCTTGATCCAGCAAATGCCGGAGGGTGGGCAGCGCTGCCCGGATGCGGGTATCATCGGTAACCTTGAAATCCTGGTCGAGGGGAACATTGAAGTCCACCCTGACCAGTACTTTTTTTCCAGAAAAATCAATTGCTTTCATGCGTAACCCGGAGGAATTTATTTGGTAAGGATCATGTGGGTAAGGTCGGCCAATCGAGCGGAATAGCCCGCTTCGTTGTCGTACCAGCTCACCACTTTCACCATATTACCCATCACCTCGGTCATACCTGCATCAAAAACAGAAGAATAAGGGTTGCGCACGATATCGCCGGACACAATCGGATCTTCGGTATATTGCAATACGCCCTTCATGGGGCCTTCAGCGGCCTCTTTGAACTTAGCATTGATCTCCGCAACCGTCGCCGGTTTTTCCAACTGAACATTCAGTTCAATCATGGAGCCCGTCACCACCGGTACGCGGATGGCGATTGCAAACAACTTGCCCGCGATACCGGGAACCACTTTTGCCGCAGCAGAAGCCGCACCAGTACTGGTAGGCACAATATTCATAGCAGCCGCTCTGGCTCTTCTCAAATCGCTGTGTGGAGAATCCTGCAAGCGCTGGTCGGCCGTGTAAGCATGTACGGTAGTCATAGAACCCTGAACCACGCCCCAGTTTTCACTCAAAATTTTTGCCACCGGCGCCAAACAGTTGGTCGTACAAGAAGCATTGGAAAACACATTGTGGCGGCGATCCAGTTCGTGGTCGTTCACACCCAGTACAATCGTCTGTACCCCGTCGCCCTTCGCAGGAGCCGAAATAATCACATCCTTAGCACCCGCTTTCAGGTGCAAGCCAGCTTTATCTTTGGTTTCGAAGCGACCTGTACACTCCAGTACCACATCTACGCCCAGTTCGCCCCAAGGGAGCTTGGTAGGATCCGGCTCTGCATAACAATGAACCGTTTTACCATTCACAATCAAACTATCCGGCGTGCTGCTCACGGTGCCGTCGAAAGGACCTTGTGCAGAATCGTACTTCAAGAGGTGTGCCAGCGTATGATTGTCTGTTAAGTCATTGATTGCAACCACTTCAATATCCTGAAGCTTGAGCAAGTTCCGGAAAGTCAATCTTCCGATACGACCGAATCCGTTGATAGCAACTTTCTTTGCCATGTGTGTAAGGTTTTGATGGATTTTAACAGTAATGAAAATCTGATTCGTACTGGTTTCGATTGGTAGGGCCGAGCTTTTTTTCGCAGATGCAAAGTTACGCTTTTCCGGGAATTTCCGGGAATCTTAAAAAAAAATCAAAAAAGGCTTTGGAGTTTTCGGAGATGGGCTTATATTTGCACACGCTTAGCAACAAAAGCACAAACGAAGCTGCTTAATAAGCAAAATGGCCCGTTCGTCTAGGGGTTAGGACGCAGGATTTTCATTCCTGTAACACGGGTTCGATTCCCGTACGGGCTACCAAAGCGATCTGAATTTTCAGGTCGCTTTTTTTATTTTTCCCCATACTCGAGGTGCGATTACTATTGCTATCCACAGATTTCACAGATTACAAAGGGAGATTTTCACAACGTAGGGACAGGGTACGCCCTGTCCTCACCATGTCCGGCAATCAGGATGTTGG
>JANQWK010000068.1 GCA_030729925.1 Saprospiraceae bacterium
CATTTTCCGAATTTGTGGTTCATCCGTAGGGAAAGGGCATGCCCTTTCCCTACAGATGGGGTGGAATGGGTCAACCGCCAACGGCCAACGGTCAACGGTCAACGGCCAACCGCCAATTGCCAACCGCCAATCGCCAACCTACAACACTTCTCCCACCTCCGTATAATCCAACCCGAAGGCATCCGCGACGCCGCGATACACGACCTTTCCGCCTACGACGTTGAGGCCGAGCTTGAGGGCATTGTCGTCCTTGCAGGCTTGGCGCCAGCCTTTGTTGGCCAATTGGATCGCGTAGGGCAGGGTGGCGTTGGTGAGGGCAATGGTGGAGGTATAGGGGACGGCACCCGGCATATTGGCTACGCAGTAGTGCACGATATCGTCAATGATAAAGACGGGATCTTCGTGGGTGGTTGGGGAACAGGTTTCGATACAACCGCCCTGATCTACGGCGACGTCCACCAGCACGGTGCCGGGTCGCATTTCCTTGAGCATGTCGCGGGTAATGAGTTTGGGCGCTTTGGCACCCGGGATGAGAACCGCTCCTACGATGAGGTCGGAGGTGGCAATGAGTTTGCGGATGTTGTATTCGTTGGAGTAGAGCGTGGTCACATTAGGAGGCATCACGTCGGAGAGGTACCGTAGTCTGGTCAGACTCACATCCAGGATACTCACCTGGGCACCCAATCCGGCAGCCATTTTTGCGGCCTGGGTACCTACGATACCGCCACCCAGTACCAACACTTTTCCGGGGGCAACCCCGGGCACACCGCCCAGCAGGATACCGAGCCCCTTCATGGGCTTTTCAAGATATTTGGCGCCTTCCTGGATCGCCATGCGGCCGGCAACCTCAGACATTGGCACCAAGAGGGGTAGCGAACGGTCGGGTAGCTCTACCGTTTCGTAGGCCAGACACACCGCACCGCTTTCGATCATGGCGTGGGTAAGAGGTTCGTAAGAGGCAAAGTGGAAATAGGTAAATACCAGTTGGTCTTTGCGGATGAGTTTGTACTCGCGCTCAATCGGCTCCTTGACCTTCATAATCATCTCAGCAATGGCATACACTTCTTCGATGGAAGACAGGATTTCTGCTCCGGCCATGCGGTAGTCATCGTCTGAAAAACCGCTGCCTACCCCGGCAGTGCTTTGTACATAGATCTTGTGGCCGCGCTTGCTCAGTTCAATCGCACCTGCAGGTGTAAGCGCCACCCGGTTTTCGTTCGTTTTTATTTCCTTGGGAACTCCGATGATCATGATCAGGATTTTTGGTTAAACGTATTGGTTAAGTCCCACAAAAATAACAAATCACCTGATGTACGGGCAAAAAAAAAGCTCGCGATTGTAGCGAGCTGGAGAAAGTGAACTTTACTTGTATCCATAATACTTTATAGATTACAAGAAGTGTGCCAAATTCAATCTTCGAGAAAAATAGGGCTGGAGGCTTCGGGGATGATATTTTTTTCGGCGGCCAGCCGGTACATATAGCGGATAGCGGATTTGCCGCGATCCTTGAGGTCGAGGGTGTAGTGGTTGACATACAGATCAATGTGTTGTTGCTGCACCTCGGGGGATAGTTCCTGGGCGTGCGCGCATACATAAGACTGGCTGGCTTCCGGGTGGTCGAAGGCATACTGCACACTGCGCTGCATGACGCGGTTGACTTTGTGCTGAACTTCGTCGGGCAGAGATTTTTTTACAGCAATGCCGCCCAATGGGATGGGCATGTTGGTGCCGGCTTCCCAAAATTCACCGAGGTCCATGATTTTGTGCAGTCCTTTGGCGGCGTAGGTGAAGCGGTTTTCATGGATGATCACCCCCGCATCTACGGTACCGTCGAGGATGGCCTTTTCGATATCCGAAAAAATCATAGGCTGGATATGGGTAGCTTCCGGAAAAGCGAGTCGGAAGAGAAAAAAAGCGGTGGTATATCGCCCGGGAATGGCTATCTTCAAGTCTTTGACCTGAGTGGGATCCCATTGTTGGCGTGCGATGAGCAGGGGGCCGCAGTTTTCGCCCAGGGCGCTTCCCGCATCCAGGAGGGTGTAGCGGTCGCGTGCGTAGGCAAAGGCGTGGTAACTGAGTTTGGTGATGTCCAACTGTCCGGCCAAGGCCATGCGGTTCAGGGCTTCTACATCTTCGAGCAATACTTCGAAGGTAAGTCCTTCGGTATCAATTTTTCCATGTATCATTGCATCGAAAATGAAAGTGTCATTGGGGCATGGAGAAAATCCGAGTGATAATTTCATGTGTGGAACGGAATTTTATGTACAAACTCGCAGCAATATGCAAATCATTTACGAAGATAACCATCTGATTGCGATTAACAAGCCGGCGGGCTGGTTGGTTCAGGGGGATGAAACGCGGGACAAACCGCTCAGCGAATGGGTCAAGGAATACATTAAGGTGCGCTATAAAAAACCCGGAGATGTTTTTCTGGGGGTGATTCACCGACTCGACCGTCCTGTGAGCGGGGTGGTGGTGTTTGCGCGCACCAGCAAGGCACTCACCCGGATGAATGAGTTGTTTAAGGACCGCAAGGTAGAAAAGACCTACTGGGCGATTACCGGTACCCGCCCGGATCCGTTAAAAGGCCATTTGTCGCATTACCTGCTCAAAGACCCCACCCGAAATATCGTGAAAGCGTATGATCAATTGGGCAGGCGCACGGCAGAGGCGAAGCTGGCTGAACTGGACTACGAATTGATGGCCGAGATTGGCCACAACCACTTGCTGGAGGTGCATCCGATTACGGGGCGACCCCACCAGATCCGGGTGCAGCTGTCGAAGATGGGTTGGGCGATCAAGGGCGATGTCAAATACGGTTCTCCCGCGGGTCTTGAGGATGGTTCGATCAGTCTGCACTGTCGCGAACTGGCCTTCGAGCATCCCGTGAAGAAGGAACAGATTCGGATAGAGGCCGATCCACCGGCCACTCAGCTCTGGAAGCTGTTTAAAGACCGGTATTGATGTCGTCCGATCCCGCTGCAAAAATCCCCCGGCACATTTTGCCCCTGATTATTTTTGCCCAGTTTGCCGGGGTTTCTACCTGGTTTGTAGGCAATGCGGTGTTATCGGATCTTACGGCGGTTTTGAGTCTTCCTGAGGGCGCATTGGGTCGCATAACGGGCGCGGTTCAGCTGGGTTTTATTGCCGGTACCCTGACTTTTGCCCTATTGCTGGTTGCCGATCGCTTTCCGGCCGGTCGGGTGTTCCTGACTTGCAGTTTGCTGGGAGCTATCTGCAATGCAGGTATGTTGTTGCCCGGGATTACCTACGATATGTTGTTGTTGCTTCGACTGCTGACGGGCTTTTGTCTGGCCGGGATCTATCCCGTTGGGATGAAAATAGCGGCAGATTGGTACCAACAAGGATTGGGCAAAGCCTTGGGCTACCTGGTGGGGGCGCTGGTGCTGGGAACCGGTTTTCCGCATGCGGCGAGCTATTTTTTAGCTGACCTGCCCTGGCAGGCGGTGGTGGGATTGAGTTCGGGTTTGTCAGTAGCAGGAGGATTGATGCTGGCCTTTGGGGTTCCGGATGGGCCATATCGCAAGCAAGGAACGGCTTTGGATATCCGAACCTTGGGTCGGGCTTTTCAGGAACCTTCGGTGAGGGGTGCGGCTTTGGGGTATTTCGGGCACATGTGGGAACTGTATGCCTTCTGGGCTTTTGTGCCTGTATTGTTACAGGCGTATTTCGGGGATACCCTGTCGGCTGCCGGAGTTTCCCTGCTGAGTTTTGGGGTTATCGTAGCGGGCGTCCCGGGCTGTGTCGTGGGAGGCTACTTGTCGCTCAGGAAAGGCAGCAAATGGGTGGCGGTGCGCATGTTGGGCCTGTCCGGCTTGTGTGCGCTGGTATCGCCATTTTTGGTGCAGGCACCCCTGCCTGTTTTTGTGGTTTTTCTGCTGGTCTGGGGCTTTGCCGTGGTGGGAGATTCGCCGCAGTTTTCGACCCTGATGGCGAGACATGCCACACCCGCCTACAAAGGATCGGTGCTCACCGTGGCTACCGCTCTTGGATTTGGGCTTACGGTGGGCAGCATTGCCCTCTTGGGATACCGTGCTGCAGACGGCATGAACCCTTTCCTGTTCTACTGGTTGCTTCCCGGCCCGGTTATCGGTTTGCTGGGCTTGCGTCGGGTTGTGAGCTAATGGCCGTTGCGGCTATCCAGGCGCCTGTCCAGGCCGCCTGAAAATTGAATCCCCCTGTTACGGCATCAATATTGAGCACTTCCCCTGCAAAATACAGGTGAGGCACCTTGCGACTGGCAAAGGTTTTGAAATTGATTTCCTGCAGGTGGACGCCCCCTGCCGTGACAAATTCCTCTTTAAACGTACTTTTGCCATTGACCTGGAAGGTGGCAGCGCAGAGTTGGGCTACCAGATCCTGAAGCTGACTTTTGTTGAGGTTGGCCCATTGCAGGTCGTCCTTGAAGCGGAGGTAGCCCAGCACTTTTTTCCAAAACCGGGCAGGCAGTTCAAAAGGATGCACATTGCGCAGGAGCTTTTTGCCGTTTTCGGCTTTAAAGGCGAGGATGTCCTGGGTGAGGTCTTCCGGATCCCGGCCTACCCAGTTGATAACCACCGGAAACTGGTACCCGCAGGCATGCAGGGCAGTGGCTGCCCAGGCGGACAATTTGAGGATGGCCGGCCCGCTGAGTCCCCAGTGGGTAATGAGCACAGGGCCATCGGTCTCAAACGAGGTATGTGGAATAATTACCCGAGCCTTGGGGAGTGCGATGCCCTCGAGATCGGTCAGTCGGTTGTCGCGAATGTTAAAAGTAAACAGCGAGGGCACGGGCGGAACGATCTCGTGGCCCAAATTTTTGATCATTTGCCAAACGGTCGGATTGCTGCCGGTGGTGACGAGGAGATCGTGGGCCTGCCAGGTGTGGTCGGGCGTGAGGATCTGCCACAGGGAATGCGCGTGGGCCGGCGGAATGAGTTTGACGACCTTTTGCTGCTTGATGACTTTCACGTGCAACCTTGCAGCCTCAGACAGCAGGCAACCAACAATGGAAGCCGAGTTGTTGCTGACGGGAAACATCCGCCCGTCGCTTTCGGTTTTCAGGCGGACACCCCTGTTTTCGAACCACTGAACGGTATCGGAGGGCGAAAAACGGTAAAACGGCCCGAGGAGTTCTTTTTGTCCGCGAGGGTAATAGTGCACCAATTCGGCGGGATCGAAACAGGCATGGGTGACATTGCAGCGTCCGCCACCGGATATCCTGACCTTATTGAGGACTTCCGCCCCGCGTTCGAGCAGCGTGACATCCAGCTCCGGGTCGAGTTCTGCTGCCCGAATAGCGGCAAAAAACCCGGCGGCACCGCCACCGATGATAACCAGTTTTTTTGTTTTTTCGTGCATGCCCAAAGATACCATTTTGACCGAAAAACGGATGATTTTGTTTCTAGCGGGGCAGTTCCCGGATGCGTATTTCTACCCGGCGGTTTTTGGCGCGAGCCGCCTCCGTACTGCCCGGAACCAGCGGTTGACTCAGTCCCATCCCCGTCACCCGAATGTGTTGCGCCGGGCAGCCCGCTGATACGAGGTAGGCCTTTACCGCGCTTGCCCGCTGCAGGGAGAGCCGCTGGTTGTATTCTGCCGAACCCACATCATCGGTATGTCCGGCAATGTCGAGTTGGTACTGGTTGCGGATGACCCATTCGGCCAATTGGTCGAGCAGGGGGCGGAATTCGGGACGGATATCGCTTCGATCGCTTGCAAATTGCAGCCCCGGAATCACAAAAAGGGCTTCCGGGGTGTCGTCCGGACTGGACAATTGGAAGCGATGCAGCCCGGAGCTGTCAGGGAGTGCCGGAACTTGCAGGGGCAGGGCGGCTTCTCCGAGCACCAGCAATTGGTACCCGCTGTCCCTGGGCAGGGTTGTGAAAAAATAGCCCTTGTCCGGGTCGGCTTCCACAGCGGTCCTCAACTCCCCGCTTTCCCGGTCCACGATCAGGATTTTTCCCGACAGGGGTTGCCCTTTTGCATCGCTGAGGAAACCCTGGAAGACGATGACGGAGTCTGGCCGAAAAAGTTCCGGGAGTTCGATTTCGTACAGGTCTTCGTTGGTTTGCCCGGAGCCGCGGGCAAAATAAGCCAGCAGCCCCTCTGTGGTGACTTTGTAGCCCCAGTCGTCTTCCGGGGTATTGATACCCGGTCCGAGGTTGACGGGGGGCGTCCAATTTGTCCAGCCCGTCCCGATGCGGGTTGTTTTAAACACATCGAGTCCGCCGAGTCCGCCGTGGCCATCCGAACTAAAATACAGGGTGCGCATATCGGGGTGCAGGAAGGGGCTTCTTTCCGTAAACGGGGTATTGAGCACCGGGCCGGCGTGGAGGGGAGCCGACCAGCTCCCGTCGGGTTGCCGCAGCGACACAAACAGATCCGGCAGGGATTTGTCGGGAAGACCTATATTTTCCTTTCTCCTGGCGGAAAAAACAATGGCCTGTTTGTCTGCACTGATGCTGGTGATGCCTTGCCAGCGCGATTGGTATTCCTGCGGAAAAAGCGCCTGGGGTTTTTGCCAGCCAAATTTGTTTTTCTCAGTCCACTTGACGATGCCTTCCTGGAAGATCAGCAGCAGTTGGCCATCGGATGAAATAGAAAGCGGGGCATCGTTTCTGTCCGGGTGGTTGAGGGCAGTTAAAGGCAGTGCCGGCGTCCAGGCTCCCGACTCCCATCGCGACACATAGATGTCTTCCTGTCCGTTGACCTTTCGGCAAAAATAAAGCAAGTTCCCGTCGGCGGTTCGAAGGGGAGCATACTCGCGCTCGGAAGTGTTGGCGGCTCCGGGCAGCGGAAGCGGGTTGGGGTTGGCGGGATACCTTTGGAGGAGATCCTGCAGGGCGTTCAGTCGGTCGGCCAGCACGGGATCGGAGGCAGGGGGGCTATTGGGCTGTAATTGTTTGACGACCCTTTGATACACAAAATACTGTTTGGAAAGGCGGTTATGGCTTTGCAGCCAAAATGTGGGATCTTGGTTTCCGCGTTGCAGTTGGTCGAGCCATACCGGGATGCTGTCCACATCGGGTGCTTCGGGATATTTCTGGTAAAACAACCGGTAGTCGGCGGGATCGCCGTATTGGAGGTAGGCCTCCAGGAGGGCTTCGAGGGTGCGGGGATACTGTCGGGCATCCCATTGGGGCAGGTACCGCTCCAGGACATCCAAGTACTGCTGCTTGCGGGTCGCCTCGGCCATCAGGGAATCGTTGGCAGGAGACAATTCCGGGAACAAATCGGCAAAATAGACCAGATTGGGCAGTTGCTTAGGGTCGAATTGGTCAAAAAACAAGACTCTGGCGTGTTGGAGGAGCCTTTGGTACAGTTCCGGATCTGTCTTTCGGGTGGCAGCGGCTATGGAGGTGAAGCCGGGATGAAAAAGGGTAAAATTATCGGTGCGCAGGAGCTGTAGGGCAATTCCGGTATTTACCTGTTGGGTCATGCGCAAGAGGAGTGAATCGGAGATGGGCCATTTTTCTGCGAGGAGTCGTTGCAGCAGATCGGTATCCTTGTTTTCCAAGGCTTGCAGACAAATGGCTTCCTGGAGTTCATTTTTGAGGGAGCGGAACCTCGCGGGTGAAAACCCCTCCTGTTCCAGTCTTTTTCGGGTAGCCCGGGGGGCGGTATCCCAGTATTTTTGGGCGAGTAAAAGGTAGTGTCGAGCCGAATCGGGTTGCTGTTGGGCCACAAAAAGTCGGTACTGCTCGTAGGCAGTCGCAAGTCGGGGTGGGCTTGTTGGCTGCGCGTGTAATGCGGGCAGCAGCAACAAGCCCATCCCTATCCAAGATCCGATCCGTAGCAGGTACGCCAAGGGTATATCACTTTAGTTGTGCCCATAACGCAAAGGGGGGCAACTAAATTTTAATCTTTCACCCATTCGGGGTGTTGGGTATGAAAATTGGTGGCCTGCTGGAAAGTTTCGGCAAACCTCAGCAGGTCTGCTTCGCCAAACAAGCTGCCGGTAAAACTGATGCTGGAAGGCAGTCCGTTGTCCTGAAAGCCATTGGGCACCACCACGCAGGGATGTCCGGTGAAGTTGGTGATCGTCAGACTATTATTGCCCCAGGAGGGATGCACATACAAGTCAATATCCTCAAACAGGTCGTCCATCTGTTCGATCAATCGGGATCTGAGTCGGTTGGCCTGGATGTACTCGACGGCCGGAATCATGCGACCGGAGCGGAAGGTATTGGGCCATGCCCCTTTGCCCTGGCGCACCATCAGGTCGTCGCGATCGGAACGGGTAAGTTCGTCGAAAGCAGCAGCGGCTTCGGCGGTCAGGATAAACCGGATATTGGGCAATTCGGGCAAGGTAATGGGCACCAGTTCGTAGCCGAGGTCTCGAAGTACCTGGAGCGAGATGCTGTCCTGTGCGCGGAAGCGGCTACTGGCGAAGGCCTCGGCGAGATACCCGATGCGCAATTTTTTCGGATCCTCGCGGTAGTCGTAGTTGAAAGCGGCGTCTATCACCGACATATCCTGACCGTCGGGGCCGTAGATCGCCTCGAACACGATGGCGGCATCTTCGGCATATCGGGTAATGGGACCAATTTTATCCATGCTCCAGGAAAGCGCCATGGCACCGAATTTGCTCACCCGTCCGAAAGTAGGTCGGAGGCCGGTCACCCCGCAGGTCGTCGAAGGCGACACGATAGAACCGAGGGTTTCTGTTCCGATCGCAAAAGGCACCAGTCCGGCGGCCACAGCCGAAGCAGAACCTGCAGAAGAACCGCTGGATCCGGTTTCGGTGTTCCAGGGATTGCGGGTGCGCTCCCCGAACCACACATCGCCCATCGCGAGGGCTCCCAGGGTCAGTTTGGCCACCAGTACCGCACCGGCCGCTTCCAATTTTTGGATCACGGTAGCGTCGTAGCCGAAGCTTTGGTCTTTGTAGGGCATCGCGCCCCAGGTGGTGAGGTAGTTGCGGGTCGCCAGCAAGTCTTTTGCCCCGTAGGGGATCCCATGGAGCAATCCGCGGTAATTGCCGGCGGCGATTTCTGCATCTGCCTTGCGGGCCTGTTCGAGCGCCAGTTCTTCCGTCAGGGTAATCACGCAATGCAGGTCCTTGTCGTATTTTTTCAACCGATCCAGAAAAAAGCGGGTCAGGTTTTCTGAACTGATCTTTCGGGTGCGGATCAGGCTGGCCAGGTCTTGGATGGAGTAGAACGCCAGGTCAGACAGGTTTTCCGGAAGGGAAACCTCATCGGCAGGCCGGAAAACAGCAGGAACTTTGTCTGTATGCAGCGGAAAACCCATGGGGAGTGGGTTGAATTGCAGTGCGGGGGGCAAGGCATTGGGGATGTCGGCTTGCCGGAGCTCATCATAAGCGCTGCGGAAATTGTCGAGGCTGGACAACATATCGTCTATTTCGGGATCCGTAAACGACAGGCCGCTGATGGCGGAGGCGGCCTGTACTTGTTCTTTGGTGATTTGAACCGAATAGGTATATGTCGTAAATGCCCCCAGGGCAAAACTCAAGACAATTACGGCCAGTAAGATGACCGATCGGGAGGAAAAAGTACGCATAGGGAATAATTTTTTGCTATGCGACCAAATTACAAAATGGTTCCCGGATTATCCC
>JANQWK010000069.1 GCA_030729925.1 Saprospiraceae bacterium
CACAGGTGCAAGGCACCTTAAAGTGCCTTGCACCTGATTACCCTTATTAATACCCTAACTTCCTGAAAAGTAACCAAGAGCTGTAAATACCGTAATCCAAAATTATTTCGTTATGGAAATAATTTTAAATCCCTTCTTTATGAAAAAATACCTTTTTGGGCTATTCTTGTTTGTCGCCTTTCAAGCGCAGGTCTTCGGACAATTTTCGTATTGGGTCAGTGATCCGGAATGGGGTTGGGAAACCCCCAACGCGACGGTTGAGTCTGCTTTGTTTACGGTCGAGCCGAAGGGCGGATACACCGAGTTGGGGATTTATATGGAGTTATCAGCGGGAGGCAATGAAGATTTGTTCGAGCCCGGAGCCAATCTGGAGGTCAATTATTTTTTTACCTTACCGGAAAAGGCATTGGTGACCGACTCTTGGTTGTGGGTGGAAGAAGATATTATCCGGGCGCAAATCATGGATCGTTGGACAGCGACCACGATTTACGAAGGCATCGTCAATCGCCGTCGGGATCCTTCCCTGCTGGTGAAGGAAAGTGCAACCGAATACCATTTGCAGATTTATCCCTTGCCCAATGGGAGTTCTCGAAAGGTAAAACTTACCGTATTGGTGCCCAATGAATGGACAGAGACCGATGTGTTCTCGTCGTTTTTGCCGGAGTGGGTGCTGTATTCGGGCGATGTGCCGGATATTCAATTACAAGTGTTGGTTCCGGAAGGACAAGCGGTTCCCGCGCTGGCTTCGCACCCGGATTTGGACTTGCTTTCGCTGGGCACAACAGGAGGTAAGGTGGTTTACGGAGGATCAATTCCGGCAAATCAGCTGCGTGAGGGCAAACCTATCGTGGTGCGCACTGCTGCGCCCTGGGAATCCGGCGTGTATTTGGCGACGCAGGAGGAAGGTAACGGGGGGTTCTACGAACTGGGATTCCTGCCAACCGCTTTCCTGGAGCAGGATGTTACCGCGAGTCCGCGCAGAGTGATGTTGTTGTTGCAGTATAGAGACGATGGCATAACCCAACTTTTGGTGGCAGATTTCCTTGAAGAAATCGCACAGGCCATGCGCAAACAGCTTCGCCCTCAGGACGCATTCAATATCATGGTGGCAGGTTTGACACCCGAGCCGCTGTTTGCCGAATGGATGCCCGCTACCACGGAAAATATTACCCAGGCGATGATGACCCTGGGCGGGCAAAAAATCAGTGCCAACCACTTACCGGGTTTGATTGGCTCGGGAATCTCCTGGGTAAACCGGCAAGCCGAAAAAGGCATAGTGATGCTGTTTGCCAATTCTATTGATGAGGGACAACCGGAACGAGCCAATGCATTATTGGCTGAAATTGCAGACCTGACTGCCGGATCTGACCCGGTGCCTTGTTTTATTGCAGATTATACCTACCCGGGCAGGTATCCGGGATATTTTGTGGAACCCAATTACTTTTTTGGCAATGCCTATTTTTATACCAACCTTGCACGTCAAACCGGAGGAGAGTGGCTGGAACCGGATTGTTGCAATCGCTCGTTTTCCCAGCTTTGCGAAGCCATTTTTGGGCTTGCCCTGGATGAAAGACTTACCCTGGATATTTTTACTACCTTGGATTCGGGTTTTACTTACAACCGATACCAGCTGGAGGATTCCCGAGGCGGGACTTACAATCCGCGCAAACCAATTTTCCAGTATGGGCGTTATGCAGGTAATGCACCTTTCTCGGTAGAAATGGCAGGTTTTTCCAGCGATAACTTGTTTTTCAATACCTTCCAGCCGGAAATATCGGCATCGGACTCCATCATCGGAACCTTGTGGCATGGTTTTCAAATCCGGGATCTGGAGCGGGAGACCAACAACAGGAGCATCGGGGAATTGATCAACCTCAGCCTGGAACAGCGGATCTTGTCCTTATATACGGCGTTTCTCTGCCTGGAACCTTCTCTGGGTGGCGAACCATGTCCTTCGTGTATTGACCGCTCCCAGGGAGTCGTAGCCACAGCGGACCTGGTTAAGGATAGTCTCTTTGCCGTCACTTTTTCTCCCAATCCCTTTTCCGACCAGGTTGCCATTCGCATAGATGCCGCTGCCGGCTTGAATTCCGATGCGGTACAGCTTGCGATTTACGATCTTTCGGGCAGGGAGCAGATCGTGTTCCGGGAACTTCCGAAGGGTACCCTGCGCTCCCTCGAATTTCGCTGGGACGGCAGGAATGCGGCTGGACAGGAACTGCCTTCAGGAACTTATGTGCTGCGTTTGTCAGGAGAAGGGATCAACCAGTCATTTGTTTTGTTGAAACACTAAATTTCTAAATTTATGCATGTTGATCTTATCGGAGATATTCACGGCCATGCTTACGCCCTGGTAGCGCTACTCAATAAGCTGGGGTACCAATGGCAGAGGGGTGCCTACCGACATCCCGAGCGACGGGTGGTTTTTGTGGGTGATTATATTGACCGGGGGCCCAATGCCTTGGAGGTGCTGGAGATCGTTCGGGCGATGGTGGAGGAGGGTCAGGCAGTGGCACTCATGGGCAACCACGAATACAATGCCGTTTGTTTCCATACGCCAAAGGAGGGCGGCGGTTATCTGCGCCCGCATACCTACAAAAATATTATGCAGCACTTGCCGACCTTGAAAAGCCTGGATACCCGCAAAGGACAACTGGATTTTTGGGTGGGTTGGTTCCGGCAGCTTCCCCTTTACCTTGAGACAGAAGGGTTCCGGGCTATTCACGCCTGCTGGAGCAAAAAACAGCTGGAGGTGCTGCAGCAATTTGGAGTTGCAGATACCATACCCGAGTCGCTATGGGCCGATACGGCCAACGAAAAGCACCCTTTGTTTACCGCTGTTGAGATCTTGCTCAAAGGCCTGGAACTTCCCCTGCCGGAGGGAGCGTTTTTCCGGGATAAGGATGGCCACAAAAGGGAAAGGGTACGCGCTAAATGGTGGGTGGATCCTTCGGAAAAAAAATATGGCGAGCTGCTGGTAGCCCATGCTCCGGATCCACAGTTGGCGCCCGTTCAGGATTTACCGGTATCGGTCGGGGCAGCAGACCCGCAGGATGTGTATCCGAATGCCGATAAACCGGTATTCTTCGGTCATTATTGGCTAAAAGCCCCCCAACCCATCCTGTTTCCGGAAAGTCAAAAGGTGGGATGTCTGGATTTTAGCGTAGCAAAAAATGGTTTCCTGACGGCTTATCGCTTCGACGGAGAAAGTTATCTGGATCCTGCTAAGTTCGTTTGGGTTTAAGATTTTGTAATTAAAACAATTTTTTGTTTATTTGTCCTATGGTTCTGTAGCGGTGAATCAGCCTGTTTCACCATTAACCCTTGCCCAGGTCTCCCCAATAGGAGCCTCTATCCCTATATCCAGTAAATTTAATGCCTGACGATTAAGCCTCAGTTGCCCAACAAGCGTTGCGGTGTCAGTTATTTTTGCATAACAAATCATAACATCAATATGTGGGTCATTCAAAGGGTAGCCTCAACCGTGCGCAAGGGAATGTTCCCGGCTATTTTCAGCTTTTTTTGGGCAGCCTCCGCTGCAGCCCAGGTTTCCATAGAACTCGATATCAAAGAGCCCTGTCCGGGTTTGTCGAATGCCGAAGTTACGGCTACGGCCAGGGGTGGGATTGCACCGTATAGTTATCGGTGGAGTACAGGGGCATCCGGTGCTGTACTCAGCAATGTTCGATCCGGCAATTATGGTCTGACCGTAACAGATGTACTGGGGGTTCGGGCTACGGCACTTGCCAATGTGGTGGAGCCTTTGCCTTTCCGGCTTGAATTTGATGAGGAGGGTTGCGAGTCATCTTTTACCCTGACGGCTATCGGGGCAGGGGGAACGCAGCCTTATGGATATTATTGGAATACTGGTGCGAGAGCTGCTACCATTAGCGGGTTGTCTGCAGGAACTTATTGCGTGACGCTTACCGATACGAATAGATGTGGGATCCAAAGCTGCTATACCGTGGTTGCGGCTGCTCCGCTTAGTCTTACCATGAGTTCGAGCAGTGCATCCTGTGCAGGCATCAGCGATGGGAGCGCGCGGGTAATTGTCACAGGGGGAACAGCTCCCTACAGTTACCGCTGGCCAAACGGCACGCTTACGGCGGTGGCTTCAGGATTGAGCGGAGGCACTTACCGGGTTACGGTTACGGATAGCAAGGGGTGTACCAAGACCGGTTCGGTGACGGTAAATCAGCCTACCGCACTTGAAGTGGGGGTCACCGGGACTTCGAATGTTTGTGCAGGGGCTACGGGTACCCTGACTGCTTCGGTCAGTGGAGGCAATGCACCTTTTTCCTACCGTTGGAGCAATGGTCAGACAGGCGTCAGCATTACAGGTGTGCCAGCGGGTACTTATCGGGTCACCGCGACCGATGCCCGAGGTTGTACCGCCAGCTCCGCACCTTATGTCATCAGCGGTTCTACCCTCAGTGGAGTGGATATTCAGGGCGATGCAGTGGTTTGTGGTACAGGGGAGACTACCTCACTTCGGGCGATCCCTATTGGGGGCACTGCGCCTTATATTTTTCGCTGGAGCAATGGCGCTACCGAACAGGTCGTGTCGGGCCTGGGAGCCGGTACTTACCGGGTTACGGTCACCGATGCCGGAGGCTGTAGTGTAAATAATAATATTACGGTGACAGCGGTCAATCTCACGCTTTCTTTTTCCCAGAGCGATCCCAGTTGTTTTGGCGAGGGTAATGGAAGTATTGCTGTGCGGGTAGATGGGGGTGCTGCACCTTATCTTTATAATTGGGCACACACGAGCCTGGATACTGCTGTGTTGAATAACTTATCTGCAGGAACTTATTTTTTGACGGTGGTGGACAACCAGGGGTGTATTGCCAACGGTCAAATTGCGATAGACCAACCGGAGGCGATCTCCATTTCGATCAGCCGCCCGGAAGATTTTATTTGTTACGGAGAAAGTACAGGTTGGTTACAGGCCAATGTCACAGGTGGTAAAGGGCCCTACCGCTACCAGTGGGGGACACCCGAAGGACAGCAGACAGCCCTGGCCGATCAGTTGCCGGCAGGTATTTACGGACTAACCGTGATTGATGGCAATGATTGCGTGGCTACTGCTTCGGGTACCATAACGCAGTATAGTCCCCTCGATGTGTATGTGGCTACAGAATCGGTCATTTGCGGATCAGCCGCAGAGGGAATCACCGGCGAAGCTACCCTGGTGGTGAGAGGCGGTAAAGGTCCCTATCAATACGCCTGGAGCAATGGGGCGACCGCCGAATATGAAAGTGGCCTGGGGTCTGGCAGTTACACCGTTACGGTGTCCGATGCTGCCGGCTGTACTGCAGAAACGACCTTCAGGATTACCGTGACAGATCCGATTGAGCTCAATGTCAATGTTACCGAAAACCTGTGCCAGGGAGAAAGTTCTGGCAGCATTAACCTCGATATCCGTAAAGGTACGCCCCCTTATACCATCCGTTGGAGTACCGGAGAGACAAGTCCTGTGATAACAGATTTGTCATCAGGTATTTATACCGTAACAGTGTCCGATGCAACGGGCTGTTTTGCCGAGCAAACGGTTGTGGTGAGCGCGCCGGAAGCCCTGGTGATAGATTTGCTGACCCTCGATGTGTCTTGTTATGGCGGCAGCGACGGGGCCGCTCGAATTGTGGGGACAGGAGGCACTGGTCCTTACAGTTATTATTGGTCAACCGGCGATACAACAGACACGGTGGAGGACTTGGCTCCGGGAATTTACACCCTGGAGGTTACGGATTTCAACGATTGTTCTGCGGTAACCGAAACGTTTGTGATCAATGAGCCGGCAGCACTCAGCATTGATGTGCTGGCCAATCCGGTGGCTTGTGCGGGTGAAAGCAGCGGTGAGTTGCGCGTTGTGGTCAATGGGGGTACACCCGGATATAATATATTGTGGAGTACAGGTGATACGGGGCCGATTTTAAGTAACGTGCCTTCCGGTTTTTATTCCCTTACGGTCACAGATGCCAATAATTGCACCTTGGAGGTGTTATCCATCGAACAGGCCGAGGCAGATTCTTTGTCCATTACTTTTGATGTGACCAACATTGATTGCGACAATAATCCTATCGGGGCAGTCAATGCACTGCTGGCGGGGGGTACGCTTCCCTACAGCTACTCGTGGAGTACCGGCGATACTACGGCTTCTATTTCAGGGCTATTTCCGGGTATCTACGCGCTTACGGTGGTGGATTCGGTGGGCTGTACGGCAATGGACTCGGTTCAGGTTTTGGGGACTCCGGAGTTGATTATAGGGGCTTCCCCCACCAATGTCAGTTGCTTTGGGGGCATGGATGGTCAAATAGACCTCAATTTTACCAGCGGAAATCCACCTTTTTCCGTAATCTGGAATACAGGCGCTACGGATACCCTCATTACAGGTCTTGGCGTTGGAACTTATAGCGTGACCGTTACCAATACCGACGGGTGTAGCGCGATTATACCTGCTATTAATATTACACAGCCAGCCCAGCTGGCCATTGGTTTGGTCAGCGCCCTGAATCCTTCCTGCTTTGGTGCCACAGATGGCGCTATTTCGGTGAATATTACTGGTGGCACGAGCCCATTTACCTATTTATGGAGCTCCGGCCAAACAACGAGTGCCATTACAGGTCTCGGAGCCGGTACCTACCAGCTTACCGTCACAGACCGAAATGATTGTACGGTAAATACAACATTTACCCTGAGTGATCCTGACGAACTGTTACTGGTAGCAGGCGAACTCACGGCTACCTGCACAGGAGAAAATACCGGTTCCGCCCGCGCGAGTGCGTCCGGTGGCGTGCCACCATATAGCTTCCTCTGGAGCAACGGGGCGAGCGGAGACCAAGCCGATACCCTGGCCGCCGGAACTTATACCGTTACGGTGACCGATTTTAACGACTGTACCGCCACCGCTATGGTGACCATCAATACTTTTGATCAGCCTGTTTGTGAAATCATTGTGCTTCAACCCGTAATTATGGGCGCCGATGGCGAATTAGAGGTGCAGGTTACCGGCGGTACAGCCCCTTTTGATTACCTGTGGAACACCGGCGATACTACTGCTCAGCTGAGTGGTCTGGCAGGTGGAACATACAGCGTGACCGTTACGGATGACAATGGCTGTTCAACTGCTTGTTCGGTGGAATTAATGGCCATGTCGGGGGTGGGTGATTATGTTTGGGAGGATGAAAACAAGAACGGCCTGCAGGATGCCGGGGAGCCCGGTGTAGCAGGTGTGGTGGTCGTACTGAAAGATGCTTTTGGCGTTAGCCTGGCTACAGATACTACGGACGCTTTTGGAGAATACATGTTTGTGGGCTTGAATGCCGGTACTTATGCGCTTGCATTTATCCTGCCTGATTCCAGTTGGACTTTTACCCTGCCGGATGCCGGAGCCAATGATCTGTCTGATAGCGATGCCCTGTCTGATATGAATGGCATGACGGCGCTCTTTAACCTGGTTCCGGGAGAAATCCGGGAGTCGTTAGACGCGGGGATGTATGTAAAACCTGTAAAAACCAATATGGTATATTGCGTTTGTCTGGATAATGCTACCAATGAAGACAACGGTCAGTTTGCCAACGGCTTGCTGATCGAAAGTTATCCCAATGAATTGTGGCGGGTCGCTTCCGGAACCGGTGGCTACGACGATGTTACCAGCCCCAACCCACCCGCTGCGCCTGTGCCACTCGATCCCGGATTTCCCCTCCAGGAAATTCAGCAAGGAGTGTATAGCCTGGACTTCAGATCGGTTGATGCAGATAGTTTCAATTATATTCTGACCAACGGAATAGACGAAATAGCCATCGAGGGCTATTGTACCTACCCCAGTATTAACCTGGATATGATTGATACTACCAATATCTGCGCGTCGGATCCTCCTATTGGGCTAAATGCGACACCCGATATCCCGGGGACCATTGCTTATTTTATTGACAATAGCCCTGTTACCGAAATCAATCCGGGGGCACTGGGTTCCGGTAATTACGAGTTGCTGGTGGTTTTTGACCCGCAGGATAGTGAGGAGTGTACGGCTCAGATCTTGCTTCCCCTGACGATCCGCGATAGCTGCTTTTCGTTCATCAGTGGTTTTGTCTGGCTGGATGCCAACCGCGATGGTTTGCAACATCCTATGGAAACAGGTCTGGAAGGGGTGAAGGTGACCGTGGAGCGCACCGGGGGTGGATCGGCATATACCGATACGACTACCACCGATGCTGCGGGGAATTATATGTTTACGGTTTTACCGGGAACGTACAAGCTTACCTTCATGTTCTCGCAAAAATACCTGCTTACCGTCGCCGATCAAGGTACAAACGATGACTTGGACAGCGATGTAGAGGTCATGACCGGGATGACGGCTGATTTTGTCGTGGGCAAAGATGCAACGGTCAACCAGGATGCCGGGTTGGTGCTGGCTTGCGATAATATTACCGATGCAGGGGAGATTGGCTACGATCAATATCTCTGCGGCCCGGGCAACATTCCCGAACCCCTGGTAAGTCTGGAAAGCCCCTCGGGCGGATTTGGCGCGATCGAATACCTGTGGATGAAGTCAACCAATCCTGGTCCTTTTAACGCCCAAACCTGGGATATGATCGAAAATTCCAATACCCCGGAATATGCTCCTGGGGTACTCTACGAAACTACCTACTTCGCCCGCTGTGCTCGCAGGGATGGCTGCGGTGCTTTTCTCGAGACCCGTATTGTGACCGTAGAGGTGGGAACCGAGGCATTGGCTACGATCGCCGGCCCCGCGCCTGTGTGTGCAGGTACTACCGTAACATTTTCTGCGCCCGACGCCGGCTCTCGCGCAAAGATAAGTTGGGACTTTGGCTTTACCGCCAGCCCACGCTACTCCGACAAGGCCAATGCTACCGTCACTTTCCCCTTTGTCGGCATTTTCCCGATCCGACTGACCGTAGAAGAAAACGGCTGCGTGTCCACCCGTGTACAAAATCTTACTGTGGTCAATACGCCCACTACCTGTGGAACAGGCCTGGTTATTGACCTGTCCACCAATCCAGAAGCCCATGCCATCCTGCGCTGGGAGATCCTGGATCTCTACGAACATACTTTCGTGGTAGAAAGGTCTGCCGATAGCCTCGAGTTCTATGAGCTGGCTGAAGTGGTCGCCCCACGGGCAAAAATTGGCTATGCGATGTACTACGAGTTTGTGGACAAAAAACCCAAACGCGGGCACAATTTCTATCGGGTCAAATTGGTTGACCGAGAAGGCGCTTTCGCTTATTCCAATATCGAAACGCTGTTGCTCCCGGGCGCGAATGACTCCGAACTGGTGATGGCTTACCCCAACCCCGTAACCGAACAACTGACCGTGGAAATTCTCGAAGATTTCGATACGCCCGTTTCTATAGAGCTGATTAATATCAGCGGCAACAACTTGTACCAGCAACGATTACGCCCCAATACCATTCAGACGAAAATTGATCTTTCAGCTTATCCCCCCGGGGTGTACCTCCTGAAAGTGAGTTACGGATCCGTGGATGTGAAAGTGATTAAAATCCTGAAACGATAAATGGAATAGGAAAAAAAGTGCGTCAGCATGCTCACTTCTAAGCG
>JANQWK010000070.1 GCA_030729925.1 Saprospiraceae bacterium
CGGTTAGACTTGCAGATCCCTGCACAGGCCTTCCAGGTGTATCGCATTACGATTGAAAAATAAGCGTATTAAAATGATCAGCATGACCAACTACGTTATCGGACTCGACTATGGAACAGATTCTGTCCGGGCGGTACTGATTGACGCATCCAATGGCACAGAACTGGCTTCCGGCGTACATTTCTACCAGCGCTGGAAGGCAGGTCACTACTGTAATCCGGGGGTTAACCAATTTCGGCAGCACCCATTGGATCATATCGAAGGCTTGGAAAATACCATCAAAAGCGTGATGATGCAGTCGGGGATACCACCGGCAGCCGTGAAGGCCATTTGCGTGGACACCACCGGCAGCTCGCCTATTGCGGTTACCCGTGAAGGGACTCCGTTGTGCATGACCCCCGGTTTTGAAGAAAATCCCAATGCGATGATGGTCTTGTGGAAAGACCATACCGCAATTGCCGAAGCAGACGAGATCAACGAATTGGCTCGACATTGGGGTGGGGAAGACTTTACCCGTTTTGAGGGCGGTATTTATTCTTCCGAATGGTTTTGGGCAAAAATCCTGCACGTGATCCGGGAAGACCAAGCCGTCCGACAGGCCGCATTTTCCTGGGTAGAGCATTGTGATCTGATGACGCACATTTTGGTTGGCCATCAGGATGTGATGACCCTTAAACGCAGTCGTTGCGCCGCCGGGCATAAGGCGATGTGGCACGAAAGCTGGGGTGGCTTGCCGCCTGTTGATTTTTTGGAACGCCTGGATCCGGATCTGGGAGCCCTGCGCAGCCGATTGTATGAGGATACCTATACAGCCGATGAAGTGGCAGGTCGGTTGAGCCCCGAATGGGCAGCCCGCCTGGGACTGACCACGGATACGGTGATTGCAGTGGGTACTTTCGATGCACATGCAGGGGCCGTAGGGGTTGCAGTGGAGCCGGGCAGTCTGGTGCGCGTGATGGGTACTTCTACTTGTGATATGATGGTGGCGGACGACAAACAGATCGGTTCGAATACCGTAAAGGGGATCTGTGGACAGGTGCAGGGGTCTATTTTGCCCGGTATGGTGGGTCTGGAGGCCGGACAGTCTGCTTTTGGCGATGTGCTGGCCTGGTTCAAATCCCAGCTGATGTGGCCGGTGGAGCAGGTGCTGATGAAAGCCGAAGGGCTGAGCGAAACCCAGAAGCAACAACTTTGGGATATCGCCTCAGCGGAAATTATTCCAAGCCTCAGCGCAGAGGCCGAAAAAATATCCCTGGACGAAAGTATTCCGGTGGCGCTCGACTGGATCAACGGTCGGCGTACACCCGACGCCAACCAATCGCTGAAAAGCGCTATTACCCAGCTCTCCCTGGGCACTACTCCGCCACACCTGTTCAAAGCACTCGTGCATGCCATCTGTTTTGGCTCCAAAAAAATTGTAGATCGCTTCGAGTCCGAAGGCGTAGCCATCAAAAAAGTAGTGGGCATTGGTGGCGTGGCGCGCAAGTCCCCCTACATCATGCAAACCCTGGCCAATGTGCTGAATCGCCCCATCGAGGTGGCCTCGTCCGACTACGCGCCCGCGCTGGGAGCGGCGATCTACGCCGCCCGCGCTGCGGGTTTGTACGAGGATGTCCTCTCCGCTTCCCGTCAGATGGGCAGCAAACCGGAGGCTTTTTACCAACCGCAGCCGGAGACCGTTTTGGCGCTGGAAGCGCTGTACGGACAGTACGAGCAATTGGCGGCATTTGTCGAAAACATCACGACCGAACAGGAAAAAAACAAACACCATGGGAAAATATAAAGCGCTAAAACAGGCCTGCTATGAGGCTAATATGGAGTTGAATGCCCTGCAGCTGGTGATCTATACTTTCGGTAATGTCAGCGCAGTGGATCGCGAGGCCGGTGTGTTTGCGATCAAGCCGAGTGGGGTGCCCTACGACCAGTTGCGACCGAAGGACATGGTGATCCTGGATTACGAGAATACCCTCGTCGAGGGAGCCCTCCGTCCTTCTTCGGATACCAAAACCCATGCCTGGCTGTACAAAAACTGGGAACATATTGGCGGGATCGCCCATACCCATGCCACGTATTCCGTGGCTTGGGCACAGGCTCAGTGCGATATTCCCATCCTCGGCACGACCCATGCCGATCACCTGACCCAGGATATTCCTTGTGCAGCACCTATGAGCGATGATTTGATTGCGGGCAACTACGAACACAATACCGGCATCCAGATTACCGCGTGCTTTGCCGAACGGAATCTGGACTATCGCGAAGTACCTATGGTGCTGTTGGGCAACCACGGACCTTTTACCTGGGGAAAAGATCCCGCTCAGGCGGTTTACCACAGCCGGGTGCTGGAAGAACTGGCCAAAATGGCCTATCTGACTCGACAGATTAACCCCTCGGCACCCCGGATGAAAGCCACCCTGATTCAAAAACATTACGATCGAAAACACGGAAAAGACGCCTATTACGGACAACATTCATCTAAACCAACGAATTAATGGAAAGAACCCCTGAAAAAGAAATCTGGTTTGTTACCGGCAGCCAGCATTTGTACGGAGACGAAGTGTTGAAACAAGTCGCAGCCCATTCGGCTGCTATGGTACAGGATTGGAATGCACAGACAGGTTGGCTGCTGCCCCTGGTTATGAAACCGGTAGTGACGAGTGCAGAGGCCATCCGGCAGGTTTGCCTGGAGGCCGGTGCGGCTTCCGGCTGTGTAGGAGTGGTGGTGTGGATGCACACCTTTTCTCCGGCGAAAATGTGGATCCGGGGGCTGAATGTCCTGACCAAACCCCTGTGCCACTTGCATACGCAATTCAATGCAGCCATCCCCTGGCAGCAAATAGATATGGATTTTATGAACCTCAACCAGTCGGCCCACGGCGACCGGGAATTGGGTTATCTGATGGCGCGCATGCGCAAAAGACGAAAGATCATTACCGGACACTGGAAAAGCAAGACGCTTCAGGAACAACTGGGCAACTGGATGCGGGTGGCGCTGGGTTGGGACGAACTGCAACAGCTCAAAGTGGCCCGAATAGGAGACAATATGCGCGAAGTGGCAGTGACAGAGGGCGATAAAGTAGATGCCCAAATCCGCTTTGGGGTCTCGGTCAACGGATACGATACCTCCGATGTGCTGCGCTATCGCAACGAGATCTCTGCGAATGCCATGGAAGCCTTGTTGGAAGAATACGAGGACAGCTATGCACTGGCACCCAGTCTCCGAAAGGGCGGCGAAAAGCGCCCTGCTTTGGAAGAAGCGGCCCGCATCGAACTCGCCCTGGAGGCCTTTCTCCACTCGGGCAACTTTGGCGCATTTACAGATACCTTCGAGAACCTGGGCAATTTTGTGCAGCTTCCCGGACTGGCCGTGCAGCGCCTTATGGAAAAGGGCTATGGCTTTGGTGCGGAAGGAGACTGGAAAACAGCCGCCCTGTTGCGTGCCATGAAGGTGATGTCGGTCGGACGACCCGGCGGAACTTCCTTCATGGAAGACTATACCTATCATTTTACCGAAGGCAGGTCCCTGGTCTTGGGGGCGCACATGTTGGAAATTTGTCCCTCCATCGCAGCCGGCAAACCTTCCTGCGAGGTACACCCCCTCGGCATCGGGGGCAAAGCAGATCCGGTGCGACTCGTTTTTGACGGGGCACCCGGCGCAGCCATCAATGCTTCCCTGGTGGACATGGGCAATCGGTTCCGCCTGCTGGTCAATGAAGTGGAAAGCGTGCAACCGGATCAGCAATTGCCCAATCTCCCCGTTGCCAGGGTGCTTTGGGATCCGATGCCAGACCTTTCCGTTGCCGCCTCGGCCTGGATTCAGGCAGGTGGAGCACACCACACGGTATATTCCCAGGCACTGGATACTTCTTTTATGGAAGATTTTGCCGAAATTGCCGGAATTGAGCTGGTGGTGATTGACAAACAGACGGGTATGCGGGAATTCAAAGACCGACTGCGCGCCAACGAAGTATATTACCACCTGTTTCAACAGGGCTTTTAATCATGCCAAAACGAAAAACGATATGACTTTCACAACCATTCACCCGGGTTATGCACTGCTCCTGCTGTCCACCTTGCTCTGGCAATGCCAGGGCAGCCCGGATACCGCTTCCACCATGGAAACAACCCCTGCACCGAGCTTTAGTTCTAAGCCTTACGGCAAAACTACTGACGGCAAGGAGGTGGACATCTATACCCTGAAAAATGCCAAAGGCATGGAGCTTCAGGTGATTACCTATGGAGGGATCATCACCTCCTGGACGGCTCCCGATCAAGATGGCAACTATGGGAATGTGGTATTGGGCTACGATAAACTCGAACAGTACGAAGCGAGCAATCCCTATTTTGGGGCATTGATAGGCCGCTACGGCAACCGGATCGCCAAAGGGCAGTTTGAACTCGATGGCACCACCTGGCAATTGGAGACCAATGACGGACCCAATCACCTGCACGGCGGAACCCGAGGATTCGATAAGGTCGTTTGGTCCGCTGAAGCGAAAACAGGGGAGCAGGCGGTTGAACTCGTTTTGCGCTACACGAGTCCCGACGGAGAAGGCGGCTACCCCGGAACCCTTAATACAGAGGTGGTGTATAGTCTGAATAACGAGGATGAGCTGGTGGTCACCTATTCGGCGACTACCGACAAAAAGACCGTGGTGAACCTTACCCAGCATTCCTATTTCAACCTTTCCGGCGATTTTACCCGCAATGTACAGGATCACCTGCTCGAAATAGCAGCCGATGCGTATTTGCCCGTAGATGAGACGTTGATACCGGTAGGACAACTCGCCTCCGTGGAAGGCACGCCCTTCGATTTCCGAAGTGCCAAGCCCATCGGGCAGGATCTGGAGGTCGAAGACGAGCAGTTGGCCCGAGGCAAAGGCTACGATCATTGTTGGGCTTTGAACAACCCCGGGACGTATCGCAAAGCAGCTGCAGTAGCGCACCCGGGATCCGGTCGCCTCCTGGAAATCTTTACCGACGAACCCGGCATACAATTCTATGGGGGTAATTTTCTGGATGGAACCCTACCCATGCCCGGCGGGGGCACTTACGCCCACCGCACCGGCTTTTGCTTAGAAACCCAACACTATCCCGATTCGCCCAACCAACCGGCATTCCCGTCTGTCGTACTGGAACCCGGACAAACCTACAGGTCCAAAACGAGCTTTAAATTTTCAACGAAAACCAACTCATTATGACGGTACTTGCAACGATTGACTGGATCATTATCCTCTTGTATTTTGTGGTGATCCTGGGCATAGCCTGGTGGGTCATCCGACAACAATCTACGACTTCGGACGATTACTTTTTAGCCGGGCGCAACCTCGGCTGGTTTGTGGTGGGCGCTTCGATTTTTGCCTCCAATATCGGTTCGGAACACCTGGTGGGACTGGCGGGATCCGGTGCTACCGACGGAGTAGCCCTGGCGCACTACGAACTCCACGCCTGGTGTCTGCTGGTGCTGGGCTGGCTGCTGGCACCGTTTTACATCCGCTCCAACGTCTTTACCATGCCCGAATTTTTGGAAAAGCGCTTTTCCTCCACTGCCCGATGGGTATTGTCCATCATTTCTCTGGTGGCCTATGTCCTGACCAAAGTCGCTGTGGGCATCTTCGCCGGCGGGATTGTATTCGGCGTGTTGCTGCCGGAGGTTAGTTTTATGGGGCTCGACAGCTTCTGGATCGGCTCTATCCTGATGATCCTCCTCACGGGATTATATACCATGCTGGGTGGATTGCGGGCTGTAGCCTACACGGAAACCATGCAGACCGTCATTCTAGTGCTGGGGGCTGTGCTGACTACCATTTACGGGCTTGATGCCCTTGGCGGTTGGGGCGAACTCAAGCGCATTGCCGGATCGGAGATGTTTAACCTCTGGAAGCCCATTGTGCCGGCCGGATACGAAGCGACCTGGGCACCTGTCAAAACAGACACCCAGATGGCCTGGTACTTCAACAGCAACTATCCCTGGATAGGCATGTTGTTTTGCGCTCCGATTGTCGGCTTGTGGTACTGGTGTACAGATCAGTACATCGTGCAGCGCATTTTGGGTGCCGCCAACCTGACGGAAGCCCGCAGGGGTACCATCGCAGCCGCTTTCTTTAAATTGCTACCGGTATTTATCTTTATCATTCCCGGAATGATCACTTACGCCTTGGCCAGCACCGGAAAAATCGCCTCGCTCAGTGCGGAGCTGATGGGGCCTGACGGCGCTATCATCAACGCCAAAGCCCAGCAGGTATTCCCTTTGCTGGTCGCCACGGTTTTGCCGGCAGGCATACGAGGCATCGTCGTAGCGGGATTGCTGGCAGCCTTGATGAGTTCCCTCGCAGGGGTATTTAATGCCAGTTCCACCTTGTTTACCATGGACTTGTACTCCAAGCTCAAGCCCAATGTCTCCGAAGCGCAGCTGGTGCGCATGGGGAGGATTGCCACGGGGGTAATGGTGGTCATTGGATTGCTCTGGATTCCTGTAATCCAGGGAAGTCGGGGACTGTATGACTATCTGCAGAGCGTTCAAGGCTATCTGGCACCGCCTATTTTCGTCGTTTTCTTCTTTGGGATCTTCAACAAACGACTCAATTCGAAGGGGGCATTATCCGCGCTCGTAGTAGGCTTCGCGATGGGACTGTTTCGCCTGGCCATTGACACGCCGGTCACGCTGATGGAAGGTTTTGCCTACGAAGAAGGCAGTTTCTTCTGGATCATCAACAATATTTTCTTTCAATATTACAGTCTGATCATCTTCCTGGTATCTGGACTGGTCATGATCGTGGTAAGTTATGCCACAGAACCTCCGACCGCGATCCAAGTCACCAACCTCACGATTGGAGGCGTTACGGAAGAGCAGCGCGCTGCGGTGAAGGCAAGTTATACCACGATGGATATCGTTGCTACGGTTGTAGTGCTGGTATTGATCGCTGCGGCCTATATTTACTTTACCGGGTGATGCAAAAATTGAAAAAAATCTAAAAAGCTCCGAACCTTAACGAAGCTTTAACGTTAGACTTTAATTATTGAGAGCTTTATGAATGAACTCCGGGGCTGTCGCACCAGCTTCCCGGAGTTCTTTTTAGGGTAAGTCCCGTCTGACAAAACTAGCCTTTCGGATCAGGCTGTCCTGGAATTCGAAGATTGAAAAAGCATGGATTGCTTTGTTGCCTTCGAAATGCTCAATAATTTGATCGTCAATGATAAAATTGTCATTGACCATTCGGTTCAACACCCGGATAAACGGTCCAGGAACCTCTTCAAAGCGTTTCTTGTAAATTGCAATTGCTTCTTCTTTTCCCCGGCTGAGGGTCACCTGCGTATCCAAGAGATAAGACTCAAAATCCGGATGCAGGTATCCGATAAAAGTAGCCAGATCCTTTTGGTTATAGGCTTCCAGAAAACGCTCGACGATGTGTGTATAGTCCATAGAGGAAGGTTGCAAACTGATTTAATGATGGGGAAAATAAGGATTTAATCGTATTTGGCAGAAAGTAATTTTTTAAAATCAAAGTTTTGGTTCATTTTTGTTTTACCAAAGTACACTTTCAGGATTACCGCAAACTGTAGGACAAGGAAAACACTTTAATGGCAATATGAATAAAGTAGTAGGATTATTGTTGCTCAATTGCATATTGTGGAGCTCGGCAGGAGCCCAACTCGTAGGAATTAAAGCCGGCCATTTGATTGATCCGGAGTCTGGAAGGATTTCCGATAACCAGATCATACTGGTCGAAGGAGAACGCATACTTGCAGTGGTGGAGGATGCCTCCGGGTATGCGGTGGATGACTGGATTGACTTGTCTGAAGCATGGGTGAGCCCGGGTTTAATGGACTGCCATGTGCATCTTACCCTGAATATCTCCTATCAGCAGCGCGATATCCTGCAGATTTATGCGGCTGAATCAGATGCCTATCGGGTGCTTCGCGGGGTACAATATGCCCGGGAGTTTTTGGAAGGTGGGTTTACTACCGTTAAAGAGATCGGCAACGATGGCAATTACGTAACGGCCGATTTGATCCGAGCCATTGATCAGGGCTGGGTCAATGGGCCAAATATCATATATGCGGGAAAGATTATTGCGCCCTACGGAGGGCAGCTTCCCGGAGTGGCACACCAGTCGGGGCATGCCTGGCACAGGGAGTACATAGATGCAGATACTCATGAGGAAATCAAAAAGGCCATCCGACAAAATGTGTACTACGGGGCAAATACGATCAAGATGGCAGCGGACATTTTTCCCTATGTGTATGCCGAGGAAGATATCGCTTTTGCCGTGCGGGAGGCCGCGACATACGGCCTTCGGGTGAGTGTGCATGTGGTGGGAGGAGCCGCAGCCGATAATGTAATCAGAGGAGGAGCTGCTTCGATAGAACACGGTTTTTTCCTGAATCAGGAGCAGCTGCAATTGATGAAAGAAAAGGGGACTTTTTTGGTGGGTACGGATTTTTCTTATGAAAACTGGCTGTCCTATGGCTTAGGACTTGAGAAAACGCAAGAGCTGTTCGCGACGACGACAAACCGACTGAAACAAGCCTACCAAACAGGGGTCAGGATGGCTTTTGGGTCAGATGTGGTATATAATATCCCTGGAAAAAATAGGCTTCAGTCGAGCCTGGAAGTCCTCCATACCTGGAAAGCCGCCGGAATTCCAGCCATGTACGTGCTGAAAACGATGACCAGCGAGGCTGCTGCCTTGATGGGTATAGAAAAAGAGCGCGGTAGAATCGCTGCCGGTTGGTTTGCCGATATTGTTGCTTTCCGTAAAGATCCTACCCTGGATATCCTCGATATCTCCAGCGTGCAGTTTGTGATGAAAAACGGAAGGGTGGTTCGGAAGGACCCTTAACCACACCTCAGGCTTTCTTCACAAACTCACTTTTCAGCGCCATCGCACCATACCCAGGGATCTTGCAATCTATGTTATGGTCGCCATCCACCAACCGGATATTAGTGACCTTCGTACCTTTTTTAAGCGGCTTTGGTGCCCCCTTTACCGGCAAATCTTTGATCAGGATCACGCTGTCCCCGTCCTGCAAAGGGTTGCCATTGGCATCTTTTACCGCGCTTTCCGGAGCGGCCTCGGTTGCCAATCCCGGTTCGCCGATCTGCCCCTCCCATCCGCATTCCGGACAGACCATCAACAGATCCATAGCATATACATATCCCGATTGACAAACCGGGCAATTGGTGTCAGACATACCTTTGATTCTTTTTGTACCCCATAAAGGTAAACTTCCCACCCAAAAAACACCCATTCGCGCCGTTTATTTTATGCCCTTCCTGACGGAAAAAACACCTAATAGAGCCTTTT
>JANQWK010000071.1 GCA_030729925.1 Saprospiraceae bacterium
CCATCGCAACGATAATATCCGAATCTTTTGATGGATTTATCACCTGGATTATTCCGTTTTTAGTAGAAAATGGCACCGGAGCTGCTTCTGCTCCACCCACAAACACCTCTTCGGGACCATTTGCAAATATTACCTCGGTGTCTATTGAGTCCAGTAGGGTAAAACAAGCTTGGAAAATCGTCGTAGGCCTTGCAAAAGTGACCAGACCCGATGCACTCCAGTCAAACTCCAACCTCCCCTGCGGGATTCCCCCAATACCAGGGTATCCAAAAGGATCTGCCCCATTCTCATTGGATATACTCAGCATCTGGTTTAAGGACTGTACTTGATCGAATTTTAGCTTGGTGATGTCAAATTCCAAACCAAAACTGAGCGCCGAAATATTGGTAAATTCTGTTACCGTGATATCCATACAAAAAGAAGCTCCGGGACTTACCGAAACGTCTTCCACAGCAATTATAATATCATCTTCACGTATGGTATCAGGTTGATTGATAGTCACTTTGCCAGGCTTGGCAGGACCATCCCAATAATGTTCATTGTTTTTGTCTATGTAAAGTATCGAAGTAGGATCACTAACAAAGTCAAGTGAAGTAACCCCTGATCCAATTGCACTAAAACAGATTTCAAAAAGTAAGGTACTATCCGGCAGCGTTCTTGGGATTGCTCCTGGTGCTGTCCATAAAAATGTCATTCTATCATGGGGCACAGCTCCCTGACCGGGAAAACCAAAGTTTTGATCCCGAAAAACATGAAAAAGCCCCAGGCTGTTGTTTAATGCCTGCACCCTCTGAAAAATTAATTGTGAAGAATCAAAGGCTATACTAAACTGCAATCCGTAAACTTCTGGAAGATTGGCTACCATCACAGGAATGCAAACTTCAGATCCCTGTTGAACCGTCATATCGGTGAAAAAGAACACGGTGTCTTTCTCACTTGCTACTTCCTTCGCTTCCAACACAAAGTAATTCGACCCTGCACCTCCTTCCGAACCCATATATCCGTTGGTCCCACTCCCATCAAAGAAAAACAACAGCTCCCAGCATTTTTGCGATCCTGCTGTATATGTCCTTGAAAAGGTTGCGCCACCATCATTCGTGTACACCCCAAGTGCCACAGCCAAATCGCCTCCTTCAGTCCTCAGCAACTGCGTGTCCCTGGACACCCCTCCACCACTGTCCCGAAGCTCCAAATCGTACAGCGCAGATTGGTCAATCCCCATAGGGTGATCCAGACATACATACACAAACTGACTGTCTGGCCGACTATCTATGTACCTCGAGTATATCGTGTCCCTTTCGCCCAGTACTGCATCCAAAAACACAACCCCCGTGCTGTCCGCGCATAGCTCTGCGGACATCCCTTCCACACTCGATTTGATCACCACTTTACAACCCGCTTCCTCCTCCGGAACTTCATCGCTGCCTATGCGCAACTCGTAGATCCCATCTGCCGACAACACCAAAAACCGATCCTCCTCCGCATCGTAAAATGAGGTGCTATGGTTCACAGGTCGCTTGTCTCCACCCTGACTTACTACCTTCCAGCCTACTCCCTCTGAGGGATCAAATACCCGCAAGGAGTCTTCCCATACAATTGGGCCCCATTTTACCGAAGGTGGCCTAAAACCCCCAAAACTGTAAAACTTATTGTGCTCATAATCGTACCCAAAACTACCCGTTACCCCAAAATTTGAATTCACAGGCAATACCTCGCGCGCTGACATCGTCGCCAGGTCTATCTCCCATATATCTCTCATCCAACACCAATACCCCACGTCTGAAGCCCACGCAGCACCGCCCGGAAGCGAACAAGAGCTCTCAAACTGGTTACCTGATTGGTTGCCCGTTCCGTCTATGATAAGTGCTTTCGTATAATCTGCATTGGGATAGACTTGTGTTCCTCGTCTGTAAGGCTGATCTCCGTTATCATTCCGCCTCAAAACCCAATTTCCATTTACTAATTCGAATGCCGAATTTTTATACCTAAACCCTCCGTAACCGAATAAAAACAATGGATTATTCGTAGCACCGTTGTAAATCGGGTTAGATCCATAGTGTCGCGAACTAAAACTCCCGGTTCCTATCTGCAATACAGGTCCTCCTTCAACAGATACTTCAAATACTTTGTCAGGACCGGGACGCCACAATTGTATCGTATTGCGCGACGGATTGTAGATTATTGAACCACCATTTGTCGCCTCAGCGGGATAATTGGTTATTTCTACCGAATCAAACGTATTGGAATCTATATTGTATCGAAAAAGCTTAAATTGGTCAGCCTGTAAAATATATACCACTCGCCTTTCCCGATCAAACGTGTAAGGCGAATAGTTGATCACGGCAGCAGGAAAATCTTCTTTGGAGACCAACTTCTTCCATATCCGCAGTTCTTCCACCTCAGGATTCGGTTCCTCTGGTACTACTTCCTTCGCTTCCAACACAAAGTAATTCGACCCTGCACCTCCTTCCGAACC
>JANQWK010000072.1 GCA_030729925.1 Saprospiraceae bacterium
AGGTCGAAGCACAAATTACGTACTGAAATCAAATAAAACATAGAAAGCCCCTGAGCTTGTCTGATTCGTTTGGACAGCTCTTGGGGAAGGTTTCAGTGGCTTGGCAAGTTTTTTGATCCAGCCTTGGTTACCATTTTTGTTTTGCACGCCATATAAAAAATAGGGTAATGAAAATAATGACCCCCTCTAAATAAGGAAAAACTGATTTAAGGACCGCCACAATTGATTTTTTTCCCACTTCTCCTACAGCAGAATAGCCTTCCGGCATCTGTATCACGCCTACTGCTTCCGCGTAGTCCTGGTATGCTGACAACATTTTTTGAAAAAGAACAGGATGCTTGGAGGCGATATCATTCGTCTCACCAGGATCACTGGCGATATGGTACAAGTGCCAATTATTATCTCCAAGTGGAATGTTATTTTTCACAATTTTGTATCCATTTAAAAAGTAGGCAGAACTGTTTGCTACTTCTAAGCCAACCCCCTCTTCTTTACCATAAACGGGGTGCTCAGGATTGTTTATATGAGGCAGCATACTTTTACCGGTAATGGGCGCATAGCCTTCATTGGCTGAAGTAGAGAGTCCGACCAGGTCGTAAATTGTGGGTGCGATATCTGTAAAAAAGCAAAACACATCAGACTTTACCTGCTTAGGAAGGTTTTTCCCACTCATAATCAATGGGACCCGCAATCCCCCCTCACCGGTATAATATTTAAAATAAGAAAAAGGAGACGCCATAGCATGAGCAAATTCAGGTCCAATGGCACCGTAATAGCCTTTGTCTCCGTACAGGTCAAAGTCACGATGATAGCCTTGGTTCAGTGCCCATCTAATCGCAGCTTTGGTGTGGTAGTCAGATGCTCCATCTGGTCCATTATCGGAAGTAATGATAAAGATCGTATTGTCCATCCATCCTTTCTCCGTTAAATAGTTGACATATCGTCCTATATGGAAATCCATGGCTTCCAGCATACCTGCGGTAACTGCCATGTCGGTAATATACATCTCCTGCTCCTCTTTCGTGAGCGCATCCCATTTTCTGAATTTAGGAAAGTCGTCATTCAACTTGGCATTTTGAGGAATGAACCCCAATTTCTTTGCGCTTTCAAACCGGTTCAGGCGCAGTTTATCCCAACCCTCTTTATAGATTGGTTTATAGTGTCCCACAAATTCTTTTGGAGCCTGCACGGGCGCATGAATGGCTTGAAAGGAAACAAAGGAGAAAAAAGGATTGTCCCTGTTTTTTTCCTCCTGATGAAAGGATATGATTTTATCGATGTATGTTTTGGAGGAATAAAAATTATCGGGAAGATTCACCGCTGTTCCATCAGCATGCCATTGGGCTGTAGGTTTAAATGGCAAGTACCCGCGGGCTTCATAATTATCGGCACCGGAAGCGTCGAGAATAAAGGAGCGGTCGAATCCTCTTCTGGTAGGCAGGGTATTTTCATCATGCCCGAGGTGCCATTTTCCAGTTACATAGGTATTGTAATTTAATGCTTTCAAACGGGTCGCAATGGTTTGCACACGATTGTTCAGTACGCCACCATAACCGGGTTTGCCCCGAAATGCTTGCGGAAGCATTTCGGGTAAATTGGCAACTCCGGTTAAATGACTATCTGATCCTGTCAGTAGCATAGCTCTGGAAGGCGCGCAGACCGGGGAAGCATGCATATTGGTGAACATCATCCCATGCTCGGCCAATCGGTCTATATTGGGGGTACATGATTCTCCCCCAAAAGCACCAAAATCCATCAGACCGGCATCATCTACTAAAATCAGGACGATGTTTGGTTTACCTTCGGTAGCATCCTCTTGCGCTTGAACCAAAGGGTATAGCCCTATGACTAAGCAAAGTGCCATAAAGTTACACTTGAAAGCATTCATGATTATTGCTGGTTTTCAGATAAAAGCTTCATGATTATTTGCGCAGTTTCATGCTCCGAGTTTTGATTCTGTCCAGTAACAAAGCGCTGTTCTTCATCCACGACCGTTAGGGTTGCGAAAAAGTCCCTTCTTTTTGTGTTGGATAGAAAATTGGCTCCGGCTTTTTTCAATTCCGCCTCCGGGTGTTTTGGGGTAAATTCAATACCCAGTTGATCCAATTGATTTTGAGTAACTCCAGTCATGGTTCTTCCCTTTATTAAATATTCCCCGGTGCTGTCCCTAGCTTCTACAAATGCCAGAGCGCCGTGGCAAACACTGCCGTAGATGACATCGGAGTTATAATAAGCATTAGCAACCTTCTCGGCTAAGATTTCTGATTGAGCCATATCGTAGGCAGCTCCCCAACCTCCGGCAAAGAAGACTACATCGTACTCTTTAAAATCGACAGTTATAAGCGGAATGGAATTTTGCACTTTGGCTTGAAATACGTCATCTCTCAAATACCTCTTATCGGCATCCTCTTTAATGAAATAATAGAAGGATTGTGGGTCAATTGGAATTTCGCCTCCTTTGATACTTGCTACATCTACTTCCATATTGGCATCGAGAAATTCATAGTAAGGAACGGTCATTTCCGAACCAAAAACCCCTGTTGGGTCTCCTGTCGTTTCGCCTGGTTTGTTGAGTACGTCGTGACTTGTGCAAACGATCAAGGCTCTTTTTCCTGTCATGTCGTATTGCTTGCTGCCTTCAAAATCGGGATGCAAACCGAAGGATTTTAGAATAGACGGTAGTGCAATGGCAAATACGATAAGTATAACCAGAATACTTGATACGATATACATCAGGATCTTTTTTGCTTTCATCTTTTTCCGGATTTTTGTAGAATTTATAGCGCGCTAATTAGGTAAAATTGGCTACAGTAGTCAAAAGAGTATAGCAAGGCCAGCATTGATTAAAATACCTTTATATTTTGAATACCCCCCGATAGATTTTGAATAGGATCCTGAGAAATTATATTCAGCATTGACACCAAAGCTGAAGCGTTCCGATAAACGATAATCAAAGCCCGAATTGATGTTTCCAAATATTGTTTTATCGCTGAACTTATTTTCCGTTTTTTTTATACCATTTATAATATTGCCTTCTGCAAAAAGGTATCGAAACATCACTGGTACGACACCAGTGCTGATGCCAACTAATGGACGAAATTTCTTTTGCGTAAAATAGTATTGTAGCCCCGCAGAAATAGGTACGAACGCTCCACCAGAACCTTCAATATTAAAATTTTGACCAGCAATCACAGCAGCGATATCGGGTCTAGCTGGAATGTTTCTTCTTAAGTGGAATCCTACAGAAAGTTCTGCAAGCCATCTTTCCTTAAAGTGCCAAGACCCTGTTATCTCCCACGCGCCCATATTTTTCGGAAAACCAGCCAGTTCATCATTACTAGGTAAAGAAAAATACCATCTGCCATGCGCTACTTTAACCTTCCACTTATTTTGTAGATGTAAAAGATTAGCATCCAATGCCTCTTTTTTAGCCTGTTCTCGCTTTTTAGCTTTATCAATTTCCCACTCCCGTACTTGAGCTGTAAGGGTGGTGGTAATCAACATCAATGTGCAGAAGAGAGCAATACAAATATGTATTTTATTATCTGTGTTCATTGTATGCCACCATTTTCAAATCTAGCAGCAACCTTTTTCCATTCCACAGTCTTACTCATCCACCCTGACTTGACGGTCACCAGCAGTTTATTTTCTGCTAATTTTAAATCAGCATTAAGCCATTTTTTAATTTTAGGAATATAAATTTCCCCCTTCCAATTTCCATTAACTGACCTGACATCTTTTAAGATTAAAGTTCCAATTTTAGCATTGGCGTTGGTAGAAGCAACGATTCTTCCTTCATGGACACCATTTTTGTTTGTGATTTCAATTTTGGTATCGTCTCGTCCTATATGCCAGATGCCTGTTAATGATTCTTGTGCATGTATGGTAAGGGATAAAAAAAAAGTATAGCATGTGAATATGAATTTCATTTTGTTTTTACTCCCTTCGAATTCAGCTCCAGGGTTTTGATTATTAAATATTGTAATAATATCATCAAGATCCGATTCAAAAGACTGGTATCGAAATCCACCGGTCAGGGTTGCTCTTTCACTCAAGAAGAATCCGCCAAATACGTCAATTTTTCGACCATCTTTTGCAAAACCAGCGTGAGGGTTGGTAATATCTGTATCTTCAAAATCTCCAATAGAGTAGCTGGTACCGAAAGATATGCCAAGATAGGATTTGGGTACTGGCCCTTTTTGCGCAAAAACAATTTGCATCATCCCGAATAAAAGGGGAACCAAAGTGATTTTTTTCATATCACCTAATTTCACCCTTTACGATAAAAATATCTCCATCATTTGCGAAATGAATCGGACCTTCAAATGCTTTCAACTCTTCCAAGTATAATTTTTTTAAAATTCTATTGTCAGGAATTGGTGCTAAATGGTTGATAACTAATTTTTTAACGTTCGAATTTTTAGCTAACTCAGCAATCTCTTTGGTGTCGGTATGGTAGTCCTGAATGTCAAAAATGATTTTGGCAGTTCTATCCATTCCCGCTTTCGTCAATTCCGCTTCGAGCAGTTGTTGGAATGACATCAACATTACTTCATGAACCAGCAAATCGCAACCCTGTGCCATTTCTGCTACCAGGTCATTCCTTTTTGTGTCGCCACTTAAAACCACTTTTTTACCTTTATATTCAATGGCGTAGCCGACGGCAGGTTCGATTGGTTCGTGAGCTACATCAAATGCGGTGATGGTGATTCCGTCTTGTTGAAAAATTACAGCTTTTGAATTTTGTGGAATATGATATTCATGAGGGACACCCTTGGCTTTTGAGATATCCATGATGTCCAGACCATGATGATTTACACGATATTTATTTTCAAGGGCTAAAAAGTCATTGGCTGCCTGTACAAGGGTATTTAAGCTATCCGGGCCGTAAATGTGAAGTTCATTTTTTCTCCCCAACAACCAGGATCGGTTGATCAAGTTGGGCAAATCTATCATATGGTCTGAGTGAAAATGGGTCAGAAATATCCCATCTAACTCATTCAAGGGAAGCCGCATATTTTCGGATTTTTGTACGACCCCTGCACCGACGTCAAACATAAAAAAGTAATCGTTTACAAAAATGGCAGTTCCGGTTTGCGCTCGCTCACCAGGTATAGGGGAAGCTGTTCCTACTGTAACTACTACAATATTTTCTTTGTCGTGCACATATTCAGGGGTAACATTCGCCTTTATTTGTCGCTCAATAATGGCGGAAACAACGTTATCCGAAGTGCAACCGGTAAGCGCTACCAAGCTGATAAGTACAAGGGGCTGAAAAGAGATCCAAACAAATTTTTTTGTTGGGTTCATTATTTTAAGTCTGATTAACAATCAATTAAAATCCGTTATGAGTCTAAATGTAAGACAAGAACAAATAGTCCACAGGGACATTTAATGTGAAGTGAACGGAATGGCAGGTGAAGTGAACATCATGAAACCTTAAATGGCTGGATATGGTCATGAAACCTTCCCCAAGAACAGGCACAAAAAAAGTATAAATTTGTGTTTAGGTACCCATCGTGTTCTGTACGGCTTACGATGAATATACCCTGCAGGCAATTAAAAACAATGGTATCGGTTATGTCCTAAAGCCATTTAAGGAGCGCGAAATTCACAGTGCACTACAGAAATACAAGCGTTGGATTACCAATATGCGATCAAAAAATCCCTTTCCTGTCCATTCTAAAATGGAAGCAGCGAAGCCATATCAAAAAAGTCTTTTAAGGCAATACCGTGAAAAATCAGTGGTCAGCCGGGCGGCCGTGGCAGCCTTTGAACCTTATTTCAACCGAAAAGTCATCCTGTAGCTCCGGGTCAACCTCGCAGACAAAGCCATTGTGAGTCGTCTGAAAGTCACCTCCTTTAAGGAATGGTTGGTGGAAAGGTGAAGGTTTCACATCTATTTTGTTGGCTGTTACCCCCCCCTCAATACCTCTTATCCCTTACATAAGGGAGGCGTTCCATGGAGAGCACTTCTATGGAGGGATGCTCGAAATCGGTGGTGACTTTTCCTTTGATGGCATAGATACCGGGACCCTTGAAGGGGAAGTACTGCAGGAAGTTGGGGAAGTGTACGGTGTCGAAAAAATGGCCTGCGGGGTCTATCCAGGTTCCGAAATGCATGATCTGGTCTTTGACGGTGGTTACTGGTTTGCGGCAGACGAAATAGCCGAGGATGCGCACAATGCGGTTGGCGTGGGAAAGGAGTTCGCCAGCTTGTATGCAGCCCTGACATTCATAGGGTTCGAGGAGGTCGAAGGGGGATTGCAAGGGGAAGCCGAGGAGTTCTATTTCGTCGAAAGCCTGGTCGAAGGTGCCTTCTGTCAGCTCGGGGAGCTGAAAAACTTCGGGTTCCCGGTCAAACAGCCCCCTGCCCGAACCGGGTTGGTGCTTAGATTGCAAGTGGGCATTTTTTTCCCAGACCAGCTCGTATTTGTTTTTTCCGGTAAACCGAAAAGCGCCTATGCGGATGAGGATGTCAAGTTGTTCTGAGCTGGCAGCTACCCGACAGATAAAATCTTCCAGCGAGCGAAAAGCGCCCTGCTTCGACCGCTGATAAGCTATTTCGTGCGCCAGCCTGCGCTCCATTTGCTGAAGGTGCACAAAACCCACATAGATGGTGTTGCCCTGAATGGTGGTGAGGTAGTTGCTGTGGTTGACGCAGGGAGCCAGGATGTTTGCCCCCTGCATGCGCGCTTCGTGGAAATAAAATGCTGCTTTGTAAAAGCCGCCGAAGTTGTTGATCACGGCTACCATAAATTCCAAGGGGAAGTAGGCTTTGAGGTACAAACTTTGAAAACTTTCCACGGCGAAACTGGCGGAATGCGCTTTGCAGAACGAGTAGCCCGAAAAACTTTCGATCTGTCGCCATACCTCCTGAGCCAACTCGTCGCTGTGTCCTCTTTCTTTGCAATTGTAGAAAAATTTTTGCCGAAGGCGCTCAAAAGTATCGCTGTTGTGCTTTTTGCCACTCATCATGCGGCGCAGCACATCGCTTTCCTGTAGGTCAAGCCCGGCAAAGTGATGCACAATTTTCATGACGTCTTCCTGATAGACCATCACCCCGAAGGTCTCACCGAGGTGCTCTTTGAAAGAAGGATGCACATAGACGACCGAGGCCGGGTCGTGAAACCGGCGGATGTATTCGCGCATCATGCCCGAACTGGCCACGCCGGGACGAATGATGGAACTTGCCGCGACCAAATGGACGTAGTTGTCACAACGCAATTTTTGCAGGAGTCCGCGCATGGCGGGTGACTCAATGTAAAAACAACCCATGCACCTACCAGAGCGCAGCAGCTGTTTGACCGCAGGATCTTGTTTGATTTTCGCGATGTCGTGGATGTCCACGTGTTGACCCCGATTGGCGCGGATCAACTCCACGGCATCCTTCAAATGACCCAGACCGCGCTGACTCAGGATGTCGAATTTGTGGAAACCCAGCTGCTCGGCATGGTACATGTCGAAATGGGTGATCGGAAAGCCCTTGGGCATCAGATCCAGCGCGGTGTAACGGAAAATGGGTTTTTCAGTAATGATAATACCCCCTGCGTGTATAGACAAATAATTGGGGAAGCCGGACAACCGCTTGCCATAATGCATGATTTGCCTTGCCAGGGGATGATGCTCGGCCACCTTGTCCGGATTTGCGACAATGTGGTCAATGTCGGCCTTGGGCAAACCCAGCACCTTGCCAAGTTCCCGGATGATCGAGCGCCCCTTGAAGGTGTTGTAAGTAGCCAGCAGTGCCGTATGCTCCCTGCCATACCGCTTGAAAACGTAGTCCAACAGGTCGTCGCGCTCGTCCCAGGAAAAATCAATGTCAAAATCGGGCGGAGCGGTTCGATGCGGATTGATAAATCGCTCGAAATACAGATCCAGTTCCAGCGGATCAACGTCGGTGATATACAGGCAAAACGCGACGATAGAATTGGCACCGCTGCCCCGACCCACATGCTGGTAGCCTGTCGTTTTCGCGTAGCGGATGATATCCCAGGCGATCAGAAAATAGGCACAAAAATTTTGGTGGCGGATCACCCGCAGTTCCTGCTGTACCCGCTCCAAAGCACGGCGATTGGCCGGACCATAGCGCTGCTCGCAGCCCTTCACCGCCAGTTTTTCCAGCAACTGGTAATCGCCCTCCACCGTTCCGGTAAAATGCTGTCGGTTGAGGTGCATACCGGTATCCAGCTCGACCGAACAAGCATCCAGCAAGCGGCTGGTGTTCTGAATAATCTGGGGATACTGCTTAAAATACGCATGCAGCAACTCCGGGGGAAGCAATAAAGCCGTTTTGGCGGCCATATCCTCCGGTTGGAGTTTGCTCAGTACGGTATTCAGGTCAATAGCACGCAGCAACTGGTGCAGGATAAAGTCCTGTTCTTGCAGAAACACGACGGGACTCCAGACCACCAGTTTGTGAAGGTGCCGCGACAAACCCTCTACCGCCAGGCGATTAACCCCTTCAGGCCGGACACCGAGAAACTCGTGCGGGAGCAGGTCGGAGATCGGTGCATGCCATTTGGGATAGACCACATAAACCCGTTTAAACCGGGGAGCCCTATCGGGTAAAACTTTTCCCGACAGGGAGTATTCGCTGTAAAAGCGATTGATCTCCTCAAAGCCATCGGCATTTTGGGCGATCGCGATGTACAACAAATGCCCGTCCCGTCGCAACTCCATACCCAGTATGGGCTTTATCCCCGCTGATATACACAAATCTGCAAACTCAAACGCGCAGCTCGTATTGTTGATATCGGTCAGCACCAGGGTATCAATGCCCCAGCGGCTGGCGGTTTCGACCAATTTCCGGGGAGCGATGGTACCATACCTCAGACTATAATACGTATGACAATTCAAATACATACCGGGTTACCTTTTCAATTGTCCCCATCCAGCAAGGAAGCTCGGGTAAGCGCGGTGTTGCCAAAGCGATCCCTGACCTGATCCATCACCCGGAGGAGTCGGTTGTCCGACAAAGTATCCTGAAAAAGATCCAGCTGGGGGCTCCCCTCCACCAGGTGACTGAACTTAACGCCCACCAATCGAACCAACTGTCGGCGCTCGTACAGGCGATCGAAGAGGGATCGGGCGCAGCGGATCAGTTCCAGGTCATTGGCGGTATAGGGAATAAGCTGCTGTCTGGAAAAAGTATTGAAGTCGGCATAGCGCAATTTTACGGTCACGCAGGAAGTCAATTTGCCCGAACGCCTCAGATCGTAGGCCAGTTTCGTCACCATGGCAGCCAGACTATCTTTCAGCCAGTCCACATCGGTCGTATCTATCTGAAACGTGCGTTCGGTGGAGAGCGACTTGCGCTCTGAATAAGGGGTTACGGGACTTTCGTCAATAGCATTGGCCTTGTTCCAGAGCGACAATCCCTGCTTGCCAAACTCGCGTTGGAGCAGGGCTGGCGGGATTTTACTCAGCGTATCAACGGTTCGAACCCCCATAAAACTCAATTTTTTATACGTCGCATCCCCTACGGCGGGCAGTTTTTTGACGGACAGCGGCGCCAGGAAATGCTTCTCCGAACCCTTTACGATCATTTTAGCCCCATTGGGCTTGGCCTCTCCGGTTCCCACCTTAGAAACCAACTTATTGACGGACAGACCAAAAGAAATCGGCAAACCACTTTCCCGGATAATTTTCTGGCGCAGCTCACCGGACCATTTCCAGCAACCCAGGTACCGGTCCATGCCGCTCAGATCCAGGTAAAACTCATCTATGGAAGCTTTTTCGTAGGCCGGAGCCTCCGAAGCAATAATCTCTGTGACCAGTTTGGAGTACCTCGAATACACATCCATGTCTCCATGAACCACAACTGCATCCGGGCAGAGCCGAAGTGCCATCTGTAAAGGCATCGCCGAATGTACCCCATACCGCCGTGCCTCGTAACTACACGAAGCCACTACCGAACGCTGGCCTCGACCTCCTATGATCAAGGGTATGCCGCTTAGGGAGCTGTTGCGCAGGCACTCTACCGACACAAAGAAGGCATCCAGGTCCAGATGCAGGATGGCTCGTTCAAACATTTGTGTAGTTTTGTTGTTTTTAAAACTTTTTGTTTCAAATTTAGTGCAAATAAAAGACACCTGCAATGGTGTGGAGAAAAATATTTTGGGGAGTTGCGGAGGAGGAAATAAAAAAGGCGGTTATCGGATTAGGTTTCTTAGCGGATGTGGGCTATCTTAATAAGGACTTTTGATGGTGTGGCGACAAGTAGTCGCTTCTGTCATTAGGTAAAAGACCAAAAACACCTCAATATGAACCGAATATTTATTTTTTTGCCTTTGTTGTTATTGTCGGGATGTGTGAGCATCCAGCAGCCTACGGTGGAGTTGTCTGCCAGGGTGGGCGAGCGGATTACGGAGATGGAAAGACTTCATTTGGTGACGATTCAGCGTTATTTTGACGCGGAGCGCCAGAAGGTAGATGCTTTTCTCACGGATACCTGGCAGCCCTTATTTTTAAAGAATTTTCTGGCTACTTCCGGAGTTTTGGAGTTGCTGGATGAGGCATCGCTATTTTCGGATGCCCGTCGCAACGAGTTGAGCACTGCGATATCGGATTACCTGTTAGATCCGGCAGAGGTGGAGCCTGCTGTGGAGGCCTTGATTGGACGTTTGAGCGATTCGCGCCGGGGAGAGTCGGGAATTGTTCGGGAAGTATTAAACGATTATGTGGAGGACGAGCAGTTGGATGCGGCGGCTGACCGCATTGTAGCCCTGCTGGGGACGGACGAACCTGCGACCATCATGATGGAATTTGCGGCGGCTGCACACGAGCAGATTGCGTTGCAAAGAGCGGCCATGATGGATCCCATAGACCAGATGGAGATGGAAGCGATGGCAGCCCTGAGTGCATCCTATGCGCAAATGGCCGCTGCCCAGTCGCACGTTACAGGTCGGCTGGAGGCAGCCGCAAAACTAAGCTCAGAGCAGCAATTGCTTTTCAAGGGATTTGGGGTGGAGGCCGTATCCGGCAAAATCACCAGGAACCTGTCGCACTTGAGTTCCGAGATCAGTACCGGCTTATCGGTACTCCGCAATGAAAGAGAGCCGGGTACCCTTGCGGAAAAACTATTGGCGATGATCAGCGGCATTGCGGCAACCAGCAGTAAAGATTTTCAAGCTGCTGTAACGGTCGGTAACGAACAAAAATAAGCTCCTAACCCATAAATGATTTGACCCATGGAAAACCGTTTCAAAGAGGCCGCCATCAAGGCCAGGCAGATGACCAACAAACAACTGGCGTCGGAGATAACCAGTCTGACCAAACTCACCCGCGACGAACTCAACGAGCTGCTGCCCGCGAAAAAAGACAAAGAGGCTTTTGTAGAACTGATGAATGCCGTTCAGGACGAAACAGATATGGATAACAAACTCGCCTACCTCAGAGAGAATATGGAGACCGCCGGCACAATCGTATTTAAGCTGTTGAAAGCCATTGTGTAAGCGCGCTCGCGAAAACCGATAAGTAAATTTTTGAAGTCGAATTTTTGTGTTTAATATTTTGATAATCAGTGTTTTAAAACACAGGTGCAAGGCACCTTAAGGTGCCTTGCACCTGAAAGACCCTTATTAATCCATTTTACCCCCTCCGAAGTAACCGATATGGAGGACTTTTTTTTAAGTTTTTTTTATGCCTACGGCTTTGTCTAATGCCGGATGGCTTGAATAAGGGCTTTGATTTTTGCCGGGTCGGAGAAGGTAAGGGGGCTGCCAAAGAGATCTTCCGTGGCGGGTAGGGGCGAGGAGGCAGAGCTGTGTATTTCACTGAACCCTGCGTTGCGGAAGAGGGTGGCATTGTCTGGGTGGATGCCTCCTCCCGGCATGAGGATAATGCGTCCTGCGGCCTGTTGCTGCAGTTGCAGCAGGCTGTCCAGGCCTGCAGTTGCGCTGGCTTTTCCGCCCGAACTGAGGATGCGGTCTGCCTTGAGTTCGATGAGTTGTTCGAGGCTTTCTGCGGGTTGGGGTACGAGGTCGAATGCCCGGTGGAAGGTAAACGACAGGGGTTTGGAGGCGGCGATGAGTTCTCGGGTGCGGGGGAGGTCTATCTGGCCGTTTTCCAGCAGTACTCCCGACACGATGCCTGCGCAGCCGGCTTGTTTGCAATAGGCAATATCTTTTTGCATAATTTCGAACTCGTCTTGTGAATAAACGAAGTTACCTGCTCGGGGGCGGATCAATACAAAAACGGGGATATCGAGCTTTGCCAGGGTTTGCTGGATGAGTCCGGCAGAGGGCGTGATTCCTCCTACCTGAAGTTCCTGGCAAAGTTCGATTCTGTCGGCTCCTGCGAGGGCTGCGTTTGCGGCAGAGTGAAAGGAGTTGGCACAAATTTCAAGTTTCATGTTGGGGTTTAGTTTACGATGATTTCGTCTATGAAAGTCCACGCTTTGTTGCCTGCCCCTTGTTTACCCGGAGGTATGGTGCCGTAGTTTTTTACGCGTATGCGTATATATCGCCACTCCTGTCCTCCTGTTTCGTGTGTCACCGAAAAAGTATGGTCTGTAGCCCGCACGGGCGCTGCGCTGCTGAAGTTGGTCGAGGGTTGGTTGTCATCGGTGTAGCCCGCGAAACTAACTTCAGCGGGTAAATAAATCCATTGTCCATTGCCTTCAAAAAAGCGGGTTTGTACGGATTGTACTGCTGTAGGCCCTCCGAGATCCAGGGTGACTTCGAAGTCTTCCCCCGAAAATCCCAGCCATTCTTTGTCTCCGTATCGGGTATCGCTGCCGTTCATGCCATTGATGAGGCCTTCGGGTCCGCTACCCGGATAGGCGGGACTGGGTTGTTTGTCGAGCGAAATTTTTTTGCCGAAGGCTTTATGATAGTTGATATTGCGGGAAAAAACCTGGCCGAGCTGCAGATCGTCTTTGAAGACAGCTGCTTTGAGAACAAGACTTTGCGTAATGGGGATCGGTGCTTCGTAGATGGGGGAGGCTGATCCGGGATCCTGTCCGTCCGTTGTATAGCGGATACTTTTGTTGGTCGTGAGGGTTTGTAGTGCAAAAGCAGTGCCCTGTTCACTGCTGAGCAATTCGCCCTCTACCTCGTACAAATGGTTGGCATAGTTGATTTGAAGTGTATCGAGTCGTGGGTGAAAGTCTTCGACCCCTTTGACAAAAGCCGGATAGTCTTTTTGTGCGGGAGCCGACCAAGCCACTTCACTCATCGCGAGGATGCGGGGGAAGGCCATGTATTCGACTGCTTCCGGTGTGGGCAGGTATTCCGTCCAGATATTCCCCTGTGCTCCCAGCACATAGGCTGCCTCGGATTCGCTTAGTTCCGAGGGAATGGGGTCAAATGCATAGACTTTTTCCAGGGGCAGGTATCCGCCGATCGCAAGGGGCTCGTCCGGGTTTTCGGACTGGTAGTAGTCGAAATAACAGTGAGAAGTGGGGGTCATAACTACCTTATGGCCTTGTTTGGCTGCTTCGATAGCCCCGTTGATGCCTCGCCAGGACATCACTGTGGCATTGGGAGCGAGTCCGCCTTCCAGAATTTCATCCCAGCCGATGATTTGTCGGTCCTTCGAATTGAGGTATTTTTCCATGCGGGTGATGAAATAGCTTTGCAATTCGTGTTCATCTGCCAGTCCTTCCTCCCGGATCCTGCGCTGACAATTGGGGCAGGTCTCCCAGCGGGTCTTGGGGGCCTCGTCCCCGCCAATGTGGATGTATTCGCTTGGAAACAGTTCGAGTACTTCATCCAGGACGTCTTCCAGAAAGTCGAAAGTCGCGTCTTGGGTACAATAAATATCTTCAAATACCCCCCATTTGGTCGCTACGGAAATGTCTTTACCGGTACAACCCAGTTCCGGATAAGCTGCGATGGCAGCCTGTGCATGTCCGGGCATCTCGATTTCCGGAATGATGGTCACAAATCGCGCTGCAGCGTAAGCCACAACTTCCCGGACTTCATCTTGGGTATAGTAACCTCCATAGCGCTTTCCATCAAATTGCTGGGGCTGATCGTTGTAATGCCCTACCAGGGTTTCCGGTCGGTAAGCTGCTATCTCCTGCAAGCGGGGATACTTTTTGATCTCGATCCGCCAGCCCTGATCCTCTGTCAGGTGCCAGTGAAAGGTATTCATTTTGAGCATGGCGAGTGCGTCAATGTATTTTTTGATAAACCCTATCGGGAAAAAATGTCTGCCTACGTCCAGGTGCATGCCCCGATAGGGAAAACGGGGACTGTCTGCAATGCGCACGCAGGGGATGGCCAGGAGACGACCATCGTATTGCCCGTTTTCAAATGCCGCCGGGAGGAGCTGCCGGAGCGTCTGGATGCCCCAAAAAGCGCCGCGATCTGTGGCTGCCGACAAAATGATCTGATCGGGTCTGACTTCCAGGCGGTATCCCTCTTCCGGCAAGGTGGTATCCTGTTGGAGCACAAGGTCATCTCCTTGCCCTACCTGTAGCGCGGGTGAAGCTTCCAGGAAATCCCTCAAAAATGTACCCGAAACGGCAAAAGGTTCGGCCGTTGCCATCCCTATCTTATCCCGCAACACAAAAAAACCGGTTTCCGGACTTAGACTTGCCGGCTGAGGAATCAACCTCGGCAGGGTAAGCTGTTCCGGATTTGTTTGGCAGGAAAACAACAAGAGCAGGGGGATAACAAGCAGGGCGTACGCTGGCTTCATGACGTTGTAGTTAATGAACTTTAAAAATAGGAATCCTTCCCGAATACCCTGAAAAACGAGGTCTTTTTTATCTGTTTCATCTGCACTGAACCATTCGCCAGGGGCAAAAAATAGCCCGTTTTGAGATGTTGAAGGCTTTTTGGAGAAAAAAAAGGAGGGTAAAAAATATCTTAAATTTTGAAAATCAGTGTGTTGTAATCTAGGTGCAAGGCACCTTAAGGTGCCTTGCACCTAGATTACCCTTGTTAATACCTCGGGATGCTGAAAAGTAACCATACATCCGGGGGTATGCTTTTCAAAAAGAATATGGAGGAGGGTCTGGTGGACTGATTTATTTTTTTAAATTTAGGAACAGCTTTTTTGCCGAAGGCATAGCATTGTAGGGGTACATGATTAAATCATCCAAAGTTATTATACGGAATCATGAAAAGACGCAATTTTTTGAAAGAGACTCCCCTTTTGGCGGGAGCGGGGTTGGGTATGGCCATGGCCTTGTCTGCCTGCAATGACGAGGGTACTGCTGGGGAAGTAGCCCATGAAAGTGTAGCTCCTGTGTCTCAGCCGCCAAAACCCATTGCTGTGGCCACTTGGGATGTGCCTGTAGCGGTTGCCAAGGCGGGTGAATGGCTGGATGCAGGGAAAAAGGCGCTGGATGCTGCTATTGAGGGAGCTGCGATAGAAGAAGCAGATGTCAAGAATACGACGGTGGGTAAGGGTGGAGCACCTGACCGGGATGGGCATGTTACCTTGGACGCCTGTGTGATGGACTCCGATGGCAACTGCGGAGCTGTTTTGTGTGTAGAAAACATTACCCATGTGGCGGCGCTGGCGAGAAAGGTCATGGAGGAGACGCCGCATGTGATGCTGTCTGGTGAGGGCGCCGAGCAGTTTGCTTATGCCATGGGTTTCCCGAAGGAAAACCTGCTCACAGAAGCCTCGAAGAAGGCTTGGGAAGAGTGGAAGCTGAAATCGGAGTACCAGCCGGTGATCAACATCGAAAACCACGATACGATCGGTATGTTGTGTATGGACAGTAATGGGGATATTGCGGGGGTTTGTACGACTTCAGGTGCTGCTTATAAGATGCGGGGTCGCATTGGAGATTCGCCGATTATCGGATCCGGGTTGTATCTCGACAATGAGATTGGTGGAGCAGTAGCCACGGGCTTGGGAGAAGAGGTAGTGAAGACGGTGGGTAGTTTTCTGATTGTCGAATTGATGCGCAGCGGGAAATCGCCGCAGGAAGCCTGTGAAGAGGCCATTCGGCGGATTGTTGCGAAGGGGGACCGGTACAAAGACTTTCAGGTGGGTTACCTGGCGCTCAACAAGGCTGGTGAAATAGGAGCCTATTCTATTCACTCGGGCTTTTCCTATACCCGGTACCAGGGAGGAGAGAACACCAACACTCCCGCAGATTTTTACGCCAAATAGACCTGCGGGAATGTTGGAGCAAAGAGAGGGTTACCCTATTTTCCAGTCGGTACCCTCTTTGCTGTCTTTGAGTTGGATATTCACTTCTGCGAGGGTATCGCGAATTTTATCAGAGGTCGCCCAATCTTTTCGGGCGCGTGCATCGTGGCGCATTTCGATAATCAGTTTCATGAGCTGATCGAGGATATTGTTATCGGCAGCAGCCGCGCCTGTGGTTTCGTCTTTGAGTCCGAAAATATCGAACAGAAAAGCCTGGAAAGTAGCTTTAAGTTGGGCGAGGGTAGTGGCTGAGATGTCGTTGAGGGACAGGTGTCCTGCCTTCAGGCTGTTGATTTTGGGCACGAGTTCGAACAAGCGCGCCAGTACCTTGGCGGTATTGAAATCGTCGCTCATTTCGGCATGAACGGCTTCCATGGCCTCCGCGACTTCTTTTTCGAGTTCGGTAGCCACAGGTGCCCCGGCGCCGCCGGAAAATTCGCTCAGGATATTCCAGGCCTCCATTAGTCGCTTATATCCTTTTTCTGCTGCCTGCAGGGCAGTATCGGTCAGATCCAGGGTGCTGCGGTAATGGGACTGCAGCATAAAAAAGCGCACGACCATGGGGCTGTAGCCCTTGGATACATGTTCGCTTTCTCCGGTAAACAACTGGAAGGGGGTAATGGTATTGCCATCGCTTTTTGACATTTTGCGTCCATTCATGAGGAGCATATTGGCATGTAGCCAGTACTGTGCGGGTTGGCAGTTGCAGGCACCGTAATTTTGTGCAATTTCATTTTCGTGGTGGGGGAACTTCAGGTCATTTCCGCCGCCGTGAATGTCGAAAGTTTCGCCGAGGTATTTGGTGCTCATGGCGGAACATTCGAGGTGCCAGCCGGGGAAACCTACCGACCAGGGCGAATTCCAGCGCATGATGTGGCTGGCATCGGCTTTGATCCAGATGGCAAAATCGGCAGGATGTCGCTTTTCGCCCTGATTTTTCAGGTTATCGCGCGACTCGGCGATCAGGTCGTCCAGTACCCGGCCGGAAAGTTTGCCATACACATCCTGTTCTTGTGCAAACTTGAGCGTATCGAAATACACCGAACCATTTTCGAGGTACGCATAGCCATTGTCCAATATTTTCTGCACCATTTCGATCTGCTCCAGGATATGCCCGGTAGCTCGTGGTTCTATGCTGGGCGGGAGGGTATTGAAAATATGCATCATTTCGTGAAAACCGTTGGTATATTTCTGGACGACTTCCATAGGCTCCAGCTGTTCCAACCTTGCCTTTTTGGAAATTTTATCCTCGGCACCGGTATCGGCATCGCCTTCGAGGTGACCGACATCGGTAATATTTCTGACGTACCTGACCTTGTAGCCCAGAAACAGCAGGTAGCGATAAATGACGTCGAAGCTGACAAAGGTTCGGCAATTGCCCAAGTGTACATCGCTATAGACGGTCGGTCCGCATACATACATCCCTACGCGACCCTCGTGGATGGGTTCGAAAACTTCCTTCTGGCGGGTATAGCTGTTGTAGATCTGAAGTGGGGCATTCATAGAGCCGGTGTTTGGTGGTAAAATAAGTTTCGCCCGCAAAAATAAGCAGCACATTGCAAAGCACCTGCACCTAAACTATTATTCTTTCCACCGGAAGCTGGTCTGAACCATTTTGTGATCGGAAAAACGTGTTTTTTGGTGGCGGTACGATTCGACAAACAGATCGGGGCTAAAAAAAATGTAATCTATGCGAAGTCCGGGTAATTTACCTTGGTAAGTTGTGCCAATGCCCATTCCTTTTTGCCGGAATCCGTCGCTCAGGTAGCTGTGAATGCGCTGGTAGGCATAGGACTGCGGGGTGTCGTTGAAGTCGCCTCCGAGGACGAGGGAACCGCTGCTGTCTTCGAGTATTTCTTCCAGTTGTTTCACCTGGCGGGCACGTTGAATAGCTGCGTTTTTGTAACGGCGCAGCATTTCGACAAACTTATTCAGCGTTTCTTTTTCGGGAACATCCAGGTCGGTGACAAATTCATCGGACAATTCAGTGATACTATTGGATTGCAGGTGCACGTTGAGCAAGCGGATGCGCTGTTTGTTGACCGTAGCCGTCGCCTGCATGATGCCATTGACGTGATTGGAAAAATAGTTGACTTTCTTGTCGGACAGCGGATATTTGGACCAGATCGCCAACCTGCCGCCGGCTTTATGGTACTTGTGTGGCCAATGCCGGGCAAATTCTTTTTTGGCGACAGCCGCACCAGCTCCCGAAAACCGACCATTGGAAGGAAACTCCTGAAAAAAAAGAAAGTCCACTTCCTTGTTGGCCGAAATCCAGCTTTCCCATTCTTCCGGCGTAGGGCGCTTGCCGGTACTGGGTGCAAAAAAGCCATGACAATTGAGTGAGAGGACGGATAGGCCATCCGGGGAAATATCCGGGGTAGAAACTCCCACCAGACTGTCGAAATGGTTCCAACTGATCGCCAGCCAGCCGAGCGAGTAGAGAAAATAGCGATTTTTTTGGTACAACCAAAAACCGATGAAGGCCAGGTGCAGCAACAAAAGCCAGGGGAAAAACAGCCCCGTAATAGATAAAGGCCAAAAGTATTCCGGGTGGACATAAGGCGCCAACAAGGTCGCCAAAGAAGCCAGGATCAGGGCCAGGTTACCCCACTTCAGGAGAGGCAGCATCATGAATTGGGCGCTTTATTTTTTGCTTGCATTAAACAAGAACGATTTTTCCTCGGCAGTCAGACTATCATAGCCGGATTCCTTTATTTTGTCCAGTATGCGGTCTATCTTCTCCTGATCATTCACATCGCTCTGTGCATTGCCCTTGCTGTTTTTTGGCGGAGCCTGTTTTTTGCTTCCTTGAGCCTTATAAACCACTTTTGGCCCCCGCCTGCTGCGGGAAAACAGGTTCTGGAAAATACCCTGGATGCCATTCAGAAGGCGATTGACCGGTAGTGCCCAGTCGGTGCCGTTGGACAATTGCAGCACGAACAGCCAGCCAAAAACAGAGCCGCCGAGGTGTGCGATATATCCGCCGGTATTGACATTGCCAGCCATACCAATCAGATCCATAAACACCAATCCCGCTACGATGTACTTTAATTTCACATCTCCGATCAGCAGCAAGCGCATGATATAGTTGGGCGCAAGCACCCCTGCGGCAACCACCATACCCATCACGGCAGCAGAAGCCCCGAGCGCGTATATAGGTCCTGCCGCAGCCACAGGCAACAATCGGCTGGTCAGCGCAAAAATAAGTCCGCCCGCAAAACCGCTGATCAAATAAATCGGCAGTATGCGCTGATTGCCGATCAGATCGCCTACGATCCGGCCGAACCAATAGAGAATCAGCATATTCCATAGCAAATGCCAAAACCCTTCATGCATGTACATGTGGGTGAAAAAAGCCCAGGGGTGGGTCAGGTTGTGCATCCAGTCGGACGACACCATAAACGTATGCAGGATGCTGTTGTACCATTCGGGGGTCTGCCAGGTATGCGACAGCCGGGCGATGATCCAGACCAGGTTGATCGCGATAAACACAACCACATTGGTGATCACGATTCGGGTGACCATATTGCCGTAGCTATACTCCCGCTTGATATCATCAATTATGGATTGTAACATTGGAATTGTATTTGCTTGAAATAATTATGCCATAACAAATTAAATCACCAGGGGTTTGCAGAAAACTTCCGCCAGTACATAATCATGAGGAATCCTGCCAGTGCTCCGCCCAAGTGGGCAAAATGTGCGATATTGTCCCAGGAAAAATTGTTCACGCCGAGAATGAGTTCTCCGAGCATGAGAATGGGAATAAAGTATTTTGCTTTTATGGGAACCGGTAAAAACAGCAGCATCAGCTCTGCGTTGGGAAACTTCATCCCGAATCCGAGCAACAAGCCATAGATCGCTCCGGAGGCGCCCACCACAGGGATATTCATTTTATTGTTGAGGTACTCCTGCATTTCGTCATAGGACTGTGCGATCACCGTAGCGTTGCCGTTGCGGACTTCGCGGCTCAGCTCTTGGAAGATCGCCTCATTTCCGGAAATGCCGGGCAGGGGAGTCGCATTGAAAAACGCCCAGAAGTTTTCATACACGGGTTGGGCTTTGAAAGCCTCCATGAGGGACTCCAGTTGGGAAATCTCGATGTAGCTGTAGCCGGTGTGCAGGATGGCTGCGCCAAAAGCACAGACGAGGTAATACGACAAAAACCGTTTTGGACCCCAGTACATTTCCAGGGCTGAGCCGAACATTACCAGTGCGAACATATTGAAAAACAGGTGCATAAAGTTGGCGTGCATAAAAAAGTGCGTCACGATCTGCACCGGCATAAACTTATCCGAATAGGGGTAGTACAAGGCCAGCATGTTGGTCTGGAAGGTCAGATCAATCAGGAACATGATGATGTTCAAAAACAGCAAGTGTTTGACGACATCTGTTATTTGGGGCATACAATCAATTTAGGGGTGGTCAAATCTTCTGGCCAATTCGTCGAGATCAAAGGTAATGATACAATTTTTTCCCGAAGGACTTTTGAATGGAATTTCGCAGGCAAACAGCTGATCAATGAGTCCTTGCATTTCGGTGGGCTCCAGCAGCTGTCCACTCCGTATGGCTGCACTTCTGGCCATTGACCTGGCGATATTTTCCCGGGCATCGAGGCGAAGTTCGAGATTGCGGTTAAACTGATCAATCAGGGTTTCGAGCAGGGCGCGTTCCTCTTTTTGCCCGGAAAGGTGCTCAGGAACACCGTTGACGATAAAGGCATTTTTGCCGAAGGCTTCAATATCGAAGCCCAGCAATCGGATATCTTCCATGATCTCGGACAACACGGCAGCATCTTTTGGGGAAAACTCCAGGGTTTTGGGGAACAATTGCCGTTGGACGGAAGGCGTCTGTTGCTCGAGAATCTGTTTGAAACGTTCATACAGAATGCGTTCGTGAGCAGCTTGCTGGTCAATGAGCAGGAAGCCGGACTTGATCTGGGTCACGATATACATGCCGTGAATCTGGTAGGGCGCTTTCAGACCCTGCTGGGCCGGGGTATTCTGGTCGCTGTTGTTTTCGTGGAACGAACTTTCCAGCGTGAGGGTGGCCTGTGGGGCATCCGGGGTATGGGCTGCGGAGGCGGTGAGTCCCTCGTAGATAGACTCCCAATTTTCGAGGTTGTGGCGGTTGCGCACCACATCTGAAAAACTGATCCCGGGGTCGTTGGTTGCTTTCGAGTTGAACCGGGGGGTGGGCACTTCGGGAAATTGCTGCATGGGTTGATTCAGCCGATCTTGCGAAAAACTGCCCTCCTGGTCAAAATCCATGCGTGGGATAATGCTATACTTGCCAAGTGCGTGTCGAACCGCCACTTTGAGGTAATTATAGATCAGCCGTTCGTCCTCGAATTTGATTTCCTGTTTGGTGGGATGCACATTCACGTCAATTTTATGCGGCTCCACATCCAGGAAAATCGCATAAAGCGGGTGAGCATCTGCAGGAAGTAAATCTTCGAAAGCACTCACTACGGCGTGGTGCAGGAAGGGACTTCGGATAAAGCGTTTGTTGACAAAAAAATACTGATCCCCTCTCGCTTTTTTGGAGTACTCCGGTTTGCTGACAAAACCTGAAATGCCCACCACGTCGGTTTCTTCCGTGACATCTATCAGTTTTTTGGGCATTTGGCTGCCGCCCATGAGTGCACTGATCCGCTGCTTGTGGTGAACGGCAGGAAGGTGATACACCTCCTGGCTGTCGCGATGGAGGGTGAAAAAAATATCGGGGTAGGCCATGGCGATGCGCTGAAACTCGTTCAGCAGGTGGTTGAATTCCATCCTGTCTGATTTGAGGAAATTGCGCCTGGCCGGGACATTGAAAAACAAATTTTTCACAGAGATACTCGTGCCGGGGATCATCTGGCAGGCCTCCTCCGAAATAATTTCAGAATTGGCTACTTGCAGTAGAACCCCATGCTCGTCGGACTGTCGGCGCGTCTTGAGCTCTACCTGAGCAATCGCAGCTATGGAAGCCAGCGCCTCACCGCGAAACCCCATCGTCCGGATGGCAAAAATATCCTCTGCTTTTCTGATTTTGCTGGTTGCATGGCGCTCGATAGACAGCCGCGCATCGCGCGGAGACATCCCACAACCATTATCCACTACCTGGATCAGCGTCTTGCCTGCATCCTTGATAAACACGTTGACGGTAGTCGCTCCTGCATCTATGGCATTCTCCATCAATTCTTTGAGTGCCGATCCAGGTCGCTGAACCACTTCTCCTGCAGCAATCTGGTTGGCAATAGCATCGGGAAGCAACTGGATAATATCCGACATGCTGTGTTTGGTTTTTTCCGGCTGAGCCGAAAATTACTGCCCCACACCCGGGTTCCCTTCAATGAGGTTCAGGATGTTGGGCAAATAATAGATGAGAAAATAATAACTCATTCCCAGCAGCGCAACCACGATGCCCAAGAGCATGAGATTCGACTTGAGCACACTAGCCTTGCGTCCCTGTCCGGAAGCTTCGAAGCCCCTGCGGAAGCCGCCGGCAATACGAGCCTTCGCCGACGCGGTATCCCCGTTCTTCAGCTGTTCTATGCGATCGAGCCTCTCCTGTAATTCTTCCTTTTTTTGATTCCAATACCTGGGCTTGTACTCGTAGGTCTGGTGCTTAGGTACCTTAAAAAGACTTTTTAGTGCCATAATATTACATCTTCATTGATCCGAAGGGACAAATTACTACAAAAATCGGAGTTCGGCAATATTGTCCACCCTTCCCCTTCACGCAGCCGGGTGTGCGGCTAAAAAATGAACAGCCCTGAAATTTTTGCAAAGGATGGGTTTGTATGTTTTTTTTGTTGTCTATTGTATTGAAAAACAGTATTTTAAGCATCAGGTGCAAGGCACCTTAAAGTGCCTTGCACCTGATTACCCTTATTAATACCCCGATTACCTCCGAAAGTAACCACCTGTTGGAGATTTTTTTGGGTTGCAAAAAGCAAAAGCGGGCTGGAGGTTTGTCGGGTGGTTTTTTTATGCTGCCGTTTCAGTAAATTCTACACCCGGATTCAACCGTGGATGGTTTGAGTTTGTTTGATTTTTTTCCTTCAACGATTATCTTCGCATAACTTTAGCCTTTGGTTCAGATATTTCAAGCCCCTATATGAGTGAACAAATCAAACATGAGTGTGGACTGGCGATGGTTCGCCTCCTCAAGCCTATTGAATATTACGAGGAAAAATACGGTACGGTCCTGTATGGACTGAACAAGCTTCGCCTCCTGATGCAGAAACAGCGCAACCGTGGTCAGGATGGCGCCGGTATTGCTACAATCAAGCTGGATCCCGATCCGGGCACGCGCTATATCAGCCGCAAGCGCAGTAACGCCTCTAATTATCTGGATGATTTGTTCCAGCAGGTGTTTTCGCATTTTAAAAATGTTACCCCCGAGCAGATGCACGATCCCAAGTGGATGAAGTCAAACAAACCTTACGTGGGGGAGTTGCTGCTGGGACATTTGCGCTATGGTACCCATGGCGATAATACGATCGAAACCTGTCACCCTTTTTTGCGCCAGAACAACTGGATTTCTCGCAACCTCATCCTGGCCGGTAATTTTAACCTGACCAACGTGGATGAGCTGTTCGACGAATTGGTAGAAATCGGACAGTATCCCAAAGAAAAGTCCGATACGGTGACGGTGCTGGAGAAAATTGGCCACTTTCTGGACGATGAGATCCAGCGCTTGCATACCTGGTTTAAGCCCGATGGCTTTTCCAATATGGAGATCAATGATCTGATTTACGAAAATCTCGACGTTCAGCGCCTCCTGCGCCGAGCTTGCAAAAAGTTCGATGGGGGATATGTAATGGCGGGATTGATCGGCCATGGCGATGCTTTCGTGATTCGCGATCCTTCAGGGATTCGACCTGCCTACTACTACCAGGACGAAGAGATCCTCGTGATGGCTTCAGAAAGACCGGCTATCCAAACCGCCTTCAATGTTCATGTTTCCCGAGTGAAAGAACTCGAAAGGGGACATGCTCTGATCATCAAATACAACGGTAAAGTCGAAGAGGTGCCTTTCATTGACCAGGAACCGTTGAATGCCTGCTCTTTTGAACGGATCTATTTTTCCCGTGGCAATGACCGGGATATTTACCTGGAACGCAAAGAACTGGGCGAGCGATTGGCAGATGCCGTTCTGAAAGCGATTGATTACGATTTCGATAATACCGTTTTTTCCTATATCCCCAACACTGCCGAGACGGCTTTCCTGGGTCTGGTGAAAGGAGTGGAGAAACGTCTGAATGATTTCAAACGCGAGAAGATCCTGGAGCTGGATGCAGAGACAAAGCCCAAAAAACTGGAAAAGATTCTTGCGCTGACTCCCCGCGTGGAGAAGATCGTGGTCAAGGACGAAAAGCTGCGTACTTTCATTACCGACAACACAAGCCGCGGGGATCTGGTGTCGCACGTCTATGATGTGACTTACGGGATCGTTCAAAATAACAAGGATACCCTGGTGCTGTTAGATGATTCTATTGTAAGGGGGACTACCCTGAAAGACAGTATTATACGCATTGTGGCCCGGCTTCGCCCCAAAAAAATTATCATCGTTTCTTCTGCTCCCCAGATTCGATATCCGGATTGCTACGGGATTGATATGTCCGTGATGCAAAGTTTTATCGCTTTTCAGGCATTGGTGGCCTTGTTGAAGGAAAATGGCAAGGAACACCTGCTCCAGGAGACCTACGAGCGCTGTAAGGCCCAGGAGTTGTTGCCTAAAGAAGAGGTGACCAATCAGGTGATCGAACTTTACGAAACGTTTAGCTACGAAGAAGTCTCCCAAAAGGTGGCAGAGATTATTACCCCTCCGGATATCAAACCGGAGATCGAAGTAATTTTCCAACGGGTAGAAGACCTTAGGGCTGCCTGTCCGGCTAATAACGGAGATTGGTACTTCTCGGGCGTTTATCCGACTCCCGGCGGCAACAGGGTAGCCAACCGCTCGTTCATCAACTTTATGGAAGGTCGCAACGAGAGGGCTTATACCTAGCACCTACGGATATTTTCCTCCAAGCCGCCTGCCAAGTGTTTCGATATCGTCCCTGCGGGCAATAGCCGCCAGCCAGTCTTCCGGAATGTCAGACAGGCCGTAATGCAAACCCGCCAGCCCGCCACCAATGGCTGCAACGGTGTCGGTATCGAAACCCAAATTGACGAGGTGTAGCACAGTATCCTTGTAGTTGTTTTCCCGCAGGAAAAAATACAATACTGCCTCCAACGTGGCTATGACATAACCGGATGCCTCCAGTATTTCAGGATCCGTCTCCAAAATGTTTTGTCCAATGATCCGCTCAAAATGAGCGCACTCGTCTTCCGGCCAGGAAATTTCCTCCCAAAACGCCATGATTTCCTCCCGCATTTGATGATAAGCACTGATTTTTTCTTTACCGTTCAGCAGGTGTTCTGCCAATCTAAGGTAAATCAAACAACTCATAGCTGCCCGGGAATGCCGGTGGGTGAGCGCCGAAACTTCATGGATCCGCTCAAATTGCTGTTGTAAAGGCCATCCCTTAAGGTAGAACAACAGAGGGAGGATGCGCATGAGCGATCCATTGCCATTTTCGTATTCGTTTTCAATCCGAGTGAGTTGCTGAAAAGCATCACTCCCCTCCGTATTGCTCAGTAACTCATCCAAGTGCCTGATTGACTGTAAGGTAGTGTTGCCTATGTCAAAAACTTTCCCGTGCGCCGACCAGTAACCCTGATCGAACCACGCTACAAACTTCGCCGCCATGTCGCGCAGATCATATCCCCCAAGCAGCGATTCAGCCAGACAAAAAGTCAGCGCTGCATCGTCCGACCAGGTTCCTGCCGGCTGGTTGTGGGTTCCGTAACCTATCATCCCCACTGCTGGAGATTCCCTCAATTTTTCCCTGGACACAAATTCATAAGGCACACCCAGGGCGTCACCCACTGCCAGACCCAAAAGCGCCGCTATGGCAGGGTGATGAGGTTGTTGTTGTATAGTTGTCATATAAGCCACCTTTTTGTAAAGTTAACTTTTGATGGGGACAAAGCGCAACCGATATCCGAATTTCAAAAGTCGAATGAGTGTTTTTTGAGTCATAAAATATTGAAAAACAATAGATTGAAACACAGGTGCAAGGCACCTTAAGGTGACTTGCACCTAGATTACCCTCATTAATACCTTTACCCTCCAAAAGGTAACTCTCCAAAAGGTAATCTTTTTTTGAGCAGCAGCTGGAATTCGGTATTTTATTTTAAATTATATTGGGTATTCAATATTTTTGAATTTCAAATGATTGGTTATCAAAAAAATGATTACAGTGATGTACAAAACGAAAAACTTATCCAGCTTGCTGCTGACCTGCTTCTTGTTGTTGTTGTTACCTGCTTTTGCCCAGGAAGGAGGCATTAAACCCGCCCCTGACCGAAAGCCTGGTGAAGGAGAGGGGCCTTTCGAGCGACTGATCATCAGGGGAGCTTATGTGATTGATGGTACGGGGGCACCTCCGCAGGGGCCTACGGATATTGTGATTGAAAATAACAAAATTGTCGCGGTGGTGAATGTAGGGGCTCCTCGTGTTCCGATAGATGAGCGTGTCCGACCCGGCGGGGCTACCCGCGAAATTGACGCTCATGGCGCTTTTGTTTTGCCGGGATTTATTAATCTCCACGCCCATGTGGGAGGAGCACAAAAGGCCCAGGATGCGGAATATGCCTATAAATTATGGATGGGGCATGGGGTGACTACCATCCGGGGCGTACCTGCCAATGATGTGAACTGGACTTTGAGTGAACAGAAAAGGAGTGCAGCGAATGAAATTGTTGCTCCCCGCATTGTTGCTTTCCATGTACCCGGAACGGGGGAAGACTGGAAGGGAGGCGAAATTGACAGTCCGGAGAAAGGCAGGGAGTGGATACGATGGGCTGCGGCAAAAGGGGTGGAGGGGATTAAGATATTCAACTTGGATCCGGAAATCATGGAGGCCGTTATTGACGAGGCACACCAATACAAAATGGGTTCTGTGGCGCATTTATCTCAGCTCATGGTGGGTCAAACGAATGCGTTGGACGCAGCACGCATGGGATTGGATAATCTTACTCACTTCTATGGGTTGTTTGAGGCGCTGTACAAAGATCAAGACATCCAGCATTGGCCTGCTGATCTGTTGTATCACGACGAACAGGATCGCTTTTCCCAGGTTGCCCGCAATTGGGACAAGATCCATCCTCGGGGCAGTCAGCCCTGGCAAGACCTGATCGAGGAGTTTGTCAAACTCGATTTTGTGATAGATCCAACCATGACAGCCTATCTGGCGGGTCGGGACGTGATGCGCGAGCGCAGCGCCGAGTGGCACCAGATCTATACCCTGCCTACGTTGTGGGATTTCTACAAGCCGAGCCGGGTGAACCACGGTTCTTATTTTTTCAATTGGACAAGTTGGGACGAGATTGCCTGGAAAAATTTTTACCGCGTGTGGATGGATTTTTTGAATGACTTCAAAAATGCAGGAGGAAGGGTGACAGTCAGCGATGACGCTTCCTTTATCTACAACCTATATGGCTTTGGATTGATTGAAGAGATGGAATTGCTCCAGGAGGCCGGTTTCCACCCGCTGGAGGTGTTTCGCGGGGCGACGCTTCACGCTGCTCAGGCTATCTTCGAGCCCAAAGGGGAACCGATTGCTTATGGAATCATCCGACCGGGGCTACTGGCCGATCTGGTGATCGTGGAGGAGAACCCCATCGAAAATATTAAAGTCCTCTATGGGACAGGTTTTCCTCGCCTCAATGATGAGACCGGAGCTGTGGAGCGCGTTGGTGGCGTGAAATATACCATCAAGGATGGAATTGTCTATGATGCAAAGCAACTGCTCAAAGATGTGGAAGAAATGGTGCGCAAACAAAAAGCGGAGCGCGGGGAAGATTGAATTATGGAGTAGGTTATTGGGTTTGCAGATGCTATAAGGCAACGTTATCTCGTACCTTGTGTGAAAAGATCGTAAAAAAGTTTGTTACTTTTTGGAAAGTTGGGGTATTAATAAGGGTAATCAGGTGGAAGGCACCTTAAGGTGCCTTCCACCTGTGTTTTAAATAATTGATTTTCAGATTTTTAACAACTAAAATTTTTTGCTGATGCCGGTTTGCAACCACCTTCCAGGCATTGGCACGAGGTTGGTTTCGCGGTATTCCTGGTTGAGGATGTTGTTGGCGGCTACGAACAGTTCGATGGTGTTGGTCTTATACACGATTTTGCTGTCCACCAGCGCGTAGTCTTCCAAACTGACGCGATCAAGGTACCGATAGTTGACCGAGTGGTACAGTTTTTTGCCTATGCGAAACTCCAGCCCCAAGATGAGCTGGTGCCTCAGGTTTTCGAGTGCATATCTGGAAAAACCGGAGTCTTGGCTTCCGAGTTGGGCGTTGATGTACGTGTAAGCGATATACAGGCGCTGCAGGGGCGTTTCCCCGGCAAAAAGGCCGGGAAAATGGAGTTGTGTGTTGAAGTCCAGACCGCTGGTGTAGAGCCGGGCAATATTGTCGGGCTGCCAGGGGAGGTCTTCTGATGAGCGGGTCCAGTCAATGAGGTCAAATGCATCGCGGGCAAACCAAGAGAGCTGCCACTGCATGCCCCGGGGGCTGCTTCCCTTAAAACCTACCTCCCAGGAAATAGCTGCCTCCGGCTTCAAATCGGGGTTGCCCAGGTTGGCCGGATCCTGGTAATAAAGATCGGTATAAGTGGGAATCCGGAAGGTATATCCCGCATTGGCGAATAGTTTGAGCTGGTTGCTGAAGCGGTAGCCCAGGTCTATGCCCGGGAAAATCCGGCTGCCAAAATCAGAGTACTGGTAAAAGGCAATTCCCGGGGTAATGTCCAGGTTTTCATCCCAGAACAGAAAACGGTGCTCGGCAAAAATATTGGCCACGCCGCGTTGTCGAGCCCCCAGGTTGTTGCTACGCATGCCCATGACACCTATTTCTGCACCCAGACCGGTGATCCCCCAGCGATTGACATGGCTGGCGTGAAACTCAAAACCTCCTGTATTGGTGATGTGCAGGTTGCGGTAGGCAGCAGGGTTACTTCGGTTGAAAATGTACTCATCCTGGTTGCGCCGCCAATAAATCCTGGGCTTGAAGCTCCAGTTGCCCTGTTTCCAGTTGTCTTCGATCCCGATTACGCTGGTCTGTATGGCTTCAAATTGATCTACAAACCGGGGACTCGCATAAAAACCATTGGCGCCAAAACGTCTTTCGCTGTAACCCGCCAATAGGCGCAGTTGGTGCACGCCAGCCTGCAATTGGCCTTGGTAAAAGAAGTTGTTGATGTCGTAGTCGGTATTATAGCGGTATCCTTGTGCGAATCGTTTGGAAAAAGAAACATACTGGTCGTACCGATGGCCGGGTAGCGAAGCGGAAAATGCAACACCGCCCATTTCAAAGCTTCCCCCCTGAACTGCTATTTTGCTGTAAGCGCCTTCAGGGGTTTTGGTGACAATATTAATCGCGCCGGTAAAAGCGTTCTGCCCGTAAATTCTTGCGCCCGGACCTTTGAGTACCTCTACCCGTTCTATGTTTTCAAGGTCAATCGGCAGGTTCATCGCATGATGCCCTGTCTGCGGGTCGCTCATTTTGATACCATTGATCAAAACGAGGGTTTGATCGAAGGTACCTCCGCGAATGCCTATATCGGCTTGTACGCCGTGTACCCCGCGCTGCCGGATGTCCACACCGCTCAGGTATTGCAAGAGTTCGCTCACGCTTTGTACCGGAAGCGCCTCAATCTGTCTGGCAGAAATGACCTCTATAGACCGGGATACATCCGAAAAAGGAAGTTCCAGCCGGTTTTCGCGAATCGTAATTTCAGGTAATTGGTTGATGAGGGTGTCCGTTTGCGCTTGCAGCAAAAAACCGGATACCCCCATCAGGGTAATGATTAGGGAATTTTTCATGTGGGTGATCTGATGCTTAGGGAAACCTGCTGCCGTCAAGTCCGGGAATGATTTTTAGTGCATTTTTGTAATAGAGCTTTTGGAGGATCTCGTCGGGCAATTCGAGTCCGTACATACTCCAAAAGGCATGGTATTTCTTGTAGTAAGGAAAATATTCATCGGCCGTCTCAAGTACCCGGAAATAGGTATGGTATTCTTGTGGCACGTAGGAATCTTTACCAAAAAGCACCCGATCTTGGTATTTTTCAAAAAACCGGTTGGCAGCCCTCGGCTGGCGACCCAATTCGGCAATGATGGCTCCTATTTCTACGTACATGTTGGGCATAGCATCAAGCAGTTCTCCCAGTTTGCCCAGGTCGTTGGCAAACCAACCCATGTGTGCGTTGATGAAAGTGGTATTGGGGTGCTTCCTGAACACGTTGTGCTGTTGTTGAATGAGGGTAGCCCAGGGCGCAGGGTCGGTATCGGTGCGTTTTCTGCGTGGATGCGTTTTGAGTTCCAGCCAGCGCTCGTTGTTGGCATCATGTGGTTGCCAAAACTGAGCGGGATCTGCTGCATGGATGAGCACAGGAATACCGAGTTCCCCGCATTTGGCCCAGACGGGGTCAATGCGCGGATCGTCAATGGCGACAAAGTTACCGCTTTTGTCTTTCACGGAAAGTCCCAGACTTTTGTAGATTTTTAAGCCCCTGGCGCCATTTTTGACGTCAGTCTCCAACTGTCGCACAGCATTGGCGCTCCAGTCCGGTGCATCCATGCCTTCAAAGTTGACATTCGTGAAAATGGCGATCCGATCCTCATAACCGTACTTTTTCACATTGTTGAGCATGTCTTCCAGTTCCTTTCCCCCACGGCCACTCAAGTTCACGATAATCCCCATGTTGAGTTCGTCCATCTCCCGGATCAACTTATCGAGATCCTGTGTACCCATGCGGTAATGGTGCGAGTGCACATCAATAAATGGAAAACGCGAACGGGTAAGGGGGTGCTCCGGTACAACGAGCGTAGAAGGAGGGTTGTAGCTTTCAAAGTCCATCGTGACAGCCTCACCTGCTGGCGGATTTGTCTGGGCACAGGCCGCCAAACCCATCAGGAAAAGCAGCACTGCAAGCGGGATTGTTTTTCGTGTCAGCATAAGATCTACGATTTTAATGAGATACAAAGGTAGAGCTCCTAAGTTCAAGCACAATGGTTTTTTGGCTTTTTTCCACGCCACTATTCCCCACCGAGGTGGCGTTTCCCGATTCGGTGGGGAAGGGTGTGGGACACAAAAAATGTTAATAAAATGACTTAAGTATTTGATAAACATATATTTAAAA
>JANQWK010000073.1 GCA_030729925.1 Saprospiraceae bacterium
GGTGACTTCACTGCGACGAAGAAAATGATTATCCTGGAATAATCACCCTTCTAATATAAAGTCGGACCCCCGGATTCACCTTTGGATCCGGGGGTTTTTTATTTTGTGACCCTGGGAAATAGCGGTTCGAGTCATAAACTTCATAATCCCGAAGAGCATTGTATTATGCCCTTTCAGGGTTTATGATCGTTCTCCTTTTCGATGGGCGGTGAAGCCCTTCGGTTTTGTCGGCCGATAATGTTTCGAATTTGATCAACAAATGCCACATGAGAAACTGCTGGCTGGATAGCACAGTAGTTACTATTAAACACGTACACCAAAGTTATGATATTAGATTTTTTCTATCTGAATACTATTCCTTGGTATGCCGAGATCATATTGCATCGGTCATCACTTTGTAGGTTGGATCTTCTAATACATTGACCTCAATGATGGCGTCAGCATTGGCCAGGAGTTGTCTGCAGTCAGGACTTAAGTGTTTTAGGTGGAGTTGCTTTCCTGCTTTTTTATACCGTTCGGTGATTTTGTTAAGTGCTTCAATGGCTGACATATCGACTACTCTGCTTTCGTAAAAATCAATAACAACTTCTTCAGGGTCGTTCCCTACATCAAATTTATCATTGAAAGCTGCCACAGATCCAAAGAACAAAGGCCCGTACAGCTCATAATGCTTGACGCCTTTTTCATCTACAGATTTCCTTGCCCTGATTCGGGTAGAGTTGTCCCAGGCAAAAACAAGGGCAGAAATGATCACGCCCAACAGAACAGCTAGCGCCAGGTTGTGCAGCACAACAGTCACAAGGGTAACCAGCACCATTACCAAAATATCAGATTTTGGCATTTTATTAATGGTTCTCACACTTGCCCATTCGAAGGTTCCTATGGATACCATGATCATCAAACCCGTCAATGCTGCCATAGGCACCTTTTCGATCAAGGCTGAACCAAACATCACAAACATCAACAACATAACGGAGGCAACGATCCCCGAAAGTCTAGCTCTGGCACCATTGGATATGTTAATTAAGCTCTGGCCAAGCATGGCACAACCACCCATGCCAGAGAAAAAACCTGACAACATGTTGGCTATTCCTTGCGCTACCGCTTCTTTATTGCCCCTGCCCCGAGTTTCCGTAATTTCATCTACGATGTTTAGGGTGAGTAAACTTTCGATCAGACCAACTCCCGCCACAATGACAGCGTAAGGAAATATCAGCTGTAGCGTTTCCCAGTTGATGGGGATGTCGGGAATGTGAAAAGGCGGGAATCCGCCCTTGATGGAAGCGATATCTCCAACTGTTTTGGTGTCAATGCCCAATAATACCACCATCCCAAAAATGATCAAAATAGCCACTAACGACGCGGGGATGGCTTTGCTTACTTTTGGGAGTCCCCAAATGATAAACATCGTGAGCAATACCAGGCTGAGAAGGATGTATAGAGGAGTGCCTGTTAGCCAGTCTCCATTGGTGTCTTTAAATTGAGCGAGCTGAGAGGTGAAAATAATAATGGCCAAGCCATTGACAAACCCAAAAATGACAGGGTGCGGCACCAACCGCATAAGTTTACCCAACCTGAGCATACCGGCCAGGAATTGCATGATCCCTGCCAGTACTACAGTAGCAAATACATATTCTACCCCGTAGTCGCTGGCTAAGGATACCAGAACAACGGCAACCGCTCCGGTGGCTCCTGAAATCATTCCCGGCCTTCCGCCTAATACGGAAGTTACCAGTCCCATGACAAACGCAGCATACAACCCCGTGAGCGGGGAAAGCCCCGCAATTAAAGCAAAGGCAACAGCTTCCGGAACCAATGCCAATGCTACGGTAAGGCCGGATAGAATCTCGTTTTTATAGTCAACTTGTTGTTTGAAATCAAATAATTTAAGATACTGCTTCATGCTTAGTTTTAAAAAATGATTGAATATCGAGCATCAAAGCAATATTGCAACTCAGGGATGTTTACTTTACCCCTACTCGAGGGCTGCGAAGGTAGGTTTTCAAGTTGTTCTTTCCAACGAAACAATGGAAAAGTCATCCAGTAGGAAAGGAGCAATCTGCCCTTTTTCCGCGCCAGCGGGCAAAAAATTACTATTTTTATACAAATGACAGGCTATGATTCCAAGAACTACAAAGGCCCAAGCTCCGATAGCGCCACTTTCTTTCAATTCATTTTTGGAACCTGGCTACCCAATTCAGACTATATCCTGGACGACCGACCTCACTTTGAGGTGCTGGAGGAAAGATATACCAACGACGATCCGAATTCAGAGGAGGAAATTTGGATACCCATAAAGCCGCGCTAAGGTGGATGATTGTTTTGGTGATTTCTGGTTTTTACCGAAAAGCTTTTGGTATTTAACGACAAAACCCCTTGAAGATCAAGAGGTCTTGTTGTTAGAGTGAAGTGGAGATAGTCGGAGTCGAACCGACGACCTCTTGCATGCCATGCAAGCGCTCTAGCCAGCTGAGCTATACCCCCTTTTGTTGGTGGATGCAAATATATTTTATTTCCGGGATTCTTTCAAAAAAATTAGTACATATTCTGTGGTCGTTTTGGTATGATCGAATGGGATGCAGTTAAAAGTGTAAATTTGGCGAAAAACGAACACAGATGACCAACAAGTTGATTATTGAAAACGGGGGAACGAAATCTATCTGGGTATTGATGCACGGAAATGGGCAGATGGAGCGGGTGGAGCAGGAGGGTATGCATCCCTTGCTGAGCGAGGAGGAGGCTTTGCGACTCTGGTGCAGGGCATTTCGGGAGCAGGTGAAGGGGAAACCGGATCAGGTTTTTTTCTACAGTACAGGGACGGCTGTGCCGGAAGTCAATGTGCGCATGGCGGCGATCTTGGCAGATGTTTTTGGGGTGCCCACAGAGCGGGTGGAAATCGCGGCGGATGTAGTGGCTTCAGCGCGGGCAACCTGTCAGCGCGAGCCGGGTATCAGTTGTATCCTGGGCACGGGGTCCAATGCTTGTCTGTACGATGGGGCTGCAGTTGTGATGAAAGCGGGGGGGCTGGGATATATTTTGGGCGATGAGGGTTCGGGGGCTTACATGGGGAAGCAAATGCTGGTGGACTATCTTCGACATCAGTTGCCTTTGGATGTCAGGAAGTTGTTGGAGTCAGCCCTTCAATTGGACGCTGCGGCAATCATTCAGGCCACTTATCACAAGCCATTTCCCAACAAATATTTTGCCTCTTTTGCGCCTTTTATCGTAGAGCGAAGGGAGGAAAGTTACTTCCGAGCGCTGATCCGAAGATCGGTACAGGATTTTTTGGACACCACGGTCTATAGTTTTCCCGGCCACGGGGAACTCCCGGTGCACTTTACCGGATCCATCGCTTGGTACTTACGGGAACAGATTGCGGAAGTTTGCGAGGAAGGAGGGCTTCGCACGGGGCTGTTTCAGCAAAATCCGGTAGCGGGTTTGGTGCAGTACCACCAATAAAAAAAGTCTTCCCGTTGAAAACAGGAAGACTCAATTGCGCTCAAAATAACTAAAGCACAATCCTGTGCAGTTAGTTAGCTCTTATTTGGGGTATTCCCTTTAGAAATGATACCGTTTGAAAGCCTCAAGGGCTTCGTATTCTGCGAGTCCCAGTTTGTCGTAGATCTCTGCCGTAGCGCGGTTCCGCGACTCTGATCGCTGCCAGAACTCCCGGGCGTCGCTTCCGGGGAACAGGGGTCTGTCCTTTTGCGACTGGTGCTTGAAAATAGCCCGGCGTTTTTTGAGGAGTTCATCTGGGCTGAGTGGCACGGCCATTTCCACATCTTCGATATCCCACTCCTGCCATGCCCCCCGGTACAACCACAAGTAGCAATCCTTGATCCAGCTCTCTTGTTTACAATGATCAAGTGCCATAAACACCGCATTGAGGCACACCCTGTGGGTTCCGTGTGGATCGGAAAGGTCGCCTGCGGCAAAAATTTGATGGGGTCGGACGGCCTGAAGCAATTCTACCATAATGGTGATATCGTCTTTTCCCAACGGTTTCTTTTTCACCAAACCCGTTTCGTAGAAGGGTAGATCTAAGAAGTGTACATGTTTGTCCTCGATCCCTACATACCTGCAGGCGGCTTTAGCCTCGCCTCGACGGATCAGGCCTTTTATCTTTTGCACCTCTGGCGGGTCAATATTACCGGGCAGTTTGCTTTTTAGTTTTTCCCGGATAGACAAGAACATAGATTTGGTCACTTCCTGGCGTAGGCCAAATACCTCGTGGTAATCGTTCACGAAATCTGCGAAGCGCACTACATCCTCATCGAATACGGCAATATTGCCGGAGGTCTGATAAGCCACATGTACCTCATGTCCCTGATCGTGAAGTCGGATGAGGGTACCTCCCATAGAGATCACATCGTCATCGGGGTGTGGGCTAAAAACAATCACCCGTTTTTTGGCGGGTTCGGCCCTTTCCGGTCGGTGGGTATCATCTGCATTTGGTTTCCCACCGGGCCAGCCCGTAATAGTGCGTTGCAGCTGATTAAAAATGCGGATATTAATATTGTAAGCAGTATCGTATTCGGTCACCAGATCGGTCATACCATTGTCCATGTAATCCCGGTTGGTCAACTTGAGGATGGGTTTTTGCTGTTTCAAGCTCAACCAGGTCACGGCGCGCTTGATCAGTCGGTCGTCCCAGGCCACCTCGCCCACCGTCCAGGGCAACTTCACGCGGGTCAGTTGCGCGGAGGAGCCATCATCCAGTACCACGGAAGTATTAGGATGATTTTGCAGATAGGTAGCCGGTACGGTATCTGAAATGCTACCTTCCACGGTACGAGCCACGATAGACGCCTTATTTTCGCCCCAGGCCATCAGGATCACCTTTTTCGCCTCCATGATCGTGCCTACGCCCATGGTAATCGCCTTTGTCGGGACATTCTCCTCACCAAAAAAATCGCTGGAAGCATCCAGTCGGGTGATGTAGTCGAGGGTAATCAGTCGGGTGCGGGACTCCAGTCCTGAACCGGGTTCGTTGAAACCAATATGTCCGGTTCGGCCAATACCCAGCAACTGCAAATCAATGCCGCCGAAAGCGCGGATTTTCTCCTCGTAGGTCTGGCAGAAATCATGAATGGTATCCTTAGGCAGAGAACCATCCGGAATATGAATGTTTTCCCGCTGAATATCAATATGATCAAACAAATAATCGTTCATGAAGCGCACATAGCTCTGCAGGTCTTTGGGATGCATCGGGAAATACTCATCCAGGTTGAACGTCACCACGTTTTTGAAACTCAGACCTTCCTCCTGATGCATGCGGATCAACTCCGCATAAACCGTTTTTGGCGTTGAGCCGGTAGCCAGACCCAGCACGCAGGGTACCCCGGCAGCTGCCTTGGCTTTGATCAATTGGGCGACCTCCTCCGCTACTGCCCGGGAAGCAATCGCGGAAGTTTCGAAAATTTGAACAGGAATTTTTTCTTTGCGGTGGATGGCATTCATTATTTTAGCGTTTGTACCTTGCATAGTTAGTAAAATTCTCAATTTCCTGCAAAATAAACCGACATTTCCTGCTTTTTTTTCGGGAACTTGCAAAAAAATTGCAAGATTTTGCAGAGATTTGGAAGCACAGGCCTAACGGAATATGTTAAAAAAAGAAAGACAGGCACTGATTTTGAAAGAAATCAGTCTGCACAACAAAGTTTTACTTACGGATTTGAGCGAGCGTTTTGACGTATCTGAGGACACGGTGCGCCGGGATTTGCAAGAACTTGCGGATGCCAAGCAGTTGATCAAGGTGCGTGGCGGGGCTTTGTCTAAGTCGTACCAGACCTATGCGTTCCGGGGAAAAAATATTTACGCGTACAAAGAGAAAACCCTGATTGCACAGAAGGCTTTGGGTTTGCTCAAAGACGGGATGCTGGTCTTGATAGGAGGGGGATCCACCAATGTAGAACTGGCTCGGATCCTGCCGCCGGAGTTGAAGGTTACTTTTCTGACCAACAGTCTTCCCACCGCGTTGATGTTATCGGAGCATCAGGAGTCGGAGGTGATCTTCATTGGAGGGCATTTGTCGAAGGCTTCCAAGATCACGATTGGTGGGGATGTTATCCACTTGTTGCGAGAGATCAGGCCGGATTTGTGTTTTTTGGGTGTGAACGGGATAGATCCTTCCGAAGGCGTAACGGATTCGGACTGGGAGGTCGTGCGGGTAAAAAAATCCATGCTCAAGGCTGCGGGAAAAGTCATTTTGCTGACCATTTCAGAGAAGCTCAACTCTACCCAAAAAATTAAAATATGCGACCTGGCAGATGCTGATCTGCTGATCACGGAGTTGGATCCCACAGATACCCGGCTGGAGGCTTACCGCTCGCATATCAACATCTTGTAGCGTATTTTTTACGTTAAGTTTACCTTCCCGGGATTATTCTACTTTGGCCTTCCTATCTTTATAGGTATCTTTGTTCATATATTCATATAAAAAAAGATGAAATAGTATGGACGTAGAAATCCTTTCCCGGATACAATTCGCGCTCACGGTAGCTTTCCATTACATTTATCCTCCTTTGAGTATAGGATTGGGTTTGATTATGGTGGTCATGGAGGGTAGGTATTTGTGGACGAAAGAAGTGGTCTATCACGAGATGGCCAGGTTTTGGACCCGAATATTTGCCTTGACTTTTGGCATAGGGGTAGCCACGGGTATTGTTATGGAATTTGAATTTGGCACCAACTGGGCTACCTATTCGCGGTATGTGGGGGATGTCTTTGGGAGTGCTTTGGCTGCAGAGGGGATCTTTGCTTTTGCCCTGGAGAGTGGTTTTTTGGGAATATTGATTTTTGGCTGGAACAGGGTTTCCCCGCGGATCCATTTTATAGCGACTTTGGGCGTATGGCTGGGGTCTATGTTTTCGGCAGTATGGATCGTCGTAGCCAATTCTTGGCAGCAAACGCCTGCTGGTTTTCACGTAGTGGGTGAGGGCATGGAAGCCAGGGCTGAAATCACGGATTTTTGGGCTATGGTATTCAACCCTTCGAGTGTTGACCGACTTACACACGTATGGATTGGAGCCTTTTTGGCGGGAGCCTTTTTGGTAATGAGTGTCCATGCCTGGTATTTGTTGAAAAACAGGTATGTAGCGTTGTCGAAGCGCGCATTTGGGATAGCTTTATGGGTAGCGGTAGTGGCGTCTTTGGCGCAGCTGTTGACGGGACACCATTCGGCGGAGGGGGTAGCGGTCAACCAGCCGGCCAAGTTGGCGGCTATGGAGGGGCATTTCGACAGTCTGGCCGCAGCGGATATGTATCTCATGGGTTGGGTGAATACAGAAACAGAGACCGTTACGGGAATTGGCATTCCGGGGGGCTTGAGCTTTTTGTTGTACCAGGATTTTGAGGCTCCGGTAACGGGGTTGGGTGCATTTCCGAAGGAAGATCGCCCGGGTGCGGTCAATGCGGTGTTTCAGTTTTACCACATCATGGTAGCCATAGGGATGATGTTGATTGGATTAAGTCTATTGGGGTTGTATTTTTGGTTCCGAGGCAGGTTGTTTGACCAGCGTTGGTTGCTACGCATATTTGTACTGGCGGTTATTTTACCGCAGGTAGCCAACCAGGCAGGGTGGTTTTCGGCGGAAATGGGGCGTCAGCCCTGGGTCGTTTATGGTTTGTTGCGCACCTCGGATGCCTTGTCGGAAGCAGTGACTGCCAATCAGGTTTGGTTTTCGCTGATTTTGTTCAGCGTGGTATATGCCTTGCTACTTGCTTTGTTTTTGTACTTGCTCAACAAGAAGATACAAGCTGGTCCACACCACCACGAAGAGGGAGACCATCAGAGCAGACAGGAGGAGCGGATAGGGGCAATATCATAATAGATCAACAACAAAGCATCATCATCATGGCAACAATTTTGGGTTTAGACTATCCCACGCTTTGGTTTTTGGTAGTGGGGGGACTATTTTCAGGGTATGCGATCCTGGACGGGTTTGATTTGGGGGCAGGCGCATTGCACTTGTTTTTGAGAAAAGAGCAAAGCAGGCGCTTGGCCTTGAATGCGGTAGGTCCGGTATGGGACGGCAATGAAGTATGGTTGGTCATTGGGGGAGGCGCGCTGTTTGCCGGTTTTCCACCCGTGTATGCCACCTTATTGTCGGCAATGTATATTCCGTTTATCTTATTCTTGGTACTCATCATTTTCAGGGCGATTTCCATAGAATTTCGAAGCAAGGAGCCGATGCGTTGGTGGCGTCAGACCTGGGACATTTCCTACAGTGTATCGAGTGTGGGCATAGCCTTGCTGTTGGGGGTTGTTTTGGGTAACGTATTGTTGGGTTTTCCGCTGGAAAGCGGGTACCGCGTACGGGGTCATTGGCTACAGTTTCTCAACCCTTATGCCTTGATGGTAGGATTGAGTACCGTTGCACTATTTGCAATGCACGGGGCAATTTACTTAACGATGAAGACGGAGGGGCGTTTATTTGTAAAAATCCACCTGTTGCTCAAACGCGCGACTATCTTTTTTGTGGTCAGTTTTGGCATTACCACCCTATATACCCTGCTGTATATTCCGCACCTTTCGGATCAGTTCAAGCAAGCTCCTGTGCTGTTTGTTTTGCCATTGGCAGCATTTTTGAGCATTGCGAACATCCCGAGATTGGTCAGTCGTAAACAATACGGTTGGGCTTTTTTCTTTTCTTCTTTGACGGTAGCCTTGCTGTTGGGTTTGGTCGCGGTAGAATTGTATCCGGTCATGTTGCTTTCCACGATATCGCCGGAGTATAGCCTGGATGTTTACCGGGCTGCTGCGTCTGAAAAATCTTTGGGGATCATGTTGCTGATCGCAGCGATTGGTGCGCCCTTGGTATTGGCATACACCGCTTTTGTATTTTGGACTTTCAAGGGCAAGGTGAAGTTGGATGACACCAGCTATTAAATAGGGCAACAAAAAAGCGAAACGGAATGTATTTTCTGTTTCGCTTTTTTGTTATTGCAGGTATTTACCACTCCATATCGTCTTCAGAATCCAGTTTTGCTTTCTGGTCGCTTTTGGCTGGCTTTTCTTCGGGACGCTCGAACTCGGTTTCGTCATCTTCGACCCCATCGTATTCCGAATCGTACTCTTCGTGCCTGCGGGCAAACTCATCGTAGTCGTATTCAGGCATCAAATCGGCTTTAATGTGGTCAATCGCCTCTTGAAGACCCTCAAGGAAGCGGTTGAAGTCCTCCTTGTAGAGGAAGATTTTGTGCCTTTCATACCCTTCGCCATTGAATTTTCTGGTGCTTTCGGTTAAAGTAAGGTAGTAGTCTTCTCCTTTTGTTCGGCGAACATCGAAGAAATAGGTTCTTCTTTTACCGGCGCGGACCTTTTTGGAATACACACTCTCGAATCTTCTTTGGTTCCCGTTATCCACTTTGATTGAATTTTGTTAGAATAATTTTTACGGCACTACAAAAGTAACGTTTTTGTAAGTTAATTCAAAAAATCTTTGTCATCCCGCTGCTTTTTGTAAAGAAGCTCCCGCTAACAGATTTTGACCCGCCCAGGGATTCCGGATAGACTACGATGGGGTTGGTGAAATGGATTTTTGTGCAATAAAATATTGATCGTCAATTATTTAAGCCTCAGGTGGAAGGCACCTTAAGGTGCCTTCCACCTGATTACCTTTATTAATACCTCCATCGCTAAAAAGGTAATCGTTTCAGCCCTGGTTTTCGACGGGTGTAGCAGAGGATTCTTCGCGACTCTGGTTTTCGAACAATTCGTAATAGTATCCTTTATTTTTGAGGAGTGTTTCGTGCGTTCCCATTTCTGTAACTCGCCCATTGTCGAGTACGATGATGAGATCGAACTGGAGATACGCATAAATGCGGTGGGTAATGATGATAGCGGTTTTTTCCTGCAGATAAGCATTGAAATAGCCGAGGATCTGCTTTTCGGTCTGGGTGTCCACAGCAGAGAGGCAGTCGTCGAGGATGAGGATATCCGGCTCTTTGATGAGTGCCCGGGCGATGGAAACCCTTTGTTTTTGTCCCCCTGAAAGGGTGACGCCGCGTTCGCCGATGATGGTATCAAAGCCTTCGGGGAGACCTTTGATGTCGTCGTAGATGGCAGCGTAGCGGGCAAATTGTTCTACCGTTTCTCGGCTTACCTCGGTGGTGGCTCCGAAGGCGATATTTTGGTGAATGCTGTCGGAAAACAAAAATACATCCTGGGGGACATAGCCGATCCGCTGTCGGAGGGACGACAGGTCGTGCTGCCGGATGGGTTTGCCGTCAATCAGGATCTGTCCTTCCTGGATATCGTACAAGCGGAGGAGCAAATCGCCAATGGTGGTTTTTCCCGAGCCGGTTTTGCCGAGGATGGCGAGCTTTTGCCCTGGTTTGAGGTGGAAATCTACGCCTTTGAGCGCCTGTATGCCTGTTTGTGGATAGGTAAAGGCTACTTGTTTGAAGGCTACTTCTCCGCTGAGCGGCCCTTTCAATTCTCCTTCGTTGACAATGGCTGGCTGGGTTTGCAAAAATTCGTTGATCCGTTTTTGCGAAGCAGCAGCCTGCTGAATCAGAGAGGCAATCCAGCCGATGGCAGTTACCGGCCAGGTCAACATATTGATATAGATCACAAATTCTGCAATATTGCCGGCGCTGATATTGCCCTTGGCCACCTGGTAGCCGCCAATATAGACGGTAATGATGGTACTCATCCCGATCATCAAGACCATGAGCGGGTAGAAAAAAGCATTGACCTGCGCCAGTTCCAGAGACTTGTTTTTGTAATCCTGACACTGTTCGTCGAAATACCGCGCCATGGGTACTTCCTGTACATAGGATTTGACTACCCGGATTCCGGAATACACTTCCTGGCTGATGCTGTTGAGCTGAGACAGTTGCTTCTGGATGACCTCGCTTTTTTTGTTGATCAGGTTGGATACGTAATAAATGGATATGGAAAGTACCGGCAAGGGCATCAGACTGTACATACTCAGTTCGGCACTAACCTGAAACATGGCGTAAATGACCATGATAAAAAGGGTAACCAGGTTGATGCCATACAGCATGGCCGGACCAATATACATCCTCACTTTGGAGACATCTTCGGTGATTCGCGCCATCAGGTCGCCCGTGTTGTGCCTGCGGTAAAAGGCCAGATCGAGTTTCTGGTAATGTCCGTAAATGGCCTTGCGCAAGTCGTACTCGACCAATCGGGACATCACGACGATGGTCTGGCGCATAAAAAACATGAAAACGCCCATGAGAATGGCTAAGGTCATGACGACTACTCCAAAGAGCAGCAAACTTTTCCCGAGGGTGCGCACAAAAGCCTGGCGCAGTTCAAAGCCCTCCATGATGCGAAAAAGGTTGATATTGCCGACCACCAGGTCAAGCGCCTCCCGAATCATCTGCGGCTGGAGTACCCTGAAATAGTTGGAGAGCGAAATAAAAACAATACCCAGCAACAAACGCCACCGGTATTTGTACAGGTATTGATTGAGGTACGCAAGTTCCTTCAAGATATGGTTTTATGGCATCTACAGAAAAATATCTGCTGCAAAAATAGCAATATTTTGCAGGCTTTACCTTTCCCCGTACTCCGATTTTGAAGGATTTGCGTAAATTTGAATCTACCCTAAACCCTAACCATGATGAACAGAATAGTTACGCTTGATGAGTTTATCATCAAACGCCAAAAGGATTTCCCCTTCGCTTCGGGAGAACTGACCGGTTTGCTGCGAGATATAGGCGTGGCCGCCAAAATTGTAAACCGAGAGGTGAATAAAGCGGGTTTGCTGAATATCCTGGGGGTGGCAGATGCCCATAATGCTACCGGCGATGAGGTGCAGAAGTTGGATTTGTATGCCAACGACAAATTGATTGATTGCTTGAGCAACAGCGGGGAGTGTTGCGGGATTGCTTCCGAGGAAAATGAGGATTTTATTCCTATTCCGCCGGTAGGCAACAAACAGTCGAAGTATGTGGTGGTCTTTGATCCGCTCGATGGCTCGTCCAATATCAATGTGAATGTTTCGGTAGGAACAATTTTCGGGATTTATCGGCGCAAAAGTGAGGCTTCGGGGCCTTGTCAGTTAGAGGATTTTCTGCAGAAGGGAGCCGAAATGGTGGCTGCAGGGTACGTGCTGTACGGAACCTCGACCTTACTGGTTTATACAACGGGGAGAGGGGTCAATGGTTTTACGCTGGATCCTACGATAGGGGAGTTTTGTCTGTCACACAAGGATATCCGCATTCCCGCCCGCGGTAATTATTACTCGGTCAATCAGGGGTACTACCTCAAATTCGATGTTGAGATGCGTCGCTTTATTGACCATTGCTCCGATCTCAACCTGCGCTTGCGCTATATTGGTTCCATGGTGTCGGATATCCACCGGATTCTGTTTCAGGGCGGGATTTTTTTGTATCCCAACACGCGAAAGTATCCTTTTGGCAAACTACGACTGGTGTATGAGTGCAATCCACTTTCTTTTATCGTAGAGCAGGCTGGAGGGCATGCTATTACTTGTGAACTGGACAGGGTGCTGGATGTTCCGGTCAGCGATCTCCACCAGCGGGCTACCATTGCGATTGGTTCACCCGACATGGTGGAAGAGATGAAGAGTTTTGTGCAGCGTTACCGCATCTGAGTGTTTAGCCCTTGAGCCATTCCGGGATGCCGAGAATGGTTAGCATAATGGCAGCCGTAAACAAGGGGCTGAGGATGGAAACGACCATGAACCCGTAGTAGCTGCGGGGCACGCCGGATCGTTCGATCCATTCTGCCAGCAGCGAAATCAGCAGGACAAACAGGAAAATACCTGCAAATACTACAGACAGCAGGGTGGCCAGATAGTCGTTGCTGAGCCAAAGTAGGGCATAAAGGATCGTTTCTGCGAGAAATATCTCGATGAGTCGCTTGCTTTGCATGATTGGTTATTGGATGGCAGCTTGTTTTTTGAGCAGGAGCCTGAATTCTGCATCCATGAGGATGGTAGAAAGAATCAGGATGCTGTCGGACAGCGACTCGATGGTGTAGTCTAACTCCATTTCGCCATTGTTCTGGCGCAGCATATTGTCTTCCACCTGATAAGTCGCGGCTTCAGAACTGCCATTGAAGTTGAAATTGCTGCGCATGTTGTTGTCCGGAAAAAATTCAAAGAAAATGTTTTCCAGGGACGGCGACTGCCTGTTGTTTCGCCACCCCTCGAGCAGTTGCCAATTGCCCAACAGGCGGGGATCTATTTCAGGCTTTGCAGGCTGGCAGGATGCGAGGTACAACAAGGAAATGAAGAAAGTGACCCTGGTAAGGGCTTGTGTGCGTGTCATGTTACAGTTGGGTTAAGTGAATATTTGTGCTGAACCTTTGTTTTAAACCTGATTATACCGGATAAGGTTTGCATAGCCAGGGTTTTAATTTAAAGCCTTCGCTGCGCGCATTAACCGGTCGTTGATGGCTTTGCCCAGTCCTGTATCCGGTACTTTTTCGGCGACGATCATGTCGTAACCACCTGTTTCGAGCTGGCGCAGTGCCTTAAACAGGTTGCGTGCGGCTTCTTCGAGATCTCCTTTTGCCGAGAGCATGTACTGGTTGGATTCCGGTAGGTGCTCGAAATAGTGGTCGAAACAGAGGCCTCCGGTTTTTTCGGGCGCGATATGTAGTTTTGCCGGCAGGCGCTCATCCAGGGTGAGCGGGGTAGCAGGGGCGTAATGACTTTCCAGCATGCCCGGAGCACGGGGGTTGGAGCTGCTGGTTTCCACAACACTGAGGTTGTCGAGCAAGGCAGCAAGTTGTTCGACCGCAAGCCCCCCTTTGCGGAGCACCACGGGAACTTCACCGGAAAAATCGAGGATGGTACTTTCCAAGCCTACCTGACAAGGGCCACCGTCGAGGATATAAGGGATCAGTGCGCCGAGCTGTTTGTCCACATGGGCAGCAGTAGTAGGACTGATGTATCCGAAGGGATTGGCACTGGGGGCGGCGAGCGGAAAAGGAAGTGAGGCCAGCAGCGCCTGGGTAAGCGGATGCCGAGGCACTCGGATCGCTACCGTGTCCATACCTGCGCTGACCAGATCAGGTATGATGGCCTTTTTGCGGAGTACCAGGGTAAGCGGCCCGGGCATAAACATGCGGGCGAGGTGCTGCGCCTGAGGCGGAAAATCACTGACCCATTGCCCAATGGCTTCCACTGTTGCAACATGGAGGATGAGGGGATCGAAAAAGGGCCTTTGCTTGACCTCAAAAATGCGCAGCAACGCTTTTTCGCTCAGCGCATTTCCGGCCAGCCCATATACCGTTTCCGTAGGAATGCCCACCACATCTTCGGCTTCCAACCATCTGGCTGCCTCTTGTATGTCCTGTCCGATCCGCGCCATGTCAGGCTAAGTGTTTGTTTGACAAAAAATTACAAAAAAAATCTCCAATCTCCCCGGGAATTTTGCGTAAATTTACTAGAAACCCGCTGTTTTCGCGAAAAATTGCTGCAATCTTGAGTTTAGCTTCGATGTTGATCCTTTTTGTTGGTCTTTTTGCTGCCAGTCTGCTCCTGAATGTCTTTTTGTGGTACCGGCGCGCCGGAAAAAGGTCTGGCACGCGGGTATCGGATACGCTTCGATCGGAACAGATTTTTCCCGAAGGGGCAATCCAGCTAAGTGCGGAGACACAGCTGAACAGCTTGTTGGAGCGGATCATCAGAAATAACCGATTGTTGTTGTCTTTACAGGAACGCTTGGATCAGGTTGTTCTTTCCGGTTCGACCGTGCCGTTGGCGAAAATGCGACAGATGCTGGATATGGGGTTGCGTGCCGAGGAGGACTGGGCGTTGTTTTTGGAACTTTTTAGCGCAGCGGATCCGGAATACTGGCGGGCTTTGCACCGGGCATATCCCCAGCTGAACGCAGCTGATCTGCGCTTGATAGCGCTGATTCGACTTGACTGGAAACAGTCGGAAATGCCGATTTTGCTGAACATCGGGGAGGAAGGGGTACGGAAGGCGGTATATCGCTTGCGCAAAAAATTGCGGATGCCAGCAGAGGTGCCGGTAAAACAATACCTTTCGGAGGAGCTTTTCCGGGACAGGTAAGCCTGCCCGGAAAAGCAAAGGACTCCTTTTTTATTTGATTCTTTTGCCTTTTTTCAGCACGAGATCCACGTTTTGCAGCAGGTTGATATGCTGCAGCACATCTCCTCTGACGGCGATAATATCGGCTTGTTTGCCGGGAGTCAGCGTGCCTACTTTATCCTGCACGCCCATAAAAAAGGCCGGCCAGAAGGTTGCGCCTTTGATGGCATCCAGGGGACTGACACCGAGTTCCCGCACCCACAGATCCAGTTCTCTCCAAGTGGAGTTGCTGTGAAAGGTCATGGGTACGCCGGCATCGGTACCGGTCATCAGAATAGCGCCGGAAGTAGCCAACTGCTCGAATTTGCGGCGCAGGGTTGGCTTTCTGGCAGGTACCATCATGTAGTAGGGAAGGGTCTGGGGGTTGTTGAGGGAGCTTCGGATATCGGTGATGATATTTTCGGGCAGCCCTTCTTTCCAGGCCGGATCGTCGAATGCCTCCGGGTTGTCTCGGAAATAAGTGTAATTCCAGAGTACGGAGATAGTCGGTGTCCAAAACAGGGTTTTGCCGGAGGCGGTACGGGCTTTGATGAGTTCCATCACGTCTGCGGGATATTCCGGAGCGGTGGCCTGGCCGGTGTGTTCGAAACAGTCTATACCGGCGAGGAGCCCCCGTCGGATTTCTTCGGGGCGGTGGGAATGTGCCACAACTTTGAGCCCATGCGCGTGGGCTTCGTCCACGACAGCCTGAACTTCTTCCATGCTCATCTGATCCTGATCAATCAGTTTGATGCAATCCACTCCTGCCAGCGCCAGTTTTCGAACCTTTGCGCGGGCATCTTCCGGGCCATCCACTCCCCATCGAAACTTTTCCGTTCCGGGATAGGGTTTTTTCTGGATAAAAGGACCGGAAGTATAGATGGTAGCGCCTTCCATTTTTCCACTGTTGATCTGTTCCCGCACGTAGAGGAGTTCTTCCAGCGGGCCACCGAGGTCTCTCGTACTGGTTACTCCTGCATGGAGGAGCTGTTTGGCGGCTGCGGGGATAATCACATCGCGAAATTGGGAGATATAGGCGGTATCCCAATGGGCGTAGTCGCTATGACCCACCAGCATGAGGTGGGAGTGCATTTCCCAAAGTCCGGGCAGCACGCTCATCCCTTCTGTGGAGATCACTTCGGCGTTGGCGGGAATGGGGAGTTGCCCAACCTGTCCAATTGCTTTGATGGTCTCATTTTCGATCAGAATGACGCTATTGTGAAGGGGCGCTCCACCGAAGCCGTCAAGGAGGGTTCCGCCAACGAGCGCTTTTACGTTGGACTGGGCACTCAGGTTGAAAAAGGCGGCAAGCAGCAGCAAGCTGCCTGCCCAATGTTTAATGGTCATCATGGTTAGGTTTTATTGTCCGGTTTTGTGTAAAGGTCGGGGTATGGTGTAGAGTTCGGTTTGTCGGCCGTCTATGTACCTGAACCTGCCGGGTTCGATCACGCCGTCTTCTTCCATCAGCATGCGGATCTCCTTGCCCCATGCTTCGATGTAGGCAGCGGCATTGAGTTCGATGGAGTAGGCGGTATTGACGCGGAAGGGGTAATCACCGGCGTGTTCTACACCGTCTTGCTGATCCCAAAGTCCGATCATGGGGCCGGCAGCGTGGCCGTGGTAGCCGATCGGGTGGGTGTAGATAGAAGGCTTGATGCCCTCAGCGATGGCTTGTTGACGGGTGCGGGCCAGGGCCTGGTTGCCGGTCACTCCGGGTTGCATGTGGCTGGTGAGGATATCCATCAGGCGGAGGGCCTTCTGGTGGAGTTCCACCAGGTATGCAGGAGCTTCGGTTTCTCCCGGTTTGAGCACATAAGCATTTTGCTGGGTATCGGTATTCAGTCCGAGGTAAGTGATCCCAAAGTCCACGTGGATCAGGTCGCCGTGGCGGATGACCTGCTGGTCGGGGCGTTTGGAAAAAGCCCGCAGGTGGTCGAAATTTTCCGGGTCGGCGCGCTGGACATCAACCGTAGGATGGAACCAGGCCTGAAGGCCGAGCTCGCGAACCCTTTCGCGGTAAAACCACACCACTTCCTCGGTAGTGGTCACGCCGGGTGTGATCACCTGGTCGGAAAAACCTTCCTGGATAATCTGGTGGGCGATGCGGCAGATTTGTTGATACACGGCGATCTCCTCCGGGGTTCGGGTTTCGAGCCAACCGATGGCCACGGGTTCAGCAGATACGACCCGGCTTTGGTATTTTTCGGGAAGTACACTCATGAGTTTTTCCTTGTGATAGGCCGAAAGCCCGTCTGCCAGACCGAACCAGGGAGAGGAATTGATACCTATTTTTTTGGGATCCCGCTCCTCGATGAGCTGTTTGAGTCTGAGCCACTGATCGGGCTGAGCCTCCGGATCCCAGCTGCCTTTGAACACTTCTCCTACATCGTAGCGCGCGCAGGCGAGGGTTTCCAGGGAGGCGCCATTGTCGTAGATAACTAACATGGTAGTCCGGCGAGCCGATAGCCAGCTGGAGGGCAGCATCGTCTTCAGCACGGGATCTTCATTGTACTCTCGTGCGATGATGAGCCACATATCAATGCCTTCGCGGCGCATGATGTCGGGCAAAATGGTTTCCACCCTTTCCTTAAGCCAGCGATCCCGGGTTTCACCTTCTCGTTTCAGGGAAAGGACGGCCGGCATTTGGGAAAAAGCGGGCAGGTAGGCCATGAGGGCCATCAAAACAAGTACTTTTCTCATTTTTTTTGATGGAAAAAATAAGAAAACTTTGGCACTTGGCCGGATTATTCCACAAAAAATACCCGTGTGGTGGTGTTTCATTGCAGGAGCTGGGTTTTTTCTTGTTCGATAAACCAGTTGATATGTTCCTCCACGATATCCAGCGGCATGCTTCCTGTTTGGAGCAGGGCATCGTGGAATCGCTTGATATCGAACAAGTCCCCTAACGCTTTCCTCGCTTTTTCCCGGAGCTGCAACAGTTTGAGGCTGCCGGTTTTGTAGGCCAGGGCCTGACCAGGTAGGTCGGTGGAATACCTGAGCGTTTCGGTGGCTAGCTGGACTTCAGATTCAATAATGTTTTGACGCATGAATTCCATGGCCTCTTCCCGTGTCCATTTGAGGTGGTTCATGCCGGAGTCCACGACCAATCTGACCGAAAGAAACATATCCATCAACAGGCGCCCGTACCGATCGTAGGGGTCTTCGAGCAGGCCAATCTCGTCTGCCAGGCCTGAGGCATATTCCCCCCAACCTTCGGAATAGGCGGTGAAGTGGTCTTCCCTTCGGAAAAGGGGCAGTGCGGTATTTTCGTTTTGCAGGTTGAGTTGAAAATGATGCCCGGGAATGAGTTCGTGGTAAGTGAGGGCGGCTGCATTGACCAGCGGTCGCTGATCCAATCCGCTTCCGTTGAAGCGGTAAAATCCAGTGTCGTTTTGCGGGGTGGGCACTTCGTAATACCCAAAAGTCATAGATGCTTCCAGGGAGGGATCGAGTCGTTTGACCCCGAAAGGAGCTTTGGGCATGGCGTTGAAGTACCGGTCTATCAGCGGCAGAATACGGTCGTTGTGCGACATGAGCAGCTGACCTACAGCCTCAGGAGTTTCCGGAAAAAACCGTTTGTCGGTGCGAAGAAATTCCATGAAGGCCGCCTTGTCCCCGGAAAAGCCGATCTCTTCCCGAATCTTTGCCATTTCCTGGTTGATGCGATCTACTTCTGCGAGACCGATCCGGTGAATATCCTCCGGTTCCAGCTCCTGAGAGGTATGGTAGCGGATCAGAAACCGGTAGTACGCTTCTCCGTCCGGATATTGGTACAATCCAACTGTAGAACCTGCTTTACTGAGATAGTCTCCGCTCACGAATGCCAGAAGTTGTTCAAAGGCGGGGTTGAGTTCCTCGGACAGCAGTTTGGTGAGTTCATCTCTGAATTGGGTTTGGGCTTCGGCCGACAAGCTCCCCAGTCGCTCCTGGCTCACCATCAGCGGATGGTTTTCCGGCGAGCGGATCAGACTTTTCAGATAGGGCATCACCAGTTGAATTTCGGGTTCTGGGAGTACAATTCCCTGGGCCATTTGCCATTCGAGGTGGTTTTGGATGCTTCGAACCAGTTGAACGTAGTCTTTACCCAATTTCAGGTATTGGGTTGCGGCTTCCTGGGTTGTTATCGGTAACAATCCAAAAAACTGGTATAGTTTGCGGAACGGTGATGCGTAGGGAGTTACGGGAAACTGCAGGTGAAAAAAGCGAGAAGCCTCTAGGAGGTGAGATGCTTTTTTTTCTAACAGGAGGTAGCTGAGCAAGTCTTCGTGCGCCATTCCGGTAGTATCCAGTTCCTGCAGCCGCTCCAGAAAGGAAGCAGCCCAGGCAGCATCCTGCCGATTGGTTTCCTCCGAAAAAGGCCGGATTTCCTCAAGCGGATGCTCGTATTTGATGCTCAGGTCGGGGCGAGTTGCCAGTTGTTTGTTCCAGTAATCTGCCACTAGGGCTTCCAGCGTATTGACAGGTGCTTGTGGGGGCTGACAGGATAGCAGCAGCAGACTTATCAGACCCAAGAGATAGTGCTTTTGCATAGCAATAGGTTTGGGTTGCATTAAAAATGAAGTCGGTTCAACACGACTTTGCCATTATTGACAATCAGCAGGGGATCCCGGAGGGTGAGCAATTGTTCGAGTGGATTGCGTTCCACGACCAGGAGATCGGCCTCCAATCCCACTTTCACAGTTCCGGTATGGTCATCAACCTCCAGAAATGCTGCCGCGGCCGAGGTGGCAGCACGGATCGCTTCGAAGGGAGACATCCCGATCCCGGTAAGTTCTTCGATTTCCATGGACATGCGCAGGGTGCTTTCCGGATCGTATCCGGTATCGGTCGCCGCGATGATGCGGACGCCCAGTTTGTAGGCGTTGGCAGCCATTTCGCGGACGCGGGGCAGCATGTGTCGCCCTCTGATTTCGAGGATGGGGTTGTCGTAATCTCCTCCGGGCAGGGTCAGATCAGACACCACAGCGATGGTGGGCACGAGGTAAGTTCCTTTTTCGGCCATAATGCTTAGCGTAGCTTCACTGAGGTAAGTGCCGTGTTCGATACTTTTGGCCCCTCCCAACACAGCCGCTCTGCCGCCGGCATCACCATGCGCATGGGCTGCCACCGGAACATTCTTTTTTGCGCCGGTTTCCACCAGGGCACGCATATCCGTTTCGCTGTAATAGGGTTCGCGGGGATCCGTATTGGGGGTTCCTGCGCGGGCAGTTGCATTGGTCTTAATCCAGTCCACCTCGCGGCTCACGATCGCCTCGCCCATAGCCCTGATCGCATCGGGGTTGGTGATACCCTCGGCCATGAGGCTGTTGAGATGGGGGAAATCCATAAAAAAAGCCGGATCCGGATCAGGTCGGACGTGATAGCCTGCCGCCAGAATCTCCGGAGCCTCAATGGCACCTGCAGCGGCCAGTTCGCGCATCCCCACATCGGCAAAATGAGCGGCACCCATGCTGCGTACGGTAGTGACACCTGATAGGAGTGCCCTCCTGGCGTCGGCAAAATTGCGGATATGGACGTGTGCATCAATAAGACCCGGCATGACATATTTGCCTTGAAGGTCAATAATTTCTACATTGGCAGGCAGGGGTTGCCCCGTGGGCTGAATGGATTGGATCTTGCGTCCTTCGATGATCAGGGTCACCTCCCTGATAACTGCTTCGGAGTCGCCGCTGACCACATTGGCATTGGTCAGCGCGATGAGCTGGGCTTGAAGAAAGGAGGTGGTAAAAAGGAGCAGCACAAAGAGGAAGTGCGGCACAAAGACAGTTGGGCGAATCGTTTTGTGTAGAAGCATGTGTTTAAGTTTTAAAGTTGTGTTTTTCCAATTAAATGTACGCGAATCCCTTTAATATGCACAATAATTTGTACTTTTAAAACATATTGTTGAAAAATATGCAACCCCAGTCTTCCGCTATATATATCCAAGTCATACTTCCCCTCGCCCTCCACCGATTTTATACCTACCGGGTACCGGAGGAGCTGGTAGCTGCGGTGCGGCCCGGGGTGCGGGTGGAGGTACAGTTTGGGAAAAGTAAATTATATACCGCCATTGTCCGGGATTTTTGTCCTTCGGCTCCGGAGGGACATCGCCCGAAGGATATTTTGTCGGTAATTGACGAGCAGCCGATCTTGAGTGACCTTCAGTTGGCCTTTTGGGAGTGGATGAGTGGGTATTATTGTGCAAGTATTGGGGAGGTGATGCAGGCGGCACTGCCTGCGCACCTGAAGTTGTCCAGCGAAACGGTACTGGTGCTGCATCCTGAATTCGAGGAGGCTTTTCTGGATCCCGGATTGGACGAAAAAGCGTATCTGCTTGCGGAGGCAATTTCGATCCAGCGGGAAATTAGTCTGGCCGACGTTCCGGCGATCATTGGCCAAAAGACGGTCTATCCGGTAATCAAATCCCTGATCGGGAAAAAGATAGTCTTGCTAAAGGAGGATTTAAAGGAGAAGTTCCAGCCCCGCAGTGTGGATTGTTTGCGTTTGCGGGAACCCTATCGCTCTCAGCCCGATCGCCTGGATGAGGCCTTTGAGCAGGTAGCGAGGAGCCAACGCCAGGTGGCATTGCTGATGGCATACATACAATTATCCCATGCTGGGGAAGAGGTTCGCAAGCAGGATGCCTTTAAGTTATCCGGAGCGGACAGTACGGTATTGAAGGCGATGGTCAGTAAGGCCATCCTAGAGGTGTATCCCAAGGAGGTGAGCAGGCTGGGATCCTGGGAGGAGGAAACGATCTCAGCCGCAGGATTATCGGATCAGCAGGAGCGTGCCTTGGCGGCTATCCGCGCCCTATTGGCGGAAAAGTCATGCGTGTTGTTAGAGGGAGTTACGGGCAGTGGAAAAACCCGTGTTTATATGGAATTAATCCAGGAGTATCTGGATACCGGGAAACAAGCTTTGTATTTGTTGCCGGAGATAGCCCTTACTACCCAGATTGTAGCGCGGCTTCGCCGCATTTTTGGCGATAGGGTGTTGGTGTACCATTCCCGGCTCAACGATCAGGAGCGGGTGGAGGTATGGAATCGGGTGCGCGCGGGTCATCCGTTGATCCTGGGTGCCCGGTCGGCACTATTTCTTCCTTTCGTGGATCTGGGGTTGGTCATCGTGGACGAGGAGCACGATTATTCCTACAAACAGGCCGATCCGGGGCCTCGCTACCAGGGTCGAGACAGTGCCATTTATTTGGCGGCCATGTTTGGTGCAAAGGTGGTATTGGGGTCGGCGACGCCTTCGTTGGAGTCCTGGTACAATGCTGCGCGTGGGAAGTACGGGAAGGTCATCATGCGGGAGCGTTTTGGGGGGATGCTGATGCCGGAGATTGTGGTGGCGGACATGCAGGAGGCGCGCAAGCGCAAACAGTTGCAGGGGCATTTTTCAACGGTATTGGTGGAGGCCATGAAAGAAACGCTGGAGCGGGGGGAGCAGGTAATTTTGTTCCAGAACAGGCGAGGGTACGCGCCGGCTTTGCACTGTGAGGCATGTGAGTGGCACGGGGTATGTATCCGCTGCGATGTGAGTCTGACCTACCACAAAAATAGCCACTTGTTGAAATGTCATTATTGTGGATACCAGACCAAACTTCCGGAGGCTTGTCCGGCTTGTGGCAACCGTCAACTGAAGCTGCGGGGTTTTGGTACCGAAAAAATTGAGGACGACCTGCAGGTGTTGTTCCCCAACTACCAAAGCATTCGGATGGATCTGGAGACGGTGCGGGGCAAACATGCGCATGCCCGGATCATGCAGACTTTCGAGGAGGGGGCTGCACAGATTTTGGTGGGCACACAGATGGTCACCAAAGGGTTGGACTTTGACCGGGTAGGTTTGGTGGGGGTCATGTATGCCGATCAGTTGTGGCAATTCCCCGATTTTCGCTCGGTAGAGCGGGCCACGCAGATGTTGATGCAGGTAAGCGGTCGCGCCGGTAGAAAGAAGAAAGGTGCAAAGGTGGTGATTCAGACCTCCAACCCCGCTCATCCGGTCATTGGGGATGTCATTGGGCAGGATTTGGATCATTTTTTCCAGCGGGAGCTGGGCGAAAGGCGACAATTTGGCTATCCTCCATTTGTTCGACTGATACACCTGACCATCCGGCACAAGCAGGCCGATACCGCTTATGCGGCAATGCTGACTTTTAGCAACCGACTTAAAGAATGGTTTGGCGAGCGGGTGATAGGTCCTTCTGTACCGCACACGGCCTTACTGCGGGGCTACTATCAGCAACAGGCCTTGTTGAAATTTGAGCCCAATGCGACCACTTTGCGTTCGGCAAAAGAAAAAATAGTCGCATTGGGCCACGAGTTGCAGGCCAGTCCGGGTTTTTCCGGGATCCGGCTCATTATTGACGTAGATCCTTATTGATTCAGTAGGCTACCGCAACTTTGGAAGCAATCCATTGGTAGTACCGGGCGCCCAAGCGGGTGCCTTCCGCTCCAATCTTTTCGATGGCGAACTCCCCTTGAGGCGGAACGACACTCTGGGTGCGCTTCTTGGTATGGATTTGTTCGTAGGTGGCATAATCCAGTTGCATGCGCTGATCCAATTTTTCCATCAGGCGAATTCCCTTCACCACTTCCTGCCAGCCTTCCTGGATAATACCTTCGAAGACTTTGGACTTGGATCCGCTGCCATAGCTGAGGAAACCGATAGGTTGGCCAGCCAGATCCACATTAGCAGCCATGTCGTAGTGCAGAGAGCTGATCAGCGCCAGGAAAATTGAGCAGGAATACATGTTCCCGATTTCGCTGGAAGCACGCTGCGCTTTTTCCATTTTTTCGGAAACGAAAGACCGGTAGGCACCTGTTTTGCCCACATTTTTGAGGAAACCGGCGTATGCGTTTTCGTAGGCGGCTTCGCTTTCAAATTCATTGCGATCCGGTTCGACCAACATATTTTGCGCAGCGAGAATTTCCCATTTCCCATTGACTTTCTGCTCCAGCATAAAGATTTCCGGAAACACCCGTTTGCCGTGGAACGCATAGGGAAGATGGAAAATCAGTCGTGCCCAGGCATCAATGACGGCCGATTGCTCGCGCAGATCACCGGCTTCTTCAGCCTGGGTGCGGAAATGCTGATACGCTTCCCGGATGCGATTTTGATAGGTCCAGTTGGAATAAGGGCCATCATAAATGGGGGTTTCCTTCGAAATGCCAATCTCGTCCTCGTTGTCGTCCAGGATCCCCTTGACATCCAGGGTAGCGGGCAATTTGTCCAGCACATCCGCTGCAGTGAGGTGCGTAATCCCTGCAAGTTTGAGCACTTCATCCACCAACTGTTCTTTGGTCGCCTTGCGCTTGGGCTTGAAAAAATCGTGCACGCCCTGGGTAGCCACGCCGATGCGGTCGGGAATCACCAGCAAGCGGGGTTCTTTTTTGACCAGCATGGCCACAGCACCGGCTCCCTGAGTATATTCGCCCGTAGAAGCCAGATCGTATTTGGCAAAATCGGCACACACCACTATTCCGATGCGATCCGGATTGACGCGGATCCAGTCGAGGGTATTGTGCAGCGCATCCACGCCCCCGATGCAGGCAAAGGTCAAATCCACCACATCGCAGTGGGTAAAACAATCCACACCATAAATATCCTTGTATTTTCGTCGCAACATTTCGAGCAGATAGGTAGCGGTAGGCTTGGAACCATCCAGGGCACTCTCTGTACCCAGGTAAATCCTTCCTATTGCTCTCGGGTCGAGGTTGTTCTTTTCGATAATTTCCGACACGGCATTGGCTGCCATCGTGGCAGGATCCTCATGCACATCCGGAATGGCCATTTTGTGAAGCCCCAGCCCCAGGGAAAGCTTTTCGTATTCGATGTTTCTCGCTTTTGCCAGATCCTCGATGGAAAGATATAGTTTGGGGATGTAGAGTGACATATCATCTATGCCAATATTGACTTTAGCCATAGTCTTGTTAATTGTGTTAAGCCTAAAAAACAGTTTTTTCCTAAACTTGTTTAGTGAGGGAACCAATTTTAATACATTCACTGCTTGAAGCTTGGCTCGCTTTTTTTACCAGCGGTAAAATATCATAAAAAATGGTGAAATTTATCATATCCCTTTTGGTGCTTTTGCCTTTTCTTGGAACCGGGAACGCGGAGGCTCAGGCTAGGGAGCTTGTCGTGGAGATCAGCAATATTCGCGACGCACAAGGTCAGATTGCCCTCACGCTTTTTGCCTCGGCAGATGGGTTTCCGATGCAGCCGGAAAAAGCGGCTCGGCATGTGTTTGTGCCTTCAAAGGAAGGCACGGTGCGCATTCGCCTGGCAGATTTGCCGTTTGGCACGTATGCGATAGCGGTGCTGCACGATGCCAACCGAAACGAGCGGATGGATTTCAACTTTTTGGGGATGCCCAAAGAAGGTACGGGTTCGTCCAACGACGTGCGCAATCTTTTTAGCGGGCCGGAGTTTAGCCAGGCCAAATTCGAATTTCGACCCGGTAGGGAAGACCTTTCCATCCGAATGTATTACTGGGGAGGAAAGTAATTGTAATTTTTTGTTTACCAACATATTCAATTGATATGAAAAGTAGTTGCAAGTATTGTTTGTCTGCCTTGTTGCTTTTATTTTCGGTGATGGCTGGCGCGCAGACGCCTGATTTTCCGACCCTCGACAAGAGTCCGCTGGATTTGGCTTATTATCCTCCGCGAGCTGCTTTTCGCTTTTTTGCCAAGTCCGATGAAGCGCGCAAGGCCGACGAGCCTTTGATCAGGGTAATGTATTCCCGACCTCAGAAGAAGGGCAGGGAGATTTTTGGTGGATTGGAGCCTTACGGCAAGGTTTGGCGAGCTGGTGCAAATGAAAATACGGAGATCAGATTTTATGCTGATGCACAAATTGGAGATACACTGGTTCCTGCAGGGACGTACTCGCTGTTTGTGATCCCTGAAGAAAGTCAATGGACGCTTATCCTCAACAAAGATCTGGATGCCTGGGGAGCCTATTCTTACCAGGAAGCTGCCGATGTGTTGCGCCATACGGTAGCCGTAGAGCGTGCCCCCCGAGTGATCGAAGAGTTTTCGATCCAGTTTGAACAAACCCCGGAGGGAGCCAGCATGATTATAGGTTGGGACCGCACCATTGCCCGGTTTTTGATCGTTTTTCCCTGATGTTAGTAGCTTCCCAGATACCTGCGCATGAACCATTCTGCGGTAAGTAAGAGCAACAGCAGGAAGAACAGTAGCCTTAAGTCAATGACCGGTCGCGTTTTGACGGTCTGATAGACAATGGGTTTGAGGGTGGACTGATTTTCCAGGAGACCCGGCAGCGTAGAAAGCTGATCGGGGCTGAGCAGAGCACCGCCTGATTGGCTGCTCAACAGGCGGAGCAGGCGGTGGTCGGCTTGGGTTTCATAGACTTCCAACTGAATGGGTTGCACGCTGAAGCGGCCCTCGTAGGTAAAAGCGTTGCCTCCATAGGTCGTTTTGGCCTGGAAGGTATAATTGCCTGCCGGGAAAGAGCTGGTTTGCAGTTGGTAGGCATTGGTCGTTTTGTCCAGCGTAAAGGGATAATCGTTGCCGGAGCCATCGCGGATCACCAGGGACACATCCGGGTCATTGACGAGTTCGTAGTTGTCGTTGTACAACTGCGCACTAAAGCGAAGCGGCTCATTTTCGTCGAAGATAATTTTGGGCAAGTCCACCCGAAACTTCCGCTTGTCTGCTTTTACGCTCAGGAACTGGGTAGATTGCTGGATGAATTCCCGGAAAATATCCTGGTTTTCATGCTGCAGGTAATCAAACAAGCGCCATTTCCAGACTCCTTCTGCACAAAGCACTCCCACTCGGGTAGTTCCCTGGTTGCCCAGCACCATCAGGGGGTAGTCGGTCACCACTTTTCCGATTCTTTGGTACAACAGCACCTGGGCATCTTCACTGGCGGTAAATTCCCCAAAAGGAGCGAGCAGTGGTGCAAAGTTGGGGAGATCACTTTTTAGCGCAGCATCCAGGGTAAACAGGGTAAAATTGTCTGCCACGGTAGCCTGCACTTCATTGGAACTCCGATAATCGGCTCGGATTTGAACCACGGACTGCACGGTATTGATGGCATTCAGGTCGCTTTGCTGGCCGAGGATAAACAAGCGGGGAATATTTTTTGCTTCCAGGGTACTAAGCAGGACCTCTGCGCGGTTGTTGCGCGCGGGCAACTGATGCAGCACCGCAAAATCGTAGTCGCCGGGATTCCCTTTGAAATTTTTGGCGTAAGCCAGGGTTACCTCGTAATTTTTATTGAGCGACAAGCTCTGTCTAAGGGCACTCAGGTCGGGGTGCGGAGCATGCGCCAGCAGGAGGATTTTTTGTCGGGCATCGAGCACATCCAAAAATACATCCCGGGTATTGTTGGCCTCAACGGCTTCATCCCGGATGGGATCCAGCACAAACTGATAGCGCTGTACGCCCGCTTCGGAAGCTTCCAAAACAATTTCTCGCGTTGCGAAAAAATCGTTGTTGTCGAGGTTCAAGGCAATTTGTTGCAGTAACTCGCGCTTGCCATCGGTCGCTATCCGGTAAACCCTGAGGTTGGTCGTGTTGCCGGCTGCATTTTTGGCGGAAATATCCACCTGGAAACTCACCTGGTCGCCGAGATAGGCTATCTTATTGTGAAACACATTGGTCACTATCAAGTCTTTCCGAATGGTGGTGTCCCCCAAACCGATGGCAAACAAAGGCGCTGCAGCTCCGCCCGGAAGATAGGCCGGATTGCTGCCCTGATTAAACGTACCGTCGGTAGCCAGCACAATGGCACCCAGGCGCTCATTGCCGTGCACATCGTCCACATAATCGAGAAAAGCACTAATATTGGTAGCCTGATCGGGAAACGAAAAATCGGATCCCTCCCGGACGGAAGTTCCGAAAGTGTAACTCAAGACCTCAAAATCAGCCGCAAGCGCAATCTGGAGGGCTTCCCAATCCGAAGCAAAAGCCTCGAGGGTACTGGTAGGGGTACCTGCGGCCACAGAAGCGGAAGCATCCTGCCCCAGCACAATAACAGGTTTTTTGGAAGTCGTCTCCAATCGCCGCAGCAGCGGTTCCATCAGCAGGATGGCCAGGGCTGTCGCGACTATCCCTCTCAGCAGGGCCATGGTTCCGACCACCCAGGCAGGCTGATCGCCAAAAGACTTGTCCCGGAAATACAGGGCAGCTGCCAGGCCGGCGCCGATCAGCAAACAAATCAAGAGGTACCAGGCAGGATATTCAAAAACAAGACCTTTCATGTGTATGGCGTAGGAGTTTGTACAAATGGAATCCGGATCAAAAGAAAACAAATTCTGCAAAAGATCCCGAATAAATTGTTAGTATTTTGTTAAACCGAAAAGCGTTATCCCCAAATTTATATTTTATCCTCGCTTTTGTGTAAAGGGGAACGTAAATTCATCGTTTATTGTTTTGGCCGATTTGTGGTAAACCAAAGTGTTGACCCTGCGTTAAGGCTGCAAGTTTGCTTTTTCAAGCTCAAAGAAAAACGACCATGAGAAAAAATTTTTGGATTTTCGGATTGCTGATGCTCTTTGCTCTGCCTGCTAAAGCAGCCTATTTGTTGCTTCCGATGGACGAGGCATCCCAGAGCAATCACCTCAAGGCCTACGGAATTACCTTCTGGGTACTCGAACAAGGCAGGGAGGCCTGGTGGCTGCTCAATTATCGGGGAGGGAGTTTTGTTTTCGAACACAATACCCAGTTTGAGCGGGAATGTTTGACCCGGGGCGTGAGCTACGAGATTATTGCCGATGCCAAATATGCGGCTATCCTGGACGAGATTGCGAACGAGGAGGTCAACATGGATGCCATCAAATTGGAAAAGGCGCCTAAAATTGCCGTTTATACGCCGGAGACGAACTTGCAGGGCGAAAAGATACAGCCCTGGGACGATGCGGTTACCCTGGTGCTGACCTATGCCGAGATTCCGTATGAGACGGTGTATGACCGGGATGTGTTGGAAGACAAACTGGTGGAGTTTGACTGGCTGCACCTGCATCATGAAGATTTCACGGGGCAATACGGCAAATTTTACCGCACGTACCAAAATCAGGCCTGGTACCGGCAGAGTGTTAAAAACATGGAAGATATGGCGCAGTCGTTGGGCTTCGACAAGGTGTCGCAGCTCAAACTGGCAGTAGTCAAGCGCATCCAGGAATACGTTTTTGGGGGAGGGTTTATGTTTGCCATGTGCTCGGCCACCGATACTTATGACCTTGCCCTGGCCGCGGAAGGCGTGGACATCTGCGCCAGTATTTACGATGGGGACCCGGCAGATCCAAACTCCCAGGAAAAACTGGATTTTTCGAAGACCTTTGCCTTCAAGGATTTCAAGTTGATCATGGATCCGTTGTTTTACGAGCATTCGACGATAGACAATAACGTGGGGCGCAATGTGGCGCCGCAGCAGGACTATTTTACCTTATTCGATTTTTCGGCCAAGTGGGATCCCATCCCCACGATGCTTACTCAGAGCCATACCCGAACCGTGAAGGGGTTTATGGGGCAGGCCACAGCGTTTAAAAAGCAATACATCAAAACCCAGACCCTTATCCTGGGGGAAAACAAACCGGCAGACGAAGCGCGTTATATCCACGGTATTTTCGGGAAGGGATTCTGGACTTTTTACGGCGGACATGATCCGGAGGATTACAAGCACTACGTGAATGAACCGGATACCGACCTCAACCTGCATCCCAATTCACCCGGATACCGCCTGATCCTAAACAATATTCTTTTCCCTGCGGCAAAAAAGAAAAACAGGAAAACGTAGTCCGGGCAGATCATTCTTTTTATTCCAAAAAAGCTTGCTTAGGTTATGAAAATGTTGCGCATTATTTTTTGGTTCTTGTTATTGTGCATGGGATTTTTGGCAGGCGTGGCCTGGACTTCCCGTGCAAACCCCGATGGGGTGGCTGAAACCGAAGATGGAAAGGCCAACCTGGTGTCTATGGAAACGACAATGGAAAGTGCTAACTCGCCAGAATCAGAGACCCTGACGCCTTCCGAGCTGGCTACCATCAATCTGTTTCAGGAGTCCGCTCCTTCTGTTTGTTATATCACCACCACCAACAGAAGTTACAATTTTTGGACAGGCGATTATGCCGAGGTGCCCAGTGGCAACGGTTCGGGCTTTATCTGGGACCGAAAAGGGCACATCGTGACCAATTACCACGTGATCCAAAATTCCAGCAGTGCCCAGGTGACGCTGGCTGACCAGTCCACCTTCCAGGCTACGGTAGTAGGTACGGCTCCTGAAAAAGACCTCGCGGTGTTGCGGATCGAGGCACCTGCCGGATCGCTGCGGCCCATTCCGGTGGGAGCATCTAACAATTTGCGGGTAGGTCAGTCTGTTTTTGCGATCGGTAATCCCTTCGGGCTGGATCAGACCCTGACCACGGGTATCGTGAGCGCCCTCGGGAGGGAGATTAAGTCGGTTGCCGGCATCCCCATCCGAAATGTTATTCAGACCGATGCTGCTATTAACCCGGGCAATTCGGGCGGACCGTTGCTCAACACCCAGGGTCAGCTGATAGGTGTCAATACCGCCATTTACAGTCCTTCCGGCGCATCTGCGGGCATTGGTTTCTCTATCCCGGTGGATGTGGTTCGCTGGGTGGTTCCCGAACTGATCTCCTTTGGCGAACTTCGCCGACCTACCTTGGGAATCGAGCTGGCTCCCGAATACCTCCTGCAACGGGCAGGCATCAAAGGGGTACTGATTTTGCGCGTCAGCGAAAATGGTCCTGCGGAAAAAGCAGGGATCCTCCCCACCCGGAGAGACCGAAACGGGCGGATTGTCCTGGGTGATATCATCACGGGGATCAACAAAGATCCCATCCTGTCGTACTCCGATTTGGTGCTGGCGCTTGAAAAATACAAAGCCGGAGACCGGGTGACCGTCAGTTTTTTGCGGGACGACAAAGCCGGCCAGGTGGAAATTGAACTTGAAGCACCTTAATAGATATCCACAGATGGGCACAGATTAAAGATGGATTTCCACAAAGTAGGGACAGG
>JANQWK010000074.1 GCA_030729925.1 Saprospiraceae bacterium
CTCGCTGCTTCGGGTGGTTATCCCAAAAATATAGGTTTCTACGCCCGCAATATTTTGAATTTGATCAAAAAATGCCACATGAGAAATTGCTGGTATGCAATATACCCTTGCAGTAATATATTGATTATGAATATATTATTTGAAACAAGTAATCTTGCCTAACCAGACCGGTAATTTCATCCGTGGAGTTTTAACAGCCCTGAAAGGGCATAATCTGTCAGCGATGGGTGTAGCCCATCGTACAAGCGCGTCACTACAAGCCCTGAAAGGGTGCAATATGTCAGCGAGGCGGTGAAGCCCCTCGCTGCTTTGGGTCTTTGGGGCGCTACCCCAAAAATATGGTTTTGTCTGCCGGATGATAAACTGCTGGCCTGATTATTCCCCCTGAAACGGTCGCTCCGTTGCGGGTTCGAGGTTGAGCGACAACTCCCGTTCGTATTTTTTGATGAGCAGTTGCTGGTGCACCGCCAGTTTGTTCAGCAACTTCAACTCCTCGTTCAACTTGTCCTGCTGCTGCCTGGTATCCTCCTGAAACTGGAGGTTCTTGCGTTTTTTATTAATATTCAGAATGGTGTGAATAGTTTGGTTGAGTGCGATCCTGGATCGTAAAAGTCTTCTTTTAAGCGATCTTTTCATGGTTGCAAGCAATTTTTGTTTGTTTTTATAGGCGTTTTTGACACCAAATTTGTTGCTGTCGTAACAGAAACAAATTTACGAAATTTTGCCAATTCCTGAACAATTGTTTTTTGTTTGACACAATAACAGAACAATGTTCGTTAATAATTATTGCCTTAATTCAACAGTTTAACACTGCGAACCCCTGAAAAGATCGCCCTATCGAAAAAATGTTTGTATTTGTTTAAGTTAAAACCAAAAATTTTAACATTTCCTTAAAGCACCTGTTTCCAGTTTCGGAAGATGATGAAAGCAGCGAGGGCGCTTGTACCAGTGGCAATCCATCCCGGGCCGGTTTGTCCGTAGAGGAAAAAACCGGTTGCGAACAAGGCGCCGTACACGGCAAAACAACCGGCTACCATACTCATGATTTCCAGGGGCAGTTTGCCGGTGACCGGCTGGTGTCCGGCATCGAGTTGTTTTTCGGCGACAGCCTGGCGGATAACGGGCTGCCAGCCGGCGGCATGGGGTTTGATCAGTCGGTAAAAGGAGATGAGGGTGCTTTGTTTGGAAGCAGGAGTAAGGAAGGTGACCAGTACCCATCCGGCGGTAGTGATGCCTACGCCTGTCAGCAGCCGCAAGTGATCGGGCATATCGCCGGTATAGACCAGTTCGAAGTAGAGGGCTACCACAAAAGAGACACCCATAGCGGCGAGTTCGCTGTAGGCGTTGATGCGCCACCAGAACCAGCGGAGGATAAACAGCAGTCCCGTACCGGCACCGATTTGCAGCAAAATATTGAAGGCCTGCAGGGCATTTTGGAGGTACAAGGCAAGCACGCCGGAGCAGATCATGATCAGCACGGTTGCGAGACGGCCGATGCCCACCAGTTGTTTGTCCGAAGCATCGGGTTTGATAAACCTGCGGTAAAAATCATTGACCAAATAAGAAGAGCCCCAGTTGAGCTGGGTAGAAATGGTGGACATGTAAGCTGCGATGAGCGAAGCTACCACGATCCCCAACAAACCAGATGGGAGGTAGGTCAACATGGCAGGAAAGGCAAGGTCGTCGTTGATGACCTGAGCATCTATCTGGGGAAAGGCAGCCTGGAGACTTTGCAAATCGGGAAATACCACCAGGGAAGCCAGGGCTATGAGGATCCAGGGCCAGGGTCGAAGGGCATAATGGGCAAGGTTAAACAGCAGGGTAGCTGCAATGGCGTGCTTTTCGTTTTTTGCCGCAAGGATGCGCTGGGCAATGTATCCCCCGCCACCCGGTTCTGCGCCTGGATACCAGACGCTCCACCACTGCACGGCAATCGGAATGATGAATAGCGGAACCAGCATTGCGGGATCGTTGAAATCGGGCAGAAAATTCAGTTTGCCCTGTACATTCTCATGCGCGAGCAATTTGTCCAGTCCCCCCACCTCGGGTAGGTTGACGACGACTACCGCCGCCCAGATCAGTCCTACCATCGCCAGGATAAACTGGAAAAAATCCGTCAGGATAACTCCTCGCAATCCCCCTAAGGAAGTATAGAGAACCGTGATCACCGAAGCCAGAAATACCGTTTTGAAAGGGGAAAACCCTAACATGACACCTCCTATTTTGATGGCTGCCAGGGTGACTGTGGCCATAATCATGATGTTGAAAAAGAAGCCCAGGTAAATGGCGCGGAAGCCCCGAAGGATAGCCGCAGCCTTCCCGCTGTATCGGATTTCATAAAACTCCAGGTCTGTAAGAACCCCCGAGCGGCGCCACAACTTGGCATAGACAAATACCGTTAACATACCTGTAAGCAAAAATGCCCACCAGGCCCAGTTGCCCGCTATTCCGTTTTTGCGGACAATATCCGTGACCAGGTTGGGGGTGTCTGCCGAAAAGGTCGTCGCAACCATGGAAATTCCCAGCAACCACCAGGGCATACCCCTGCCGGATAGAAAGAATTCCGAAAAACTTTTACCGGATTGGCGGGCAACGATCAGGCCTATGGCCAGGGAAAGGATAAAAAAACCGATGATGATAGACCAGTCGAGGGTAGAAAGATTCATAATAGCAAGTTCGTTTTGTTTACTCCCCAAGTTAATGATTTTATATTTTGTTGCCAGCTTTCTTTTTTTTTGGTAATTTATATTTCAAACCTTATTGCATGACACAGGAAACGGATTATTTGATCGTAGGCCAGGGATTGGCGGGGACTTTAATGAGCTACATGCTGCAAGAGGCAGGTCGGAATAGCCTGGTCATAGATGCCGGTATCGAACATGCAGCCTCTTCCGTGGCCGCGGGGATCATCAATCCGGTGACCGGTCGCAGGTATGTGAAGTCCTGGAAAATTGATACCCTGCTTCCGTTTGCGCGAAAAACATATACTGCGTTGGAGGAGTTACTCAGCTGTAAATTGGTGTTCGAGTATCCCATCCTGCGTGCAATAGGTTCGGTGAAAGAACTCAACGATTGGTTGCTGCGCAGCGCCGACCCGGAGTACGAACGCTATCTGATGGATGAGGCCGATCCGGGTGCTTATACCGACAAAATTCATCCGGCTTATGCGTACGGCGAATGCAGTGAGGGTATGCGGGTGGACATTGCGACCCTGATTGCAGCCTACCGGGATTACCTGAGTCAAGCGTCGCGGCTGCTCCCGATGGCCTTTGACCATTCCCAGCTCGAGCTAACGTCCACCGGGGTGTCTTATGCGGGTATCCGAGCAAAGGGAATCATTTTTTGCGAGGGCTACCGAGCCAAAGACAATCCTTTTTTTGATTTTCTTCCCTTCCACGGGGACAAAGGGGAAGTGCTGTTGGTGCGGATTCCCGATGCGAATTTCGACAAACTGCTCAAGCAGCAAATTTTTGTGGTGCCTATGGGCGGTGACCTGTACTGGATAGGCACGACGTACTTTCGCAACTGGACAACCCTTTTACCGACGGAGGAGGGGAGAGCTTACCTGGAGCAACAGTTATCCGGGCTGTTGAAGATACCCTTTGAGATCTTGGACCATCGGGCCGCGGTCAGACCTACCGTTCGGGACAGGCGACCATTTCTGGGTTCCAGCCCAGATGCTCCACAGGTATGGTTGTTCAATGGCCTGGGAACCAAAGGGACTTCCCTCGCGCCTTACTGGGCTGCACATCTGTGTGCTCACCTGCTGGGTGGAAGTCCTCTGGATAAAGAAGTGGATATCGCGCGTTTTGCACATTTGCGCAATCGCACAAAAGGGGTAAAAGGAAATCATACCTCAGATAATTTTTTTCTTCCCGGATAAGTTAAGATATAAATAGGTATCCCATGAATAGCTTTCAGTTGTCCTTTTTTGGCGTTTCCGTTCTATTGCTCTCTTTTTGTTGTCTGGGCAAAGTGTCGGCCCAGCCCGGCTATGCGCCTACCTGGAAGCTCATCGAAGAGATGGGGGAGAAGGGTCAATACCGCGCTGCGCGCGAAAAACTAAAGGAACTGATAGACAGGTCGGTGCAGGACAATCATCCGGCGCAACAGGTGCGGGCAACCCATGGTCTGTTTTTGCTGGATGCGTATTACAGCGAGGACGGACTGCTGACTGCCTTGCCCGATCTCGCCCTCGCAGCGCAGGAGGCAGCTTTCCCGGCACGCGCCGTGCTGCTGTCGCTGTTGGGGCAATATTACCAACAATACCTGAGCGATCATCTTTACGAGCTTTCCGACCGGACTACCCTGAGTGCGGAGCCTTCAGCCGACCTGGCGTCCTGGACGTTGGCAGACTGGTCACAGGTCGTTCATCAGACCTACGCCGCTTCTCTCGAGGATACCCGGATATGGGATGTTCCGCTGTCCGATTTTTCTGTTTTACTGGATGTTCCCACGGATACCCGGCATCAGTTTCCCACCTTGGGCGATTTCCTCCATTATCGTGCGATCAGCCATTTCAGCGATGAACGCAGTTACCTGACCGAACCTTCCTATGCGTTTGTTCTGGATCAGCCGGAGGCTTTTGCGCCGGTGTCAGTGTTTACAAAGTATGCCTTTCCCGATCGCGACAGCCTGTCCTACAAAAGAAAAGCGCTGCAGCTGTACCAACAATATCTGGCTCGCCTGCAGGAGGGGAGCGCTCCCGAACATTTGGTAGCAGTTGATCTGATGCGTTTGGCTTTTGCTTATGAAAACAGCAGTTCAGAAGCCAAGGAAGTCCATTATGAAAAAGCCCTGCAGGAGTTGTTCGAGCTGCACCAGGGCACAGTGGCGTCTGCTGCTGTAGCGGCCAAACTCGCCTTGTTTTATCACCGAAAGGGCGAAACTTATCAGGCTTCCCCGCTGGAGGCTATCGAGTCGCTGCAGACACCTGCTCGTGCAGCATGGAAGGAAGCGATGCGCTGGTGCCGATATGTATTGTCCTTTTACCCGGACACTTTTTCTGCACGGCAGTGCAGGGCTTTGCAGGATCAAATTACGCAGGCCCGTATGCGTTTGACCGCGGAGGAGGTCTATCTGCCCGAAAAACATGCCTTATTAAAGGTAGCCTACCGAAACTTGAGCGGCCTGGATCTGGTACTGCTGAAAACGGAACCTGAATTTCCGTTGTATGACTTGAAGTTGCCGATCCGCCGGCACCTGAACAAGCAAAATTACCCGGTTCAGGCGCGCTGGTCGCTCGAGCTGCCGGCGTCGGATGATTATCAGGAACACGAAACCGAAATTGCGGTCGAACCCTTGCCCGTGGGGCATTATACCCTGGTTGCAATCCAGCAGGGCAGCGATTCGGTATATGCGGCAGTCAGTTTTAGCGTGTCCGGCCTGGGATTGGCACATAGCAACAGGTCCGAACTGTTCCGCCAAACGGTTTTTGTGGTGGATCGGTCCAGTGGGGATCCGGTAGAAGGCGCCAAACTGACCCTTCTGCGCGAAACCGCAATTGCCGGCACCTGGACAAGTGATGCCGAGGGGCTTATCCACCTTCCGAAAGAACTGCCCAGCGGGTACTACACCATGGTGCTGGAAAAGGGAGCCGACCGACGCCAGTTGCATCCGCGTTACCTGGATGTGGAGGAGGAGGTCACTTATTCCGGGGATCCGGAACCGGATTACGAGACCCGGTTGTTCCTGGATCGGGCGATTTACCGTCCCGGCCAACAGGTGTATTTTAAAGGTCTGGTCTTGGAAACCACCAAACCCAACGCGCCTGCCATCGTTACCCAGCGGGAGGTTGTGGTGAGTCTGATAGATCCCAACGGACAGGCGCTTGCCCAAAAAACCTTTATCACCGGAGATTTTGGCACTTTTCATGGGTTTTTCGACCTTCCCCAGTCCGGATTATTGGGTGAATATTCCCTGAGGACCGAGTCTTCCTGGTACGGGAAGTCCTTCCGCGTGGAAGCTTACAAGCGTCCTACCTATGAAATTACCTTCGATGCGGTGGAGGACTTGTACCAATTGGGCGATTCCATTGAAGTAAGCAGCGTAGCCAGCGCCTATTCCGGTCAGCCGGTGGGGGACGCGCAGGTGGTATATCAGGTCAGGCGCAACCCCGCTTATGTGTTCCGCCCCTGGTGGTTTGATGTTTACATCAGCCGATTCCGGCAGGCCAGCTCCCAGGTAGTGGCTTCCGGTACCGGTATCACGGATGCTTCGGGCTATTTTCGGCTCAATTTCCCCGCCCTTGCGCCTCCTGCTACCGGAAAATACGCTCCGGATGCCTACGATTTCGAGGTGGTGGTGACGGTGACGGACATCAGTGGGGAGACCCACACAGCGACCAAACATATAAGCGTTGGTCGAAGTGCCTTGGAAGTCCGACTGGAGGTGCCACCGCATGCTTTTGTGGGGGAGCCCTTGCGCTTGTCTTTGGACATGCGCAATTCGGAGGGACAAGCTGTTGCACTGCCCGCCGATCTGGAGGTTTACCGCCTGGAAGCTCCGCTGCATGTCCAGGTCGAGCGCTTGTGGCCGCTTCCCGATCAAAATCTATATTCACAGGACACCTTCCGGCAGTGGTTCCCCCACTTCGCCTGGGGCTGGGAAGCCTTTCCTGCTTTGTATCCCCTTCGGGAAAAAGTCCTTGCGCAAACCTTGTCCGGGAGGTCCGATTTGCTCCGGGAAGTAGCCACCGATACCTGGGTGCCGGGTCAGTACAAGGTTTTGTTGCACGTAGCCCTGTCTGATGGGGATACCCTTACCACGGAACGTTTTTTTACGGTTTCCGACCTTGCAGCCGGAAACATTGCCTCTGCCCAGCCTGCCCTGATCCCCAACCCAACCGGTACTTTCCAGCCGGGTGACACGGTAGCGTTCTCTTTTTTCAGCAGAAACCCGGGGCAACGATTTTTTTACCTGATCAGCAATCCGGACAGCTTATGGCTTTCCGGCTGGCAAACGGCTCTGCCCGCCTATACCTTTCGACATCCGGTGATGGAGTCGGACCGCGGGAATGTCACCGCAGAAGGTTTTTATTTCCGGCACAATCGGGTATTCAATTTTGCGCAGGAGGCTCGGGTGCCTTGGACCAACAAACAATTGGCCATCGAGTGGCACAGTTTTCGGGACAAATTGAAACCCGGCGAGAGGGAACGTTGGGAAATCAGCATCCTGGACGCCGATGGCAAACCCGTAGCGGCGGAGTTGGCTGCTACCTTATACGATGCCTCTTTGGATGTATTTGCGCCACATGATTGGCCGCTCCAGCTCTATACCGCGCAGGGGGGGAGAGGACTTTCCAACCTGCGGTTTGATTTCAACTTCTTGTCTAGCTATTACAATAGTGAGTACCAGGGTGCAGCCCCGGTTCCCTACCCCTCTTACCCCGACTATAGCCCCCTTCCGGGCATCCCTTCCTGGTACTACCGCGATTTCATTGCCTATGCATTGCCTGCTGCGGCTGTGCGCGTCAATGATCCGGAGACTTTTGAGGAGGTGTCTGTGATGATGAAAGGCATGAAGGCAGAAAATTTAGAGGCTTACAATCTCGCCTCGGACGAAGTAAGTCCGGAGCCTGATCTGGAAAACATATCCCTTCGGGAAAATCTGAACGAACTGGTCTTTTTTGAACCTGCGTTGCGGAGTGACAGCACGGGGAGGATCGTTTATGAATTTGTGATCAATGAGGCCCTTACCCGCTGGAAGCTGCTTGCGCTGGCGCATACCCCTGACCTAAAGCTGGGATCAGCCAGTCGGACAATCGTCACCCAAAAGCCGCTGATGGTCGTTCCGCTTGCCCCGCGATTTCTCCGCACGGGCGACCGCATGATGCTGGGAGCCAAAATCAGCAACCAGCACGAAACGGCCTTGTCGGGAAATGCCGGTCTGTCATTGGTCCATGCCCTGAATGGGAGCTCCCTGGACAGTCTGTTTGGGGTGACCCAAAAAACAAAGCCTTTTACCTGTCAGCCGGGTGAATCGGTGTGGGTGGAGTGGGAAATTGAGGTACCGGACAACCCCGACCTCGTGCTGCAATACGACATGGTAGCCCGTGCCGGCAATTTTTCCGACGGAGAGCGCAACCAGATCCCCATTTTGAGCAACCGAACCTTAATCACGGAAAGTCAGCCTGTTTTTCTCCGACCCGGACAGGAAAAGCAATTGCGCACCGAGCGGCTTACGGAGGTGCAGCAATCGGCTACCTTTGCCATGCACCGGTTTTCGCTGGAAGCGACCCCTAATCCGGTCTGGTATGCCATACAAAGTTTGCCTTATCTCAATGCCTATCCCTTTGACTGCACAGAGCAGTTGTTCAACAAACTCTTTGCGCAGCGTGTGGGGCAGGGCATCCTGGAGGCCAACCCGGCGATCCGGGCAGGTGTGGAAGCGCGGGCAAAGGAGGGAAGTACTTTGCTGAGTCCCCTTCAGCTCAGAGAAACGCTCAAAATGAATATTCTGGCAGAAACTCCCTGGGTGTTGGATGCCGGCGGGGAAAGTCAGGTAGCGGCGGATCTGGTCAAATTTCTCGATGTACAGCAAAGCAATGCGGACATGCGGGAAATTTTTGACAAGATCGCAGAACGACAGCTGGAGTCCGGAGCCTTCCCTTGGTTTCCCGGCGGCCCTGAAAGTTGGCACATCACCCAGTACCTGATCGAAGGTTTTTTGCGGCTCGACAACATGGGGCTGCTGCAGGAATTGGACAAAGGAGCGCTGGTGCGCATGTTGGAAAAAGCCATTACGTATGTGGATCAGTCGGCGGAGGCCTATTATGCCGAACTTCGGGAACGGGCAAAAAAGCAGCGTTCGGGCTATCTCAAGCAGGACCACCTAAGTGCGCTGATGATCCATTATCTTTTTGTGAGGACTCAGGCAGATGCCTGGGCGCCCGGAAAGCCGGGAGCTGCGTACGACTTTTTCCTGGCACAGGCAGCAAAATACTGGCCCAAGAAGGGCATCTACGAAATGGGATTAATAGCCTGGACGATGCAGGTGAAGCAACGGGAAAAAGTAGTCCGTGAAATCATGCAAGCGCTTCGGGAGCAATCTTTTAGCAGTGAGGAAGCCGGCATGTATTGGAAATATACCCCGGGATACTTTTGGTACCAGGATCCCATCGAGACCCAATCTTTTCTGATCAGTTTGTTTGCCGAAACCGGAGCCGCCCCGAATGAGTTGGACGACATGCGTTTGTGGTTGTTGCACAACAAGCGGGTCAAACAGTGGCACTCTACGCGATCTACCGCTGCTGCGGTGTATGCCTTGCTCTACGAAGGCAGGGACTGGGTGCGCCCTTCGGGCGGCGTGGAGCTGGAATTTCCGGATGCGGCGCCTGACGTTTACCAAGAGCAGTTGGATTCGGCACGGGCATCGGCAGAAGCGGGCACGGGGTATTTTAGTGCGGATTGGTCGGCTGCGGATTTTCGTCCCGAATTGGGATCCAGCAACTGGAAAAATGCGGGAACTTCGCCTGCCTGGGGTGCGGTGTATTGGCAGTATTTCGAGGACTTTGACAAGATCACCAGCGCAGCAGGGACGGCTTTGCAGCTTGGCAAATCGCTGTACCGCCTGAAAAGTTCCGATGCCGGGGAAACCGGGGTGCCGCTTGAGGATGGTGCTGCGTTGCAGCCGGGTGACCGACTGTTGGTGCGCCTGGTCATACAAACGGATCGCGACATGGAGTACATCCACCTCAAGGATACCCGTGCGGCGGGATTAGAGCCTGGGGAGTTGCTAAGCGGGTATGAATGGCGCCAGGGTTTGGGGTACTACCGACAAGTACGGGACACGGCCACGGACTTTTTTATCGAATACTTGCCCCGTGGGAAGCATGTATTTGAATACCAGCTGGTCGTCACCCACAAGGGAGATTTTTCCGGAGGGTTGACCACGATTCAGAGCATGTACGCTCCTGAGTTTGTGGCCCACACGGCGGGCATCCGATTGTCGGTCAGGTAAACCGGCAGGTCGAAAAAAAACGGTATGTTATTCGGCAATGCACTAATTTTATCCAAAACAACCCAGCAAATTATGACAACAGATCAAAAAACCGAACGCAATAAACACGCCGATACCATCATCCGCAACCATGTAGTATGGGCTATGGGAGCGGGATTTATTCCGGTGTTGATTGCAGATATTTTCGCCGTCAGCGCCCTTCAGTTGGACATGATCCGACAGTTGTGCAAGGCTTACGACGTGGATTTTCAGCAAACCCAGGGCAAAGCAGTGGTGACCTCTCTGACGAGTTCCACCTTGGCCAGGGTAAGTGCCGGCAGTTTAGTCAAACTCGTACCCGGTCTGGGAAGCATCCTCGGGGGAGTCACGATTTCGATATTTGCAGGAGCCTCTACGTATGCACTGGGGGAAGTATTCAAGAAGCACTTCGAATCGGGGGGAACCATTCTCGACTTTGATCCGGCGCGCCTCAAGAAAATGTATCAGGAAAAATTCGAGAAGGGCAAAAAAGTAGCGGAGGATCTTGCCCGGAAAACCAAGGAGGAAAGTCAGCCCGAGGTCAGTCAAAAGCAGGCCGGAACGGGTCAAAAAACGTCCAGTGTACTCATGGATCGCCTGCGCGACCTCAACGAACTGCGCAAAGAAGGCATCATCACCGAGGAAGAATTTGAGCAAATGAAAAAGCGGCTGTTGGAAAGTATATAGCCGCGCTTACAGGTGCCAACGTGCCAGGGGTTCTACCGATTGAGGCGCGAACAAGCCCTGCTGGAATTTGTAATGTGCCGTAATGCCGATCATAGCTGCGTTATCGGTAGAATAAGCCATTTTGGGGATGTGAACCTCCCATTGTTTTTCTTTGCCGAGTTGAATGAGCTGTTTGCGGAGTTCGCTATTGGCTGACACGCCGCCTGCGATCGCAACTTCCCGGATGCCGGTTTGGTTGGCGGCTTGTTCCAGTTTATGGAGCAGGATGCCCACGATGCTGTGTTGAACAGACGCACAGATATCGGGCAGGCGGTCGGTCTTAAACCCGGGCGTTGCCGTTTCTGCTTTCAGCAAAAAATTGCGGATAGACGTTTTGAGTCCGCTGAAACTAAAATCCAGTCCGGGCACGGAAGGCTCGGGAAAAGCGAAGCAAGGTTGTCCTTTTTGCGCCAGCCGATCAATTTCCGGGCCTGCCGGATAGGGTAGTCCAAGCATTTTACCGGTTTTGTCGAAGGCTTCCCCTGCTGCATCGTCGAGCGTTTGCCCGATCAGTTCCATGTCGAGGTAGTCCCGCACCACCACAATTTGGGTATGTCCACCGGAGACGGTCAAACAGAGGAAGGGGAAATTAGGTTGAGGATCCTCTATAAAATGCGCCAGGATATGGGCCTGCATGTGGTGCACTTCGATCAGGGGAATTTGCAGGCTCAGGGCAAGCCCTTTGGCAAACGAAAGTCCAACCAGCAGGGACCCCATCAGTCCGGGACCTCGGGTAAAAGCCACTGCACTCAAATCCCGCGTTGAAATACCTGCCTTTTCCAGCGCCAGTTGCACCACGGGCAGGATATACTCTTGGTGTGCACGCGAAGCCAGTTCGGGAACCACTCCGCCGTACAATCGGTGTACCTCTTGGCTCGACACAATATTGCTGCGCACCTGCCCGTCCAGCACCACTGCAGCCGCAGTATCATCGCAGGAAGACTCTATCGCCAAAATCGCAATGCTCATTTTTTTTGTATAAATAGGCTGTCAATCAAAAAATTTCTATTTTTAGCTCAGCACAAAGATAAGGCAATGCATGCGTAAATAAAATCCGGGATAACCCATGGAAAATTCGGGCAGTTGTTTGGTGGCTCAGGGCACTACCATATCGGGCGACCTCAAAGTCGCTGAAAATACCAGAATGGATGGCAGGATAACTGGTAATCTTTCCTGCGGAAAAAAACTAGTACTGGGAACGCATGCTCGGGTAGAGGGGAATGTAGAGGCAGCGGAGGGTGTAGTCATGGGAGAAATCCTGGGTAATATTCGAATTCAGGGCACTTTACAGTTGGCTGCAACTGCCCGGATAGAGGGGGATATCAGCGCTGATGTGCTGGTTGTAGAAATCGGCGCCCAATGCGATGGGCGGTGTGTGGTTCGGGGCAAATCGGGATCGAGCAGGGCGGGGTCTTAAATTAAGTAATCGCTTTGTTTCACTAAGTCCGCTAATTGTACTAAAATTGCATCATTCTGGAAAAACATTTAAAATAAAAACCTTATTATTGCATCAAAACAGACCGAAAATGAGATTAATTATCAACTTGATTCTCGCTGCGATAATTGTTGGACTTGTCTGGGTGTTGGTCAGCAGTATCCGTGAACCCATCGAATTCCAAGAAGTAAGGGTGAAGAGAGAGCGTGCTGTGGTCGAAAAGCTAATTGAGATCCGAAACGCGCAGGAAATGTTCCGCAGTATCACCGGCATCTATGCCAATTCCTTTGATACGCTTTCTTATGTGCTCAAGAATGACAGTTTCATGATTGTAGCGGTAATCGGTGACCCGGATGATCCTAACTTCACCGGGGAGATCACTTACGACACTACTTATACCCGTGCGATAGATTCTATCCGCGCCATAGGTATGTCGCTCGACTCTTTGAAGTATGTACCTTATGGCGGCCCTGTAGATACCTTCGGCATTGCTGCTGATGTGATTACATATCAGAGTACAGAGGTTCCGGTTTGTGAGGTGGGTGCCAGAAGAAGTCTCTTCATGGGCAAATTTGCCGACAAGCGCTATGCGCGGTACGATCAGTCGTACGACCCGAACAGCATTATTAAGTTTGGTAACCTCAACGCACCTAACTTGTCTGGAAACTGGGAATGATCGGATATGATTTCATAGAAGCATCATTTGATTCAAAAAAAACTGATACTTGCAAACTGTCCATCCTGGCTGGGATGGACAGTTTTGCATTTATGGTACATGGTGCTGCCGGTGAATTGCAATTGGCCAAGAAGGTGTCCTTGGACAATCCTACGGGTGATCCTATGGTATTTGGTCGTTTGTTCAATCAGTTGATGAGCAACCACTCCTGGCTGAGTTTGCCCTGGGAGCGGGTGGTCCTCGCCTGGTTTTCCCCGCTATTCACCCTTGTTCCCAACAGTTTGTTAATTTCGGAAGACAAGTCGTTGTATTTCAGGAATTTGACAAAAGCAGTGGGAGCCGATGATCTCTTGTTCGAGCACAAGTTGTCGCGGTTGGCGGCTACCGGGGTTTTTGCCCTGGACAAGGGTTTGCACTTTTTGCTTTCCCTTCCTTTTCCGCAGGCGCGGATACTTCCTTTTTCTGCGGCTTATCTCGATGCTTTGCTGTCGCTTCCGCTGGCGGGTCGTAGCCTGCGATTGTTTGTCCATCTTCATCACAAATATCTGGTTCTTACGCTGCTGGAAGGCTCCCAGCTTCGCCTGCACAATTACTATATGCTATCCGGCGAAAATGATCTGTTGCATTATTGTTTACTGGCGATGAAGCAGTTCGACATGCGTCCGGACACAGATCCGGTGTATGTGTCGGGGTATTCCGGAGGCGATCATTCGGGGTTTCGCCTGCTTACCGCCTACCTGTCTCACTTACAACCGATCGAATATCCTTTTTCCACGACTTTCGGCGCGCAGGGCAGCAGGATTCCGCTGTCGCAGCTTTTCGACCTGCTGTGCGTGTCGCATCATACCTAATTTGCCCCTTATGAGGATTATTGGAGGAAAATTCAAAGGGCGCCGCTTTACGCCCCCTGCCAAAAACTGGCCAACGCGTCCGACGACCGATTTTGCGAAGGAGGGTTTGTTCAATATGTTGCAGAACCTGTTGGACATCGAGGAACTGGAGATGCTGGATTTGTTTGGAGGAACCGGCAATCATTGCTATGAGTTCATCTCCAGGGGCTGCTCCAAGGCGACCTATGTGGACAAATTTGTTCCCGCAGTCAAGTTTGTGAAAAAAACAGCAGAAATATTGGATATTACGGACGAACTGCGCATCGTCCACATGGATGTGGCCAAATTTATCGGCCAGTGCCAGGAGTCCTTTGACTATATTTTTGCCGGCCCTCCTTATGGCCTTCCCTGGCTGGACGATATCCCGGATATGATTTTGTCGAAACAATTGCTCAAACCCGATGGGTTGCTGGTACTCGAACACAATCCCAACCACAACTTCGAACAGCATCCGGCTTTTGTGCAGTCCCGCAACTACGGAACGACCATTTTTAGCTTTTTTAGACCTGTAATACCCGCCCCGTCAAGTACTTCTGCCAATACCTAATAAACACCCTAAAATAGGGGCAGGATTGTGGTTACTTTTTGGATAGCCAGGGAATTAATAGGGGTAATCTAGGTGCAAGGCACTTTAAGGTGCCTTGCACCTATAGCTTAAAGTGTTATAAATCAACAAAATAAATAATTTTTTCCCTCCAAAATTCTCCAAACTTCCTCTCTGCACTTACTAATTTTTGGTGGCAAAAGCTTACCTTTGTGGCTTCAAAATAAAATTATGCAAGCGACCAAAAGTCTGAACATCGTGGATATCCTGCTCGAAGCTGTCCGAAAGGGGCTGCAGGAGCATTTCGAACTGGATGTCTCCACGACTGACATTACCTGGAATGTGACCCGCAAAGAGTTTGAGGGGGATTATACCATTGTGACGTTTCCGTTTACCCGAACTACCAAAAAATCGCCTGAACAGGTGGGTGCTATTCTCGGCGAATACCTCGTGGCGAACCTTCCGGAAGTGGAGGCTTTCAACGTAGTGAAGGGGTTTTTGAACCTCGTAGTGGCCGATGGATTTTGGCATCGCTTTTTGATGCAGACCCGTGACAATCCTCATTACGGCTATTTGCCTGCCAACGGTCAAAAGGTCATGGTGGAGTTTTCGTCGCCGAATACCAATAAACCGCTCCACCTGGGACATATCCGCAATATCCTGCTCGGTTGGTCCACTTCCCGACTGCTTCAGGCTGCCGGCTATGAGGTGGTGAAGGTGCAGATTGTCAACGACCGCGGTATCGCGATCTGCAAGAGCATGCTGGCCTGGGAAAAGTTTGGGGAGGGGCGCACACCTGCTTCCACAGGAATCAAAAGCGATCATTTCGTAGGCGATTATTATGTGCTGTTTGAACAAAAATTCCAGGAGGAGTACAAATCCTGGCAGGAGAGCGAGGAGGCCAGTCAGGTGTATGCTGCGCGAAAAGAGGCAGATTTGGATCGGGACAGTTTTTTTAAGGCCTATAAGAACGACTATTTCAACGACTACAGCATCCTGGGAAAGGAAGCAAGAAACCTGCTGTTGCAATGGGAGGCGGGAGATCCTGCTGCAGTGGCCCTCTGGGAAAAAATGAACGCCTGGGTGTATGCCGGTTTCAATGAGACCTATCAGCGATTGGGCGTGAGCTTCGATAAACTGTACTACGAGTCCAATACCTACCTGCTGGGCAAAGATATCATCAACGATGGGCTGAATGCCGGGGTATTTTACCAAAAGCCGGATCAGTCGGTCTGGATAGACCTGGAAGATGCCAAACTGGACCACAAACTGGTGCTGCGGAGCGATGGAACTTCCGTGTACATGACCCAGGATCTGGGCACTGCCCGGCTTCGTTATCAGGATTTTGGCGTAAATCGCATGGTCTATGTGGTGGCCGACGAGCAAAATTACCACTTCAAAGTCCTTTTCGAGATCCTCAAACGCCTCGGAGAGCCTTATGCGGACGGATTGTTTCACTTGAGCTATGGTATGGTGGATCTGCCTACCGGCAAAATGAAATCGCGGGAGGGAACTGTAGTGGATGCAGATGATCTGATGGCAGAAGTGATCGGAGAGGCCAGGGGCAATTCGTTGGAAAGGGGTGCCTTGGAGGCCTTACCTGAAGCCGAGCGCGACGAAATTATCCGAAAAATCGGACTGGCAGCCCTCAAGTTTTTTATCATCAAAGTCCATCCCCGCAAACGGATGGTTTTTGACCCGAAGGAGTCGGTAGATATGCAAGGACAAACAGGTCCTTACATCCAGAATGCCTATGTGCGCATACAGTCTGTACTTCGAAAAGCAGCTACCGCAGATCTTTCGGAGGCAGATCGCTACGTGGCACTGGATGTGGCAGAGAAGCAACTGATTGCCATGGTGTATGATTTTCCGACCCAGGTAAAGACCGCAGCAGAGGCTTATGACCCCTCCGTGATTGCCAACTATTGCTACGATCTGGCCAAGTCTTATCATAAATTTTACCACGATTTCCCCATCCTGAAAGCAGATATTCCGGGAGCAAGTGCCTTCCGGTTGATTTTGAGTCAGATTATTGCAGGGGTATTGCAGACAGGTATGGATTTGTTGGGCATCGAGATGCCCGAACGGATGTAATTCTAGTACATAAAATTCAAGGTATGTCAACAGGAATGAAAGAAAAGGAAAGTCTCAATTTTATTGAGCAAATCGTAGAGGAAGATATGGCGAGTGGCAAGCACGGCGGAAGGGTGTTGACGCGGTTTCCGCCCGAACCCAACGGTTACCTGCACATCGGCCATGCGAAAGCGATCGTGGTGAATTTCGGAATAGCCCAAAAATACGGAGGGAAAACCAACCTCCGTTTCGATGATACCAACCCGGTTACCGAGGATACGGAATATGTGGAGAGCATCAAACGCGATATCCGATGGTTGGGTTTCGATTGGGAAGACCGGGAGTTTTTTGCTTCGGATTATTTCGGACAGTTGTATGACTTTGCCGTGGATTTGATCAAAAAGGGACTGGCCTACGTGGATGATTCCAGTGCCGAACAGATCGCCGCGATGAAAGGCACGACGATGAGTCCGGGAGAGGATAGTCCTTTCCGCAACCGCCCGGTAGCAGAAAACTTGCAGCTTTTCGAAGGTATGCGCAAGGGAGAATTCGAGGAGGGTGCAAGGGTGTTGCGGGCCAAAGGGGATATGAGCAGCCCCAATATGCACATGCGGGATCCGATTATGTACCGGATTAAGTACGCTCATCACCACAGGACGGGCGATGCCTGGTGCATCTATCCGATGTACGATTTTGCCCACGGGCAGTCAGACTCCATCGAAGGCATTACCCATTCACTTTGTTCGCTGGAGTTTACCCACCACCGACCCTTGTACGACTGGTTTATCGAAAAACTGGACATCTTCCCTTCCCGGCAGATCGAATTTGCCCGGATGAATGTTTCTTATATGATCACCAGCAAGCGCAAACTCCTGAAACTGGTCCGGGAACAGTTTGTGTCCGGCTGGGACGATCCCCGCATGCCCACCATCGCAGGGATGCGCCGCAGGGGATTTCCGCCTTCCGCTATCCGTGCATTTTGCGAAAGGGCAGGGGTGGCCAAACGCGACAACCTGATCGAGATCGAACTCCTGGAGTTTTGCGTACGCGAAGAATTGAACCAGATCTGCTCCAGGGTGATGGCGGTGCTGGATCCACTGAAAGTGGTGATTACCAATTATCCGGAGGGACAATCTGAGTGGCTGGAGGCCATCAACAATCCCGAGGATGAAAGCATGGGGTCAAGACAGCTTCCATTTTCCGGCGAATTGTATATCGAACGGGAAGATTTCATGGAAAACCCGCCGAAAAAGTTTTTCCGGCTTGCGCCGGGCGCCAACGTTCGACTCAAAAATGCCTACATTATTACCTGTGACAGCGTAGAAAAGGATCCGGATACCGGAGAGGTGACTACCCTGTACTGCCGCTATTACCCCAACAGCAAAAGCGGGGAAGATACTTCGGGGATCAATGCCAAAGGAACCCTGCATTGGGTATCGGTGCCCCACGCGATCGGTGCCGAGATCCGCTTGTACGACAGGCTATTTACCGATCCTGAACCCGACGGACACGAAGATCGCGATTTTCTGGAGTTCGTCAACCCGGGTTCCCTGGAGGTCATTCCACAGGCTTGGCTCGAACCCGGATTGCGCGATGCTGCACCGGGCGAACGCTTTCAGTTTATGCGCAAGGGATATTTTTGCGCAGACGCGGAAAGTACCCCGGAAAAGCCTATTTTCAACCAAACGATTTCCTTGAAGGATTCCTGGGCGAAGGCTCAGCAAAAATAAGTGTTTGGCCATGGAAGAAAACAGAGTCATACTGGATGCCGCCCGTTTCAGGCTTACGATTGACCGACTGTGCTATCAGTTGATCGAGACCTTCGACGATCTTCGTAATACTTGTTTGATCGGCATTCAGCCCAGGGGCGTTCCCCTTTCTGATGTGCTGAAAAAACGCCTCCACGAAATTCTGGGCCACTCGGCTTTCGACTATGGCAAACTAGACATTACGTTCTACCGGGACGATTACCGCACCCGCGACAAACCCCTGGCTGCCAGCAAGACCGTTATGGATTTTCTCGTAGATGGGAAAAATGTCGTGTTGGTGGACGATGTGCTCTACACCGGCAGAACAGTACAGGCAGCCATGACTGCCCTCAACGATTTTGGCCGACCCGCCAGGGTGGAATTGCTCGCCCTGGTGGATCGGCGATTTAATCGGCACCTGCCCATACAGGCCGATTTTATCGGGCTTCGGGTAGATTCCCTGGACGAGGCCTACGTGAAGGTCCAATGGGATCCGGCCGGGGAGGAAAATAAAATTCTTATCTTTCCCGATAAAAATAGCGCATTCGATTCATGACTACCCTCAAACAACAACTCAGTACCCCACATGTCCTGGGCATCAAAGACCTGACTCCGGAAGATATTCGGCTGATTTTCCAAACGGCCGATGAGTTTAAGGAGGTGATCAACCGACCGATCAAAAAGGTACCTTCTCTCCGGGATATTACGATCGCAAATTTGTTTTTTGAGGATTCTACCCGCACGCGGATTTCTTTCGAACTGGCAGAAAAGCGCTTGTCGGCCGATGTGATCAATTTTTCGGCCAGCTCTTCGTCCGTCAAAAAGGGTGAGACCCTGCTCGATACCGTCAATAATATCTTGTCCATGAAGGTGGATATGCTGGTGATGCGCCATCCTGCACCCGGTGCAGCCCATTTTCTGGCCCAGCACATAGACGCGAGTATCGTTAATGCCGGCGATGGAACCCACGAACATCCTACGCAGGCGCTATTAGATGCGTATTCTATGCAGGAAAAATTGGGAGACCTGAAAGGTCGGCGGATTGCCATTCTGGGCGATATCCTGCATTCCCGGGTGGCGCTGAGCAATATTTTTTGTCTGACCAAACTCGGTGCAAAAGTGCGGGTTTGCGGCCCGCCAACCCTCATCCCCCGACATATCGCCGAACTCGGCGTGGAGGTGTCCTACAATGTGCGCGAAACCATGGAGTGGTGCGAGGTGGCCAATGTGCTGCGCATCCAGCTGGAGCGCCAGAATATCCGCTACTTCCCCTCGCTTCGCGAGTATTCCCGCTATTTTGGGTTGAATAAGGCCTTACTGGACGAACTGGACGGTCCGCGCGTCATCATGCACCCGGGACCCATCAACCGGGGGGTGGAACTGACCAGCGATGTGGCAGATTCCGAACACTCCATTATCCTGCAACAGGTAGAAAACGGAGTCGCTATCCGGATGGCCGTGCTGTACCTGCTGGCAGTGTCCAGATCTTGACAAAGCAGGACATCATAAAACAAATGTTTGATAAGCTGCGTTACTTTTCTGAACCTAAAACGAATCGCATGAAGTTGCTTCCTATTACCCTCCTGCTCGCTTTTCAGGCCTGCTGGCTCCAAGCCCAAACCGGCCACCGCATAGAAGCGCAGATCGAAGGATATAACGAATCGGAATTGTACCTGGCTGTTCATTACGGCGACAAACAATACCTGCAGGATACCGCCTACCGCAATGACAAAGGCACCTACGTTTTTGAAGGAGAGAAAGTCCTGGAAGGGGGGATGTACCTGATTGTCCTGAAACCCGATAATGCCAATTTTCAGTTGCTGATTACCCCGGAAGAGCAGCATTTTTCGTTCACGACTTCCAAAGACCGCCTTTTCGAGGACATGACCCTTACCAATGCGCCAGACAACGCCCTGTTTTTTGGCTACCTGGCTTTTTTGGCGCAGCAGCGCCAGGAATCAGAAAAAATCAAAGCAGAAGAACCCAATAATCAGGAAAAACTCGAAGCCATAGATGCGGCTGTGGTGGCTTATCAGGAGGCACTGGTGAACAACCACCCCACTACGCTTACCGCCGCGATTGTGAAGGCGAATATCGCGGTGGAAATGCCCGAGTTCAGCGGCAGCAATGAGGAAATCGAAACACAGCGCTGGCGGTACCAGCAGCAGCACTTCTTCGACAACCTGAATCTGGCCGATCCACGCATGCTGCGCACCCCCTTTTTGTTTGGTCGGATCAATACCTACGTGAATCAACTCCAGGTAAGACACCCCGATACGATTGCCCAGGCGATTGACCATGTGCTTTCCGCTGTTCAACCCGCAGAGGAGACCTTCAAATTTTATCTGATCCATTTCCTGAATGAATACGCCCGATCCAATATCGTCGGCATGGATGCCGTGTATGTGCACCTGGTGGACAAGTACTACGCGAGCGGACGAGCGCCCTGGACAGATCCGGATCAACTGAATAAAATTGTGGATAACGCCGCCAAACTCAAACCGCTTCTGATTGGCAAAAAAGCCCCCGATATCGAGATGCAAAAACAGGACGGTTCCAGCGTGTCCCTGCACGAGGTGAATGCGGAATATACCATTTTGTATTTCTGGCGCTACGATTGTGGCCATTGCAAGGAGTCCACTCCTTTCATGAAGGAATTTTACGAGGAGTTCAAAGATAAAGGCGTGGCCCTCTTCGCCGTCTGTGTCAAATATACCGACGAAATCGGCGGTTGCTGGGACTATGTAGAGGAGCAGGGCATAGGCGATTGGCTCCATACGGTGGATCCCTACAACCGTTCGCGCTATGGCCAGCTCTACGACATCCGGAGTACCCCCATGCTGTATATCCTCGACCGCAACAAAGAGATCGTGTCCAAACGCATCGGCGCCGAACAGTTGTCCGAGGTGATGGATCAAATCATGCAATTCCACAAACCAAAAGAATAGTGTAAATTGAGCAGGAAATGATTTTACCGGAGGTGTCCGGAAACCTGTAATTTACACGAACATGAAAAGAATATTGCTTCCGAGCCTGTTGCTGACAGGCTCGCTTTTGGCATCCGGCCAGGGTACCATGCTGCTCCGCGAACCGGCTATTAGTGATGCTTACATCGTTTTTGTGCATGCCGATGACCTTTGGCGTGTCGAAAAGGGTGGCGGAGTGGCCGTGCGCCTCACCAGCAACGAGGGTTCCGAATCGCGACCCGCTTTTTCTCCCGATGGCAAACAGATTGCTTTTACCGCCGAGTACGATGGCAATTCCGATGTGTATGTGATGCCGGTGACGGGTGGTGAACCCCAACGACTGACCTGGCATCCGGCTCCCGATGAGGTGAGCGGATGGACCCCTGACGGGGAAAAAATCGTTTTTGCGTCTTCCCGCGAAAACGTACCCACCCGCGAGTCCAGACTTTTTGCCATCGCGCCCTCCGGTGGAATGCCGGAAGCCCTGCCGGTACCCCGTGCAGTCAATGGACGGATCTCGCCTGACGGCAAAAAAATAGCCTACCAACAAATCGGTTTCTGGGATCCCGAATGGCGCAATTATCGCGGTGGCCAGGCCAAACCGATCTGGATCCTCGACCTGAACGATTTTTCCCTGGAAATGACTCCCCAGACCGACCGAGAAAGACATACCCAGCCCGTCTGGCACGGCAATCGGGTGTTTTTCCTTTCCGAACGCGATTATGCGGCTAATATCTGGTCTTACGACCCTCAGTCCAAAGACCTGAAACAGGAGACCTTTCACAAGGATTTTGATGCTAAAAATCTGGATTCGAATGGGGAGGAGCTGGTGTATGAACAGGGGGGATACTTGCATTTGCTGGATCCGGCTACCGGACAGACCCGCCAGTTGGCCATCGAAGTCAATGGCGATTTTCATCAGGCCAGGGATCGTTGGGTGAGTGTCAATGCGCGAAACCTGACGCAGCCTTCGCTGTCTCCAACCGGTCAGCGCGCTTTGTTTGAGTACCGCGGGGAGATCATCAGTGTGCCAAAAGCAGAGGGGGATGCTCGAAATCTGAGCAACAATCCCGGAGCAGCCGACCGCGCCGCGGTGTGGTCGCCCGATGGACAAAAAATCGCCTGGTTTTCCGATGCCTCCGGCGAATACCAACTCATGATCAGCGACCAGGAAGGCATCGCTGCTCCACGGGTCATTGACCTTCCCGTAAAATCTTTCTTTTTCCGGCCTGCCTGGTCACCCGACGGACAGCACATTGCCTGCACCGATACCGACTACAACCTTTGGGTCATCCATGTTGAAAGCGGCCAGGCCAAAATAGCCGATACAGATCGCTTTGCGCACCCCAACCGCAGCCTAAACCCGGAATGGTCGCCCGACAGCAAGTGGATTGCCTATCCCCGCTTGCTGGACAGTCAGTTTAAGGCCATTTTTGCTTACCATGTCGAAAGCGGCAAAAAAATACAGATCACCGATGGGATGGCCGATGCCATCAGTCCGGTGTGGGATGCCCAGGGACAGTATCTGTACTTCCTTGCGAGCACCAATTACGGGCTGAGCTCCGGCTGGCTGGATATGAGTGCCTACGACCGACCCGTTACCCGCCATCTTTATGCCGCCGTGTTGTCAGCTTCCGGCAAATCACCCCTGCTGCCCCTCAGCGACGAGGAACCGCTCAAAGCTGCTGCTGCTGAAAAACAAGACAAATCTGCTCCTGTTACGGTGGTTATTGACGAGGCAGGGCTGTGGAACCGAATGGTGGCCGTGGACATTCCGGCGCGCAACTACACCGGTCTCCTCGCAGCACCCGAAAACCGCGTGTTTTACATGGAAAGTATCCCCAACACGCCCGGGATGACCCTGCACCGCTATGACTTCAAAGACAGAAAGTCTGAAGTGTTCCTGAGTGGCATCAACCAAGCCGTAACTTCCCTGGATCGAAAATCGCTGCTCTACCAAGCCAATGGCAACTGGGGCATCGTGGATACCAACGGGGGAGCTAAAAAATCGGGCGATGGGAGCCTGAAAGCCTTGTCAGGCTTCAAAATTAAAATTAACCCGAGGGCGGAATGGGAACAAATCTACCGCGAAGGCTGGCGCTTTCAGCGCGATTTCCTGTATGTGGACAATACCCACGGAGCACCCTGGGATCAGGTGTTTGAATGGTACAAACCCTGGGTGGCACACGTGCAACACCGAAGCGACCTCAATTATATCGTGGATATCCTGGGTGGAGAGATAGCCGTGGGACACTCCTATACCCGTGGCGGAGACCTGCCCGAACCGGAGCGGGTCAGCATCGGACTGCTGGGTGCAGATTATGCGCTGGATCAGGGCAAATACCGGATTGCAAAAATATACAACGGCGAAAGCTGGAATCCCGACCTGCGTGCGCCACTTGCGGTACCCGGATTGGATGTCCGGGAGGGCGATTATCTCCTGGCGGTCAATGGCAAACCCCTCGCTGCCGGGGATAACTTGTACCGATTTTTTGAGGCTACAGCCGAGAAACAGATCCGGATTACCGTAAACAGTACCCCCACCCTGACCGGAGCGCGCACCCTGACCGTTGTCCCCGTGGCCAGCGAAGCGCGACTGCGCATGATGGATTGGATAGAAGGCAATCGCCGCAGGGTGGACGAACTATCCGGTGGTAAACTGGCCTATGTCTATGTACCCAATACCGGGAATCCAGGTTATACGAGCTTTAACCGCTATTATTTTGCCCAGCAGGACAAAAAAGGAGCCATTATTGACGAGCGCAACAACGGCGGAGGTTCCGCTGCCGACTACATGGTGGATATCATGGCACGCGATCTCCACGGCTATTTCAACAGCCGAGCCGCTGATCGCAAGCCTTTTACCACTCCAATTGCAGGCATTTGGGGCCCAAAAGTCATGCTGATCAACGAACGGGCGGGATCCGGCGGCGACTTACTGCCCTATCTGTTTCGCAAAATGGGCATTGGCCCCTTAGTGGGTACCCGCACTTGGGGTGGATTGGTGGGCACTTGGGACACCCCGCCCTTTGTGGATGGCGGGCGCATGGTCGCTCCCCGGGGCGGATTTTTTGACATCAACGGAGAGTGGGACATCGAGGGTATTGGGATCAGTCCGGATACCTATGTCGAGCAACTGCCCAAAGCCGTATTGGAAGGAAGTGACCCTCAGTTGGAGGCAGCTGTCGAGGAAGCCCTCAAGCTGCTCGAAACCGAAGGCATAGAACTCAAGCCGGAGCCTAAAGCACCTATTCGGTACTTCAGGCCGGGCAACTAAGGAATGACTTATCCGGCTTGCAGCGATCAGCTGCAAGCCGGAACTTTATTCAGAAGCTTTAATATTGTTCAGCACCCGGTGCAACACTCCGGGCAGGAATCGCTTCAGGGTACAAGCCAGCCATTCTCTCGGCCCTGCAAGGATGGCCTCCCGCCGTCGGCTTGCGATCACCCGTAGCGCCCTCCGGGCAAAATAGTCGGGTTCCCAACCGCTGGCTGTCGTTTTGGCCTTCACCGCATGTTTCGACCCATCTCCCTTAAGCGCATTGATGGTCACATTGGTATTCACATAACCCGGCATAATCACGGTCACCGGAATGCCATAGGGATGCAGCTCGGCGCGCAGTCCCTCATGAAACCCATTCATAGCATGTTTGGAAGCACAATAAGCCGTTCGCCAGGGAGCCCCAAACAGCCCCATGACACTGCTGATACTTACAATATGCCCCTTTCGCTGTCGGATCATTTCGGGCAGTAAAGCCTTGATCAGGGCGACGGTACCGAAATAATTGACCTGCATGATCTGCATATCCACCTCGACCACCGTTTCAGCCGCGAGCGCTCGTTGAGAAATCCCGGCATTGTTAACCAGGATATCGGGTAATCCGTACCTGTCCAATACCTCTCGGGCTGTGCGTTGTACAGAATCCAGATCTGCCACATCCAAAGGCACAATCTCCACCTTATCCGGATGTGCACAAGCCGCCCGGACTTTCTCCAGAGCAGGTTGCTGTCGGCTGGAAAGGATCAGATGAGCCCCCTGTCGGGAAAACGCATACGCGAGGTGTTCGCCAATTCCCGAAGAAGCACCGGTAATCCAGACCCATTTATGGTTGAAAGTCATGTCAAATTGCTTGAATAAATGAAAAATAAAACGAATACCCCCCAAATTTCGTTATAATGCCGTAAAAAGTAGCCATGAAAAAAATAATTATCGTCCGGCATGCCAAATCCAGTTGGGAGCATCCCGGTTTGAAGGACATCGAGCGCCCCCTCAATGATCGGGGCTTACGAAACGCGCCGGCTATGGGGGGACGACTCAAAGACCTCGGCGTTCGCCCCGACCTGCTGATCGCCAGTCCCGCACGCAGAACCTGGCATACCGCGCAGTTTTTTGCGGAAGCTACAGGGTATAATGGCGAGATACAATCCGTTCCCCAATTGTACGTCGCACGACCCGAGGACATTCTGGAGTTGATTCAGGGGCTGGACAACAACCTCGCAGAAGTCCTCATTTTTGGCCACAACCCTACAATTACCGACCTCGTCAATCTCTTTTCCGAGTCGTATATCAGCAACGTTCCCACCTGCGGCATTGGTGTCATAGAAGCGGAAATAGACGATTGGCAGGCTTTTTTACCGGCAACGGGTCGGCTCAGACATTTTTTGTACCCCAAAATGTTTACCCACTAACCATGAATAGAATGTCTCGCTTATTTTTCCTGCTCTTATTATCAAGCATTACCGCCTGTGCCCCCAAGGTGCCGCAGCCGCTTCCGGATGAGGTCATGGTCAAGGTATTGGCCGATCTGCACATCGCAGAAGCAGCCTTGCAGCGCCTGGCCAAACCCTACAAAGACACTGTCAGTCAGCGGTATTACAACGAAATTGCCGCCATTCACGGACTGAGTCGCTCGGAAATAGACAGTGTGCTCACCTGGTTGCGCGACCGGCCCGCTGAGATGAATCGCATCTATGAGGCCGTCTTTTTGTTGCTTGAAGCACAGGAGACCGAAGCCACTGGAAATTACAACCCTATGTAAAATGAATGCAAAGAGTTCGGAATATGTTAATTTTGAATTAACATTTGAGTCTTAAATTGCATCGTCTGTTTATAGATCTAACCAAACCCCAACACAATGGAAGCGGATAAGATTCTGATCGTAGATGATGAACCGGATATCCTGGAGTTTCTGGAATACAACCTGGTGAAGGAAGGATTTCACGTCGTTACAGCCGCTGACGGAGAAGAAGCGCTCAAAGTGGCTGAAAAGGAAAAACCGGATCTGATCATCCTGGATATCATGATGCCCAAGATTGACGGGGTAGAGGTGTGCAGGCAGCTGCGCGCAAAACCAGCCTTCGACCACACCTTGATTGCCTTTTTGACCGCCAGGGAAGAGGATTATTCCCAAATTGCCGCCTTGGATGTAGGTGGGGATGACTACATCACCAAGCCTATACGCCCCCGGGTGTTTGTAAGCCGGATCAAAGCCTTGCTCAGGCGAGCCGACAAACAGAATGAGTTCAAGGACAGTGGCGTGCTCAGTGTGGGCGACCTGAGTATAGACAAAGAGCGGGTGACGGTCACGCGCAGCGGTGAAGAAATAGAACTTGCAAAAAAGGAATTCGAATTGTTATATTTGTTGGTTTCCAAGCCCGGAAAGGTTTTCTCGAGAGAGGAAATCTTCAACAAAATTTGGGGAAGTGATGTCATCGTGGGCAACCGTACCATAGACGTTCACATCCGGAAGTTGCGGGAAAAAATTGGGGAAAACTATATCAAAACGATTAAGGGGATAGGATACAAATTCGAATTTTAATGCTCAAAAACCCCACGCCGCACCAGGTTGCGCTGTTTACGGCTTTGCGTACCGGATTGCTGGTGGCTGCCCTCAGCATCCTGCTACTCTATTTTTTGGCTTGGCCGGAATGGGTAACGGCACTTGCGATTCCGCTGGTGGCCGTGATGGCTACTTACTTTATTTCTTACAATTACATCAAGGTCTATATCCTGCGCAAGATCAAGGTGATCTATAAGACCATTCACGATAAAAAGCTGACCCAGGAGGAGAAAAAATCCACTTCTTTTGATATGAATTCCAACATCATCAATGAGGTAGAAAAAGATGTTCAGGAATGGGCGGATGATCACGAAAAGGAAATCAATCGCTACAAGTCTTGGGCTGAATACCGGAGGAAGTACATCGGAGATATCTCCCACGAGTTAAAAACTCCTATTTTCAACATCCAGGGATATATTTATACTTTGTTGGAAGGGGGCTTGAAGGACGAGCGCATCAACGTGAGTTACCTGAAAAAGGCTGCTAATAATATAGACCGTTTGCAGACGATCGTACAGGATCTGGAGTCTATCTCTCGGCTGGAGTCGGGTGAACTGGTACTGGATCTTCAGGTGTTCGATATCAAAGAATTGACCGAAGAGGTGTTTGAAGATTTTGAAATCAAAGCCGCTCGCAAAAAAATTGGTCTGGAGTTCAAGGAAGGAGCTGCTGCCAATTACAAGGTCAAGGCCGACCGCGAGTACATCCGCCAGGTGCTTTCCAACCTGGTCAACAATTCGATCAAATACGGCACCGAAAACGGAAAAACCAAAATTGGCTTTTACGACATGGACAAAAATATCCTGATCGAAGTGGCTGACAATGGCATTGGCATACCCCAAAAGCACCTTCCGCATGTATTCGACCGCTTTTACCGGGTGGACAAAAGCCGCTCCCGCCACCAGGGAGGTTCCGGATTGGGACTTTCAATCGTCAAACACATTATCGAAGCCCATCACCAAACCATTAATGTGCGCAGTACAGCCAGCCTGGGTTCTACTTTTGGGTTTACCCTCGAAAAAGTAAACTGATCAAGTATTACCGGCATGTCGCGGGTCTAATTACTTTTTGTATCTTTGCGCCAAATTTAAGTCGTAATACCTCATATCTATTATGCTGACAGCAACCGATATTTCTATCAAATACGGAGAGCGTGTGTTATTGGATCACCTCAATTTTGTGATCAAGGACAAGGACAGGGTGGGTCTGGTAGGCCGTAACGGCGCCGGAAAGTCCACCTTGTTGAAGGTCATCGCGGGCAATATTTCCCCTGACACGGGCAAGGTAGCGCGTCCGGGAAGCTCCAGTCTGGCGTTCCTGCACCAGGAAATCGAATTGCCGAAAGGGCGTACCGTAAAGGAGGAAGCCATGACGGCTTTCAACGAGGTGCGCGAACTGGAGCAGCGCCTGGAGGTATTGCATGAAGCGATGGCTACCCGAACGGATTACGACAGTGATTCCTATATTGACATGCTGGATGAATTTGCCCACCTCAACGATCGGTTTTTGCTGATTGGAGGAACTGAGATCGAGCCTGCAACGGAGCGGGTGCTCAAGGGGCTGGGTTTCAAATCATCTGACCTCAATCGCCGCACCGAGGAGTTTAGCGGGGGCTGGCAGATGCGGGTGGAATTGGCAAAAATGTTGTTGGGGCAGCCGGATTACCTCCTGCTGGATGAGCCTACTAACCACTTGGACATCGAGTCTATCTTGTGGTTGGAGTCCTTCCTGAAAGATTACCACGGCGCGATCATTACGATTTCCCACGACCGGCAGTTCCTGGACACCGTGACCAATCGCACCCTGGAGATCGAATTGGGCAAAATGCACGAATACAAAGCGTCTTATTCTAAATACGTGTTGTTGCGCAAAGAACGCAGGGAGATGTTACAAGCGTCTTTCGACAACCAGCAGCGGGTGATTGCGCAAAAAGAAAAGACGATTAACCGCTTTATGGCCAAGGCGTCCAAAACTAAAATGGCGCAGTCCATGCAGAAGCAATTGAATAAAATGGAGCGGGTAGAGATGGATCAGGAGGATGTGGCGGCCATGAATATCCGTTTTCCGCAGGCACCCCGATCGGGTCAGGTCGTGGTGGAAGCGCAGGAAGTTGTCAAAAAGTACGGGGATGCTCTCATCCTCGATGCCATAGATTTGAAAATTGAGCGCGGAGAGCGCCTGGCATTTGTGGGGCAAAATGGACAAGGTAAAACGACTTTAGCCAAAATTTTGATCCGGGAATTGAGCGAAACTTCCGGTACGATCAAATTGGGACACAATGTACAGATCGGGTACTATGCCCAGAACCAGTCTGAGAGCTTGCATCCGCACTTGACCTTGCTGGAAACCATGGAAAGTATGTCTCCTCCGGAGATGCGCACCCAACTTAGGGGGATCCTGGGGGCATTTATGTTTAGCGGGGCAGATACAGACAAAAAAGTGTCTGTACTCTCAGGAGGGGAACGCGCCCGGCTTGCCATGGCCTGCTTGCTGCTCCGGCCATTCAATTTGCTGGTTTTGGACGAACCTACCAACCACCTCGATATGCTGTCCAAGGACGTCCTCAAAAGAGCACTCCAGGAATACGATGGAGCGATGATTGTCGTGTCGCACGACCGGGAATTTTTGGCGGGACTCACGGATAAAACCATCGAGTTCAGAGACCGGAGGTTATACGAATACCTGGGGGATGTGAATTACTTCCTCGATAAGCGCGCCCTGGACAATATGCGTGCAGTGGAGTTGATGGACAAGCCGAACGGAACAAAGTCTGCTGCGACTCCACAACCCGAGTTGAACAATGAGGAAAAGAAAAAGCTCCAGCGGGTAGTCCAACAGGCAGAGAAAAAAATTGATCGGATCGAGGAAGAAATTAAGGTCTTCGAAAAGAAGATGGCCCAGCCGGATTTCTATCAACTGCCCGACGTGGATGCCCAGTTGAAGTATTACCAGGG
>JANQWK010000075.1 GCA_030729925.1 Saprospiraceae bacterium
ATCAGGTAAGTCTGAAATACACATGGATCTGGTTGCCTACATGGCTGATGGGATAAAGCCCGGCTGGCACCCGTATGGGCGCATGCCCTTTGGGCAAGCCCGGATATTGCGAAATCAAAAACATGCGGGGATTACAAAAACAGTTGCCGGAAAAATATAGCTCGGCCAAGTGCGCAGATAATTGCTCCCTGGCAAAGGACAGCCAGAGCTCGCCGGGAGCAGCGTGCGCAACCACACACCTCGTCTTTAGCCCTGACCTGCACGGAAGTCCCGGAAAATCCTGCGGAGAAAAAACCAGATGACAAATACCCACTCCCTTGCAATTGTCCTTGGGGTTGCCAAACACCACTTCCGCTCCATACCTCCTTGTTCCCGAAGCCAACGGCGCAAAACCATCTTGCCTGCCCTGGTAAAATACTTGTTCCTTCATACAGTTCTTTTAATACACAGGTATCATGCTGCTAAGGTATAGGCAGCCTCACGTATTCTATGTGACAAATTACCCGGTTTTACATCCTGCCAAATTCACAAACATTATTTTTTTGTATTTATTTAAAATATTGATTATCAAAATATTAAAAATTAAATTTATTCGCACATTAGCACAAAAGCTGCTATTGGATGCGCCTACTTAGGTCTTGATTTGGGAGCAGATCAGGGATTTCGGGGCTGTAAAAACTTCTCTCTGACGATATCCTGGACGGATCTGCCCTGAATTTTGCTTTCGAGCCAGGAGATGATATCGAGGTAGAGAAAAGGGCGTTTTTCGTAGGGATCGTTCTGGTAGGGCAGCAATTTTTTGCGCAGCAGGGCAAACTCTTTGGGGAGGGCTTCTTCGCGGATGACGGGTATTTTGCGCAAGAACTTAAATATTTCCTTTTGTACGGCCTGGAGGTCTTCAATTTTGGAAAGGAAGCGATAGACGGATTTGATCTGGTATTCGACCAGGATCTCGTTGCCCAATTCGAAGTGGGCGATGAGGTTCAGGATCCGGGCGAACGCCTGGATATCGCCCCGGTAATCCGGATTTTTGGGATTGATAATCAGGTTGAGGTAGTGGATAGTTTGTCCGTAGTCCCCACTTCCGAAATAGAGGCTCGCAATTTTGTAATAGAAAAGCATCACGCGGTGATCATCCCAATAATAGGGATTGCTTTCGATGAGGGCTACGAGCTGGGGCACCATTGACAATCCCTCGGAGAAGGTACCTTCGAGGTAATGTCGGTTGATGGTATGGATATACCAAAAAAGATGGTAGAGGCCCTCGGTGTTGGTCGTGTGCAGCAATTGTGTGTCGGCTCCGGCGCGCTCGAGTGCTTGCAGGGCATCCACAAACCTCGGATAATCCAGGGCATGGTAAAGGGCGTTCAGGAGGTTGTGTAAGCCTTTGAGGTATAAAGTAGTGTGAACATACCGCATCTCAGGAGCTGCATCATAGAGATCCACCCACATGCGGGCGTATTTGTAGCTCATGCGAAAATCCTGGACGATGTGGTTATACCAGCAAAAAGCTGCGCAGTAGTGAAGTTTGCCGATAAAGTCGAGCTGTTTGAACTCGATATCGGGCAAGTTGGCGTAGAAAAAATGTCGGACGTAGGCAAAATCCTTTTCGTTGCGCGCATAGCCCAGTTTCAGGTAGAGGCCATAGAGTTTGAGTGCCAGGTTGGAATAGCGGTTGTTGCGACTGATGCCCAGGGTCGCGCTGTCCACCTCGTTGGCCAGTTCTTCTGCCCTCCCCTCGATACTTCGGGTGATGTATTGGCTTTCGATATGCTTTTCAAAATCGAGGATTTCCACCAGCAGGGCGCTGAAGTTGAGCTGAAGGGCCTTTTGACGCGCCTTGTCCAGGATGCTCAAGCTTTGCAGGTACAAGCCTTTGTTGTACAGCACGCGGGCGTAGTCAATAGATTCCCGGATCTGAATATCCTCATTTTCCTGCTTGCTGAGCAGTCTGAGGCTGGTCAGCAATTGTTTGTACAAGTGTGCCTTAAGATTGGACAACTGTCTTTTCTTGATATCGGGCAGTTTTTTGAGGATAAGTTCCTCGTTGTACTGGTTGTACTTCTCCAAAAAATCGAACAGCTGTAAAAACAGGATATCGTCGTTGGTTTGGTTGCGGCGTACAAACAACCTGAAGTGGCGCTTCTCTGCTCTGGACAAAGAGTTGATCAGTTGCACCAGGTCATCCGTTCTCTGCTTAGCCATTGTAATTTTTTTTTGATAAAAAAACTGATTGTCAATCTATTGTGCCAAAAAAAGACCATTACAGGTTTGGAAACCTGATCGAATTTGATTTTATATGGAAGGGTCTGGTAAATATTTTTGAAGTTAGCAAACTTAATTTTTATCAACCAAATGGCGAAATATTATTATGGATAAAGATGTGATTCATATTTTCGACACGACACTCAGGGATGGGGAGCAAGTGCCGGGGTGCAAGCTCAACACCCGTGAAAAGCTCGAAATCGCGGCTCAGTTGGAGGCGCTTGGCGTGGATATCATTGAGGCGGGTTTTCCCGTTTCCAGCCCTGGAGATTTCGAGTCTGTTCGTGCCATCGCCCAATTGGTGAAAAACGCAACCGTTTGCGGACTTTCAAGAGCTATTCCGAAGGATATCGAAACGGCTGCCGCTGCGCTTAGCCAGGCTGTTCGTCCGCGCATTCATACGGGTATTGGTACTTCCGATCTGCACATTTTTCACAAGTTGAACAGTTCCCGGGATCAAATCAAGGAGCGGGCAGTGGCAGCGGTCAAATTGGCGAAGTCTTTTGTGGAAGATGTAGAGTTTTATGCCGAGGATGCCGGTCGCACCGACAATGCCTACCTGGCTGAAGTTTTGGAAGCCGTAATTAAGGCTGGGGCTACGGTACTCAACATTCCCGACACTACGGGCTATTGTCTGCCGGATGAATACGGGGCCAAGATCCGCTACCTGAAAGAACATGTTCGGGGTATAGACCGGGTGATTATTTCTACCCATTGTCACAATGACCTGGGGCTGGCAACCGCCAATTCGATTGCAGGAGTTCAGAATGGCGCCCGTCAGATCGAGTGTACGATCAATGGTCTGGGCGAGCGGGCCGGCAATACCGCTCTGGAAGAGGTGGTCATGATCATGCGCCAACATCCCGGTCTGAACTGCACGAACAACATCAATACCCAGATGCTGACCGGCGTGAGTAAGTTGGTATCGGATCGCATGGGGATGCCCGTGCAGCCCAACAAGGCTATCGTGGGTGCGAATGCTTTTGCGCACTCTTCCGGTATTCACCAGGACGGGGTGATCAAAAAGAGGGAGACCTACGAGATCATCAATCCCCTGGATGTAGGAGTAGATCATTCCAAAATCGTCTTGACGGCCAGAAGCGGGCGGGCTGCGCTTGCTTACCGGGCCAAGGAGATCGGTTTTGACTTATCGAAAGTTGAACTGGATCATATCTACCAGGATTTTCTGCTGGTCGCCGACCAGAAAAAAGAAGTGGACAACCACGATCTCGAGGGAATCATCACCAAAAGCAGAAAAAAAGTGAGCGTCTGATCGTACATTTGAGTTTTTCTTAAGCCTTTTCTTTTTCACCAACAATCACTCATACCATGGGCAAGACCCTGTTTGATAAAATCTGGGATGCGCATATCGTAGAAGACGTGGGGCCGGGTACCCAGGTTTTGTATATTGACCGACATTTCATCCATGAGGTGACCAGTCCGCAGGCCTTCGACGGATTGCGCAAGCGGGGCATTCCGGTGTTCAGCACTGCTCAGACTATTGCTACGGCGGACCACAATGTACCAACGGTCAACCAACACCTCCCGATTGAGGAGCCGCTTTCCCGCCATCAGGTGGATATGCTGACCCAAAATTGTGCCGAGTTTGGGGTTGAATTATTTGGTTTGGGTCACCCCAATCAGGGGATTGTGCACGTGATCGGTCCGGAACTGGGATTGACCCGCCCCGGCATGACGATTGTGTGTGGCGACAGTCATACCTCCACCCACGGCGCTTTTGGCACGGTGGCCTTTGGAATTGGAACCAGTCAGGTCGAGCAAGTGCTCGCTACCCAGTGTCTGCTCCAGAGCAAACCGCTCCGCATGCGGATCAATATCGAGGGGACTTTGTCGAAAGGGGTTTTGTCGAAAGACATCATCCTCTACATCATCTCTAAATTGACCACCAGCGGGGGCAATGGCTATTTTGTAGAATACGCAGGATCTGCCATTCGTTCGCTTTCCATGGAGGCGCGGATGACGATCTGCAATATGAGTATCGAGATGGGTGCCAGAGGGGGATTGATTGCCCCGGATGAGGTTACCTTCGATTATCTCAAAGGTCGCCCGCATGCGCCGGCCGGACAAGCCTGGGACGAGGCCCTCCGCTACTGGAAAAGCTTATATTCGGACGAAGATGCTCTTTTTGATAAAGAGTACCATTTCCGGGCAGAAGACATTGGCCCTATGGTGACGTATGGCACCAATCCAGGTATGGGTTTGGTTGTGGATCAGCACATTCCCGATGCAGAAACCCTTCCGGGCGTAGAAAAAGCCCTTACGTATATGGGCTTGCAAGAAAAGCAGGCCATGCTTGGCCAAAAAATAGACTATGTGTTTATTGGAAGTTGCACCAATTCCAGGATTGAGGATCTGCGACTGGTTGCAGACTTTGTCAAAGGCAAGGAAAAAGCCAGCCATGTAGCGGTATTTGTCGTTCCCGGCAGCAAGCAGGTGGAGCACCAGGCAAAAGCCGAGGGGCTGGATCAGATTTTTGCGGCAGCGGGCTTCGAGTTCAGGGAACCCGGCTGTTCTGCATGTCTGGGCATGAACGAAGACAAGATCCCCAAAGGAGCCTATTGCGTATCCACCTCCAACCGCAACTTTGAGGGGCGACAGGGGCCTGGAGCGCGCACCATCCTGGCCAGTCCGCTCACCGCCGCGGCTGCCGCGATTGCAGGAAATATTGTTGACGTGCGGACATTCCTTCACTGATTCTAAGACATCCCAGGATATGGATAAGTTTACCACCTTAAACAGTACAGCGGTTCCGCTGCCGATAGAAGATATAGACACCGACCAGATCATCCCGGCGCGCTTTCTCAAGGCGACGACCCGGGAAGGTTTTGGCGACAACCTCTTTCGCGACTGGCGCTATACCCAAGGTGAGCAGCCCAACGCCGATTTTGTGCTGAACAATCCCCGCTACCGGGGACAAATCCTCGTAGCAGGCAGGAACTTTGGCTGCGGCTCCAGTCGGGAACACGCTGCATGGGCCATCTACGACTATGGATTCCGGGCAGTCGTATCGAGCTTTTATGCCGACATTTTTCGCGGCAACGCGCTCAACAACGGACTCCTTCCCGTGCAGGTCAGCCCTGCTTTTCTGGATCAGATCTTCCGCCACATCGAGCAGGATCCGTCCACTCATTTTACCATTGATCTGCAGGCACAACAAATAAGCATAGCCGGCACTGAGCTGAGCGAGCACTTCGATATTGATCCCTACAAAAAAACCTGTATGATCAACGGGTACGACGATATTGACTACCTGCTCAACAAACGCAGTCAGATAGAAACATTCGAAAAACAACACCAGATTTATTAGTCTCGCTACCATGAAAAAACAAATTGCGGTTTTACCCGGAGACGGAATAGGCCCGGAGGTGGTCAAACAGGCCATCAAGGTATTGGATGCCATCGCAGAACGCTTCCAATTTGATTTCACCTATCAGTATGCCGATATTGGCGCCATTGCTATTGACAAAACAGGCAATCCACTGCCCGACAGTACCCTGGAGGCCTGTATGAATTCCGATGCGATCCTATTTGGTGCCATCGGGGACCCCAAATACGATAAAGACCCCAGTCTCAAAGTAAGACCGGAGCAGGGGCTGCTCAAAATGCGGAAGTCGCTGGAGTTGTATGCCAATATCAGACCCGTAACGACCTACCCTACCCTGCTGCACCTTTCTCCCCTCAAAAAGGAATATGTAGAAAATGTGGACCTGGTTATCTACCGGGAACTCATCAGCGGCATTTATTTCGGAGAAAAAGGTCGCACCGAAAATCCAACAGGAGCATACGATATATGCAGTTACCAGCAATCGGAAATTGAGCGCATTGGCCGACTCGCCTTCGAGGCGGCACGCAACCGACGAAAAAAACTGACGCTGGTGGACAAGGCAAATGTATTGGAAACGAGCAGGTTGTGGAGAAGCACGATTCAGGAAATCGCTACGGACTACCCGGATGTCCAACTCGACATGATGTTTGTGGACAATGCGGCCATGCAGTTGATTGTAGCGCCCGGACAATTTGACGTCATTGTGACCTCCAATTTGTTTGGCGACATCCTCTCCGACGAATCCAGTGTACTGGTTGGCTCTCTGGGGCTGATCCCATCTGCTTCGGTGGGTACCAAAACGGCCTTGTACGAGCCTATACACGGTTCCTACCCGCAGGCTGCGGGTAAAAACATCGCGAATCCCTGTGGAGCCATTCTTTCGGCTGCTCTGATGTTGGATGGTTTCGAGCAATACGAAGCGGGTGACCGAGTGCGTTCCGCGGTCAAATTTTTGCTCGAAAAAGGCATTGGTACCATGGACCTCAATCCCACAAAGCCGCAGACCTGTGACTATTTCGGAGATTTGGTGGCACATTTGGTGCACCTGGAAGAAGACTTTGGGGCGTCGAGCGAACTGGACGAGCAAATTTCTACTATAATATAATAGCTTTCCCCTAAAACCGGGTTTTGTCCAAAACAGGCAAAACCCGGTCTGTTTTGGCTCCTCTCCTCCCCTGCATTTTTCTTTTTCATGCCGTAACTTGCAGGAGTTTACACCAGATCAAAGAAAAGCCATGACAGATCCCAGATCGGTGCTCAAAAAATATTGGGGCTACGAGCAATTCAGGCCTTTGCAGGAAGACATCATCCAAAGCGTGTTGCAGGGCAGGGATACGCTTGCACTGCTGCCCACGGGCGGCGGCAAATCGCTTTGTTTTCAGGTACCTGCGCTTTGTCTGGACGGACTCACTTTGGTCATTTCTCCGCTCATTGCCCTGATGAAGGATCAGGTATTCCGACTCAGGCAGCTCAATATTCCTGCGGCGGCAATCTATTCGGGCATGCATGCACGGGAGATCGAGCGGCTGTTGGACAACGCGCAGTTTGGTTCCCTCAAATTATTGTACATTTCTCCGGAAAGGCTCTCCTCTGACTGGGCCGCCACCCGTATCCGGCAGATGCCGGTCAAGTTGCTCGCAGTGGACGAAGCCCATTGCATTTCGCAGTGGGGATATGACTTCAGACCTTCCTACATGCAAATCCCGCAGTTGCGCGAATGGCACCCGGATGTTCCCATATTGGCCCTCACGGCCACTGCTACGGCGGAAGTCGTAGAAGACATCCAGCAAAGGCTCACTTTTCGCCAGGGGCGGGTGCTTCAGAAAAGTTTTAAGCGGGACAACCTGGCCTATATGGTCCGACCCTCGGAAGACAAAATCCACCAGATGCTGCGCCTCCTAAAAAGGGCTACCGGTTCGGCTATTGTGTATGTGGACACCCGTAAAGCTACCCGGGAAATGGCGGATATCCTTCGGCGGCATGGGCTGTCGGCCGACCATTACCACGCGGGATTGGATCCAGAGGAACGGCACCGCAAGCAGGAAGAATGGATGTTGGGCAAAACCCGGATCATTGTGAGTACCAATGCCTTTGGGATGGGCATTGACAAGGGCAACGTCAGACTGGTGCTGCACCTGTACCTGCCGGAAAGTCTGGAGGCCTATTTCCAGGAAGCCGGTCGTGCCGGCCGGGATGGTCAAAAAGCCTGGGCAATTTTGTTGTACCACCCGGTGGACAGTCGGATTTTGGAAGACAAATACACCCAATCCTTCCCCGAGCTCGAAGAAGTCCGGCGGGTTTATCGCGCGCTGGGAAGTTACCTGCAATTGCCCACGGGATCCGGGAAGGGGGAAAGTTTTGACTTCGACCTCCATGAATTTTGTCAACGGTTTGGGCTACCTTCCCTTCGCACCTACCATGCCCTGCAACTACTACAGCAAGAAGGGCTGCTGGACCTGAGCGACAGCATTCGTACGCAGGCAGTACTCCATTTCAAGGTCAACTCTGAGCAGCTCTACGACTATCAGTTGCGCAACCCCGCCCTGGATCCGCTTATCAAAACCATTTTGCGACAATACCATGGGGCGCTGTCTCAGCCGGTTTACCTCAAAGAACAAAAACTTGCCCGCTTCCTCAAGCTGTCCATAACGCGGCTGCAGCAGCTCCTCCAGCAATTGCACCGCGAAAACATTGCCATTTATACCCCGCACAAAGACAAGCCGCAGCTTACCTTTCTCACGGAACGGCTGCACGCCGAAAACCTGCAATTTGACCTCGCCAAATACAAATTCCGGAAAGAGCGGTTTCGGTACCGAATTGACCAGAGCATGGCGTATGCGACGGAGGAAAGGTGTAGAAGTCAGTTTTTGCTCGAATATTTTGGTGAAAAAGATGCCCCGCTGTGCGGGATTTGCGACTATTGCGTAGCGAAAACAGGCAAGGAATCCCAAGTTTTGCTGCGGCAGCAGCTCAAAACCCTCATTCAGGATACCCGGCCTGAACTACAGGAACTATTGGATCACTTCCCCCCGGAACTGCTATCTCAATATCGGGTCGTATTGGATAATTTCATGCAGGAAAAACAGGTCGTGCTGGAAGGAAACAAACTGGTATGGAAAACATAAGCCCTCCAACCCGGATAGTCTGTTGTGTGACCAACGACCTGAGCTACGACCAGCGCATGATCCGGATATGTCGTTCCTTGCAGGAAGCCGGGTACCAGGTCACCCTTGTTGGCCGACAAAAACCGGAATCGGTGCCCTTAATAGCCCGTAATTTTGCGCAACAGCGCATCCACTGCCCCTTCAGGCGGGGATGGTTGTTTTACGCCGTATTCAACCTCCAACTTTTCTGGAAACTCCTGTCGTCGCGGGCGGATATCATCTGTGCGGTTGACCTCGACACCTTGCTACCTGCTTTTCTGGCGGCAAAAATTAAGCGCAGCAAATTGGTCTATGATGCCCACGAATACTTCACCGAAGTCCCGGAACTCGTCAACCGGCCGCTTGTCCAACGCATCTGGTCTGTGCTGGCCAACTGGCTCATCCCCCGGGCAGATCTGGCCTATACCGTAGGTCCTGCCCTGGCGGACATCTTCGAACGCAAATATCGCAAAGCCTTTGGGGTCGTTCGCAACCTGCCCCTGTCGGGAAAAACCCACCCGGATCCACCTCACGCTCACCCCACCCCTATACTGCTGTACCAGGGCATGCTCAACGAAGGCAGGGGGCTGGAAGCCATCATTGATACCCTTCCACTCCTTCCTGACCAAGTCATCCTTTGGCTGGCCGGAGAAGGCGATCGCTCGGCATCCCTTCGCGAACAGGTAGCCGCAGCCGGTTTACAACACCGGGTCATCTTTCACGGACTGCTGGCCCCAGAAGCCTTGCGACAGCTCAGTACCAAAGCAGCGATAGGACTTAATTTATTGGAAAACAAAGGGCTAAGTTATTACTATTCCCTGGCTAACAAAGCATTTGACTATATCCAGGCGGGTATTCCATCCCTTCAGATGCAATTTCCGGAATATGAACGCCTGCAGGAGCAATGGGGCGTTTTTCGGTTGGTGCCCGATCTCTCCCCTGCCACGCTGTCCGCTGCCATCCATGACTTACTGGACGACCCGGAGCAGTGGGAGGCCCTTCGACGCAACTGTCTGTTAGCCGCGAAAACGCTGTGTTGGGAAAACGAAGTGCCGGTACTCCTGGAGCTCTACCGGGGATTATCCGCTCCGCGGAAAAAACCATTGCACACGCAGGACAACTTGAACAAATCGAACACCCACAAGGGGCAGTAGTCCCAGCGGAGCAATAAACCGCGCAAAGGTTTTTCCAGCAGGGAAAAAGCCCTTCTGGCGCCCGGAACTTGTCCAAGCCATTCAAAGGTCCTTAACAAAGGCGTACGCAATGCGGGATAGCGCTGTTGAAGCGGTAGAAGATTAAGCGCTGCCGTTCGGGACTTGTCCAAAAAAACCCGGGCTGGCTCCAGGCCGGTATGTTGCAAAGGATTATCCAGGTGCAAGATAGGAACACTGTTCTGTTGGAGGATCAGGCCAAAAACCGTATCCTCGTGGCCGTAGGTTTTGATCTTTTCGTCGAAGCCAAATCGTTCAAACACCCGGCGGTGGATCAGAAAATTATTGGACATAAACGAAAGGTAGGGTTGCTTTTGCCGGGAGGCCACATCCATCTGTTCCTTTTTGTGTCCCACGCGCCAGTGCAGCAAGAGGTCCCGATGCGCTGGTGGCAGGTCGGCGTAGCACCTTCCCCCGTACAGTACACTCGATGCATCTCGGAGTAACCAATAGCGGCGCAAAAAACCGGGTTGGGGAATTGCGGAATCGGCATCCAGGAACACCAGAAAATCATATACCGCTGCATTCGCCAACAGATTTCTTATCTTTGAGCGACCCACATTTTCCGGCAGGCGATGGTACACCACTCCGGGGAATTGGTCGAGTGTCTGGTTCAGCAGCAGGAACGCAGCATCGCTGGCATCATCATAAATCCGGATTTCAAAGGGAATCCCCAGTTCCAGCCCCTCTTGGCTCAGCTGGCTCGCCAGGAAGCGGACATCTGTGTTGTACACCGGCATCAGAACAGACAGCATAGCGGAAACGATTTTGAAAAAAGAATCTTTCAGTACAAACTGAAAGTTCAAAAGCTTTGTTAAAGGTACAAATAAAGAAAAGGACAAGTTACCATGGCAGCTAACAAAAACGGTATTGAATTATTGTTGCAGGACCCGGGTCTGGATGCGGGTTTGAGAGCCATTGCGGCAAAAGTAAGCGAAGGAGAAAGGATATCCGAGTCGGAAGGCTTGTATTTGTTTGAAAAAGCAGATTTGGGTTACCTCGGGATACTGGCCAATTACGTCCGGGAAAGCAAGCACGGGGACAATACCTATTTCAACCGAAACTTTCACTTGGAGCCTACTAACATTTGCGTTTATACCTGTACCTTTTGTTCGTATTCGCGCCTGATCAAAAAGCGGTCGGAGGGCTGGGAATACACGTTGGAAGAAATGTTGGAGTTGGTCAAGAAGCACGACGGTGAGGGCGTGACGGAAGTACACATTGTGGGGGGCGTTTTGCCGCAATACGACCTCGAATTTTACGAAAACCTATTCCGGAGCATCAAGGCCTACCGGGCGGATCTGCACGTCAAGGCGCTCACGCCGGTAGAGTACCATTACATTTTCAAGAAGGCAAAAATTTCTTATGAAGAAGGCATGCGGCGCATGCAGGAAGCGGGCTTGGACTCCATGCCCGGCGGTGGTGCCGAGATCTTTCATCCGGAGATTCGCGACAAAATTGCCGGAGGGAAATGCAGTGGGGAGCAATGGTTGCGCATCCATGAAATTTGGCATGAGCTGGGTGGGCGCTCCAATGCTACCATGCTCTACGGACACATTGAATCCTTTTTCCACAGGGTGGATCACCTCGAGCAGCTTCGGCGCTTGCAGGATAAGACGGGCGGATTTCAGACCTTCATTCCGCTCAAGTTTCGCAACAAAGACAACGAGATGTCGCACGTACCCGAATCTACGGTTGTGGAAGACCTGCGCAACTATGCCATCAGCAGGATTTACCTCGACAATTTCGACCATATCAAAGCCTATTGGCCTATGATCAGCAGGAACGTGGCGCAGCTGTCCCTTGCTTATGGCGTGGACGACATAGACGGCACCATTGACGACACGACAAAAATTTATACCATGGCGGGATCGGAAGAACAAAACCCGGCCATGTCCACACGGGACTTGGTTCATCTGGTTCGGCAGGTTGGGCGAAAGCCCATTGAGCGGGACACCCTGTACAAGGTCATCAAAGACTACAGCGATGTTGTTTTTGAGGAAGATACCGTTTATCAGGGTTATGTATCGCTTCCGGTGGTCAACAACAATTAGGCACTATGCAAAAAGAGATTTTCATTATTCGGCATGGGCAGACGGACTTCAACAAGCGCGGCATTATTCAGGGCAGCGGCGTAAACTCTGTGCTCAATAAAACGGGGCAGTGGCAAGCTCGTGCATTTTACGACTATTACCGGGATCATCCGTTTGAGTTGGTCATTACATCCGAGCTTCAGCGCACCCATCAGACCGTTGCCGGCTTCATTGAGCGGGGTACGCCTTGGATCCGGTTTGAGGAAATCAACGAAATATCCTGGGGGAAATACGAAGGCATGGAACGTGGGGAAGAAACCATACAGGTTTTTGACAGCATTGTAAGAGCTTGGCGCTCAGGCCATTTTGATGCCCGACCGGAATCCGGTGAAAGTGCCCTTGAGCTTCGGCAACGGCTCGAGAAGTTTGTAGATGCGCTGCTGGACAGGCCGGAATCCAGGGTACTCGTATGTACGCATGGCAGAACCCTGCGCTGTCTGATGACCATGCTTGAAGGCCGCGATTTGCGCCAGATGGACGAATATCCGCACGACAACACGGGTTTGTACAAAGTCATTTATCAGGATCGGCAATTTCAAACCCTGCTGAGCAACAACCTCGATCACCTGCAAGTCAACGCATAGGAAGAAACACACATCCATGAAAAAAATCAAGGTCACGGCTGTCAGCTATCTGAATACCAAACCGCTGCTGTACGGTTTGTTCAAGAGCAAGCTTGCGCCCATGCTGGATCTTAAGCTCGACATCCCCTCTGTGTGTGCCGCCCGACTCAGGGATGGGGATGCGCAGCTCGGGCTGGTGCCGGTCGCCATCCTGCCGGAACTCCAAAAACCCCGGATCATTTCTGATTTTTGTATCGGTGCCAACGGGGCTGTGCAGACGGTCAGCATTTACAGTCGGGTACCGTTGGAGCAGGTGGAAAGGATTTACCTCGACTACCATTCCAGGACCTCGGTCGAACTGACCCGCATCCTGCTTCGGGAATACTGGCAATTGTCGCCGGAGCTGGTACCGGCGGATACCGGTTATGAAACACGCATTCAGGGCAAGGATGCGGGTTTGATTATTGGCGACCGGGCCATTGCGATGGCGGGAGACTACCCTTACGATTACGACCTCGCAGAAGCTTGGCTGGACCACACGGGACTGCCTTTTGTCTTTGCGGCCTGGGTCAGCACCCGTCCGCTGGATCCCGAATTTTTACACGAATTCAACGAAGCCCTCAAAATGGGCATTGCGGCCATACCCGAACTCATCTATCTGCTCCCCACACCTGCCAGTGGATTTGACCTGGAAAAATACTATACCCGGCACATCAGCTATGCCCTGGACGAACCCAAAAAGCAGGCCTTGAACCTCTTCCTCAACAAGATCGCTCCGGGCAAAAAAAGCCCGCTTTCCTTTGACGCACCGGCACTCAGTCTGCCCTAAACCACTCCATACTATGGAAAACAACCCCACCCCAACCCAACTGGCCACCCTAGGCGGAGGCTGTTTCTGGTGTTTAGACACCGTATATAGGTCGCTCAAAGGCGTCACCTCCGTTGCATCCGGGTATTCCGGAGGAACCCGGCAAACCGCCAACTACCGCGACGTTTGCAGTGGCAACACCCTCCATGCGGAGGTCGTCCAAATCGCCTTTGACCCCGCGATCATCTCCTATGCTCAGCTGCTTGAAATCTTTTGGCAGGTACACGACCCCACCACGCCCAATCGGCAGGGTAACGACGTAGGTCCGCAATACCGCTCGGTCATCTTCTTTCACGACGCGCAGCAGGAAGAAGACGCCAGGACTTCCATCGCAACTGTAGCTGCCGACATCTGGGAAGCGCCGATTGTAACCCAGGTGGTTCCTTTTGAAGCCTTTTATCCGGCGGAGACCTATCACCAGGACTACTACAACAAAGTGGGAAGCAGGAATCCTTACTGCACTTTTGTCATCACCCCCAAGGTTGAAAAAATCAGAAAAAAATTTGCTGCCCAATTGAAATAACATTCATGAAGATCTGACAAAGATCAATGGGTTTTTTTTCAGACAAACTTCAATACTTCTGTTAAATTATTCTATTTTCACTTGTGGAAAATAACTAAAACAGCATGTTAACAGGAATATTGAACGAAACGGAAGACCAGCGGGTAGCAATTGTGCCTGAAGGCGCGGCTAAGCTGGCTGCTATGGGTCTGACCGTGGCCATTGAAAAAGGAGCGGGAGTCAGTGCCTCCTTCCCGGATGAAATGTACGCTGCTCATGCGCGCATCCTCGATCGGGACGAATTGCTCCGGGAATCAGACATTCTGATCAGCATTCATCCGCCTACTGCAGATGACTTAAGCAAAGTAAAAAAAGGAACACTCCTCATCTCGATGTTCCAGCCCTTTGCCGATCCTGATGTTGTCCAGCGGCTCAGCCAATATGGCGTTTCGGCATTCAGCATGGATATGATCCCGCGGACTACCCTGGCGCAGTCTATGGATGTCCTTTCGTCCATGGCGTCCATAGCCGGTTATCAGGCTGTGCTGGAAGCTGCACGGTACCTGCCGCGGTATTTCCCTATGATGATCACCGCTGCCGGCTCGCTCAAACCTGCCAAGGTATTGGTTTTGGGAGCGGGAGTAGCCGGTTTGCAGGCCATTGCAACAGCCCGGAGGCTGGGAGCTATGGTAGAAGCCTTTGACACCCGTTCGGCAGCCAAAGAAGAAGTCCTCAGTCTTGGGGCGCGATTTATCGAAGTAGAGGGCGCGCGAGAAGACAAGGGGGCTGGTGGATATGCCATTGAGCAGAGTGAAGACTTTTTGAAGCGGCAGCGGGAAGAAGTGAAATCCAGGGCTGAGAAATCTGATATTATCATCACCACGGCACAGGTCAGGGGCAGGAAAGCGCCCACCCTGGTGACTCGGGATACAGTCGAAAACATGCGCCCGGGTTCAGTAGTGGTGGACTTAGCGGCCTCGACGGGAGGCAACTGTGAATTGACCCAAGACAATGCGGTTATTGTGCACAAGGGGGTCACCATAGTCGGAAACTCCAATCTCGCAACCCTTTTGCCGCAAGATGCCAGTTTCTTGTTCAACAATAACGTCTTGAACTTCATGAAATTATTCATAAAAGAAGGCCAGCTTGTCCTCGACAAACAAAACGAAATCATCAGCCAATCGCTGATCATTGAGGCCAGTTAATTATAGTTATTTATGGAAAACGCAATTCAATTTTTTTCCGAGAACCTGTATTTGATTTATTTGCTCATTTTTACCATCATTCTGGGGTTCGAGGTCATCTCCAAGGTTCCGACCGTACTGCACACCCCCTTGATGTCCGGCGCGAATGCCATCAGCGGGGTAGTCATTATTGGCGCCATCTTGCTGATGCGGCAAGCTGATCCGGATGATTACCTTACCTTATCGTTGGGATTTGTGGGGATCATCCTGGGGATGATCAACGTAGTGGGCGGATTTGCCGTCACGGATAGAATGTTGGAAATGTTCAAGAAAAAGAAGAAGTAATGCTGACTTTTGCTATCAATTTATCGTATCTCTCAGGTGCTGTACTATTTGTCATCGGGCTACGCATGCTCGGGTCGCCGGATACGGCCAGAAGGGGGAATATTTTAGCGGGTATCGGGATGTTGCTGGCTATTGTGGCCAGTGCGGTTCAGCCCTTGGAAAACCCAAACAACAATTACATTTGGATCCTGGCCTCTATGGGTATTGGGGGCACCATCGGGTATGTTTCGGCCATGAAAATCAAGATGACGGCCATGCCGCAGATGGTATCCATCTTCAACGGTTTGGGTGGAGCCTGCGCGGTGATCCTGGCTTTTTCGGAATCATTGCCATATTACGACCAAGCGTCCCTTCTCAACGGGGGGCAGCTTGCGATTATCCTGTCCACGCTTTTGATTGGGGGTGTTTCTTTTACGGGAAGTTTGTTGGCTTTTGCGAAATTGGAAGATCTGGTTCGGGACGATAAAATCACCCTGCCCTATCACAATATTTTCAACCTGGTGTTGCTGGCGGCGGCGGTAGCGCTGGGAGTAGTCGTCTATCTACAGGGATCTTCGGGATCGCTGTTGTTATTGTTGTTGTTTACAGGCTTGTCGCTGGTATATGGGTTTAGTTTTGTAGCTCCAATTGGGGGTGCAGATATGCCCGTGGTGATCTCCCTGCTCAACTCCTTTACGGGGCTTTCGGCTGCAGCGGCCGGGGTCATCTACAACAACCAGCTGATGCTGGTGGGTGGTATCCTGGTGGGGGCATCGGGTACCATTCTGACGGTGCTCATGACCAAGGCCATGAATCGTTCGCTGCTCAACGTATTGGTGGGAGGATTTGGAGGAACATCGGGCGGCAGCAAAGCCGCAGCGGGTGACCTGGTGGCCCGTGAGGTATCGCTCAACGATGCTTCGATTCAGCTCAACTACTCTCAGTCTGTCATGTTTGTACCGGGCTATGGACTAGCGGTAGCGCAAGCGCAAAAAGTAATCAAGGAAGTAGATGATATTCTCGAAGCCAATGGTGTTGAGGTAAAATATGCCATTCACCCGGTGGCGGGTCGTATGCCCGGCCACATGAACGTCCTGCTGGCCGAGGCGGACGTTCCCTATCCCAAACTACTGGATCTGGAAGATGCCAATGCGGCACTGCCCAACACGGATATTGTGGTTATTGTAGGAGCCAACGACGTCGTCAACCCGGCTGCCGAGACTGACCCGGGGAGTCCGATTTACGGCATGCCCGTCCTGAAAGTTTGGGAAGCGAAGCACGTTATCGTACTGAAGCGGAGCATGAAACCGGGCTATGCAGGTATTGAAAACCCCTTGTTTTTTCACGAAAAAACTCGTATGTTGTTTGGCGATGCCAAGGATTCCCTACAAAAACTAGTATCGGAACTGAAAAGTTTGTGATGTCATCAATCTACGCAAGATATGTCCATTTACTTCATTTCTCTCGGTTTACTTTTTTTGTACATTATACTCTCCGGAGTATTTACGGTTCGGCAACAGACAGCCGCGCTACTGGAAAGATTGGGTAAATTTCAGTCGGTAAAAAGAGCCGGACTGCATTTTAAGATTCCGATCATAGACCGGGTCGCGGGAAGAGTCAGCCTGAAGATCCAGCAACTGGATGTTTTGGTAGAAACCAAAACCAAGGACAATGTTTTCCTAAAATTAAAAGTTTCCGTGCAGTTCAACGTACTGCCCGATTCGGTTTACGATGCTTTCTACAAGCTGGAAAACCCCTACGAGCAGATCACAGCTTACGTGTTTGATGTGGTGCGGGCGGAAGTGCCCAAAATGAAGCTCGACGATGTATTTGAGCGGAAGGACGACATCGCGCTGGCCATCCGAAGGGAATTGGAAGAGGCCATGATGGGTTATGGATATGGCATTGTGAAGGCGCTGGTGACAGATATTGACCCGGACACTTCGGTCAAACAGGCGATGAACCGCATCAATGCCGCTGAACGCGAAAAAATTGCTGCCGAGTACGAGGGAGAATCAGAGCGCATCCGCATCGTGGCCAAAGCAAGAGCAGAGGCCGAAAGCAAGCGCCTTCAAGGTCAGGGTATAGCCGACCAGCGCAGGGAAATTGCCAAGGGTTTGGAAGAGTCGGTGGATATCCTCAATAAAGTGGGCATCAATTCGCAAGAAGCATCGGCGCTTATTGTGGTAACGCAGCATTACGATACCCTGCAATCGCTTGGCGACCATACCAACAGCAATTTGATCTTATTGCCCAATTCGCCTTCTTCTGCCAGCAATATGTTGACAGACATGGTTACTTCTTTTACTGCTTCGATGAAGGTCGGGGAGGAAATGAAGCGAGGCAACGAACAAAAAGTAATTCAGGAAAAAGAAAAGTTGAAGCTTCCCAGACAGGATGCCTAATCACCCACACTCATTTATAGCTATGCAAAAAAAAGTATATTTTCTGACAGGACTGCTTCTGTTGGGTCTGCTAGGTACAACTTCGCCGGTATTGGCTCAGGATGCGCCTCCGGCAGCAGATAAAAAAGAGGAAGCAAGCAAAAAGAAGAAAGGCAAGTCCTACACAGAAGTGATCACGGAAGAAGCGATCACGGATGAAGGATTTTTCACGGTTCACAAGGTTGGTTCGAAGTATTATTTTGAGGTTCCCACAGATGTGCTGGAGAAAGAAATCCTGGTGGTGAGCCGGATTGCCGGGCACGTCAAGGGAATCAACTTTGGTGGTGCGGGTATGAAGTCGCGTCCCCAACAGGTGATCCGCTGGCAGTTGAAAGACAATACGGTTCTGCTCCGTTCTGTCTCTTATGTCAATGTGGCAGACGACGACCAGCCGATTTATAATGCGGTGCGCAACAACAACTTCGAGCCGGTGATCATGACGTTCCCGATGGAGGTTTATAATGCCGACTCTACGGCCGTGGTGTTTGAAGTGTCTGAATTGTTCACCTCTGATGTGGACATGATCGGTGCGCTGAGCGAGGGCCAGAAAAAGAGCTTCGGCATCCGCAGTTTGGACAAAAAGCGCAGTTTTATCAACCACATCAAGAGTTTCCCGTCTAATGTAGAGGTTCGGCACGTATTGACTTACGTCGGTACCCAGTTGCCGGCCAACAGTCTGACCAACACGCTCTCTGTGGAGATGAACCAGTCGTTTATTCTCCTGCCGGAAAAACCCATGCAGCCGAGGTTGTACGATGCGCGGGTCAGTTATTTTTCCGTCAGGCAAACCGATTACAGCCTCGACGAGCAAAAAGCGGCACAACGCCAGTATATTACCCGATGGAGACTGGAGCCCAAAGATCCGGCGGCTTACGCCCGTGGCGAACTGGTAGAGCCGATCAAACCTATCGTGTATTATATTGATCCGGCTACTCCGGAAAAATGGCGGCCTTATCTCAAAAAGGGGATAACAGACTGGCAGTCGGCCTTCGAAAAAGCCGGTTTTAAAAATGCCATTCTCGCCAAAGATCCCCCCAGCAAGGAGGAGGATCCGGATTGGAGCCCGGAGGATGTGCGCTATTCGGTGATTCGCTACGTGGCCACCGATATCCAAAACGCTCAGGGGCCTCACGTACATGACCCCAGAACCGGAGAGATCCTGGAAAGTGATATTATTTGGTACCATAATGTAATGAACCTGCTGCGCAACTGGTTCCTCATCCAGACGGCAGCGGTTAATCCGGATGCCCAAAAAGTGAAGTTCAGCGATGAACTCATGGGAGAGTTAATCCGGTTTGTGGCCGCTCACGAGGTAGGACATACGTTGGGGTTGCCCCACAACATGGGTTCCAGCGTGGCTTACCCGGTAGATTCGCTCCGCGCTCCGGGTTTTGTGCAGCGCATGGGTGTTGCACCTTCCATTATGGACTATGCCCGTTTTAATTACGTGGCTCAACCGGAGGACGTGGGCGCAGGTTTGTACCCCAAAATTGGGCCTTACGACGATTGGGCGATCATGTTCGGCTACAAGCGCATACCCGGTGTGAGCGACCCGGTAGAGGACCACCGTTTGGTACATGAATGGATCCTGGAGCGTGCAGATGATCCTTATTATCGGTTTGGATTCCAGGATGGCATAGATCCTACTGCACAAACCGAAGATGTGGGGCACAATGCCATGGTGGCAAGTGAGTTAGGGATCAAAAACTTGAAGCGGATCGTTCCGGAATTGCTCAACTGGACTGCTGAACCAGGTAAGGATTATAGCGAACTCGAAGAATTGTACGGTCAGGTACTCGGACAATTTAACCGATATATGGGTCATGTTACGACCAACGTGGGCGGTGTGTATCGCTACTCGAAGACAAGCGACCAGGAGGGACTGGTTTATACCCCCGTGCCACAGAACCTACAGTCAGATGCCGTGCGGTTTCTCAACAAGCAGTTGTTCATGACCCCAACCTGGATGATTGACAACAAGATTTTGCAGCGCATCGAGTCGGCTGGTATGGTTGACCGTATCCGCAGCACCCAGGTGCGCACCTTGAGAGGTCTGTTTCGGACAGACCGACTGAAGCGATTGGTCGAGGGAGAGGCCCTGCATGGAAAAAACAGCTATACGCTACAGCAGTTGTTTGAGGATACCCGCAAAGGAATCTGGATGGAATTGTCCTCCGGAGCCACCATTGATCCTTATCGCCGCAACCTTCAACGGGCGTATGTGGACATGATGGGCGATATGGTTCACCAGGACAGCGACGATATCGCACAATCCGATATCCGGGCCATGGCGCGCGCTACCCTTGTGGAACTGGAAGACGACATCTCAGATAGTCTGAAAAAGCAAGCTGATGCCAGCAGTAAGATCCACCTGAAAGATATTTTGGCCAGGCTGGAAGCTTTGTTGGACGAAGACGGGGACTAATTGACCCGGCAAACCCTGCTTTACCTCAAAAACCTGCTCCCCTTGACCCGGGAGCAGGTTTTTTTATTGCCAAATTACCCGTATCTTATTCGACTTAATTGATGAGCATGAAGATACTCCCGGTTGAAGGTATTCGCGCACTCGATGCGCATACCATAGCGCATACCCCCATTGCATCCATAGACCTCATGGAACGTGCAGCAAGCACCTTTTGCGATTGGTTTGTTCGCCGCTTTCCTTCCATTGACAGACCGATTGTCATTTTTTGCGGCCCCGGCAATAACGGCGGGGACGGACTGGCGATTGCCCGTATCCTGCATCGCAAATTTTACCCCGTCCGGGTCTATCTTTGTGACATCAGTCCGGCAAAAAGCCCGGATTTTCTCACCAACCTGGATCGCCTGCCCGGTTTCGGTGCCATTACCCCGGTCACCCTGCGCGAAGGCGATGCCCTGCCCTCTCTTTCGCCCCAGACCCTGGTCATTGATGCCATATTGGGCTCAGGCCTGAAAAAGCCGGTCGAAGGCTACTGGGCTACGCTGCTGCAACACCTCAACCAAAGCGATGCTACTCGGGTTGCGGTGGACATCCCCTCCGGACTTTTTGCCGACAGGCATAGCCAGGGAATCAGCATACGGGCAGACTATACCTTCAGCTTTGAATTGCCCAAACTGGCCTTCCTGATGCCGGAAAACCAGGATGCCGTAGGAGAATGGATCTCGGCATCCATAGGTCTCGACCAGGAATTTATAGCCCAGTGGCCGGCCAACAACCATTACCACGACCTGGGGGAAGCGGTGAAACTGCTCCGACCCAGACCCAAATTCAGCCACAAGGGCACTTTCGGACATGCGCTGCTGTGGGTAGGGAGCCGCGGCAAAACAGGAGCAGCCATACTTGCCGCCAAGGCCTGTATGCGCAGTGGAGCCGGACTCCTCACCGTGCATGTACCCGAATCCTCCGGCCCTATCCTACAGATCGCCTTCCCGGAAGCCATGGTCAGCCATGATGCTTCTCCCCACGTACTGAGCGAAATCCCTGACCTTGCTCCTTATCGGGCCATCGGAGCAGGCTGTGGTATTGGCACCCACCCCGAGACAGCCCACGCGCTGCTCCAATTGTTACAAACAGCCCGGGTTCCCCTGGTGCTCGATGCAGACGCCCTCAACCTCCTTGCAGCCGATCCCGCATGCATGCAAGCCATACCCGGGCACAGCATCCTTACACCGCACCCGGGAGAATTTGAGCGCCTGTTCGGCAAAACCAGTGACCATTTTGAACGACTCGAACTGCTTCGTCAGCAGGCTGCTGCACTGAATGTCATTATTGCCCTCAAGGGCGCCCATACCTGTATTGCAGCACCCGACGGTCAATGCTACTTCAACGCCAGCGGCAACCCCGGCATGGCCACTGCCGGCAGCGGCGATGTTCTCACCGGCGTTCTTACTGCCCTCCTCGCCCAGGGCTACCCTCCCCTGGAAAGCGCGTTGCTTGGCGTAGCCCTTCACGGACTGGCAGGTGACCTGGCAGCAGCGCAACAAGGCACGCAGGCACTCATTGCCTCTGATATCATCCGGTATATCGGGGAGGCCTTTAGTACCCTCGAAAACCTACAACACAACGAACTATGAAGAAAATTGTCATCCTCAGCGGTGCCGGCATGAGCGCGGAGAGCGGTGTCGCCACTTTCAGAGATGCCGGTGGACTTTGGGAAGGGCACGACATCATGGAAGTCGCCAGTCCCGAAGGCTGGCACCACAATCCCGCGCTCGTACTCGAATTTTATAACCAGCGCAGGCGGCAGCTCCACCAGGTTGCCCCCAACGCAGGGCACCTCGCCATAGCTGCTCTTGAACAGGAAGTACCCGAAGTGTGCATCGTCACCCAAAACGTGGACAACCTTCACGAAAAAGCCGGCAGTAAAAACATCATCCACCTGCACGGCGAACTCCTCAAAGTGCGCAGCACCCGCAACCAGGAATTGGTCTATCCCTGGGAAAAAGACTTAAACCTCGGAGACACCTGTGAATTGGGAAGCCAGCTCAGACCCCATATCGTGTGGTTTGGAGAAGCCGTTCCGGAACTGTATCGTGCGGCAACAAAACTCCAAGACGCAACAGCCCTGCTCATTGTAGGAACCTCCCTGCAAGTCTATCCCGCAGCCGGACTCATAGACTATGCCCCGCCGGAAGCCGATATCTTCTACATTGACCCCAAACCACAGATCAATTATGAACTCAGCAAACGAAAAAATCTGGTAGTCTTGGAAGAAAAAGCCGGCACGGGCGTCGCAAAAGCCATTGACCGCATCTTAAAACAAAATAGGTGAACCGGAATTCCGGCTCACCCTTTACATCAGCAAGTTGATTCTTTTCCCGGCTTGCCGGAGAAAAGTTTAAAAGCCTTCTAGCGCGATTATTTTAATCCGTAATCACTACGTGCAGCGCGTCAAACTGCCCGTCGCTCATATCTATCCCACTGATCCTAAACCACTTCAGCGGAATATCAACCCCGGTCTCCTCACCCGCAGGTGCAACACGACCAAACAGGTCCAAAACGAAATATGCCGGCTCCGGCTGACTGATCGTCACACAACGGTCAATATCCTCCGCGGCCATTTCCGACAAAGGAGCTCCCTTGCGCTCAAACACCAAACTATCGTAAACCCCCGCAAGGGCACATTGGCGCGACCATTCCATAAACTCGTGAAACTCAAAAGACGGGACAAATATGCTCATACACAACAAATTTCAGTCCTTCCAAAATTCATCAGAAAAAGCAGTCTATGCACAATTTATTTTCCACAATATGTGGAAAATAAATATAATAACCTGATTATCAATTTATTAAAAATCAATAAACCAAAACAGGCTGTGGAAAACAATCGCTAAAACAAGCGTTTGCGTTGAAAATACCAGGCGAGTAGCAGGCTCATCACCAGGGAGATGGAGATGATAAAATAGACGGTAAAGGGGTGTTTTTCGAAGGGTAATTGGACATTCATGCCATAAATACTGGCAATCAGGGTAGGCACCATGAGGATGATGGTGACCAGGGTCAGTCGGCGTATGGTAATATTGAGGTTATTGGAGATAATAGAGCCATAGGCATCCATGGTACCGTTGAGGATATTGGTATAAACATTGGCCATTTCGAGAGCCTGGCTGTTGTCAATGATGATATCCTCGAACAGATCCATTTTTTCTTCATCATCGCGTATGCCCAGCAGATCGCTTCGTTTCATTTTCATTTTCAGGAGTTCATTGGTACTCAGGGTATTGACAAAATACACCAATGACTTTTCGATACTGAGCAGTTGTCGGAGTTCTTTATTGCGACTGGAATCGAAGAGTTCCTGTTCGATGAGGTTCCGTTTGACATTCAGTTGTTTGAGGCAATTGAGGAAGCGGTACACATTTTGTTCGAACAGTTGGAGTACGAACATCGCCTCGTCTTTGGGATCGAAATTTTTGATTTTATCGTCCAGGAAAGCCTGGATTACGGGATTTTCGAAGGAAGTGATGGTGATGACATGTTCGGGTGTGAGGATAATCCCGAGAGGAACGGTAATAAAAATGGTATCTCTGTGTTCTTCCGACTCGTTCAGCACGGGGGTATTCACGACAATGAGTTTGACCTCCTCTTCGCGTTCGTAGCGGGATCTTTCATCAATATCCAGGGAGTCGGTCAAAAAGTCCAGGGGGACATCGAAGCGCAGGGCGACCTCTTCCAGTTCTTCCTGGCTAAACGGCGGGTAGATATTGATCCAGCATCCGGTCTCCGCATCGGCCAATTCTTTGAGGCGGCCTTCAGACTTAGTTAGAAATCGCAGCATAACCTACCGTTTTTTTAGGTACCCCCAAACTTACGATTTATCAAAAGCTAAGACAAGCGCTTGGACAAACTTGTTGGGTTTATCGAAACCGAATGGCGCGAACCGGGTCAATGCGGGTTACCAGCCAGGTGGGCAGCAACAAAAACACCAGGGTAAGGAGCAGGGTCCCTGCATTGATCAGCAGGACCGACCCCAGTTGCAGTTCGATGGGTGCCACCGCGAGGTAGTAGTTTTCCTCGGAGAGGCGAATAAATCCAAACTTCGCCTGCAGCAGACTCAATCCGACCCCAAGTAGGTTGCCCCAAAACATCCCGGTAGCCAGGATATAACCGGCATTGTACAAAAAAACCTTTCGGATCACCCAGTTACGTGCCCCTAAAGCCTTTAGGGTACCGATCATCTGTGTGCGTTCCAGAATCAGAATCAGAAGGGTCGTCATCATATTGATGATCGCCACCAGGGCCATCAGTGCCAGGATCACCACTTCGTTGATGTCCTGTAGATCCAGCCACTCGAATATCTCTGGGAAACGCTCCCGGATCGTTTCGGCAAACAAATAATTGGGAAGCACCTCGAAATAAATATAATCGCGAATCACTTCGAGGTCGTCCAGATCATCCACAAATACTTCAAACCCGCTGATTTCTTCCTCGCTCCAGTTGTGCAATCGCTGCACGTGGCGCAAATCTACGAGGGCAAATTTTTTGTCGTACTCCTCCAACCCTGTTTTATAGATGCCGGACACATTGAAGCGGCGCACCAATTGTGCGTTGCCCTCTACAAAGTACACCTCAAACACATCCCCTACGCCCACTTTCAATCGGTTGGCCGTGTAGGCCGACAACAGGATGTCGCGCGAAGGCACCGAATCACCCAGACTAACCGGTTTGCCAGCAATCAGGTATTGTTCCAGGAACTGCCAGTCGAAATCCGTACTCACCCCTTTCAGGATAATGCCCTCGATTTGGGAGTCGGACGCAATAATCCCCGGAATCAGGCCAAACACCTGCACATGGCGCACCCCTCCCCTCGTCTTCCCCTCGGTCTCTACATACGTTCCCAAAAAATGGTGTTCTTCCACATAAGGTACCTCCCGGATGCTATCCAGGGTTGCGTAAAATGGTTGATCTTTGCGAATGGGAAAAGCCTCCAGGATGGAATCGCCAATGTCTATATCGGTAATATGAATATGCCCCCAAAAACCAAAAATCTTCTCGCTGATCTGATTTTTGAAACCCGTCACCAGGGCTGTCGAAACAATCATCACCGCTATGCTGATCGCAACAGACACCACTGCCATCCGGATGATAAACCGGGAGAAGCTTTGCTGGCCTGAAGCCGCCATCCGCTTGGAAAGGAATAATGAGATCTTCATATCTTTTTGCTGTTGCGAAGATAACTTTTTTTCCCAACATCACTTCACCACAAAACCCGGGGCATGGTTTGAAACTGGGTTCAGGAAAATTGCTAAATTAGCCGATCATTTATTCAAACGATCACAATACATGGATTTTTTAGCAGAACTTAACTGGAGGGGCATGCTCCACGATTCGATCCCGGGCATAGAGCAGGAACTCCAGCAGGGGATGGTTACGGGATATATCGGTTTTGACCCCACAGCCCCTTCGCTGACGATTGGCAATTATGTCCAGATCATGTTACTCGACCTTTTCCAGCGCTCCGGGCACCGACCCATTGTGCTGATGGGTGGAGCTACGGGCAGGATTGGTGACCCTTCGGGAAAAGACAAGGAGCGGGAGCTGAAATCTTACGACGAACTCGACCACAACCTCCGTCATCAGATGGAGCAGTTCCGAAAGTTCATCAATTTTGACGAAGGCCCCAACCAGGCTTTACTGGTCAACAACTACGACTTCTACAAAGACATGAACGTGTTGGATTTCCTGCGTACCGTAGGTAAAACTCTCACTGTCAATTATATGATGAACAAGGAGTCGGTAAAAAAACGCATCGAAACGGGCATTTCGTTTACTGAGTTCAGCTACCAGTTGTTGCAGGGATACGATTTTCAGTGTTTGTATGAACAGCAGGGCTGCATCCTGCAAATGGGGGGATCGGATCAATGGGGTAACATTACGTCGGGTACGGAGTTTGTTCGCCGCAATCTTGGCGGCAAGGCCTACGCCATCACTACTCCCTTGCTGACCCGCTCGGATGGCAAAAAATTTGGCAAATCGGAGGAAGGAAACATCTGGTTGGATCCCAATCTGACTTCCCCGTATAAGTTTTACCAATTCTGGATCAACTGTGACGATGCCGACATCCCGCTTTTTACCCGATATTTCACCCTGTTTTCCCGAGAGGAAATCGAGGCGCGCGAAGCAGCCTTGGCCGACAATCCGGTTGAGCGGAAGCGCCTGCTTGCGGAGGAACTGACCATTCGGATCCATTCACAGGAAGACTATGAAGCTGTGCTGCGGGTATCGGATATGCTTTTCAGCAAAAATGCCACCCGCGACAATCTCCTGGGTATGCAGGCTTCCGAGTTGGCCATCCTCGCCAATGAGATCCCGACTTTCGCCCTCTCCAAGGAGGTCTTGTCCAATGGCGTGACTATTGCCGACCTGCTTGCCGAGCACACCCAAATCAGCGACTCCAAAAGTGCTGCCCGGAATGCCATCAAGGGAAATGCCATTTCCGTAAACAAGGAAAAGATCAGCGGGCACGATGTGGTGATCAACCACGAGTGGCTGCTGCACGGCAAATACCTGATGGTGGAAAACGGGAAGAAGAACAAATATATCATCATTGCAGCATAACCCTGTTCTATGAAACTATCTATTTATCAAGTAGATGCGTTTGCCTCCCGCGTGTTTGAAGGCAATCCGGCGGCTGTCATCCAACTGGATCAATGGCTGCCGGACGCGCTGTTACAGGCTATTGCTACAGAAAACAACCTGTCCGAGACGGCCTATTTGGTTGCCGAGGGCGAGGGCTTCCGCATCCGGTGGTTTACCCCGGTGTATGAGGTCAATCTTTGTGGCCATGCTACCCTCGCCTCTGCCCATACCCTGTGGCAGCATCTGGGCTATTCGGGTTCGAGTCTTACTTTGTACTCGAAGAGTGGCCCCCTGGTGGTCCACCAAAATAAGGAAGGTCATTACACCCTCGATTTTCCTGCAGATCAGCCGCAGGTCAGTCCTTTGCGGGACGTGATGGCAAAAGCCCTGGGACAGCCCGTGTTAGCCGCCTACCGGGGCAAAGACGACCTGATGGCCATTCTCCCCGGACAAGCGGAAGTTGAAGCGCTTCGACCCGACTTTGCGGCCATTGCTGCGCTCGAGTGTCGGGGATTGATCGCCACAGCCCCGGGAGACACCCTCGATTTTGTGTCCCGCTGTTTTTTCCCGGGAGCCGGGATCAATGAAGACCCGGTCACCGGATCGGCGCATACCCTGATGACCCCTTACTGGGCTGCCCAAACCGGGAAAGACCAGTTTGAAGCCATGCAGTTGTCGGCCAGAACGGGCAAGCTCCACTGTCAGCTCAAAGGTGACCGCGTGCTGCTCAGCGGTCAGGCCCAGACCTACCTGATTGGTGAAATTTTTATTTAGCCCATTAAGCGCCTAACATGGAAGAACCACGCCACGACCTCAGCTACATTCTCAACCACCTGGGAGAAGACCGATCGCAGTACTTCAACGCTGTATCTCCGCCCATCATTCAAAGCAGCAACTTTGCCTTCCCTACCCTCGATGCCTTCCGGGAAGCTTATGCCGATGAGGTGCACCATCACATTTATACCCGGGGCAACAACCCTACCACGGAAATTCTCCGGAAAAAGCTGGCGGCTCTGGAATATGCAGAAGATGCGCTGGTCTTTAGCAGCGGATCAGGAGCCATTTCCTCTGCCATACTTGCGTTTCTCGGAGCCGGGGACCATATCGTGTGTGTACAGTCGCCCTACTCCTGGACCAAAAACCTCCTGCTCGAATACCTGCCGAGGTTTGGCATCACCCATACCTTTGTTGATGCGCGGGATCCGGCCAATGTAGCTGCTGCCATACAGCCCAATACCCGGGTGCTCTATCTCGAAAGCCCCAATTCCATGACCTTCGAGATGCAGGATTTGGCGGCCTGTGCAGCCATCGCCAAGCAGCACGGCGTGATCTCCATGATAGACAACAGCCATGCAACCCCGCTTTACCAAAACCCCATCCGGCTGGGCATTGATTTGTCCATCCACACCGGCACCAAATACCTCAATGGACACAGCGATGTCGTCATGGGAGCCATTTGCGGCACAGCAGCCCATATCCGGCATATTTTCCACTCGGAAACCATGACTCGGGGTAATATCCTGTCGCCGCACGATGCATTTTTGACCCTCAAAGGGCTGCGCACCCTCGAACTCAGGGTTCAGCGTTCGCACGATAGCGGTTTGGTCGTTGCCCAATACCTGGAACAACATCCCAAAGTTGAGCGGGTACTTCACCCCTGGTTACCCTCCTTTCCCCAGTACGAACTGGCCAGAAAGCAAATGCGCGGTGCGGGGGGACTCTTTACCATCTATCTCAAAACCCAAGACATCAGCGCGGTAGAAAACTTTTTTCACCGGCTAAAAGCCTTTTTACTCGCCGTATCCTGGGGGGGACACGAATCGCTGGTACTCCCCAGTGTTGCTTTTTACAAAGTCAAAGGCAAACCCGATTCCACTCAGGCGCCCAACCTCGTTCGGATTTATGTAGGACTGGAAGATCCGCATTACCTCATCCGCGATTTGGAACAAGCCCTGGAGGCGGTGTAGCATGCTGGTTTTGCTGCAAATTTGCAAAAACAAACGAATTGTTTTAAATTTGTAGCAAAACAAAGCAAACAGGTGAAAAAACAGGCCACTCATCGCAAGTACAATTTCCCCGATGCAGACCTCTACCTGCAGTGCATCGAGCGTATCAGGTATGCCCATCGGGACATCGCCCAATTTGAAGCGTATGGTTATGCCAGGCAGCGGCTGGAAAAATTCCTCAAGGCCTGCGAGGCCTTCAAGGTGTTGCCCAACGACGACGAACTGGTTGGCGACCAGATGATCACCACCGAAAAGAAAGACCAGGCAGCCGAACAACTCAGAAGTGCCATCCGTAGCCTCATGACCCGGGTAGCCATCAAATACCCCCCCAAAACCGGTCGCTACCGAAAGTTTGGCACCATTAAACTCGGAGATATGTCCGATGCCCAACTCTTGTTTTGCGGACGCCGGGTGGTGCGGGTAGCCAGACAGCAAATAGATTTCCTCGAAGAGGTTGGGGTAAACGACCATGTCATCCGCAAAATTTCCGAAAGTGCACAAGCTTTCGAAATGACCATGAATATCCAACAGGACAAAGTAGCCGATCGCGATATCGCCGTAGAACACCGCACCGACAGAGGCAATGCCCTTTACGAGGAGCTGGTCACCCTCTGCAATATCGGCAAGGATATCTGGGCAGAAACAGATCCCATCAAGTACGAAAATTATTGTATCTACGAGAGTAACAACGAGCAGAAAAAAGCCCGTAAAGCCGCAGCTGCCGAGGAGGAACCCGAAGCCTGAACCGGGTTTTAGATTGGTTTTGAGGTGTTTTTTATGACTTAATTATCTGTTTTCCA
>JANQWK010000076.1 GCA_030729925.1 Saprospiraceae bacterium
ATGTACTTCAAGCTGAGTACTTATTTTTTGTCTCCGGATACCCCGGCGAGGATACAGTTGTATAACGGAACTTTTGAGCGGAGCGAGAATACGATTGACCGCAACCGCATGGTGGATGTAAGTCTGGTGGGTCAGGGGCAGCGCATGGTGGTAGATACGACCCAGTGGTCGGAGGAGGAAGGGGTAACGGTACTGGACTTTACGACCGGAGCAGCGGGCACTTGGGTGGCAGGACTATCCACTTATGCCCGAAATATTGAGCTGTCGGCTGCTGATTTTAATGATTATCTGGAACATGACGGGGTGCTGGATATGTTGGTTTGGCGAAAGGAAAACGGGGCTATGGAACAGGATGCTGTCGAGAAGTATTCCAAGCATGTCAAAACGATTTTTCAGGTAGGAGAAGTACTGACTGACGATTGGAAGCGGGTATTGGGTTATCCGATTGAGTTTGTCCCCTTGCAAAATCCGTACGACTTACATCCGGGGCACCTTATGGAGGTGCAATTGCTTTGGCAGGGCGAGCCATTGGCCGGCCAATTGGTGCATGTTGGTTCAGAGGCAAAACCTCACGATCATGGGGACGGGGTGGCGCATAGCCATAGTGACCTCACCACTTACCGAACAGATTCATTGGGAAAGGTGGCTTTCAACGTAACCCAGGAAGGAGTATGGTATTTGCGTACTATATATATGGCGCTTTCCGAAGAAGCAGGTTTGACGCACGAATCCAACTGGGCTACTCTGACTTTTGAAATAGGGGAGGGACATAGCCCTGATCATGGAGGAGCAGGCGCGCACAGTCATGGGGATGAAGCGCTTTTTGGTCTTCCTTCTTATGTTTACTGGATAGGCAGTCTGGTACTCGTAATGGGTTTATTTTTTTGGTTTAACCGCAAGAAGAGATGAAAAGGGGAGTGCTATTGTTGTTGCTTTTTGGGCTGCCGCTCTTTTTGTTGGGGCATGGTGTGAGTGATGCTGATCAGGAAATATTGAGGAGTGGCGGATTGTTGGCCTATGTCAGGGTAGGAGCCGGGCACATGCTCACGGGCTACGACCATCTGTTGTTTTTGGCAGGGGTGATTTTTTACCTCAGTGGTTTCAAAGACATTATTCGGTTTATCACGGCTTTCACTTTAGGCCACAGCATCACTTTGATAGTGGCTACGTTTTGGGGATGGCGGGTAGATGAACACCTCATTGATGCCGTTATTGCCTTGAGTGTGCTGTATAAAGGATTTGAGAACCTGGGAGGCTTTGAAAAATGGCTCAAGGTGGCTTCTCCCAATTTGTTGGCGATGGTATTCCTATTTGGGTTAATTCACGGTTTGGGGTTATCTACCCGACTGCAATCGTTTGACCTGGGCGATGGTCAATTTTTGGAAAAGATCATCAGTTTTAACATTGGAGTCGAACTGGGACAGGTTTTGGCTCTGATCCCCATCGTTTTTGTCATTAACCGCTGGAAAAAGTGGAACAGTTACCAGGCATTTTATCGGGCAGCCAATGTTTATTTGATCATAGCGGGTACCCTTCTCTTTGTGTATCAGTTGTTAGGGTATATTAGCGCTGCTTAATCCTGGGTCTCTGCCCGAGGAAGTTCCCACTGTCCTGGTGGGGATTAAGTTTACAATTTTTTAAAAAAGCGATAACGGTTCATTTTGCGCCATTGTATGGGGGTGTATGTAACATTGCACCCAGTAAAAAGAGCAAAAAATTCTTTAACAAGAAAGGTTTTGGAGGTTTTGTGCTCCGTCCGGGTAGTCATACCTGGCACGGGTAGGGTTTTGTATGTCTAAAAATTTAATTTTTTAATCACTACATAAAAACCTGGCAGACTCTGGTTTTTATACAAATTAGTTAGGTATGAAATTTTTTCTAACCAAAGCCTTATTTACCGGCTTTCTTATTGTTTTCCTGGGACAGGGCATGCTGTTTGGACAGGAGGGCATTCAAAAGGCAATCAGTGGCAGGGTCACTGACGAGCAAAACCAGCCGCTCATGGGAGCAACGGTGCTGGTAAAAGGAACAGAGACGGGGACCATTACGGACCTGGATGGAAAATTTGAAATTTTAGCTACAGCTGCCGATGTATTGATCGTCTCGTATGTAGGGTATGCGAGTAAGGAAATCACACCCGGGGATCAGACCTCATTGGTCATTCAGTTGTCGGCCGACCTAAATGCCCTGGATGAGGTAGTCGTGGTGGCTTATGGTGTTCAAAAGCGGTCGGACGTAACAGGGGCGATTGGTTCGGCCAACACAGACGATTTCAACAAGGGAGTTGTCGTCAATCCCGGACAATTGCTACAAGGTAAGGTAGCAGGGGTAAACGTGTCCAATGTGAGCGGAGAACCTGGAGCCGAGCAGAATGTCATCATTCGGGGTATTGGTAGTTTGCGCTCCGGAACCACTCCGCTGTACGTAGTGGACGGTTTTGTCCTGGACAATGCGGCATTGAACTTTATCAACCCACAGGATATAGCCACTATTGATGTGCTCAAGGATGCTTCTGCAGCCGCGATTTACGGTGCTCGTGCTGCCAATGGGGTGATTGTCATTACGACAAAAAAAGGAAAAGCCGGACAATCTCAGGTGAGTGTTTCTGCTTCTACGGCTTTCTCCAGCTTGGCCAATAAGATTGGGGTATTCTCAGCAGATGAGTTTCGTCGTCAGGTGGTTGCCGCCGGAGGTACCCTGGACGACAAAGGCGGTAACACAGACTGGCAGGACGAATTGACCCGGGTAGCGAACTCCAGCGATGTGAACTTTTCGATGAGTGGCGCTGCGAGTGAGCAGTTTTCCTATTTCATTTCTGCAGCCTTGCAAAACCAAGAGGGGATCTTCAACAACAGCGGCATAAAGCGATATTCCGGTCGGGTAAACCTAAGCCAGCAGGCATGGGGTGGCCGATTGAAAATTGATTATAATTTTACCGGTGCGCGCACCGAAAACGACAGACCTAACATCGGTTCTACCGTCGTGGATATGTTGGTGTTGAACCCTACTATTCCGGCATTCACGAATGGTGAGCCTACCCTGCTTGACGAGCGGCTCAACCCGTTGACCCGAAACGCTATTTTTTTCAGCGAATCTTACAACAACCGACTTTTGGGTAACATTGCTCCTTCTATAGAATTGGTTAGGGGTCTGACCTACAAGCTCAATGTAGGGCTTGACTATTCTACTTCGGAAGGTATCAGTCAGACGCAACCCTACGACTTGTTGGAAGGCCTGGAGTTTGGTTCATTGGGAACATTTACCAATGTCAACGAAAACCAACTGGTAGAAAATACCCTGACGTACAACCTGAATAAGCGGGCACACAATCTGACCGTGTTGGCAGGACATTCTTATCAAAAAACTTTTGCCAGAGGCAGATCCTTCAACCTATCGGGTTTTGTCAATAACGATATTCTTCCTGTGTATCAGGATCAGACCAGTACGCAAGACCGACCCACAACTTACAATTCTTTTGCGGTTGAAAACGAGCTACAATCCTTCTTCGGAAGGGTCAATTACTCGCTTGACGGCAAATACCTGGTTACGGCTACCATGCGCGCCGATGGATCTTCCAAGTTCGGTGCCAACAACAAGTACGGTTACTTCCCTTCTTTTGCCCTGGGCTGGAACATCGGAAAAGAAAGGTTTTTGTCAGGCTCTGCGTTCGACAACCTGAAACTTCGGGCAAGCTGGGGGCAAACGGGCAACCAGGAGATTCCTTCCAAAATTACACAGGCAAGTTTTACGGATAGCCGAAGCAACAACAATACCTATCCGCTCGATCCTAATGCGACTACTCTGGACGGTTACCCTTATGGAACTATCTTTACCCGACTGGCTAACCCCGACATTCAGTGGGAGGTTTCCACGCAAACGGATTTTGGATTGGATTTTGCTTTGTTTGACTACGGATTGACCGGTACGTTGGATGTATTTAGCAAGGTCTCAGAAAATATTTTGTTGGAGGTGGTGCCTGCAGACCCCATTCAGCCTACCGCTACTTATTGGACCAATGTTCCGGATATGGAAATTCGAAACAATGGTGTTGAATTGACGCTGGAATACAACAGCAATCCAGCTAAAGCCTTCCAATACAGCATCGGGGGTAATATCTCCTTTATTGACAATGAGGTAGTCAACTCTCCTTTCTCTGTACTTACTACCGGAGGAGCTTCCGGTGCCGGTCAGACCGGCGCAACCATCAATGGGTACATCAATGGTGAGCCTATCGGGGCATTTTACATGAAGGAATTTGCAGGCATTGGGGAAGATGGTTTGAACCGCTTTGTAGATCAAAACGGGGACGGGCAGGTTCTTGAAAACGACCGTATTGTAGTAGGCACGGCACTTCCGAATACGCTTTTTGGGTTCAACCTGAGCGCAAAGTACAAGGGTTTGGATGTTGGGGTGAACTTTAATGGGGTTTCGGGCAACAAAATTTACAACCACACGGCGATGTCCCTTTTCCAGAAGGGAAGTCTGGCGTCTAACTTCAATACCACTCCTTTTGCGGCAGCATATCCGGAGGAAGACATCACGAACTCGAATGAAGTTTCTACCCGCTACATTGAAAACGGAGGTTTCTTGCGACTCAACAACGCCACTCTGGCTTACACCCTTAGCGGGCAGAAAATCGGTTTGGGCAATGCCGTACAAAATATCCGTTTGTCTGTCACCGGTCAGAATTTGCTGATCCTCACAGACTATACTGGTTTTGATCCTGAAGTAAACACTAACAGTTCCTTGGGTGGTATCCAGTCTTTTGGTATTGATCGGTTTATGTATCCTTCGGCCAGGACAGTATTGTTTGGTCTAAATGTAACTTTCTAAAAAATCCAGTTATGAACAATAAAGCCTTACTTATCTTAATCGTTGCTTTCCTTGCGATTCCGCACTGGAGTTGCACAGATTTGCAGGAAAGCGTCCTAGATGAATCTTTGACGGGTGCAGGTCGTGCAGAAGTAATTTCGGGTGCTATTGCACCTGCTTACGGCCAGTTATCCAGAACCTGGTTGCATACCAGCAATTATGGTTTGCAGTTGATTGCTTCGGACGAGGCCATTTTGCCTTATCGCGGCGGAACGGATTGGTTTGACGGAGGGAAATTTATCGCAGTACACCAGCATACCATGACCTCCGGTAATGACTTGGTGCGCAGTTCCTGGAATGAGATTACCAAAAACATTTCCAGAGCGGTATCCGCCATTGAGGTATTGCGCCCCTTGGCAGAAGAGGGTAATGCACAAGCAGCCTCGGCACTTTACGAAATGATTGCCTTGCGAGCCTATCTGAACATGCTTATGTTGGATAGCTGGGGACTTGTTTTCGAGAAAGAATCATCAGCGGATCTTTCAACGATACTCAGAGGACAGGAAGCGATTGCCTATGTTGAAAGCGAGTTGTTGTACGTGGCAGATGTCATCAACAAAAACTTGGCACCGGGGAGACTTTCTCAGGCTGCTGTGTGGGGACTTTTGTCGAGATTGTACCTCAATGCGGCTGTATATAGAGACCCTTACGGAAAACCTGATTTCCGAGCAGAGGATATGAACAAGGTGGTTCAATACACCAGCAATATTTTGAATGCCGGTCAATTTAGCATCTCCCCGGAGTACTTTGAATTGTTTAACGACAACAACAACAAAAACGCTGAAATTATTTTCTCCCTGGATCAGCGTGGGGTAGTCAGAGAAGAGCACAGTCGCTGGACATACTGGTCTATTGCAGGCTCGATGTTTGGCAGACCTGAGTTCTCAAGTGCAGATGGTACAGATGGACCTTCTTTTACGTCTGACTATTATCAGACTTGGGTAGAGGCTTATGGGAGTACAGATCCTGCCGCTGCGGATGCGCGGTTTTTTCAGGAAAATATTATCCTTCCGGAGGAGTTGAAGGATTTGTCTGGCGTTTCGCCGGCCAATGATGCAGACCATTACTACTGCATCAAAGATGTTGATTTTGAAATGAACCGCGGTATTTTGCGCGGTGTCCTATGGGGTCCCCGAAAAGGTTCTGATGGTGCATTTTTGAAGTGCGATGATGGTCGGGTGAGGATCTATCCGGTTATTCAGACCAAGGGCAACGGCCCTGACAGGAATGTTGGGTATGTAAGCCATACCGAAGATGTTGATTTTTCCAACGAAGGACGTTTGCACAACAAGGGATATCGCTGCGCGAAGTATCAGTTTAGCCGCACTTCACCCAATGCCAATGACTTTTCCAGTGTGGATTTGGTGTTGATGCGTTTGGCAGAGATTTACCTGATGCGTGCCGAGGCTAAGTTGCGACTTGGCGATACAGCAGGTGCCCTTGCGGATGTTAATGCGATACGTGCAGGCAGAACTGCCCGTCCGGATGTAACGCCTCCTGCATTAACCACGATCAACTTAGACATCCTTTTCCGCGAACGCGGATTTGAACTCTACTGGGAGGGTTTCCGAAGGGGAGATCAAATCCGTTTTGGAAAATATGAGGACTCCTGGACGGAGAAAACAGACAGCGACGTTTTCAAGCGTTTGTTCCCGATTCCGCAAAGTGCGATTGATGGAGCGTCCAATGTAAAAGGCTATCTGGTGCAAAATCAGGGCTATTAAGATATTGTAAGCATGATTGAATAAGCGTCGAGGGTAGCAGTCTGAAAGTGGCTGCTACCCTCGAAAATTTAACACCTTGTTAATCCGAATAAGCAGGTATAGCGCGGAAATATGCTTTTTTTTGAAAAAAATATCATGTCCATGTCCCTTAAAGATCCAAAAAGTCGAAGAACCTTTATCCAGCAATCTGCTTTAGTGAGTCTGGGTTTCATTGCTTTGTCGAGATGTACCCTGGCTCCTGCCGGTAAGCAGTCAGCGGCTCGGTTGAGTTTGCAATCTGATCCAAAGGGGTATTTAGACCTCCCCGAGGGTTTCGAATACCGAATCATTTCGAGGATGGGAGATGTCATGAGCGATGGTTTCTGGGTTCCGGGTCGCCCTGATGGCATGGGCGCTTTTGAAGGAGCAGAGGGAAGGGTGATTGTTGTGCGCAACCATGAAAACAGCCCTATTCCCAGCGAGTTTAGTCCTTTTGGGGCAAATAACGAAAAATTGGCGGAGGTAGCGCTCGACAAACTATACGATGCAGGAAAGTCACAATTGCCGGGGATTGGCGGGACGACCACTTTTGTGTACAACGAGGAAACCGGTAAAATTGAACGCGAATATTTGAGTTTGGCAGGGACTTACCGCAATTGCGCGGGTGGGGTGACCCCCTGGAACAGCTGGTTGTCCTGCGAAGAAGATACCACTGTCCCCGAGGGACCCATTGAAAAAGAGCATGGCTATGTATTTGAGGTTCCGGCTTCTGAAGATGTTTTTATCGCTGACCCCAACCCCATCAAAGCTATGGGGCGCTTCAACCACGAGGCTGTTTGTGTGGATCCCGCTACTGGTATTGTGTATCAGACAGAAGACCAAGGCGATGGCTTGATTTACAGGTACATTCCGAATGTGCGTGGTCAACTGCATGAAGGAGGGCGTTTGCAAGCTTTGGCAGTGGTGGATCAACCTGGTTTGGATACCCGTAATTGGGAGCAGGTAAACGTTGAACTGCGCAAGCCCTTGCAGGTCTTTTGGATAGACATCGAAGATGTCGAGTCTCCCAAAGACGATTTGCGTTATCAAGGATTTGACAAGGGTGCCGCTCGTTTTGCCAGAGGCGAGGGGATGTGGTTTGGCGAGGGAGAATTATTTTTCGCCTGTACCAACGGTGGACCAAACGAAACCGGTCAGGTTTTCCGCTATCAGCCTTCCAGTGTAGAGGGAACCCCAGAAGAAAGCAATGTGCCGGGAATACTAGAGTTGTATGCAGAGTCGCCGGATAAGGCTATCCTGAACGCCTGTGACAACCTGACAATAGCTCCATGGGGCGATGTCATCTTGTGCGAGGACAATGGTGAACTCAATTACATCCGAGGAATCAACAAAGATGGGGACATCTACAATTTTGCCTGTAACCGAAGCTCCTCCTCGGAGTTTGCCGGGCTCGTTTTTTCCCCCTCCGGGAAAACCTTATTTGTCAATATTCAAGAAAATGGAGAGACCCTTGCGATAACAGGGCCCTGGGAAAAATTGGCTATGGGTTAAGTATGGGTAAGCTTTTTGGTCTATAGGTTATTGTCTTTTAGTATTTGTTGTATTGCTGCTACGGGTTTGTCGGTGAGTAGCGAAATGGTTTTCAGCGACAAACCTTCTTGGTGTGCCTTGAGGATGAGGTCAATCGTGGCTTCTTCTTTGCCTTCGGCTTTTCCTTTTTCTATCCCTTTTTCTATCCCTTTTTCTATTCCCTGTTTAATACCTTGTTTAATACCTTTTTTGATGCCTTTTTTGATGCCTTTTTTGATGCCATCGCCATAAGCGGTATTGACGACATTGTTCATGTCGCGGTAGTATTTGAGGCTGGCCTCATAGGCAGCTTTTTCTTCGGGTTGGAACC
>JANQWK010000077.1 GCA_030729925.1 Saprospiraceae bacterium
TTTTGGGCACCCACAAGGGGCGCCCCTACGATTTCCAAAATGCCGTGGAAATGATTGGGCATTACTACGTAATCGTGTAATTCGATATTGGGAAAACGGGTTTTCAAATTCAACCATTCGTTTTTTACCATGTTGCCCGCATCATTCAAAATCATTTCCCCTTTGGTGATATGCCCAAACAAACACGCCCGATGTTGTATGCAAATGGTAATAAAATATAATCCTGCCTGCGAATAATCGTATCCTTTCAGGCGGATGGATTTGCGGTGGTGGATATTGGGATTATATTTATTCATACGACTACTTCTAATTGACCGCTTATTAGCTTGGAGAGAAGCGGGTCACGGGTTTGGGTTAAAATTTTATTCTATGAACCAGTCGCAGGTTCTCCAAGACAAGAAAAAGTTTTCCGCTAAAGACTGAAAATAAATAAGGAAAATGATTTTGACAAATTTACCTTAACGAATCATTGGGGAAGGTTTCAGGTTGATCGAGTATTTGGGCGATTTTATCTTCTACCATAGGTGCTTACAAATTGTTTTGGCTATTTTTATCGCATTCCCCCCTATCCCGCATAATGCAGCTGCAACAGCTCTTCCAGGCGGGCTTCGGCAATTTTGCGGTACAACACGCCTTCATAGGCAAAGGAGATGTATCCGGTTTCTTCCGAAACGATAAATGCCGCTACTTTTGCGCGTTCGGTGATGCCTACGGCGGCGCGGTGGCGCAGCCCGGCACTCTTGGGGAGCTCGGTGCTCTCCGATACCGGAAGTACGCAGCTGGCCATGTGGATCCGATTTTTGGCAATGAGCATGGCGCCATCGTGCAGCGGACTTTCTTTGTTGAAAATACTCTCGATCAAAGGGGCGGTAATATGCGCGTCCAGGGTGACCCCGGAACTGATCACTCCCTCCAGGTTCATGTCGTGGGTGAAAATGATCAGCGCTCCTGTTTTTTTGCGCGCCATGCGCAAAACGGCCGACTTGATCGCCAATACCTCGTTGTCCTGGGCTTCGTTTTTGCCGACATTCCGATCCAGTATCCGACCGACAAAGTTGGAGCGCTGCCTTAAGGTGGTGTTGCCCAATACCAACAAAAACCGACGTACCTCCGGCTGAAATATGATGATCAGGATAATGACCCCCACACTGACAAATTGGTCGAGAACTGCCGCTAACAGACTCATATTCAGTTGATTGACCAACCACCATACCATGTATAACATCACGACACCAATGATGATGTTGATGGCAAAGTTTCCCCTGAGCAGCTTGTACAACTGGTACAAGAGGTACGTTACGATGATGATGTCTATGACATCCCAAAAACTGACCGGAAGAAATCCAATCTGGAACAACAATATTCCCATGCAGAAAGGCGCTTTTTTCTATCGGCAAGATAACGGGTTTGCCGCAAGCTTTTGGAATTAGCCGACATTTTTGAAACTGTTATTGTATTTTTATCTCAAATTTGATGTTCAATTTCCTGTATATGCCGTACCACACCCTTCAATCCCTCCTGATCCTTGCCTTTTTGGCAACAGGCCTGACTACTCCCCTCTTCGCACAAGAATTGCGAGAGAATGAAAAGGGAGAAAAAATCATCGTGTTTCCCGATGGAAGCTGGCAGTATTTCGTTGATTTCGGTAAATCGGATAAAGTCTTTGCGCCGGGCGAACTTCCCTCAGATTCTACCCAAAATGCTTTCCCGATCTTCGGGGCAAATGTGCAACCCCTCAGTCAACCCATCAAGGTGTCGGAAGAGGAGCTGCGCAAAATTGCAGTCCGAAAGTCCCAAATCAGCAGAGATGCCGTGACAGTGGCGACCTTGCGGGCAGAGGAGGCGGAAAGACACCTGCTGGATCTCGAAAAACAACTAAAAGACCTGAAGCAGAATGTCAAAGATGCCGCACTGCTGACTCAGGAAGAAAAAAAACTGCAAGTCGCCCGCTCCCTGCTGGAGGATACCCGCAAGGAGGTGAAACTCGCCCAGGTGGAAGCGGAAAAAATGGAGGGCATGATCAAAAAGGGCACCTACATTCAGGAACTTACCCGCCAACAGGGCAATCCCTCCAGCGTGTATGGCTATGCGAGCCTGGATCAGTCTATCGCCAAAATGATCGGCCCGGAGGAAAATTCTTTTATCATTGATCCCAATATGGAGACCGAAACCACCCTCCCGGCAAAACCCTGCCAGGTGGCTTTCGAGGGCACCGATGACCTGAATGGCCGCTGGCGCAAAGACCTGCAAAAACAGGTGCTGTTTACTTATACCGATGAACGGCTGCGCCTCTACCTGCGCGATAAGGAATACCTGACCTGCGAAGCTTTTCTCACCGTCCTGGAAGGTGGCTATACTTTCCTGTCGCTGCAGTTTAGTTTCGCCTACCCCAACGCCCGCGAAGCCTACGGGTTTATTGAAAAGGGAAGCAACCTGACCATCAAACTGCTCAACGGGGAGTTTATCAATTTCCGCTCCGGTCAAATGGATCAGGGCAGCTATGATACCGAAACCGAGTTGCTGACCTACAAAGTCCATTATCCGATTGACCGCGGCCAACTGGCTTTCCTGAAAAAGGTGGAAGTGGATAGCATTATCGTGGACTGGAGCAGCGGGTACGAAGAGTATCCCGTGTATAACCTCGATTTTTTTATCAGCCAAATGGATTGTTTGTATTAATCGAAGCATAAGCATGTCCAACAAAGAACAAGAACTCAAGGCCGTTCAAATGCTGGGGCTCAAGTTGCCTACCGACCCCCGATGGGTCAATATGGCCGAAATGGATCTTGAGGAGATCCTTACCGATCACGCTTATTGCGAGCAAAAAGCCGCAACGTCTTGTATTTCAATTATCCAGCAATATCCCGAAAAGACGGAGATGATCCACAAGCTGGCACCTATCGTGACCGAGGAGTGGGGACATTTCCGAATGGTGCTGACCGAATTGTCAAAAAGAGGGCTGAAACTGGGCAAACAGCGCAAGGATGAGTACGTGAATGCGCTGCTGCAGTTTCAGAAAAAAGATGGCAGCAGAGAGGATCGCCTGATGGAAAAACTCCTGGTCTGTGGCCTGATCGAGGCGCGCAGCTGCGAACGCTTCCGCTTGTTGTCCCTCAATATCAGTGACAACAAACTCCGCGATTTTTACCACAAGTTCATGGTGTCAGAGGCAGGTCATTACGTGCTGTTCCTGGATCTGGCCCGACATTATTTCGGGGAGGAAAAGGTGAATAAGCGCTGGCAGGAATACCTGCAACAAGAGGCTGAAATCATGCAAAACCTTACCCTCAGAGGGGATCGGATGCACTAGCAAGGTATTGATTAAAGTAACGATCCAATACGGTTCTGTCCACCTGGTGATTGCCCGCAAAGGTGTGCACCCGCAACTCCAGGTCATTATCCCGGATCAGCATTTGCATCCGGGATAATGCGTCGGCAGACAGAAATTCGTCTTCGGTTCCATACAGGAGGTGGGTGTTTCCCCCTCGCAAATAGGATTGGTGGCTCCGGTAGTCCAAATCGTCCGGAAGCATCCCTGCATACAAAATGAGGTGATCAAAAGCGGGGAAGTCCTGCAACATCCAGCGGAGCTGGGTAGCTACGCCCTGCGAAAAGCCCAGTAATACGATTTTTGCTTGCGGACAGCGCGGTACATAAGTGGCATAAAGCTGGCTCAGATAGGCGGCATAGTCCCTGATTTCGTCCAGTCTGTCTTCCCGGGTCATCCAGGAAGCCACGGGTTCCCCGTGAAAACCTTGCCAATAGAAGCGCGACAAACCCTCCGGGGCAATCACCAGGTGCGCTGAACGATCCAGGAAATCGAATTTGCGGATAAATTTTCGCGCCAGCTGACCATATCCATGACAAACGATCCAGAGGTACCGGACATGTTCACCGGGTTCGCCCAGGGTGAAATAATGGGCGGTTTTCTGCACCATCAGACTGTGGCCGCGCGGTTCACTCATTTTTGCTCTTCTTGCGGTTGCCAAAAATATCTTTGTCCTTGTCCCCGTCCAATACCGGGAACGGCCGCGGTGCCTCCTCTGATATTTGGTCGAAAACTTTGTCCTGGTGGTACCAATACCCGTCTGCTCCGAGCTGATAAGCTTCGTAACTGCCATCCGGAACCATTACCGGGCCAGCACTGGCAGGGCCCTGCATCTCGATCAAGTGATCGTACATCAGCAGCTCGAGCATGTCGTCGTAATTGAGGCGCACAGAAGCCTCTGCGTAATACTCCAGCAGGAGTCTGTTTTTGGTCTGCGGACTTCCTTCCTTCCGGAAAACGGGCATGCCAAAATACGGTTTGCCCTCCTGGTCGAAACTCAGCACATCTACTACTTTCCGCTTGCGGAAAAACTCATAGGCATCAAAACCAAACAAGAGGTAATAGGTACCCTGCGGCCCCTTCGCCTCCCGGATATTGTAATACACACTGCCATACCAGCTTTCGGGAAACAATACATCCTGTTCGAGGTCTTCCACCTGAAACGAGCGATCCACCAGGGGGATCAGTTTCAGGTTTTCCTGGTTGAACTGAATGCTGCCAAAATAGCGGTAGTCGTCGGCATCCACATACAACTGCCAGGTGAAAATCCGAAAAGAACTGTCCGGGGGGTACTGGATGGAAATGGACTCCAACTCCGAAAAAGGATAATCAAAAGAATGAGGAGTTTTGAGGGTTTCTACCAGCAGCGGAATAAAAGTGCGGCAATACAAAAAGCGGCGATCCGCGGAAGTGTCGGTCAACATGCCGTAGGCAAAAACGGCCAGAGAATCCTCCATTACCTCCAAATGGCGCTGCTGGTCTTCGGTAAACACCCCCTTTTTATCAGACTGGCCTGCTACCTGACCAAGCGTTGCAAACAAACAAAGGATCACAATAATGGGCTTCATGGGATACATTTTTGAGCAGTAACGATACCGACCCTGTACAAATTGTCCGAACTACCTGTGTCGCCTGCGCTTGTTGTTTTTGTAATCCATAAAAATAAAGGATCCCAAGCCCTGCAGGCTGCTGTAGAAAGCTTTTCCGTTATTGGCCTTCGTAAACTCATCCACAAAGCGCATCAGGTAAGGATCGCGGGCAATCATAAAGGTCGTAATCGGAATATCGAGCTTGCGGCAGCGGGTAGCGAGGTTGAGCGTGCGGTTGACGATATTGCGGTCGAGCCCAAAACTATTCTTGATGTACCGCTTGCCCTTTTTGATACAGGTCGGTTTGCCATCGGTAATCATGAAAATCTGTTTGTTGGTACTCTTCCGCCTGCGCAGAATATCCATGGCCAGCTCCAGTCCCGCCACGGTATTGGTATGGTACGGCCCCACCTGCAGATAAGGAAGATCCTTGACCTGGATCTGCCAGGCATCGTTGCCAAAAACAAGAATATCCAGGGTATCTTTGGGATAGCGGGTGGTGATCAGTTCTGCCAGTGCCATCGCCACCTTTTTGGCGGGGGTAATGCGATCCTCACCGTAGAGAATCATGGAATGCGAGATATCAATCATCAGCACCGTACTCATCTGGCTCTGGTAAAACGTCTCGTGGACCTCCAGATCGTCCGGAGCCAGTTTGAACTCCTCGATTCCGTGGTTGATTTGGGCGTTTCGGATAGACTCAGAGATGGCCAGTTTGTCCAGTGGATCGCCAAAAGAATAAGGCTTCACCTCGGAGGTAAACTCATCCCCATTGCCCATAGACTTGGTATTGTGCTTGCCCTGCTGACTCTTTTTCAGTTCGCCAAACACATCGTCCAGCGCCTTTTGCCGCATCCCGATCTCCATTTTTGCCGTAGGCACCATCCCGGGGTTATCGGGCGACTCCTGCTGGATATAGCCTTTGTCAATCAAGTCCTGGATAAAATCCGCCAACGTATAGCTACTGTTGGTCAACTCGTATTCCTTATCCAGCTCGGTCAGCCAACTCAACGCCTCGCGCACATCGCCCGAAGTATAGACCAGCAGCTCCTTAAAGATTTCCAGTAAACGCTCGAAGGGATCATCAGCGTTTTTGCCTGCATCGAATGTCGAAAAACGCCAGCCAATCATGGTATTGTGTTTTGTGAACAAAAGCAATAAGCCTTTAGTAAATTGCCTGGAAGGCCTAAAAGTTCAGACAAAACTACAGAAAAGGGAAGAAAAAAACCTATTGCACAGAACAGCAGCTGGCCAGATCCAGGTAATCCGGTCTGTCAGAGGCCAATTTATGGATAAACTGCTCCTGGATTTCGCCGTTTTGTACGATGAACACGCCCGGCATCTGAAAACCATCGCCGAGCTGGGCACCTGCACTGTGGCCTTCCGTTACCGCAGAAAAGCCCCTGATCCAGGTCTGCAAGCCAAATAATTGTCGAAAGTTGCCCTTCACCAGCCCAAAACCCTGATAAAACCGACACTCGGGATCACTGATGTGCTCCAGACCGGACAATTGGTACTTTTCAAAATACTTCTCTGCCTCCTCCCCTGCTGCCATGTGGACAAAAATAATCTTAATGCCACCGGATTCTATGTGCTCCCGCTGCCGCGAAATGTCCGCCAGCGCCTCACGGCAAAAAATGCAACCGAAATGGCGGAGAAAAACCAACATCACCGGCTGTTCTTTAGATAAGGCTCCGACGGAATGACCCAGATTGGTAACCATGTAAGGCAGCAGGTCAAGACCCGCATCCGAATACTGCATACAAATCAATTCAAATGATCGAAAACAATTGAAACAAATATAAGCGAGTATGGAGAATAAAAATAAAAAAAGCATGGCAACCTTACCCGGTTGCCATGCTTTCAGACAAATTTTTTACAATTTTTTTACTTATTCATGTTGTCATAGACCGCCATGACCGCTTTTACGTGGCCGGCTGACTCATGGAGCAGTGCCGATTCCGCTTCGTTCAGCGGTAATTCGATCACTTGCTCGATCCCGTTTTTACCCAATTTGACAGGCACACCCAGGTAGGTGTTGTCAATGCCATACTTGCCGTCCAGGCGAATGCAGCACGGATAAATTCTGTTTTCGTCCTTCACAATGGCCTCTACCATCTGAGCTGCTGCCGCACCTGGTGCATACCAGGCAGAAGTCCCCATCAATTTGACCAGCTCTCCACCGCCAACTTTGGTGCGCTCTACAATCGCATCCAGCTGATCCATGTCAATCAATTCCGTCACCGGAATACCCGCAACGGTCGTATATCGGGGAAGGGGAACCATGGTGTCGCCATGTCCACCCATCAATACCGCCTGAATATCTTTCGGAGAAACATTAAGGGCAGTTGCCAAAAATGCACGGTAGCGGGCGGTATCCAAAATACCTGCCATACCAAACACCTTGTTGTCCGGCAACCCGGAAGCCTGGTGAGCAGCATACGTCATCACATCCAGTGGATTTGATACCACAATGATGATAGGATTTTTGGAGTATTGCATGATCGAACGCGTCACGCTATCTACAATCTTTGCGTTGGTCGTAATCAGGTCGTCGCGGCTCATGCCCGGTTTGCGCGGAACGCCCGCCGTAATCACCACGATGTCAGAATCCGCCGTGTCCGCATAGCTGTCTGTACCCCTTACATAGGTGCTGTACCCATCAATGGGAGCCTGCTGCCAGGTGTCCAACGCTTTGCCCCTGGCCAGATCACCTACGAGATCCAACAAGACAATTTCTTTGACAATATCCTTGTGCGCCAATACATTGGCACAGGTTGCGCCCACATTACCTGCACCGATTACCGTAACCTTGCTCATAGATTTATAGATTTTTGACTTAAATTTCGCTTAAATTGCTTTTTTTGCCCTGCGCTGCAAAAGTATGTTTTTTTTAGCAGCTTTATAAAGCGCAATCGCATTATTCTGCGTTACTTTAAAGCGCAGGTACCGAGAGAGAACAATTACAGCAGCAGAAACGTTTTTCCCATATATCCGATTTGAACATGAAAATAAAGACTGTATTTTTTCTGGCTTTTTTGCCGGTACTGATCCTGGCTCAGGAGCCCCGATCTTTTGTTTGTGGCGTGGAAGGGGAACTGGGTCAGCTCCTGCAGGAGCAGTTCCGGGCTACCCGTGATCAGTTTTATCGAGAACCCTCCATCGCTTTCCGGGATGTCCAATATGTACCCATTGTGTTTCACATCGTCCGGCGCACCGACAAAACAGGCGGCGCGGATGTGTCGGATATCCTGGATCAGCTCTGCGACCTCAACCGCGATTTTGCGCCCATGAACATGCAGTTCTACCTGAAAGATGGCACCTTTAATTATATCAACAACTCGGCCGTCTATTCCAACCACGTGAATACGATCAATTCGATCATGTCCCTTGAAAAGGACAACAAGGCGCTGAATGTTTTTCTGGTGGAAAATGCGACTCCCCCTTCCTCTACAGGTCCCGGAATTACCCTGGGATACTATTATCCGGTAGGCGGGAAGGATTGGGTAGTGATCCGCGACAAGGAGATGGAGTCGCGCAATACTACGCTCTCCCATGAGCTGGGGCATTATTTCTCCCTCCCGCACCCGCACTTTGGCTGGGAATCTGACCCCTGGACAGTGGAAAAGTACGGTTCCAGGCCGGCTCCGGTCAATTCACCCCTGGGGCAACCCACAGAAAAAGCCAATGGCAGCAATTGCGATATTTCCGGCGATGAGGTGTGCGATACCCCCCCGGATTACAATGGTTTTGGCTGGCCCGACTGCACCTACACCCTGGCGGCCAGAGACCCGGACAGCGTGGTAATCAATCCGGACGAAGAGCTGATCATGAGTTATTTCCTCAACTGCCGACGGGAAAACTACAAGTTTAGCCCGATGCAACAAGAAATGATGCTGACCAACCTGGCTTCCAACCAGCGCAGTTCCATCCGGGGCACAACTCCTGATAATACTACCGTGCTGCCGGCCAATACCCGACTGGTGGCTCCCACAGCAGGGCAGACCCTTACCGTGTACGACCGGGTCAATTTGGACTGGGTTCCGGTTGAAGGGGCTACTTTTTACCTCGTAGAGGTGGATGGCTTGCCTACGTTTTCCTCCCTCGGAAAAAGGTCTTTTATCGTAGAAGCGACTGGCAATAGTCTGGTGTTGGATTACCTGAGTCCGGACAAATTGTACTTCTGGCGGGTAAGGCCCTTCAATTCCCTGTCCACTTGTTTGCCGTTTACCGGATTTCAGTCATTCCGAACCGGTTTGTTGACTTCCGTGCAAAACCATATTCCCGGGGTAAATGACTGGACGCTCGGCCCGAATCCCATCGGTTCCGGCGAACAGGTTTTCCTCAGCTTGCAAAGTGATGGTTCCTTTGACGGACAAGTTACCTGGATGGACGTTCAGGGTCGCCTCCTGGGTCCCCCTACCCCTGTCCGCATTACGTCCGGTAAGAACCAACTTTCCCTGCAACTGCCCCAAACGGGAAAAGGAGTCTGCTTTTTTGTCCTGCAATCCGACAAAGGGCGGATTAGCAGAAAAGTGATGATCTTGAATTGATATCCCCAGAAACGGCTGAGCGAAAGGTTATTTTTTCCGGAAAGACCACTGGAAAGTTGCCTCGCAAACGACCACTCCCTCAGCCGTTTTCCCAACGGATACCAAGGCGAGTTCTTCACCCTCGGTACCGGCGGCCACCCGGTCCAACACCTCGGCCAATTGGTCGCCCTGATCACAGGTAAAATAAACGGTTGCTTTGGCTTTTTTTACAAACTTGGCGTTCACCCCGGTGATCAACATAGAAATAGGCGGCTTGTCCGCCAGTGCGGCCATACACAGCAAACCGGTGGACAGCTCGGCCGCTCCCAATTGGGCCGCAAAATAAGTGGATCGGAATGGATTTTGGGTGCGCCAGGAAAAAGGCAGGGCAATCACCGCGCGACTGAGGTCAATAGACTGCACGCGAACGCCCCAAAACCAGCAGGAGGGCAGTTTGAGAAAAAAATGAAGCCCCATTTTAAAGGGGTTACGCATTTGTTGGAGTATGGCCATGATCGGTGGTTTGGTTATTTCGGATAAAGTTACAAAGACCCGCGCAGACTTTTGTTTTCGTACAAAATGATTTACTTTTGCGCACAGCAAGGCTTACAGCTATTTTCTGACTTCCTCAATATAATTTAAACACGAATTATGAACCTTCACGAATACCAGGGTAAAACACTACTCAAAAATTTCGGTGTTGCCATCCAGGAAGGCATCCTCGCTCATTCGGTCGAAGAGGCCGTTAATGCGTACCACGAACTTACCGCCCAGACAAAGTCAGGCGTGGTAGTGGTCAAAGCTCAGATTCACGCCGGCGGACGGGGAAAAGGCGGTGGCGTTAAGTTAGCCAAGAATTTGGACGACCTGAAAACCCACGCAGGCAATATCCTGGGTATGATGCTCAAAACCCCACAAACCCCAGGTGGTATGGAAGGTCCGGGTAAGTTGGTGAGAAAAATCCTCATTGCGGAAGATGCTTATGCCCCCAATTTCGATGCCTGCAAGGAGTTTTATGTGTCCATCCTCATGGATCGCGAGCAAAAACAGAATGTGATCATCTATTCTACCGAAGGCGGTATGGATATAGAGGCCGTTGCCGAAAACACGCCTCATTTGGTACACAAAGAGTACATTGACCCCGCATTGGGCATTCAGGCTTTCCAAACCCGAAAGGTGGCTTTCAACCTGGGTCTTAGCGGCAAGGCTTTCAAAGAAATGACCAAATTCATTGCTTCTCTTTACCAGGCTTTTGTGGAGTCCGATGCTTCTCTTTTCGAAATCAACCCCTGCCTGAAAACAGCCGATGACCGAATCGTGGCGGTGGACAGCAAGGTGGTGCTGGATGATAATGCCCTGTACCGACACCCGGATCTGGAGGCGATGCGCGATACCGATGAGGAAGATCCTACCGAAGTGGAAGCTACAGAGGCCGGACTTAATTTTGTCAACCTCGATGGCAATGTGGGCTGTATGGTAAATGGCGCAGGACTGGCCATGGCGACAATGGATGTGATCAAGCTATCCGGTGGTGAGCCGGCTAACTTCCTGGATGTAGGGGGTACTGCCGATGCAGCACGGGTTGAGCAGGCTTTCCGCATTATCCTGAAAGACCCTAAAGTAAAGGCAATTTTGATCAATATTTTTGGGGGTATCGTTCGGTGCGACCGCGTGGCACAGGGCGTTATTGATGCCTGCAAAAACATGGGCAATATAGAGGTTCCGATTATTGTGCGCCTACAGGGAACCAATGCCGATATCGCGAAAAAGATGATTGATGAGTCGGGCTTGGCCGTTTATTCAGCGATCCAGTTGCAGGAAGCAGCGGATTTGGTGACTAAAGTGCTGCAAGACTAACCCACGATCGGTTCATAAAGAAAAGCCGGAAAGCGCCCTTGGCGCTTTCCGGCTTTTCTTTTTCCCCTAAGCTTGTCGCTGGTTGCGGTAGGATTCCAGTTCTCCCAGCATGTCCAGCATGTCTTGGTCTGTGGTAAACGGATTTGTGAGGGTACAGCGCAGCCAGTAGGTTCCCCGAAGGATGGTTCTGACCAGATAAAATTTCCCGTGCTGAATGGTGGCTTTTCGCACAAATTCATTCAGTTCGTTGTCGTCTCCCTCCCCTGTCATGCGAAAGCAGACAATATTGCAGTCGGGATCCTGTTTGAGTTCCCAACCGGGTCGCCCGTCAATCAATGCGGCCAGGTGGCGGGTCTGATCAAACACGCGGTCAATGTATTCCTCCAGCGTATCGAAACCCAGCGTCCTACAGATACTATACACTTTCAGACTCATCATCAGCTTGGTGCATTCCAGGGTCTGTTTGGCCATGTTGTACCAGTCTTCTTCCTGCTTTTCAAACAGATAATCGGCCTGCTGCACGAAAGTGCCAAAGCGTTGTTTCCCGTCCCGGAAAAACAAGCCCGTGGTCAGCGCAGGACTCAATAAGGTTTTGTGAAAATCCATGGCAATTGAATCCGCCATGCTGATGCCCTTAGCCAAATATTGGTATTTTTTGGAGAGTACCGCCGAGGCACCGTGGGCGCCGTCCACATGAAACCAAAGATCATGCTTCCGGGCGAAATGCCCAATGGCCTCCAGGTCGTCATAGGTTCCCGTTGAGGTGGTACAAGCACTGCCCACGATTGCAATGACCCGGATGCCGGAAGCTTTGGCCCGATCCAGGTATTCCTCCAGCAGGTCGGTTTGCATGCCGTGCCGCGCGTCCGAAGGTATTTTGATGATACCCTGCGCACCCCACCCCATAATTCTTGCCGCGCGATCTACGCAGTAGTGCGCTTCTTCCGAAACCATCAGGGCTAACTGTTCGCCTGTGCCGTTTTTCCAGATATCACCGGGCGCCTTGTGTGCGCGTGCGGCCAAAAGGGCGGTCAGGTTGGCAAGGGTGCCCCCGGAGGTCAAAAAGCCGCCGCCCGAATGTTCCCAGCCGAAGTAAGGCAAAAACAAATGGATCACCAGGCGCTCCAGGGTCGTGCTCACTACCCCCATTTCATATACCCCCATACCGTTGTTGAGGAAATCGCTCATCAGACCGGCGAGGGCAGCCACCGGTGCGGGAGGATTGATTTGATGCCCCATGTAACGCGGGTGGCTCAGGGCTATCGAGTCCTGCAAGACCTCCCGGAAAAAATCCATGGTTCCGGTTTCGGAACGATTGTTCCAGTCGGATTGCCATTTTTCCCAAGCCGCCTCCGGTTCCATCCAGGTTATAACCCGCTCCTTCCTCCGCTCCAGGTTGTCCCCGAGCTGATCTGCCAACATATCAATCATTTCGTGCCCCATTTGTCGGAACGAGGCCACATCAAAAGCATTTTCCAGTCGTTTCATCCTTGCTGTATTTTACCAGATAGCATACAATAATACATCTTTAAACTGTCTGTCTTTGATCAGGTACCGGTGCAAATGGCCCTCCCGGGCAAAACCTGCTCCTTCGAGAAGGCGGATCGAGGGCGTATTGTCGGGAAAGACCAACGCCGATATCCGCTCCAATCCTTCGTTGTCCTGCAAATGGCGGAGGTAGGCCGACAACGCTGCTGTCATAACGCCTTGACGGCGAAAAGCTGATCCCACCCAATAGCCAATTTCGTCCTGGTGGCTGGTAAAACCATAGGCCATTCTCCGCCCGATACTGCCCAGTAATTGCCCCTCTGCATTGCGAATGGCGTACGAAAACACCCGATGGTATTTGAGGCTAAGCTCCCGGTTGAAGGCGATCCAATCCATGGCATCCGACAAGGTATAGGGATGCGGAAGATCCATGGTCATGTCATAGATAGCCCGATCATTGGCCAGGACAGCCAGCTCCTTCGCATCAGCAGGTTGGAAGGCCGACAACTCCAGGTTCGGGGAGATTGCTATTTTCATCAAAACAGTTTTTGTAAGCAGACTATCTCACCAGCAGCACACTTCCCTGCCGGGTAGCCTCGTATCCGTCCGGGAAGATAGCCAGGAGGCGCCAGATATAAATGCCTGTCGGCAAATTTTTTCCCCGCAGGGTGCCATCCCAACAGGTACCGCTGTCGCTCATCTCAAAGGGTGGCGCTGCATAAACCTGGTTGCCCCAGCGGTCGAATACCTCAAAGCTGACCATCCGGATTTCCGGGTAACCAAATGGCCCAAAACAATCATTAATGCCATCGCCGTTCGGCGAAAAAGCATTGGGAACAAAAAAATTGTTGTTGTCCAGGATAGCCAGTCGCTCCCGATCCACAGCGTAGCAGCCGTTTTCGTCAAAGACCTCCAGTTTGAGTTCCTCGTAGATGGTAGGTACCAAATCGGGAGGCAGACAATCGGAGCAGCTGTAAAACAGACTGTCGTTCCAAGACCAAAGATAGGTATAAAGTCCTTTTCCCCCGGCAACCGACACTTCAGGGGTATAGGTTTTGTATTCCTCCACGGGGTTGTCGAGCTGTATGTCGAGTTCGAGTCGGGGCGGAGCCCCCAACAACAAGGTATCCCGCAGCATGCAGCCTTTCTGGTCCGCCACCTCAATCCAGTATGTCCCCCTTCGTGCCGTCTCCATCGCATCGCCCGAAAAACGCTGCCCCCGGGAATCTGTCCATCGGATGCGATAGCCGCCGTTGCCGCCTTCCACCTGCACTGCCACGCTGCCATTGTCCGCATCGTAACAATCCGGTTCGCTGCGCTGTTTTCGCAGGGTAAGCGGCTCAGGAGCAGGCAGGTAAAAGGTATCCGACAGCCTGCATCCATTGTCATCTGTGACCAGATAGGGATAAGTGTTGCCCGGCAATTCGCCGAAAACCACTTCGCTTCCCAGTTGCTCCCGCGATCCGAGCTTTTGCCGATAAGGCGAAACGCCACCCGATACCTGTACACTGACCTGCCCGTCGGACAAGTAGTCGCAACTGGGCACCAACAGCTCGGACAACAACTCCAGCGGCTCGGGTTGGGTCAGCTTGACAGACGCCGATTCCTGGCAGACCCCCGAATCATAGACGGTCAGATCGTATTGTCCTGCTCCCAAGTCAGATCGCCTGCCGGATTGGCTTCCATCTGACCACACATACCGATAAGGCGGCAAGCCTCCCCTGACCCGCAAGGCAATCTTCCCATCGGTAAAGCCATTGCAGGAAGGCTCTTCCAGGCTTGTATTCACCTCCAGCACCGCTTTCAAGGGTACCACAATGCGGGCAACTGCCAAACAGGCCTTTGTATCCCGTACCTCCACCACCAGATCCGAGGCAGGCAGCCCAACACGCACCTCGCCAGGCAACCCATCTTCCCAGCGGATATCATAAGGCGCTGTTCCTCCCTCAATGTGCAGCCGAATGCTGCCGTCCCGATTGCCCGCACAGCTCTCCGCCCCAACCTCCCAGGTAAAGTCCAACTGCGGGGGCTCCTCCAGTCGAATTTCCCCGCTCAGTCTGCAATTTTTGCCATCGTACACCTCATAACCATAGAGTCCGGCCGGAATATCGCTTCGCTCAAAACCAGATGCTGCGCTGTCGCCCCAGACAATCCGGTAATCACCATTGCCACCGGAAGGCTGCAGCGCAATCCGACCATCCGAACCTCCATAACATTGCGGCTGGGTCAGCGAAAAGCCAACATCCAGGGAATCCGGATACCCTACCTCAAAAACCAGGTCTTCGCGACAGCCAAGCCCGTCCTGCACCCGAACTTCGTATTCCCCCGGCGAAAGGTTCCCGACACGAGGTTCTAATCCTCCCGAACTCCAAAAATAAGTGTACGCACCATTTCCGCCGCTCACCTCCACCTTCGCGCTCCCATCCCTGCTTCCAAAACACGACACATTTTCAAGCTCCAAGGCCAGTTCGAGCGGCCGCGGATCTGTTACCCTCAAGGTATCCCGGAGCAAGCAGCCCTGGGCGTCCCTTACCTCCAACCCATAGCTGCCGGCAGGAAGATTTTTCAAAACCGGACCGGTACTTCCCTCCGACCAATTGTAGCGATAAGGTCCCTTGCCCCCATAAGCCAACACGGCGATTTCTCCATCCGCATCCCCCGAGCAGGCAATCGGGTACACCTCGCTCAGCAAAGCCAAGCTCCCTTCAAAAGGAACTTCTATCGTATCGCGAAGCGGCTCGCAGGCTCCTGCGACATACAAGACCAACTCCCGCATACCCGCCTGAAGGCGCGTAGCGCGAAAACCTTTTTCTCCATTGTCCCAAACCACAGAATCTACGGCCCCCTGAACAAGTTCCAACACCGCAGCACCATCGGAGGAACCCACACAAAAAGCTGGTTTTTCCAGTCGGACACGCGCTACAACCGGCTCCGGAGAAGGCACCAGTACCCCCAGCGAAGCTGTACACCCCGATTGGGTAACCATCTCAATCGTATATCTGCCACCGGATAGCCCGGTAAAAAGACCCGTTTCGGAGCGCTTGTCACCCAGCCAAAAGGATACCAGCTGCAAACTATCTTCAAGCTCCAGCCGGATACTGCCATCCGAAGCTCCATGACAGCTGGTCGGACTAACCTTCAGAATATACGGTGGAACCGCACAATCCAAGGTCCTGCATCCCAAAGTATCCACCGTGGACACCCCACAAACCCCCACTGCCCTAAGCTCAAACACCACCGAGGTATCCGGCTGAAGACCGCCTGTTTCAAAATACGGTTGCTGCGTGGTTTCCCAAACTTCCCCGGCTCTTCGCACCTCATAAAATAATGCCTCCGGGACGGGATCCCAGGCAAGTCCTACGCGAGTAGCCGTCTGCCCCACACACCACCCTCCTGTGGGTTCCGCCACAGCTGCTCCCGCTGACACCCGAAGCGTATCCCCTCCCACGCAACCATAGCGATTGGTAGCGCGAACCACATATTCCCCCAAAGCACGTACTTCCAGCGTATCACAATCGCCACACAGCACCCGCTCCTCCAGCAACCACTCGTAGCGCAGGGTAGTATCACCCGAAACATCTCGGAGCAGCAGCGGTTCTCCCGGGCAAAGCGTCTGATCCTCACCCAATTCAGGACGAGGAAGCAGGGGATCCACCACCATAAGATCCAGGGTATCCCAGACCCCCTCCATGGACACAAGCAATCGCAAAGACTCCCGTGGCTCGGCAATTCCATCGTCTATAGCACGGATCGGGAACCGGAACAAGGCCGTTCCGGGAGGAATCTGCAGCGAGGGAGGAACAAAACCAATATCCTCTCCATTTTGGGCAGTACCATTCAGTAAAAAACGCAAGAGCAAGGGCGTCGCAACAACCGGCTCCACCGCAAACTCCAGCACAATCGGCGCGCACCCCTCCACCAGGACAGGTTCGCCGGGGAGCGGCTGCAAGGTAACCACACCTGCCGGGGGAGTTTGGGCAACTCCCAAACAAGCATATAAAAATAGTGGAAATGCGAACAAGCACCTCCTGAAAAGGTTACTTAAAGGGCAAACAACAACCCAGGATCCGGCGCTGTAGGTAACATAAACGAACATCCCAAATAGCTGTTGAAAAACCCTTCGGTGCATCAGATCGGCAAAAATAGATTTTTTATCGGCTGCACTGGTCATTGGTCGAAAATAAAAACAAGCTACCAGCAGCTGGTAGTAATTTAATATTTTTGTTCACACATGTAATAACGCAACCATTTAGCAAAAATACTGACCATGGGACAATTTTTTAAATTTACATTTGCCTCCTGTCTGGGCGTCTTTTTGGCCTTTATCCTGATGGGAGTCATCGGGATAGCCGTCATTGCTTCCGCCACGGCAGGCGCAGATAAGCCGGCAAGCATAGAACCGAACTCTGTGCTGCAGCTCAGCCTCGATGCCGTCATCCCCGACCACACGAATAATGCAGAAATATCCTCGTTTGAATTAAAAAACACAGAAATACAGGGGTTGCACGATATCCTGGAGGCTATTCGACTGGCCAAAACGGATCGCGACATCAAGGGTATTTACTTCGACACCGAAACCTTGTTTACCGGGTTTGCCAATACCAGAGCCATCCACCAAGCCCTGCGCGATTTCCGGGAAAGTGGCAAATTTGTGGTAGCCTACGGACGGTATTTCGACCAAAACAGTTATTACCTGGCCTCTGTGGCAGACTATATAGGGGTTCACCCCATCGGACTGGTTGACCTGCGAGGCTATGGGGCGCAGATTCCCTTTTTAAAAGACATGTTGGACAAACTGGGTATCCGGATGGATGTGTTTTATGCCGGCAAATTCAAAAGTGCTACAGAGCCATTCCGAAGAAACGAGATGTCGCCCGAAAACAAAATCCAGGTTCGCGAGTATCTCAATGAGATCTACCAGGGGATGATCGCTGATATCAGCGAAAACCGCCGGATCAGTCCCGCCAAGTTGGAATCGGCCATCAATGCGTATGCAGGTGCAGAGCCTCATGAGGCCCTGAGTCAGGGTTTGATTGACCATGTAGGACATGCAGATCAGGCGCAGGATACCATCCGCTCGCTCATCGGACTCGATCCCGACGAAAAAATCCGGTTTGTCAGTCTGAAAAATTACTACCAAAACCGCAAGCCGGATACCGACTACGGGGTCAAAGATAAGGTCGCCGTCGTTTTTGCCGAAGGCAGCATTGTAGATGGCAAGGGCGCCAATGGCAGCGTCGGGGACGAAAAATACGTGGATATTGTAGATCGCATTCGAAAAGATAAAAATATTAAAGCAGTTGTACTGCGCGTCAATTCCCCAGGCGGAAGCGCCATGGCTTCTGAGAATATCTGGCGGGCGCTGATGCGTTTAAAGGACAGCGACAAACCTTTGGTGGTCTCCATGGGTGACTACGCCGCTTCCGGAGGTTATTACATCGCCAGTCCGGCCGATTCCATTTTTGCGGAAGCGGGCACCCTTACCGGATCTATTGGGGTCTTTACCCTTTTCCCCAATGTATCCAAACTATTGGACGAAAAGATTGGCATTCACTTTGACACCGTCAATACCGGTGCCTTCTCGAATGCCTTAACACCCTTTTTCGACCTCAGCGAGCGGGAAAATCGGATCATGCAGATGCGGACAGATTCTATCTATAGCTTGTTTTTGCAACGCGTTGCGGAAGGTCGCAATTTGACGATTGCAGCCGTAAATGAAATTGCGCAGGGAAGGGTTTGGACCGGCTCGAAAGCAGTGACGCTGGGATTGGCTGATGGGCTGGGCGATCTCAGTGATGCCACAGCTGCTGCAGCCCGGATGGCTGGTTTGAGCGATTACCGCACGGTTACCTATCCCAAAGTACTCGATCCGCTGCAGCAACTGCTCCAGGATTTCATGCAAGAAAACGCGGCCTTGAGTCTCACGCACCTGCTCAGAGGAGACTTGGCGGAGTGGCAGCGACAGGTCAAATACATGGAAGAAATGTTGCAATACCAGGGAGCACAGGCGCGACTGCCCTTTGTGCTCACCCGGCAATAAGTACTTTTTTGCCCGGGAGGGCAGGTTTAAAACCCCACAAACTCCCGGGCAAATTTTTCTATCGCCTCCAATGTGGCTGCGTCTGTCACTTGTCCGTGCTCATCCATTAGCTCTTTGATTCGAGAAATGGGCAACTGGAAAGGCAATACGGAAGCCCCGAGGTGGTGCATAACCGTGGTTAAATGGTCCATTCCTCTGATATTTCCAGCTCTGCCTGAAGCGATTCCAACCATACCCACTTTTTTGCCCGTAAAATTATCTTTGTATTGTCGAACCGATACGGCATCAATGAACAGCTTCACGGCACCGGGGTAGGTTCCATTGTATTCCGGGATCACGAACACAAATTTGTCGGCTGCGAGGATAAAATCATCCTGAAGTTGGGTCAATGCCGGATCCTGTTTGCCCTTATCATACATTTCCGGAAAAAACCAATTGTGTGGAATATCCTCCAGTGCCAGCAACTTCACCTCCTCGCCTGCATGTTGCTCCAGCCTCGTCGCCACCAGTCGGGCAAAGCGCAAACACTCACTGCCCTTTCTATTACTCCCTGAAATAACTGTAATCATAATTTAATTTTGTACCCCTCAAACAAGCCGCTGATCAATTGGTTCACCATCAGCAGGGCACCCGCTCGCCGGAAAATCGCATTGCTGGCACAAATTTTTCGGAAAACCAGTATATTGCCAACAAATAAAAGCGCTACCATGAAAATTACTTATCTGGGGCATGCTGCCTTTGCAGTAGCATTCAACGGAAAAAACCTCATACTCGACCCCTTTATCAGCCCCAATGAACTGGCACAGCACATAGATGTCACTGCCCTGGCAGCGGATTACATCCTCGTATCGCATGGGCACAGCGATCACGTTGCCGATGTAGAAACCATTGCGATCAACACCGGAGCCAGCGTGATTTCCAACTACGAAATCGTCAGTTGGTTTGCCGAGAAAGGCATATCAGGTCACCCGCTCAATCTCGGTGGCACCTGCAAATTCGAATTTGGCTCCCTCAAATACGTCAACGCCGTGCACAGTAGCGTTTTGCCGGATGGCACCTACGGCGGCAACCCGGGGGGATTTGTCGTGTGGGACGCACAACAGGCCTTTTATTTTGCAGGGGATACGGCCCTGCATACCGATATGCAGCTCATCCCGCTGACCTGCCCCAAACTCGACGTAGCAATCCTGCCCATTGGCGACAACTTCACCATGGGCTATGCAGATGCGCTACTCGCCAGTGATTTCATTGGCTGCAATAAAATCATTGGCTGCCACTACGACACCTTCGGCTATATCGAGATTGATCATGCTGCCGCAAAAAAAGCCTTTGCGGAAAAGGGGAAAGAACTAATTTTGCTCGATATTGGAGCTTCTATCGAACTATAACCTGAAGAAAGGGCAAAACCAACATAACCGATGGGAAAAATTATTGCAATCGCCAACCAGAAAGGTGGTGTAGGAAAAACAACAACGGCGATCAACCTCGCAGCAAGCCTCGCTATCCTGGAAAAGCGGGTGCTCCTCATTGATGCCGATCCACAGGCCAATGCTTCTTCAGGCGTTGGGGTTATGCCCGATGGCGTGGACAGCACCATTTACGATTGTCTGATCAACGAACTTGATCCTACCGAGGCCATCTACGAAACCGACACGCCCAACCTCCATGTCATGCCCTCCCATATTGACCTGGTAGGAGCTGAACTCGAACTTGTCAGTAGGTTTAACCGGGAATTTGTGCTCAAAGAAATTGTAGAACAAGTGCGACAGTACTACGACTACATCTTCATTGACTGCTTGCCTTCTCTGGGACTCATTACCGTCAATGCGCTGACAGCCGCCGATTCCGTGCTGGTTCCCGTGCAATGCGAATTTTTTGCCCTGGAAGGGCTGGCCAAACTCAATGATACCATCAACCTGGTCAAAAAACAGCTCAACCCCAAACTCGAAATAGAAGGCATCCTGCTTTCCATGTATGACAAAAGGCTACGCCTGGCCAATGTAGTGGTCAGCGAAGTCAAGGAACTGTTCCGCGAAAAAGTATTCCGCACCATCATCCATCGGAATTCCAAAATCGGAGAAGCGCCCAACCTGCACATGCCAGTCGTATTGATGAATGCCGGCAGCAAAGGCAGTATCAATTTCCTCAACCTGGCCAAAGAATTTCTCGACAACAACAACGACCCGATATCCCAGCAAACTTCTGCTTCCATTCCAGAATTCGACCAGGACGGAGAAGATTAAAGTTGGTTTTTATCGGCCATTATTCCTTAAATTTGTAGTTGTTACAAACTAATTTTGAGTTAACCCCTTATAAATGGCAAAAAAGATAGATAAAAGACAACTTGGGTCAGGGATCAAAGCCATCTTTTCAAATATTGACGATAACAAAATCACCGACCAACAGACCGTTGTCCAACAACTATCCAATACCGTCGCCGAAATTCCGATTGAGGAAATCGAGGTAAATCCCAACCAGCCCAGGACGCATTTCGATGCCCATGCGCTGGAAGAATTGTCGCAGTCTATACAGATACACGGACTTATCCAGCCCGTTACCGTCCGTCGCCTCAGTCCCAATGCCTACCAACTCATCTCCGGAGAACGCCGGCTCAGGGCCTCAAAAATGGCGGGACTTACCGATATTCCGGCCTATATCCGGATCGTGAATGACCAGGAAATGCTCGAAATGGCCTTGGTGGAGAATATCCAGCGGGAAAACCTCAATGCCATTGAAGTCGCGATTACCTTTCAACGACTCAAAGAGGAGTGTCAGTTGACCGATGAAAAACTGGCCGATCGGGTAGGCAAAAAACGCACCACCATTACCAATTACCTCCGCCTGCTGGGCCTGCCCCCGGATATCCAAAAGGCCGTCAAAAGCAAGGCGATTTCTATGGGTCATGCAAGGGTGCTGGCGGGTATCGAAGATATTGCCGTACAGGGGGTATTGTTCAAGCAAACCCTCAAGGAAGCGCTTTCCGTTCGCAAGCTGGAACAATTGGCCAGCAGTTACCACAAACCGCAGCCTAAAGCCGCTGCAGCAGATGCGCACCTTCCCTTAGCCTACGAAAAAGTACAGCAATCCTTGCGGGCTTTCTTTGGGACAGCCAAGCTTTCGGTCAAACTCAAAGACAAAGAGAAAGGCCATATCATCATTCCTTTCAACTCCGACGAGGAATTGAATCAGTTAATCGAACGCATTGATGATTAAATGGTTGTGGTTGCTCCTGTTCTGTCTTTGCACCCTCGTTCCCGCTCTGGGTCAACGCGGAACGGCAGATTCTACTGCATTGCCCCAGCCCAAATTCGACCGAATTCCCCAGCCCAAAAAGGCGCTGACCTTATCTCTGGTGCTCCCGGGTGCAGGTCAGGTGTATAATGGTCGAATCTGGAAACTCCCCTTGGTTTATGGCGCCATCGGAGGCATGGTTTATGTGATAGACTTTAACCAGAGTCGCTTCAAAAGACTGCGCACCGCACTCGATCTCAAACGGCAAAACCTGCCCCACGAATTTTCCGGAACGGGCATTGACAATGAGCGATCCCTGCTCGCCCTGCGAGACAGTTACGACAAAAACAGGCAACTCTCCTATTTCGGACTTTTTGTAGTGTATGCCCTGCAAGGCGTGGAGGCTTTTGTAGATGCCCATCTGCAGGGATTTGAAATCAATGAAGACCTCAGTCTGCACATCCGACCGCAACTACAACCCGGGCCTTCGGCGTTACAGGATTTCTCCCTTCAGCCCGGATTGCAGCTCGTATTGCGCAGAAATAATTAAGCTAAAACGCTGATCAATTCACCACCACTACCCAGTTATGCGTATCGGCAACTCTCCCCGAGCGAAGCCCGTTGATGGTATCTTTCATGGCATTGCCAATCGCAAACTTATCTGCCGATGGCAATGGTATCAACTGTCCTTGGTACGTAATAGATGCAATAGGTGCGATCACCGCAGCCGTACCTGCACCCCAGGCCTCCTGCAATGTCCCCTGCTCATGCGCTGCAATCAGTTCGTGAATATCCAGTTTGCGCTCCTCCACCGGAATCCCCTTCTCCCGAAGAATCTCCAGGATAGTCGCCCGTGTAATTCCCTTTAGAATCGCACCGTCCGTAGCCGGCGTAACCACCTTACCATCAATTACAAAGAAAATATTCATGGTACCCACTTCCTGCACATACCGGAACTCATGGCCATCCAGCCACATCACCTGGTCAAACCCCTCCTGCTTGGCCAACTCCGTAGGCAACAAAGCACCCGCGTAATTGCCCGCTGCCTTCGCCTCGCCCGTGCCACCCGGCACCGCGCGCACAAAATGCGTCTCCGCTTTCAGCTTCACCGGCTCAGCATAATACGGCCCCACCGGACCCGTAAAAATCATAAACGTATAGCGATCCGAAGGCCGAACCCCAAAACTGCCATCCGTCGCAAACATGAACGGACGGATATACAATGCACTTCCCTCCTGCGGAGGAATCCAACCACTGTCCAAAGCAACCAATTGCTGCAAACCCTCCAAAAACAACTCCTCCGGAAACTCAGGCATGCTCATCCGACGCGCAGAAGCATTAATCCGACGCGCATGCAGCTCAGGTCTGAACAAACAAGCCTTGCCGTCCTTGTTTTTCGAAGCCTTCATCCCCTCAAAAATAGCCTGACCATAGTGCAAAGCCATAGCAGAAGGATGTATCATAAAAGACTCGAACGGAACAATCCTCGGGTTCACCCACTGCTTTTCCGCATAATCCACCACAAACATGTGGTCCGAAAACGATCGCCCAAAGGCAAGATTGCTAAAATCTATACCCTCCAAACGACTGTTTTTTGTTGTAGTAATCGCTATATTTGAACTCATATCCTTGGTTTTTCCCAAAGTTAATAAAAATTCCATAAATTCAAATACAAGCCCTAAATCACAGAACAAAAACTATAAAAATAGAAAAAAACAGAATTAAATTTGGATAATCAATTTCATTTAACAATATTTGATCTTCCTGCGGAAAAAAAGCCAACACTGGAATGGGCTGGAAGTGAGGAGGCGAGCATTTTAATCCTGCTCACCCACCATGCGGAAGCTGTTTTGGACGAATTTTTGGCTAAGATTTTTGTGGCCTTGGACATCCGGGTAGATCAGGACGCTTTTCGATTGTATGGCATGGAGGATCCGGTGGTGCATTTTCAGCAACTCGACTCTGGGCATCGGTTCCGGCATGTGGTATCGTTTGGGGTTCCTTTTGAGGCTTTGGGGCTTCGGTTTAGGTACCAGCCCTGGCACCCTGTGGCATTGGGTGGCAGGACATTTTTGTATGCAGCGCCTTTGGCTGATATTCACCGGCAGCGGATTCAGGGGGGAAAAGAGAAAGCCTTATTGCTTTGGAATGCGCTCCGACAAATGTTTCCGAACCCTGAAAAAAATTAGAGATGCAGGCGATTGTTTTTGCTACGGCCAACCCCAACAAACTCCAGGAGGCTCGAAAAATTCTGGGTACCGGGTGGCAACTTTCCGGGCTACACGACATTGGCTGTACGGAGGAGGTTCCTGAGACGACGGGGAGTATTCGCGGGAATGCCATTCAGAAGGCGGAATACGTGCGCGACCGATATGGGGTTGACTGTTTTGCCGAGGATACCGGACTTGAAATTGCGGCACTGGGTGGTGAGCCGGGGGTGTATTCTGCCCGATATGCGGGTCCGGGTGCTGTGGCGGCGGACAATATCGCGCTTGTCTTGAAAAAAATGGCGGAACACCAAGACCGTTCGGCACAGTTTAGGACCGTCATTGCGCTGATGCTGGGCAATCAATGCTATACATTTGAGGGTATCCTGCCGGGAAAAATCTTGTATGCGCCGCAGGGTACAGGTGGATTTGGGTATGATCCCATATTCCAACCCGAGGGATATACCGACTCGTTTGGGATACTGAGTCCCGACATCAAGAACGCCATCAGTCACCGCGCCCTGGCGCTACAGTCCTTTGCTGCTTTTATGCGGACACAAACCCAATAAGGTTATGACAGCACGACAAATGCTCAACGCACTGCATGATTTTTCCGGCTTGGAGACCATCTCTGCGTCTGAGCTGCGGGTGCTGACCGACACTTACCCGTACTGTGCCAATCTGCACCTGCTGTACACCTACAAGCTGCACCAGAACGGCGACCCTGCTTTCACCCAATCGCTCGAAATATCCGCGCTGCACACCCTCGATCGCGCCCTGCTGGGGGAAAACATCAAAGCCTTGAGTGCTTTTTTGCAGCGCAAATCGCCATTTCCATTGGAAACACTGAGCGCAGCAGAAGCCCCTTCAGGCAACCCTTTATCCTGGCACAGCGGAAGTGAATCCCTGATGGAAAAAATCATGGGAGCGCCATCGCATTACAAAGTCGAGCGAAGTACGCTCGGATTACTGACCAGTGTAGCAGCGCTCTTCGATCCACCCCAATCGCGGGCTCAACCCGGAAGCAAAGCTCCGGAAAATCCCCTTGCCAGACGCATGCGCGAAAAACCTTTGTCTGCAGCACAGCCCGTCCGACCCGCTCCGGAGCCGGCCATCTCCCCGGAAGAACTTCAACAAGTCGCCGAAGAAAGTATCGCAGCTCCGCCCCTTGCCACGGAAACACTGGCAAAAATTCTCGCCATGCAGGGTCAGGCAGAAAAAGCAATTGAAATGTATAAGCAATTGATTTTGATTTTTCCGGAAAAAAAGACTTATTTTGCAGCTGCAATTGAAAAATTAAAAAATCTATAGGATGTTAACTACAATTATCGTGTTCATAGCCCTGATCTGTCTGTTGCTGATCGTGGTAGTCCTGGTTCAGAATCCAAAGGGCGGTGGGGTTGACTCAACTTTCGGCGGCAACCAGGCCACTCAGATGTTTGGTGCAGCCAAGTCTGCAGATTTTATTGAAAAGGCAACCTGGTACTTGGCGCTTGCGCTGTTTATCCTTTGCATCGTCACTACCCTTATGGTTGGCAATAATGGTACCGCAGAAGGATTGGTGCCCCTCTTGTCTGAATAATTCCCATATCCTGAATATCAGGCCTCAAAATGCCGGGTGTCCGCTGCGATGCCCGGCATTTTGCATAGGTATGCCTGACAAAAAGCGGTTTTGCACCGACAAAATGACAAATTCTGCCTATGTGCAGCGCATTCCTGGCCTGCAAACCCATAAAAATCCTGAAATTTTGTCAGTCCGGCGAAATTGGCATAAGGTATGCTAGGTAAGGCTGAAAACATTCTTTTCTAATAACCATAATAGCAAAAGCAAATCAATTATGAGGCCGATTAACGATCGAGTTGTTGTCAAGCCTGCACCAGCAGAAGAGAAAACAAAAGGTGGGATCATTATCCCCGACACTGCCAAGGAAAAGCCGCTCAGAGGAGAGGTCGTTGCTGTAGGACCGGGAAAAGATGGCAACCTGATGACTGTTCAGGTAGGTGACATCGTGCTGTATGGCAAATATGCCGGACAGGAACTCCTGCACGAGGGAGAACAATACCTCATCATGCGCGAAGATGATATCCTGGTTATCCTGTAGTTATTCCCTTTATTTAATTTATCCAAAAACATAAAAAGACGTACAACATGGCTAAAGAGATTAGCTTTAATAGAGACGCGAGAGAGAAACTGCGCCTGGGTGTAGATAGTCTTGCCAATGCGGTTAAGGTTACCCTGGGTCCTAAAGGCAGAAATGTGGTCATCCAGAAAAGCTTCGGTGCACCACATATCACCAAAGACGGTGTAACCGTTGCCAAAGAAATCGAACTGGAAGATCCAATTGAAAATATGGGTGCACAGATGGTAAAAGAAGTAGCTTCCAAAACCGCAGATATCGCCGGTGATGGTACGACTACTGCCACTGTACTCGCACAGGCTATCGTAAATGCAGGTTTGAAAAACGTTACTGCAGGTGCCAACCCCATGGATCTGAAAAGAGGCATTGACAAAGCAGTCAAAGAGGTGATCCTGGATCTGAAAGAACAATCTGAGGTGATCGGTACCGATTTCGAAAAAATCAAACAGGTAGCGTCCATCTCTGCCAACAACGATGATGAAATCGGAGGTCTGATCGCAGATGCGATGAAGCGCGTTTCCAAAGACGGTGTCATCACGGTGGAAGAGGCTAAGGGTACCGATACGTATGTAGAGGAGGTAATGGGTATGCAATTTGACAGAGGCTACCTTTCTCCCTACTTCGTGACCAACACCGAAAACATGACCTCCGAGTATGAGCACCCCATGATCTTGATCCACGACAAAAAGATTTCCAACATGCAGGAAATCGTTCCCGTGCTCGAGCAAGTGGTACAGGCTGGTCGCTCTTTGTTGATCATCGCAGAAGACATTGAAAGCCAAGCACTTGGTGTATTGGTAGTCAACCGTTTGAGAGCCCAGCTGAAAATTGTTGCGGTTAAAGCTCCTGGCTTTGGCGATCGCAGAAAGGCGATGTTGGAAGATATTGCCATTTTGACAGGTGGTGTGGTGATCTCCGAGGAGAAGGGCTACAAACTTGAAAATGCGGATATTTCCATGCTGGGTACTGCCGAGAAAATCTTGGTGGACAAGGACAACACTACTATCGTTAACGGTAACGGCGACGAGGACATGATCAAGGCGCGCATCAATCAGATCAAGCAGCAGATTGAGGCTACTACTTCTGATTACGATCGCGAAAAACTTCAGGAGCGTCTGGCTAAATTGGCAGGTGGCGTAGCGGTATTGTATGTAGGTGCGCCTACAGAAGTGGAAATGAAGGAGAAAAAAGACCGTGTTGACGACGCTTTGCATGCTACCCGTGCTGCGGTAGAGGAAGGTATTGTTGCAGGTGGTGGTGTGGCCTTGGTAAGAGCCATCGCTCGTCTGCGCAACCTGAAGGGCGTGAACGAAGACGAAACCATCGGTATCCAGATCGTGAAAAAAGCCTTGGAGGCTCCTATGCGCATCATTGCTGAAAATGCAGGTGTAGAGGGATCTATAGTGCTTCAGCGCGTATTGAACAGCAAGGGAAGTCAGGGTTACAATGCTCGAACCGACAAATTCGAAGACCTGAAAAAAGCAGGTGTTATTGACCCAACCAAAGTTACCCGCATCGCATTGGAGAATGCTGCTTCTATTGCAGGTATGGTGTTGACTACGGAATGTGTGGTGAGTGAAAAACCTGAAAAGGATGCTCCTGCCATGGGTGGCGGAATGCCAGGTGGTGGAATGCCAGGTATGATGTAAACTTATTTGAATATCGTTATCAAGGTCTGCCGGAAGCATTCGGCAGACCTTTTTTTTCCGTCAGGGGAAAATTTCAGCGGCCATATCCATCGCTTCGCGCAAAACCTCCCGATCCAGCTCAGGACAAACGCCTTGTTCATCCAGGTATCCGATCATATTTTCCGTAGGCATATTGCCGGTAAGGGTATCTCTGGCCATTGGGCAGCCCCCGTACCCGCGAAGTGCACCATCGAACCTGCGGCAGCCGTGCTGGTAAGCCGTTGCGATTTTTTCCTCCCAGTTGTGTGGCTGGGTATGAAAATGAGCACCGATCTCCAGGTCGGGATACTGGGGCAGCAACTGGCCAAAAAGGTAGGCAATACTTGCCGGGGTAGCGACTCCAATCGTATCGGACAACTGAAAAATGCCGACCCCCATCTCGGCGAGTCTCCCCACCCAACGTTGTACCGTTTCCACATTCCAGGGATCTCCGTAGGGATTGCCAAAGCCCATCGAAAGGTACACCACCAATTGTTTGCCCGATTGCTGACAAATTTCCTGAATTTCTGCTACCCGCTCGAGGGAATCCGCAATCGTTGCATTGGTATTGCGCAGTTGGAAAGTCTCTGAAACAGAAAAAGGGTACCCCAGATAGTCAATGCGCTGGTAAGCAGCGGCCGACTCGGCTCCCCGGGTATTCGCCACAATAGCCAACAAGCGGGTGCTTACGCCCTCAAAATTAAGCAGCGAGAGCACCTCGGCGGTATCCCGCATCTGAGGGATCGCTTTGGGAGAAACAAAACTTCCAAAGTCCAGGGTATCAAAACCCACCCTTAGCAGCCGGTTCAGATAAGCTGCTTTGGTCGCAGTCGGAATAAAAGGTTTTATCCCCTGCATGGCATCCCGTGGACACTCGATTAACTTGATCATGCCTCCAATAACTTGTTGTCCCTGAAAATTACAAAAGATTGCATTGGCAAGCTTGTTAATTTAGTCCTAAATTTGCCCACAGCTTGTTAACAGGCTACCATTGATCACAATAACCCTCACAACCATGTCCACGAAAAAAAGTTGGCTGATTTTATTTGGATTCTTGTTGGCAGGAACGGGCTTCCTGGCACTGGTACTCAGTTTGGTGGGCGTAAAGCTCAGCTTCCTGGCCTGGCTCGATGCCCCGGGCGCACTTTTTGGATTCCTGATGAGATTGGTATTTATCATCACCGGAATCATTATTGTTTACCTCAACCTCAGCGACTTTAGCGGCGACCGCATCAGGTAAGTCTGAAATACACATGGATCTGGTTGCCTACATGGCTGATGGGATA
>JANQWK010000078.1 GCA_030729925.1 Saprospiraceae bacterium
CTTGCACCTGATTTATAAAAATCTGTTTTTCAAGGATTTAATCCCCGTAAAACATTCAAGGACTTTGTTTGATGGCCTGTTTCAAAGAAGTGGGATTAAAGTTTTCCTGCCAGCGCCTGATTAGGATACCATTTCTGCCTATCAGCAGGTAGTCGGGATAATAGCTGCCCAGGCCGATGCTATTTTTGAAGCGATTGGGGTAGGGGAGGTTATCCTGGATATGGATCCAGGGTAGTTTTTCTTTTTTAAGGAAAGCTTTCAGGGCAGCTAAGTTGTCATCTATGGAAATGCTTACCAGATGGAATTTTCCTTTTCGGTATAATTTTTTTAGCCATCTGTTATTTTCGAGACAGGGTGGGCAAGCCATAAACCAAAAATCTAGCAGCACCGGTTTTTCAGCCAATAGATCGTCCAGCTCGATGGCATTCAAGTTGATGTCTAGGAAAATCAGGTTTGGTACTTCCATCCCTTCTTTCCAACCGTATAGGGTCTCCGGATAATCAAGCCTATCCCAGTGTATGTTGGGCGGGATCTGACTGATAGCTTTTGGGCTGACAATCAGCATAGCCAGTAAAAAATAAAAGGAGGAGCAGCATGGAAATTTGTAGGGATATAACATGTAACTTAGGGTTACCTTAAAAACTTTAAATTACAGCATGATGAAGGGATTTCGAAGCATGTGCCTTTTTATTTGTATAATTATTGGGCTGCCAGGATGTAATCGCCCTGACGAGTCGGCAGCAAATTCCTATGAACTTGGAGTCATAGCTGCTTTCAGCGAGATGGTGGAGGCCGGGGTGAAGCCTTTAGCGCTGAGCACACCCATGGAAACAGCTCTTATGGATGCCATTTTCCCGGAGTTTGAAAAAATTGCATCCCAGCATGGCGTCCAGGTATATCGGGAAGAAGAATTTATAGCAACCGATCTTTTTCCCGCAGGGGTAGCTTCAGGAAAAGAAGTGTGCATCTTGTTCAAAGGTAATGGCCTGATCAGATACCAGCAATTAAAGCAAGACATCGCTGATCTGGTAGCGCAGCAAGCCTATACCGGAAAAGTACGCGAGGCGATTGCACGCCGCTTTGGGCGATTGCTGGGTTACTCCCCAGAAGGGATTAATCGCTTGCTTGCCAAACAAACTGATTTTCGAACCTTGAGGGACTTTGGGGTGGAGGAGGAACGGGTGACCTTATTTTACCAGGATCTTAAAGCTGCTGTTCATTTTTATGGAAATTTATTGGGTCTGGAAGAGGTCGCTCAAGACTCCCATAGCCATACTTTTCGCGTAGGCGCAACCTCATTGCTTACGCTCATGGATAATAGTCATGCCCTTGCGGAAAAACCTAAGGCAGTAGCGATTGCACTGTTGACAGACCAATTGGAGGCCTGGTGGGCTTATGTACAGGAAAAACAAATTGCGGTTAAGTATCCCCTGAAGGTGAAACCTGATGGACCCCATGATGGTTTTGTCGCCGTGGACCCCGAGGGTTATCTGCTCGAATTTGAGCGCTTCCATCAGCATCCCGAAAATGAAAAATTCATTCCTGTTTTGGACGGCAGTCCTACCGTATTGGCAAAGCCCAACTCCGCTGTACCTGATGCTATAGGTTTCAAAGGGATGATTACTTGGCTCTATTATCGCGATTTGTTGGCCATGGAGGGCTTTTACGAAGCAGTGCTGGGGTTCGAAAAGGTAGCCGATCAGGGTTGGACTAAAATCTTTCAGGTTTCTCCGACTGGATTCATTGGCCTGGTGGATGAGCGGCGCGGGATGCTCCGTTTTTCCGAGGAAAAAGCGGTAATCTTATCTTTTTCTTTGGAAAAACGAAGGGACTACCTTGACTACCTGTCCAAGTACCAACCCTTTATCCTGCTACAACAGGACTCCTCCGCTGTGACAGGAAAAGATCCTGAATCATACCTCATGCAGTTTTAAATTTTTTTTGTCAGAATTGAACTTATCTTTTTAATTAATGTTATAACATTAATTGTATTTACATTAAAAAAACAAAAAAAATTAACTTATGTCAACAGTAGCAACATGGAATATTGACCCTATGCACAGCGTAGTAGAATTTAAGGTAAAGCACCTTGTCATTTCGACTGTTACAGGTAAGTTCAGAAACTTTGAGGGTAAGTTGGAGACAGCATCTGAGGATTTTGATGGAGCCAAAGCCCATTTTAGTTTGTCTGTGGACAGCATAGATACAAACGTTGCAGATCGTGACGCCCACTTGAAGAGTGACGATTTTTTTGCGGCAGACCGCTTTCCAAATATCACTTTTGACGGAGTCCTAAACAAAGGGGGTGATGGTGACTATGCATTGGTAGGACATTTGACCATCCGAGACATCACCAAGGAGGTCGCTTTGGAGGTGAGCTACGGAGGGGTAATGGTAGATGGCTATGGTCAGACAAAAGCGGGTTTTGAGATTGAGGGAAAAATCAGCCGCAAGGAATTTGGTTTGCAGTGGAATATGGTTACAGAAGCAGGTGGAGTTGTGGTATCAGATCAGGTCAAACTGAACCTGAACGTGCAGTTGGTTAAAGTGGGATAAATTGCGATGAGCTTCGATGTGCTGGACAAATCGGAGCGCTTGGACCCAATAACGTGGAAGTCACCTTAAGGTGGCTTCCACCTGTACGGACTTTTTTCGACTTTTTTTCAGACTTTTTGTGACAAAACCAGACAAAACTATATTTTTTGGTTTTACCTTGAAAATGTGTATTTTATAAAGCAGATTCGCTTACTCTGTGGGCAACTATAGCGCGGATAAGGTCTTCTGGAAGTGGGCTGTCGTATGGGAATTGTACAGCTCCTTTCGAGTACTTAAGGCCTGCAGCTTCGAATTGGGATCGAAAAGCTGTTATTCCCGATGCGGTCGGGTAGAAGCCAACATGTTTTTTGGCAGCACCAAAATAGACGAGCGGGCCGTTGAGTTTGTAAGCTGGCATACCATAACTGATCTCTTCTTTTGCTGCGGGAGCAGTATCCAAGATTAATCTCCGTACCTGTTGCAGTATATCCTGAATTTCAGATGGAAAAGTAGCAATATAAGCGTCAACCGATGCTATCATGTGTGAGTAGGTTTACCACAGCATCTTGCCCTCTCGCTTTAGCATGATCCAGTGCTTTAAGCCCTTGCTGATCACGTATCTCTGGATCTGCTCCGGCAGCCAGCAACAACTGCACCATTTCTTCCCTGCCAAACATGGCCGCAAACATGAGGGCGGTAGTATGGCCGAAATTCACAGCATTGACCGAAGCTCCAGCTTCAAGGAGCAAGCTTGCGATGTCCGTAAAGCCCTTAAAACTTACTCCCATTAATGCCGTATTGCCCGCGGCATCTCTAGCGTCAACTTCGGGCTTGTGGGCGAGGAGCGCATGAATAATTGCTTTATTCCCAAGGTAAGCAGCAAGCAATAAAGGAGTGGAACCCCGCTCGTCCTGTAGTCCGAGCTGCTGTGGATTTTTTTCCAGGATTTCTCCGACCAGACTTACATCCTGGCTTTTTATGGCGTCAAAAATGGACATAGTTAACTTTGATAAACAAAAGAAAGCAAGAGGCAACAATTGTGCTACCTCTGCTTTCGGCAGTATGGAAAGAAAATTTATCTGTTAATCGCTTTAATGGTCGTAGGCCTTCGCTCTAACAAAATCCGCACGATTGTTAAAAATAAAGTATAAATCTGATTGATAAAAACGATATTTTAGATTTTTTAATCGCTTTTGTCAATGAATATACAACAAATAGACTATCTCCTTACGGTTGCCGAGTTGCGGCATTTTGGCCGGGCAGCTGATCAGTGCAACATTACCCAGTCCACTATAAGTACGATGGTTGCTCGTTTTGAGGAGGAGTTGGGGCTTCAGATCTTTGATCGGCGGACAAAGCCGATTTCGATTACCCGGGAGGGGGAGCAAGTGATCCAGCAATTGGAAGTTATTCGGAAAGAACTTGGCAGTCTGTCGGCCTTAGTGGCAACGCTTAAAGGAGAAGAAAAAGGGGTGTTTAAAATCGGGGTTATTCCTACGATAGGTCCGTACTTGCTCCCTTTGTTTCTGAATACTTTTGTCAGCCGATTTCCCAAAATTCGGTTTGAAGTGAGCGAACTCACTACCGATCAGATTGTACGGGATCTTAAGAATAGGGATCTGGATGTGGGGCTGGTTTCTGTTCCGTTGAAGGATTCTGCGATCCGGGAGTATTTTTTGTTCGATGAACCTTTTTGGTGTTTCGATACGAAATATTCTGATAAAGCAGGCCGAATGGAGATTCGGGAATTGGATTACGACAGACTTTGGTTGTTGGCAGAAGGACATTGTATGCGCACACAGGTTTCAAAAATATGTGCCCTGCAGGAGTCTTATGGGGGCTTGAGAAACCTCGATTATAAGGCAGCAACTTTGAACACCCTGGTAAAGTTTGTAACAGCAGGAGAGGGTGTTACCCTGCTTCCATTTCTGGCTTCTCGCGATCTGACGGAATCTGAGCGCCTTCATCTGCGCGAGTTTGTACCACCGGCACCGTGCAGGTCAGTAGGCCTGATTACACACGAGCATTTTACCAAGAAAATTTTGCTTACAGCACTGCGACAGGAAATTCTGGCAGCGATGGAGGGGGTGTTGCCCAACTGGAATGAAAATTTTCAGAGGCTTGATCCTGTATGAGTATTTGTCTGGTTTTGGCGCAAAAAAGCTTGGAAAATCCCAGTTTTTTTTATTACAGGTGGAAGGCACCTTAAGGTGGCTTCCACCTGATGTCTCTAACAATTTTCGATATTTCACCTTGCTGGCATGCAGAAGTATGCTCCAAAACAGTAATGGCCATTTTTTCTGTCTTGGTGGAATATTTTTTCCTTACATTTAGTGGCGATTTTACAAAATTACCAACGGTAATCAAGTCAAAGCAAAATGAAAAACACCCGACAAGTAGGACTCATCCTGGGGCCTGTGCTATTTTTTTTGATTAGAATGAGTTTTTACCCGGATGGGGTAAGCGCCGAAGCGAATGCTGTTTTTGCCACTACGGTCTGGATGGCAGTATGGTGGATTACAGAAGCAGTTGCTATTGAGGTTACGGCCTTGTTGCCCGTGGTGTTGTTTCCTTTGACAGGGGCGCTTCCTTTGGCTCAAACGACGGTTACCTACGGTGATAAGTACGTATTTTTATATATGGGGGGCTTTATGTTGGCTATTGCCATCGAAAAGTGGAACCTACACAGGAGAATCGCATTGAATATTATTCGACTGATCGGTACAGATGTAAAAAAAATTATCCTGGGCTTTATGGTAGCTACGGGGTTTATGTCTATGTGGATTTCTAATACGGCTACAGCTGTGATGATGCTACCTATTGCGATGGCCATTGTAAAACAGCTGGAGGATAATCCGGATACCGTAGAGAATGAAAATCTGGTTTTTGGTAAGGCGCTGATGTTGGCTATTGCCTACAGTGCTTCGATCGGCGGAATTGCTACGTTGATTGGAACTCCGCCTAACTTGGTATTGGCTAGTGTGGTAAAAGAACTTTACGGCATTGAAATCTCTTTTGCGGAGTGGATGATGGTAGGTCTTCCGATAGCAGTTGGCTTGTTGTTCCTTACTTGGTATTACCTGACTAACTTTGCTTTCGCCTTTCGGCAAAAAAGTTTTCCGGGAGGGCGAGAAGAAATCAACAGGCAACTGAAAAGCCTGGGTAAGATTTCTTACGAAGAGGTGTTGGTGTTGATTGTTTTTGTATTGATGGCACTGGCTTGGATTACCCGCTCTTTTTTATTGAAAAAATGGATTCCGGCGCTGGACGATACCCTGATTGCAATGATAGGCGCAATCGTGTTGTTTATGCTTCCTACTAAAGCAGCCGGGCAGAAGATTTTGGATTGGAAGAGTGCTGTTAAGCTCCCTTGGGGGATCTTGTTGTTGTTTGGGGGAGGACTCGCGCTGGCCGAAGGTTTTACTTCGAGTGGATTGGCTGACTGGATTGGCGGACAGATGACTTTGCTGGCAGGGGTACAGATTCTTTTGCTGGTGCTTATTTTGGTAACTGCCGTGAATTTTTTGACCGAGGTTACCTCCAACCTGGCTACGACAGCGATGCTGCTGCCTATTTTGGCTCCTATGGCTGTATCCATTAATGTACACCCTTATTTGTTGCTGGTTCCGGCAACCTTGGCAGCGTCCTGCGCGTTCATGCTTCCCGTTGCAACGCCACCTAATGCAGTAGTTTTTGGGTCGGGGTATCTCAGGATCCCGGATATGGTGCGCACGGGAGTAGCGTTGAATGTTTTATCTATTATCATCGTGAGCCTGTTGGTGTATTTTCTGCTTCCCCTGATCTGGGGTTTTGAGCCGGTACCGTTTCCGGAGGCGTTTAAGTCGGAGTAAAAAGCTGTCTTAGGGTTGCCATTCGACAGGACTGACATCATCGTGGTTGAGGATGCGCGATCCTGTGCGGTCAATGCGCATGATCAACTGACAGGCGGGGTCAGGGCAAATGACCCGTGCATCGGTTTCCATCCAGTCGGCGGGATGGTTGTTCCTTTGTTTGGCCGGCAATAGTGGAATACAGGATTGCAGCGCATACAGACAAAAATTCCCACCTTCCGGCAGAGATAGTTTTCCGCTCTTGAGGAAAAAACGATCTCCAACGCTCATGTCGCAGGTACAATGTCCGTTGATTTGCTCCACAACTATCTCGAGATCGTGTAGTTGAAATTGGTCGGGTCGGAGGTTTTCTTTATACGGCATGGGTCTGAAGTTTTGAGGGATCTGGATTTTGATCGGCTTTCCGGCCATAAGCTCCTACTATGGTAAGCAAAAGCATGATGAGCAGCCCCCAGGCTACAAAGTTAAATAGCCCTGCTTGCAGGGTGTTAACAGGTGCTACGCCAAAGTCGGCTCCGCTGCTGCTGGTGTTGGCCATGAGGATGACAGGGATGAAGTAAGGCAACAAAAATGGAAATACACATACCACCATACTGAGTATATTGGCTCTTCTGACGGGACTGAGCCCCATTTTTTCACCAGTATGCCGGGCAAATTCAGTTACCATTAGAATGGCCACAATACTATGGGTAGTGAGTAACACTGCGCCGCCTGCGGTGGCAGCTATCCAGGATTCGGCGTGGAGCGGCCTTTGGGTTCGATTCGAGGCAAAACCAACCAGGCGGTCAACTAAGCCACTACTTTTTAGGGTGGCTACCATGCCCATCAGTAAAATCGTGAAAAAACTTATTCCTACTGCCCGATTGATGCCATCAATGATGAAACTCCTGGCAGTAAAGTTTTCCCGATCCAGGCTGAGTAGTTTTTCCGGAGGAAGCAGCCCCGTTAGTAGCCCCAGTATTGTACCGAAGATCAAGCCGCCAAGCAGTCCGTGGAAGAGGTGCTTGCCCCTCAAGAAAAGGAATAAGATGAACACCGGGACGAGTAACATAGGCATACCTGCAGGATCGCCACTTATGCCTTGCTGTATGGCTTCGCTTTTTTCCATGAAAAAATAATTGCTCATCGGGTAGGCGATCATCGCTACCGCGAGTACAGGGAGGATGTATTTCAACCTGCTTCTGACAGCCCTACCCAATTCAGCATCCTGGCTAAGGGCACTGGCAATGGTGGTGTCCGATATGGGAGCGGTAAAGTCCCCAAAGGTTGCTCCTCCAATGATGGCTCCCGCAAGGGTAGGCAGATGCGCACCCAGCATGCCACCCGCAGGATAAAGGATGGGACTGCAAATGAGGATGGTGGCAAAGCTGGATCCTGTGGAGAGGGAAACGATGCAACATATTACAAAAGTAGCGAGTACAAATCCAGTCCCGGAGAGATTCATTTGGGCAGCGAGCCAGGAAAGGGCTTCGACAAAGCCGGTAAGGGTCATGAGTACGCCAATGACAGAGGCGAGCATCCAGGCCGTTATCATGATCATGACAATGGGCTGCGACATGCCTTCGATGAGTACCTGACTGTAGCGGTTTTTGTCCTTTGAGAGTAATAGCCCCAGTGCGAGTGCAGCAAGGAGTACGGGCCAGAAACCCTTTTCATCGGGCGCACCGGAAAGAGCTATGGCAATCACGCCACCGACAAACAACAAAAAAGGTAAGAGTGCTCCCATGGCTTTTCCGTGAAAAGCTAAGGGTGGGTGAATAGTCTCGGTACTCATGAGGCGGATTCGTTGAGGTTGTATTTCATGATGGATCCGTGTTTGCCCGTTTTGTCCCTTTCCAGACCAAAAACAGGCCCGGAAGGACCTTTAGCCCGCCCAATGATATTATGGATGGCGGTAAGGTCTTCGGCATCGAGCACAAAACGGTCGAGTAACTGTATTTTCCGAAGATGCTGCTGGTTGCGTGCCCCTATGATAATACCTGCAACCAAGGGTTCCTGAAGCATAAATCTGCCTGCTACTTCGGCTATGTCCACTTGGTGCTTGTCGGCAATCTGCCTCAGCAGGCGGAGTGTCTCCTGGAAAAACTCATACCCGCCAAATTCATCAATGATGAGGCGGTATTTGGTGAGGGACCTATTTTCAAGCGGTTGAGGGGGATCTGGTTGGTTGAGGTAGCGGTCGCTTAGAAATCCGCCGGCAACCACTCCGTAGCAGAGGTAAGGGATGTTTTCAGACCGCGTAAGTTCGTGCATATCCTGAACGGGTCTTCTGTCGAGGATCGAAAACTGCACCTGATTGGCGATAAATTTAACTCCTGCGTCAATCATTTCACGGAGGTGAGCGGCATCGAAGTTGGTTATACCAAGGAAGCGTATTTTTCCTTCCTGCTGTAATTGTTGGAGGTGACTAGCTGCTTCCACGTAGCCCGGAACATGATAATCCCACCATGAAAACTGAACCAGGTCGAGTTGCTCGACACCCAGCCTTTTTAGCGATCGGTCAATGATCGCTGTAGTGTCTGCTTGGCGCAAACGGGACAAGCGGTCGTAATCAGGTACATATTTGGTGTGTATCTGAACGGGCTGTAAGCTACCGTTGCGAAAGGCATCTTTGTGGGTTTTCAAAAACTTTCCGATAAGGGCTTCCACTCCGGTATAAATATCGGCACAATCAAAGGTGGTCACACCAGCTTCTACAAAAGCCAACATATCCTGGATGGCCTGCTGCTGATCTACCGTTCCGTGTCCGCCGGCGAGGTGCCATCCACCCTTTAGGATTCTGGAGATCGTGTAGCCCGGCGTCAGTTCAATTCTTGATATTTGCATGGATGAGGGTTGTTTGGAGGGTAAAATACAAAAGGGTTGTTTGTTCAGGGTTCTTTTTCGAGCACAAAAAAATAAGGCATTTCCTGTCCTTTGCTATCCATGATGCCCAGTACCCTGTGGGGATCTATTTTTCTAAAAGCGTCGCAGATGGGAAGTTCGTCATAGATCATGGTGGCAGAGACTTTTCCGCGGTACTCCATCATCCGAAGTCTGGCTTTTGAGCGCTTGGTTTGTATAAGGGGTTTGATCAGCGACATCAAGAAAGGGATGAGGGGTTTAGGAACAGGGAGGCCGCTCATGCTGAATAACAATGCCGGTTTCCCGGAAAATTTATGCTTTTTACCGCTTTTGAAGACGAGCGGATGGACTTCTTCCCTGTTCAGGAAAGTTTTGCCGTGCCAGCCGGATGCTTCCAATAGTCCTTCCATGGGGTGTCCTGTAATGAGTTCCCACCCACGCCAGTTGCCCAGCATGAAAGTTTCGTCTGCGGGATCGAGTTGGTCAAAAAGAGCCAGTGCGGTCTCCCTGTCCATGGTTTTGGGTATTTCAGGGCTCATGTTAGTTGGTTTTTAGCATGATATATCTCACAAAAGCGGGGATCAGGCGATAGGCTCGGTGCATGAGATTTGCCTCCCCCGGGTACAACACTTTTTGACCCCTGGATAAGGCCTTTTCTATGGCATCAATGACGGCTTCAGGCGGAAGCATTTTTCGGAGACCTGCCTTCATTTCCCGCAGCTGACCTGGTCCTTTGTCTGCTGCCTGGTCAATGAGTGGCGTGTTGACGGCAGGTGGACAAACCAGCAAAAATTGAATTCCGCTATGTCGGTGTTCGTCCATGAGTACGCGCATGAAATAGTTGGTTGCTGCTTTGGTGGCTCCGTAGGCACCGAATTTGATGACAGGAACTTCACCTACAATAGATCCAAACACAACAATAGCACCTGTGTTGCGCGCCTGCATCCGCGGCAAAACGGCGTGCACGGTTTCAACGGTTCCGAAATAATTGATGTGCATAACTTTTCGGATATGTGCAGCCGACATATCGCGGAGTGCCCCACCAGGCATGATGGCAGCTCCGTGGAGGAGGAAGGTTATGGGGCCGAGGGTGGTTTCGATAGCATCTACGGTACTGGTTATTGCTGCAGTATCGGTTACATCGCAGTTAAATATTGAAATTCCGGGATAGTCGGTGGCCAGTTGTTGTAATTGCGCGTAGTTGGTGTCAAGTACGGCTACTTTTGCCCCGTACTGAAATAAGCGCAGGGCCATCACTTTTCCCATGCCACTGGCGCCCCCGGTCACAAGAGCAGTTTTGTATTTCAGGTCGGTGAGTTTCATGGTTTAATTTTTCTTTTGCAAAAGTAGTACAGTTCCCTGAAGTGCAGCTACGGGGACTTCGGCGGTTGTTTCGAATTGTTCAAAAGTCTGTAATCCCTCGATAGGTGGGCGGATCAGTTCATAGTCATCGGGCTTCCAGCCGAGTGCCTGCCAGTCAATATCAAGTTGGATGCGATGAGCCTGATCCGACCAGGATCCTATGGCAATCATAGCTTTTTCCGGATGGAGGTAAAGGGTGCTTTTGAGGTCCTTTTGCTTTATTTTCAAAGGACTATGATCAACCCAGTAGCCCATCATTTTTGCGGAAGCGATATCAAAATCATCAAAAAGTTGCCAAATGGCGCTTGGATCGAAATTGCCATACACCCGGGTGGTCATGCCATAGACCAAGCCCCTGAAGGGGTGTCCGCCCTTTTCCAGCATTTCCCCACCGATTCCAAACGGGATGCCTGAAACTTCGGTAATCCAGTAATCGGGATCGGCCGAATAGTCAAAATACTCACCAAACCACAGCCGGGTGACATAGGGAATATGCTCCATATACAGGAAGGCGCTGTTGATATAGCCATCGCGTGCATTAAATTGATTGGCGGAGTGAAGGTCAATGATCACTTCCGGTCTGTTTTGAGCCAATACCTGAGTCAGCCGTCGCACTGTTTCCCGACTGAAGGCAATATCGTCGAGGTATAGGCCGTCAATTTCCTGATTTTTGGCCAACCAATTAAGCCCTTCGATGTAGTAGTTAGTCCATCGCGAAGTGCCTTTGTTGAGTATCGCTGCATCATTGACATTGGTAGCATGCCAAGCGGCGTGGTAATGGTCGCCCAGGTGCTCTTGCAGCCATGTATGACCGCCGCCCGCTCCGTCGTTGAGGATTTCGTCGCCCAGACTCCGCATGGGAAAGAGTTCGTAGGCTTTGTAGGTAATTTCGCGGATGGTGTTGTAGAGTTTGACTTTCACCCCCTTGCTGTGCGCTTCATCAATGTAGGCTTTTTGTTGCTCGAGTTGGTAGAATGGGTAGTTGATGTAAGGATTGATTTCGTTGGCGTGGTGTACATTGATGACTGTACCGCCTTGCGCGATGGCTGTATCCACAGGTACGTATTTGTGAACAAAACGGGTATTGAAGTGGGCTTGGGTATCTATGGATTTAAATGGCGTAATGAGAAAGCGAATCTGAAACACTAGTTTTTCTCCAGCTTTCAAAGTCCTGGAGCCGCTGTAGTTTTCTACCTTGATTTGGTCAGATAAGGTTTGGAGGCGGATGCCGCCTTTGCCTTCGTTACCCCAAGATTCGGGGAGGAGAAGGGGTTGGTTTTGGTAAAAATTGGTATTCAGGGGTCGGACGTATTTGTCATCGCGAAGCACGTACTGCAGACCTTTATTCACATCGCCGAGCCACAACCCTTCGTGGTGACCGGTAATATCCCAGTTCCATTCCAATCGTTCGGGTCTTCGCCCTCCTGTTTTCCCCAGCCCCAGCATATAGGTAGCAGCTTCCGGCTTCCAGGGTATTCGAAAGATGGTATTTTGAAGGGGTAAATCTTCCCGGGAGCTCAGCGTGATATTGTAGAGCAGCATACCGTCGTATTCGAGCGTGGCTTCAATGTCCTGTATGCACCGTTCCGATTGGCGTCTGAGTTGCCATTGTATTTGTCCGTGGTTGGGTTGGGAAAAAACAATGGGATCATTTTCCCAGTTTTCGCTCTTACCATCTGCAGGAAGCACTTCAAATTCCATCGGGTAGGCAAGGATATCGGAAGGGGTATCGCTGATATAGGTCATTTCCTGCGGAAAAAAAGAACGGATTTGTTCCGGCAGTCCATTTTTACCCAGCTCGATGTCGCGACCCATGATGTGGAGAAGGGATTCGTTGCGAGTGACCGGGGTAAAGGGTGGTACGATAAAACTGGTATCTGTTCCCAGGGTTGAATTGAGCCAACGCAGGCGGGATTGTTTCCATGGTTCATCGTCGCCATGATTTGCGATGGGGGTATCTGTGACTTGGATGTTGAGGGAAAGGGTTGTCTGGAAATCACCGGCTTGGATGGCAACTTCGCCAGTATAAATTCCCGGATGAGCGTTTTGGGGTATATCCATGCCTATCCAAAGTGCCTGTACGGTCTGTCTGGGTACCTCTAATTTTTTCCGAAAGGAATTACCGTAAAGGTCTGTACCTGAAGTATTGAAACAGGTCAGCCTGTTTGCCGAGATGGTGTGTCTGCCATTGCTGAGGTCTGAGAAATGGAGCACGACATCTTTCAAATCGCGGTTATGCGGATACAATCCAATTTGAAATGTGAAATACTCGCCCTGCTGTGCCACATCCTGGAAAACTGTCTGAAGGGGTTTACTGACCCATCGCCAGGGTAGCTGATCCTGCATGGCAATGGGATAGTCCCGGTATTCCGGGAAAAGAAATACATCTCGGGGATTGTCATTGATAAATGCGCTAAGTTCTGCTTGGGTTGCAGGGGTTTCCATGGGATAAAAGCTGTGAAACGCATCTATAGACTGTGCGCTCAAGACTTTTGCCAACGGCAGACTTTGGATATCGGAATCGCTGAGTGCGGGAATGTTGTCGGAGGAAAAACTGATATCTGATGGCCGCAAGTAGGTCACTTTGGGATAATAGCCGCCTGTGGAGGTATGGGGCAAATAGTACACAAAGTAATCAGTGTGTTTGGGTAGGGGGCGGAACACCAGATGGCCACTTTCCTGACTGATGGAAAGCACGCTGTAATCGGAAAGCGGGGTATCGTCTTCGGTGGTAGTAATGATCAGTGCTTTTTCTTCCGGACGGTCATCGTGTCTCCTCCAGGGAAGCAGAACCTGGACGAGGGAATCGCCGGGTTGCGTCTGTATCAGAATGCGGTGATTGCCGTGGCTTTGGAAGGGTTTGTTGTAGTCGGGGTGAGTCCAGTCGCCGGATTCATAGCGCAGTCCATTGATCTCTCCGCTCAGAATTTTGTCCGGTAGGATGATCACGTCGGGAGCTTGTTGGCAACTAAAGGCAAGGAGGGTCAGGAGGAAAATTGTGATACGCATGGTCTTACTGGATATGTTTGAGCAGGTCGAGTACAAGTTGGTCACTTGGACGATCGGGTTGTTGGTTCAGCAATTCGAGCAAAGTATCTGCGAGTTCAGGTTCGCCTCTGTCGCGGAGAGCCAGTGCCTGAAAGACCAGTGGGGCGGAGTTTTCTGAAGGATGTTCAATCAGAAGTTGTTGATAGTCGAGTGCTGCCTTTTTGCGACCCAGTTTGTCCATACACTTGTACAGGATGTAGTAGTCCATTCGATTGTCTGTTTGATAAGGCTTGCCTACGCCAAGATTTTTGGGCCATTCCAGTGCTGCCTCTGCAAAAGTGGCCGCTTTTTTATAATCTCTTTCCAGGTAATACTGCATAGCCGTTCGGATACAAGCTTCGTGATAGACCGACCGCGCCTCGTTGGCACCTTCAAAGGGTAGGAGGGTATAATTTTTCAGTAAAGCAACTGCTTCACCGGGTTGTCCGGTATGGATGAGCGACCGTGCGTAAAGGAGTGCCATTGCCGGAGACTCCTGGAAAAACCGTTTTCCGATGGGAATCAATTCACTGAAGTGGCCATCAGTAAACAACCTTCGCGCAAAAGCGAGATTGCTGCGCCAATCTTCGGGAGCGAGGCTAATGGCTTGTTGCAGGGCGTGGAGTTGCATATCGGGATGATCCGAAAACAACTTGGCTTTGGCGAGGTGGAAAGGAGCAAAATCAGGGTCGTTTTGGCAGGCGAGCAACAACTTTCGGGCTTCTGCCAGCAGACCTTTATTCCAGTAGATAAGTGCCTGGTAATAATTGAATTTCCAGTGACTGTAAGTCTTCATCAGGTTTTCCAGCACATGGCTGGTCTCTGTTCGGTGTGGAAAAATGAGGTAAGGATCAAGGGTCAGGGCGCGCTCGACGTAGTATAGTTCTTCTTCTGGCAGGAGATAGGCCAGCCATACATTAGCTATGGGGTGATCGGGGATATATTGCAGTATATTGGCTGCCTCGTTGGGTTGATTGAGGTTGGCATATTGGATGGCAAGTTCCAGGTAGGACTCTGCTGCAAGTTCATTGGTCAGGAGTTGTTGCAGGTCTTGAGTCCCTTCTAGCAGATCGCGTTCATGAGCGAGGAAAGCACTCATGGGATCCACATTCTCGAGATTGCCAAGTACATTGCGTGCCTGGTTGTCCTGTTTGCGCAAGCGATATACCAAAGCCAGCATCTCTAATGCTGCGGTGTTACGGGCATTATAGGTAAGTGCCTCATAAGCCAGTCGGATGCACTCGCGGTAATCCTGCTCCAGCAATGCAATTTTCGCCAGAGCGGTAAACGCGGGAACCCGAAAAGCGGGGTCCTGGGCTGCTATCCCATAACCGCTTTTGGCAGCATTAAAGTTTTTGCGTTGCTCTTGGATCAGTCCGTAGAGGTAATTGGCTTCTGGGTCATAGGTATCAATAGCGAGGGACTGCATGACCTTGTCCAGAGCCTGATGGTAATCCATGCTGCGGTACAGCCCCATTGCACTGCGATTGAGCGCCGGAGCGAAGGCAGGTTCGAGGTTCAGGCTGGCTGCATACCATTCCATGGCTTCCTGATATTTTCGCTGCTTTTCAGCTTCCAGTCCGCGGACAAACTTGCCATAGGCGGTTTCCCAGTTGAAATCGGGATGGGGTAATAGGGGGCGGTCAAGGTAGGTCATTGCCGGATCGGAATGGTAGTACAGCATTCGATCTCCGAGTACCAGTTCGATGTTTTGGGAAGTATCCAGGGGTACTTTGAACGAAGCCACTTCCAGGGGTGCTAAGGTAAGCAGGGTATCCAGCAACACCTGGTCTGTAGTAGCGATGCGCAGCGGGGTATTGTTCAGGGGTTGTAGGGCGCTCAGGGTAAAATGGTGTACTTTTTCCTGTTCAGTAGCATTCAACACGGCAAAAGCGGAAGCGGCAACCATACCTCCGGTTTCTTTCAGGGGGAACCACAGATCTACCATAAAATCGGCATCATGGGCATTGAACTCTCGATGTTTGAAAGGCGTAAGCGTACTCCCTTCGGCAGCCTGGTTGAACAACTTTCCGGCTTGGTACTCCACATATTGACCATCGGTATCGGTGAGCAGGTCTTCCCAAATCATACCTTGCTCGGAAAGCCCCCAGATCCATATTTTTTTTCCGGGTTTGTCATCGTAAGCACTCAAATGTCCGAAACCGAAATCATCATCGCGCCAGTAGCCTCCGAAGAAATTGCTATAAGCATTGAGTACGTGATAAGACTTATACCCTCCGAAATTATTCGACTCGTATCGAGCAATATCCCTTCCCTGGTTGATTGGAAAATCACCGACCTCTCCATTGTGTCCGATATAGGCAGTGCCTGGATAAATAAACTCCAGGTTGCCGCTGGCTTTAGCTGCGGCGTTCATCCAGTGGTAATAGGTAACGGGTAATGGGGTAGGGTTTTGCCAGCTGACCACGGTTTCTACGTAAGCCTTTTGAGGGTGTAGATTAATGGAAACACTCCATCGTGTGCGGGAAGGCAGGTCAATGGCTCCTACGATACAGGATACGCTGCCGTTGCTGTGTTCTTTAAGCAAATAATCCACGGGGGTAGCGGTGGTAGGAATATGACCGATATCGCCGAAATTATACTCCAATCCCCCTGAAGTCCAGGGCCCTCTCATGGCGATATCCCTGAACTTGACCACCTCGTTGAAGTACAAAAATTCCTTTCCGGTAGCTTGCTCTACGGCTCCCCATATTTTACCGCCAATTTCCGGTGCCACAAATACCTTGATATAATCATTTTCCAGAACCACCATTGTCCAATCCCGCGGAGCTCCTTGGGAAGTGTATCCGTCGAACCGAAAGTAAGGATAAATACGGCCCATTTCTGCAACCGGATCCGGTTGGGAAAAGGGATAAGTCAGCATGGATCTTTTTTCTTCATATATTTTTGCCCTTTGGGCAAAAGAAGCGAACCAGGATAACCATACCAGACTGCAAAGCAGGGCGAATTTTTTCATACCTTAAAAGTTGGCTTTTCAAAAGATGGAGAAACGGATTATAAGGTACGCAAAACTTTTTTTTGGTGAAAGCCTGAGCCTTTTGCTTTAGTCCCAATTTCTCATTTTTCAAGGAAATAGATAGGATATAGGTCTTAGTTTACCACTATCGCGAGTGTTTGGCACTTTGAAACAGGGGTAAAATGAGGTTACTTTTTAGGATGTCGGGGTATTAATAAGGGTAATCAGGTGCAAGTCACCTTAAGGTGCCTTGCACCTGAGTTTTAAATAATTGAAAATCATTTATTTGTGTTAAAAAATTTATGCTATTCCCCCGTTTTTCGAATTTATGGGTTAATACCCTTCGCACCAGCCAAATTGTCGTTCGGTGATCGCTGCTTTCTCACGGACTAGGTAATCCAAATAGGCTTGGGCTACGGGCGACAATTTTTTGGCTTTTAGCCAGATCAGGTTCCACTCGCTAACGATAGGGAGACCCTTGAAGGGAATAATTTCCAATTCCTTTGATTCCAAGGCATTTTTGATTCCGATAAGGGGCACAATGGAGTAGCCCAATCCTGCGATCAGGGCTTGCTTGAGTGCTTCGTTGGAGGTGAGTTCTATTTTTTTGACTACGGGCAGCTGGTACTCGCGGATAAAATTTTCCATGGCGTTTCGCGTAGCCGACCCGGGCTCTCGGAACAAGAGCGGATACTCCTCAAAAATAGCGGATATAGCTTTTTTTTTCACAGACCTAATCCTAGGGCTACCCACCAAAAAGAGCTTGTTTTCGAGTAGCGTGACCCGGTTCGTCTGCAGTTGCTCCGGAACAACAGAAACCAGTGCAAAATCAACTTCATTTTTTTCTAAACTATTTACCACCAGTGTTTTATTAGTTACATCCATCACTAAATCCACCCCCTTATGCAGCTCCATAAACCCTGCCAAATAATAGGGCATGACGTATTTGCCGGTGGAGGCAATGGATATCTGGAGCTTACCGGCAAGTTGGTTTTTAAAGGCATGGGTCTGATAGCTGATGGCCTCCACTTCTTCCAATATTTTTTGCGCAGCTTTGACAATTTCTGCTCCAAAATCTGTGACATAAACCTTTCGGCCAATCACTTCGGTCAGGGGAATGGAAAATTGATCCTGTAATTTTTTTAGTTGCAGTGAAACCGCTGGCTGGGTTAGCAAAAGGGCGTCAGCTGCTTTTGTAATGCTTTGATAATGAGCTACTGTAAGTAGTATTTTTAGCTGGTGTAGCGTAAAATTCATAAAAATAACTTATGTTAAGTATTAAAATTATAAATTTTTATAAATAATTCAAAGCATGCATTTTTGCCGGAAAAAAAGAGGAGATGGAACAGGTTACAAAAGTAAAGGTCAAGGATTCGGCAGTTATCAACAGCCCGGAGGATGCTGCGGGTTCCCGGTTGGTTACTGTCAGGCAGCGATTTGCCTTACTCGGTTTTATCGTTCTCAATTGCTGGGTATTGCTTTCGCTCAAGCATGACGGTTTATTGCTGGCTCAGATTCTGCCGGCGTGTTGGATTATTGCTTGTCTCCTCTTGCTGAAATTTTTTCAGCGGTAGTCAGGGGCAAGGTTGTTGGGGTACCAAATTGATCATCCGAAAAATTTCGAAAACATGGTAATGAAGGAAACAGTCAAGCGCATTCATCTTTCACGGGACGGTGTTAGTCCTTCACAGGCATCAGATATGGTGCATGCGCTGATCAGGGAGACCATCAACGCAAACAAGCTGGATCGTCTGCGGATCACGACCGGCAATGCGTATGCGGATACAAGTGCTTTAGATCGCCATATTAACCAATTGTATGCCGAGAAAGAGCAGTTGAGCGGGATCATTAGCGATGCCAGGGAGCAGGGATGTCGGCTGAGTATTAAGATGAACATAGAGATTGCCTTTACCAGATAAATCTTAACACAAACCAAATTGAATGAAGACAGTAACCATTGCGAGAGGCGACGGTATTGGTCCTGAAATTATGGACGCGGTTTTAGCTATTGTGAATGCCGCAGGGGCACGGGTAGTATGGGAAGAAATAGAAATTGGCGAACAGGTGTACCTTTCCGGTAATACCAGCGGGATTACGAAGGGTGCCTGGGACAGTATCCGGCGCAATAAGGTTTTCTTAAAAGCGCCAATTACTACCCCACAGGGGGGTGGATACAAGAGTTTGAATGTAACCATGCGCAAGTCGCTCGGGCTTTTTGCCAACATCAGGCCCTGCGTGAGTTATCATCCGTTTGTAGCCACCCGACATCCGGATATGGACGTGGTTATCATTCGGGAGAACGAAGAAGATTTGTATGCAGGCATTGAACATCAGCAAACGGACGAAGTGGTGCAGTGTCTGAAATTGATTTCCAGGCCTGGTTGCGAAAAAATTATCCGGTATGCCTTTGAGTATGCGCGCTTGTATAAGCGCAAAAAGGTAAGTTGCTTCATTAAGGACAACATCATGAAGCACACGGACGGGCTGTTTCACGAGGTGTTTAGGGAAGTGGCTGCTTTGTACCCGGACATTGCGACAGACAGCTGGATCATTGATATCGGAGCTGCGAGGCTGGCTGACACACCCGAAATTTTTGATGTCATTGTGACGTCCAACTTGTATGGGGACGTTATTTCGGATATTGCAGCCCAAATTTCAGGGTCAGTGGGATTGGCAGGATCGGCCAATATCGGAGCATCCTGTGCGATGTTCGAGGCAATACACGGTTCTGCTCCGGATATTGCAGGCAAGGATAAGGCCAATCCTTCCGGGTTGCTCAAAGCGGCAGTAATGCTACTCAACCATATCGGGCAGCAAGATGTCGCCGAACGGATAGAGAATGCCTGGCTTTGTGCGATAGAGGAAGGGATTCATACTGCGGATATGTACAAAGCAGGTGTGAGTCAGGAGTGTGTAGGAACGCAAGCATTTGCAGATGCAGTAATCGCAAGGATGGGGCAACTGCCACAGCAGTTGGAAAAACAGACTTTTGCCAAAGACTTTACCTTGAAAATGCCGGAATATCATCGTAAAGCAGCCACAAAAAAAATCCTAAAAGGGGTTGATATTTTTGTGGACTGGAAAGGAAAAAATGCGGATGAACTTGCGGCTTCCCTGAAGCAGCTCAACAATGGCATAGAGCTTACCATGATCACAAACAGAGGGGTGAAGGTATGGCCGGATGGCTTTGAGGAAACCTTTTGTACAGATCACTGGCGCTGTCGCTTCGAAGGTCCGTCTCCCAGTGATTATCCGGAGGGAGTGGACAAAAGATGTATTCCGCAGATGCTGGAAAAAGCTGTAGCTCATGATATTGACATCATCAAGCTAGAAAATCTCTACGAATTTGACGGAAAGCGCGGTTACTCTTTAGGACAAGGGCAATAAAAAACGATCGGGGGTGGATATCTTTTCTGCCCCCGAAATTATTTGGGGCTGAGTGGTTTTTTGCGCAGCAAGCCATAGACAGAGATCAGGCACCAGGCACTATTGATCACAATAAAGGGCAATATCCCAGCATAAATTGCCTGAATATCCAAGAACAGCGAGCTGACCAAGTTGAGGAAGTGATAAGCGGGCTGACTGCCGGATAATTTACCTGCGGACAAAAGAAAGTAGGCCGACAGTAGGCCGGCTGCACCGGCCATTCCTATAAAAGTTATGAGTATATCCATCGTAAAGAATCCGTTAGGGGGATTACTTCAGCTTCTGTTTAACCTCAACCACCTCATAACCCTCGACAATATCACCTACTTTAATATCATTGAAATTTTTCACCGACAAACCGCATTCCATACCCGATCGCACCTCTTTGACATCCTCCTTAAATCGTTTGAGCGAAGCAATTTCGCCCACCACACCTTCACGGGTCGGATAAACCACAATACCATCTCGGATCACGCGCACATTGGTATTCCTGCTGACCTTGCCCTCGAGCACATAACAGCCGGCGATAGTACCAATTTTGCTGATCTTATAAACTTGTCGAACCTCAATCTGAGAAATAATACGCTCCTCCTTATCGGGCTCCAACATCCCTTCGATCGCCTTTTTGATTTCATCAATGGCCTCGTAGATAATGGAGTACATTTTGATCTGAACCCCTTCCTTTTCAGCCAGTTTTCGCGCACTTGGGGAAGGTCTCACCTGGAAACCAATGATAATCGCATCGGAAGCGGAAGCAAGCAGAACATCTGACTCGATAATCTGACCCACAGCCTTGTGGATCACATTCACCTGGACGGTCTCCTGACTCAATTTGATCAAGGAGTCGGACAAAGCCTCGATAGAACCATCCACGTCCCCTTTCACGATTAGATTAAGCTCTTTGAACGTACCCAGAGCAAGCCTTCGGCCGATTTCATCCAAACTGATTCGTTTGGAAGCCCGGTTGCTCTGTTCGCGGGAAATCTGAGCTCTTTTAGAAGCAATAGCTTTAGCCTCCTGTTCTGTTTCTGTCTCTTTGAAGCGCTCACCTGCCTGAGGAGCACCGCCCAAACCGAGAATCATCACAGGTGTAGCAGGGCCTGCGGACATTACGCGCTGTCCCCGCTCATTATACATCGCTTTGATTTTACCAAAAAACTCACCGGCCACAATCGTATCACCAATATTTAGCGTACCATTTTGAACCAGGATTTTGGCGAGATAACCGCGGCCTTTATCCTTAGAAGCTTCCAACACTGTACCGATTGATCTGCGATCCGGATTGGCTTTGAGCTCTTCGAGATCGGCGGCGAGGATCACCTTCTGCAACAATTCATCTACTCCCTGGCCTGTTTTAGCTGAAATATCGTGCGACTGGTAGCTACCGCCCCAATCCTCCACCTGGAGATTCATAGATGCCAGTTCGCCCTTAATTCTTTCAGGATCTGCACCTGGTTTATCTACCTTATTGATAGCAAACACCATAGGTACCCCTGCTGCCTGAGCGTGGCTGATTGCCTCTCTGGTTTGAGGCATAATTTTATCATCTGCTGCGATAATAATAATCGCTATATCTGTCACTTTAGCACCTCGGGCTCGCATCGCGGTAAAGGCCTCGTGACCAGGAGTATCCAAGAAAGTAATTGCACGATCACCCACTTTGACCTCGTAGGCACCGATGTGCTGGGTAATACCCCCTGCCTCATCTCCTGCAACGTTGGCATTTCGGATATAATCCAGAAGGGAAGTTTTACCGTGATCCACGTGTCCCATAACCGTAACAATGGGGTTTCTGGTTCTCAGGAGTGCTGGATCGTCCGCTTCTTCGATCTCGACATCTGACTGTTCTTCAATAGAAATAAACTCTACCTCGTGGCCAAACTCTTCGGCAACCAGTTCAATAATCTCTGCATCCAACCGTTGGTTAATCGAAACGATATAGCCTACATTCATACAAGTATTGATCACCTCTGCAGGTGAAATATCGAGTAAGCTGGCAAGTTCCGAAACGGTAACAAACTCGGTAAGCTGTAACTTCTCATTCAGCTTATCGCGATCCAGGATTTCCTGTTTTTCGCGTAGCCGGTCTCGGTTTTCCTTTCTAAGTTTTTGTCGTTTCTTTTTCCCAGTATTACCGGAAAGTCTGGCGATAGTAGCCTTGATCTTATCTTCAATTTCTTTTTTAGAAACTGCATCTCTGGGTTCATCATCCTTTTTAGCCAGGGGTGGCTTTTTCGCTCCCGGTTTTGGTTGCGCATTACCAGTATTGGGTCTGGATTCGCCTTCTGTCGTAATCTTTTTGCGTTTACGTTTTTTGCGTTTTTTATCCAGTTCTGCGTCGGTTGGTTTAGGAGGCGTAGTACCGGCGTCAGGTTTTTTATCTGTAGGCTGCGTCTGGGGGGTATCGGGCTTTTTCGCCTCTACTGCAGGGCGCTCTCCTGGTTTTTTCTTTTTCTTGTTCTTGGTAAACTTATCGGTATCTATTTTACCGAGGATTTTGAGCCCCCTAAGTTCTGGGGTTTCTGCTCTCATCATCACATCGCCTGTAGATTGAGGAACAGCCAGTTCGTCTTTGGGTTTTTCCGGTACTGGTACCGGAATATCCGCTGCAGGTGGCGCTTGTTCATGAACAGGCGCAGCGGGTTGCACAGGCATAGACACAACTTCCTCTACTTGTTCGGTTTGTTGTGGTTCTGGAGCAGGTGTTTTTTCGGCAGGAGCCGGAGGAGTTTTGGCCGCATTTTCCTTTTCTTTAGGTCTTTGCGCATCCTCTGTCTTTTGCTTGAGCCTGCTTTCCAGATCAATTTTGCCTACTACCTTAAAAGAAGGTTTGAGTTTAACCCGTTCGAAGGGTTTCTCAGCTGTGCTTTCCTCTTTCGTTTCGCTTGGCTGTTTCACCCCTGGCGCGGGATCTTTGGCCACAATTTGCTCTACTGCGGGCTTTTCGAAAGGAGACACAGGAGCATCTTTCTTAACCTGTACTGGTCTTGTACCGATTACCAGCTGATCGGCTTTTTCCTTGATAGCAATAGACTTGGAGAACTCTTTCACGAGTTCATCGTACATCTCATCGCTGATATTGGCTGTAGGTTTATTTTCGACATCGAACCCCTTACTGTTGAGATGTTCAACAATCGTAGTTGTTCCTACATTTAGTTCCTTTGCAATCTTAACTAACCGTCTCGACATTATAAAATTTTAGTGCTTGAGCTTTCTATGTTTTGCGCGCCAGCAAAAGTTATCCGACCTGGGAGACACAATTCTTTACAAAGATAATAGGAATGTATGCCAGTAAGTAAACAAAATCGAAAAAACCTGCAAATGCTTTTGGTCTGGTAGTGGGGTGATCGTTATCTATATAACTAATCTTCCTCGAATTCCGCTGCCAGGATATTGACAATTTCCTCGATCGTTTCCTCTTCGAGGTCTGTTCTTCGCAACAACTCAGACTTGCTGAGTGAGAGTACGCTTCTGGCGGTATCGCATCCGATATTCTTCAGGGCTTCGATGACCCAGCTATCTATTTCATCAGAGAATTCCTCCAGATCAACATCATCAATTTCAACCTCATTGGTATTTCTGTACACATCAATTTCTAAGCCAGTAAGCTGGCTGGCGAGTTTGATGTTAGTACCACCTTTTCCGATTGCCAGGGAAACCTGATCCGCTTCGAGATATACATTGGCCCTTTGATTGTTTGTATCGAGGTCAATGGAGGTCACCTTTGCCGGTGTCAATGCCCTTTGGATATAGAGGCTAACATTATTGGTAAAATTGACGATATCAATATTTTCGTTTTTCAATTCGCGTACGATGCCATGTATCCTTGAACCCTTCATACCTACGCAGGCACCCACGGGGTCAATCCTGTCATCGTAGGATTCCACTGCCACTTTAGCCCGTTCGCCTGGAAGTCTGACAATCTTTTTGATGGTAATGAGGCCATCCTCGATTTCGGGAACCTCCTGTTCGAGTAATTTTTCCAGGAAGAGCGGAGAGGTTCTGGATAAGATAATCACGGGATTATTATTTTTCATATCCACCCGTTTGATAACCCCCTTTACCATATCGCCCTTTCGGAAAAAATCGCCTTTAATCAGTTCGCTTCTCGGCATAATGAGCTCGTTGCCGGTTGCATCATCCAAAATAAGGATCTCTCTTTTGAGCACCTGGTGGACCTCTCCGACCACGATTTCTCCAATTCGCTCCTCATATCGCTGAAAAATTTCATCTTTTTCGAGCTCCATAATTCTGGAAATCAGGGTTTGGCGCGCTGCCATAATGGCGCGTCTGCCAAAATCCTCCAGAAACAACTGCTCGTAGCACTCCTCGCCGATCTCATAGTCATCTGAAATGCTAAGCGCTTCAGAAATAGAAACCTGGCTTCGGTCATCGGTTACCTCCCCATCTGGCACAATTTCGCGTACGCGCCATAGTTCGAGGTCTCCTTTGGTGGTATTTACGATTACATCAAAATTTTCATCAGAGCCAAACTTCTTTCGGATCAGCGTTCGGAATACATCTTCCAAAACGCGAACCATAGTAGGCCTGTCTATGTTCTTTCCGGCTTTGAACTCAGAAAAGGTATCAACTAAATTCATCATTTTCCGTCAATTTTTGAATGAAACCTTAACCAGGGTTTGTTTGATGGATTCAAAAGGAATCTGTTTCGTTTTTTCTATTCGGATATTTTTTTTGCCTTCTTTGACCTTCTCTTGTTGAAAAAGCATGATGGATTCCTCGCTGACAGCTTCAAGCTTGCCCGTTTCCAAGCTGCCATCCGTCAAAGTTACTTCCACCTCTCGGCCCACATTTTTTTGGTATTGCCGCTGCATTTTTAGGGGGCGGTCTATGCCGGGGGAGGAAACCTCCAAGACATATTTTTCGCCAAGTACCCCTTCAGCATCTAAAAAAGCTTCCAAATGGCGGCTAATGACGTGACATTTTTCAAGGGTCAACCCTGAGTCCGCATCTACATATACTTCTAATTTGTTGGAGGGAGATACTTTGAGGTCCACAAGGAAGCAATCCTGGAAACCCTCTTCTCTGAACTTTTCGTCCAACAGGTCGCAAATTTTTTCTTCTATCAAGGTACAAACATGAATTTTAGTAACGAAAAAAAGGGAACGTTGGGTTCCCTTTTTGCTTTTGAGCTTCAAATATAGTCAATTATATCTGAATTTGCTACCCTGTTCCATTTTGATCTGGAAAATTATATTTTGCTCTGGCGGCCATGTTTGGTCTCGGGGACAAAAACGGGTTATGGGTAAACACAGGGTTGATTATCTTTGTTAGGGAAGTGTTTCACTCGATTTAACAAATAAACTCCATATCATGCAGGTAGATGCGTTGCTTCATCAGGCATTAAAGGGCGAATTCTTGTCCGCAGCGGAAGGTGTATTTTTGTTTGAGCAGGCAGGTACGGCGGACTTGATGTACGTGGCGAACCGTCTCAGGCAGTTGCGGGTACCGGGCAATTATGTCACCTGGATCATAGACCGCAATTCCAATACAACCAATGTGTGTATTGCCAATTGTAAATTTTGTAATTTTTATCGGAGGCCGGGTCATGGAGAGGCTTACATCACGACGATAGACGAGTACAAGCAAAAGATAGAGGAGACATTCCAATATGGAGGAGAGCAGTTGTTGCTACAAGGGGGGCATCACCCGGATCTGAGCTTATCTTACTATATAGATTTGTTCAAAACGCTCAAATCGCTTTATCCGCAACTGAAATTGCATGCGTTGGGTCCTCCGGAGATTGCACATATTACCAAGCTGGAGCAGTCCACCCACATCGAAGTATTGCAGGCTTTGAAAGATGCGGGTCTGGATTCTTTGCCGGGTGCCGGTGCCGAGATTTTGAGCGATCGCGTAAGGCGGTTGATTTCCAAGGGGAAATGTGGTGGGCAGGAGTGGCTGGATGTGATGCGTGCGGCGCACAAAATTGGTCTGACTACCTCAGCAACGATGATGTTTGGTCATATCGAGACGAACATGGAGCGCATGGAGCATCTGGTGGCTATTCGTGAGGTACAGTCTGAAAAACCGGCTGATGCAAAGGGTTTTATCGCTTTTATCCCCTGGCCTTTCCAGGACGAGGACACTATATTGAAAAAACTCAAGCGCGCCAGAAACTCGAGTACGGGTGATGAATATGTGCGCATGATAGCGATGAGCAGAATCATGTTGCCCAACGTGACAAACATACAGGCATCCTGGCTGACCGTGGGCAAACAGGTGGCTCAGGTTTGTTTGCATGCGGGTGCGAATGATTTTGGCAGTATCATGATCGAGGAGAATGTGGTGTCGGCAGCGGGTGCTAAGTTTCGGTTTACGGCTTCCGGTATTCAGAAGGCGATTAAGGAGGCGGGCTTTATTCCGCAGCTTCGCAATCAGCAGTATGAATTCAGAGCGCTTCCTGATTCCATACGGGAGCAAGAGCTGGATGCGCTTACGATGATCGTAGATTAATCAACTTATTTGTATGGATTTATTTGAAAAAATAGAACACACTGTTGCCCAGATTAGGACTTTCACGGATCATCGCCCTCAAATAGGGTTTGTGTTGGGAACGGGATTGGGGGATCTGGAGGCAGCCATCGAGGTGAGTTGTACGATTCCCTACGAGGACATCTCTTTTTTTCCGCAGGCAACGGTAGAAAGTCACAAAGGTGAGCTTATCTTCGGGGATTTATTCGGCGTCCCGGTTGTGGCCATGTCGGGAAGGTTTCATTATTATGAAGGCCACAGTATGGAGAGCCTGACTTTTCCGATTCGTGTGTTGAAGAAGCTGGGTATAACCGTGCTGATTCTTTCCAATGCTGCAGGCGGAACGAATGCAGATTTCCATGCGGGGGATATGGTGTTTGTGCGGGATCACATCAACTTGCACTACGACAACCCTTTGCGTGGGCCGAATGATGAACGTCTGGGGCCTCGTTTTCCGGATATGTTGCGGACGTATAACCGCCAATGGAATGCACGGGCTTTACAAATTGCAAAGGGACATGGATTCAGGGCACATGAAGGGGTTTATTTTGGCTGGCCGGGACCTAATCTGGAAACCCCTGCGGAGTACGAATTTATCCATCGGGTGGGCGGGGATCTTGTAGGGATGTCCACTATCCCGGAGGTCTTGGTAGCCCGGCACATGGGACTACCCGTCTTTGTGGTTTCTGTGGTAACCAATGTATGTTATCCCTTGGAGGCTATTCGGGAAACCACCGTAGCGGAGGTAATCGAAGTGGCTCAGGGAGCGGCTCCCAAAGTTGGTCTGGTTTTGACGGATATGATCCGGGAAGGCGTCTTTAATCTTTAAAGTCATCTATGGAAATCAAAAAAGCGGAATACGAAACGACAGTTCCAGGTGTAGATCCGGATTATTTTCCGGAGGAAGCGTACATCGAAATTGTAGGTGCCAATGTGCACAACCTCAGGCACGTGAGTTTGAAAATTCCGCGGAACCAGCTGGTCGTGATCACGGGGATCAGTGGGAGCGGCAAATCTTCGCTCGCTTTTGACACGATTTATGCAGAGGGGCAGCGGCGCTACATGGAGACCTTTTCGGCGTATGCCCGCCAATTCATCGGGGAAATGGAACGTCCTGATGTTGAACAAATTACCGGGTTAAGTCCGGTGATCTCTATCGAGCAAAAAACAACGAGCAGAAACCCGCGTTCGACGGTGGGTACGATTACAGAGGTGTATGATTTTCTTCGCTTGCTGTATGCGCGTGCAGGGGATGCTTATTCTTACCTGAGCGGTAAAAAAATGGTTCGCTACAACGAGGATCAGATTCTGGATTTTTTATTGACAGAATTTGAGGAGCGAAAGGTTTCTTTGCTGTCACCGCTGGTGCGGGGAAGGAAAGGGCATTACCGCGAGCTGTTCGAGCAGATCCGCAAGCAGGGGTTCACAAAAGTAAGGGTAGATGGGGCGGTATTGGACATCGAACCAGGTATGCAGCTCGACCGATATAAGGTACATGATATTGAGGTAGTCGTGGATCGGCTCTCCGTCCAGGAAAACAGGAGAGACAGGATTGTTGCTTCTGTTCAGACAGCCCTTCGCATGGGCGATGGGGTATTGCAGGTGTTGGATATGGATAGTGGTCATTTGCATACCCTAAGCAAGCATTTGATGGATCCGGACACAGGTTTGGCTTATGAAGATCCTTCTCCGAACGCATTTTCTTTTAATTCGCCCTACGGCGCTTGTCCTGCGTGCAAGGGCTTGGGTGAAATCTATGATGTAGATCGTGCGCTGGTGATCCCGGATACTTCAAAAAGTATCAACGAGGTTGCGATTATGCCTTTGGGTGAGGTTCGCGATACTACTTTGTTTAAACAACTTCGGGCTTTGGCCAAGCAGTTTGGCTTTACTTTTTCGACCCCTGTAAAGGATATCCCGGAAAGGGCATTGCATATTATATTATATGGCGAAGAAGAGGGGGTAGGTGCCGCTTCTCAGCAAAACTACAACGACCTTGTCTTTGATCTGACTAAGGAAGGGTTGGTCAACATGCTGAAGCGGGTATATGAGACCTCAACTTCTGAAAAAATGAAGCAATGGGCCGAAGAATTTATGACGATAGACACTTGTCAGGAATGTGGCGGCCATCGGCTAAAGCGCGCATCTCTTAATTTCAGGTTGGGGGATTTGCATATTGGTGAGCTTGCGGGGATGGATATTGGTACGCTCTATGAATGGATGGTTACTTTGGAGCAAAGTTTGGACGAGCGCAAGCGGATGATTGCCGGTGAAGTGTTGAAGGAAATCAAGTTCCGGCTTCAGTTTTTGTTGCATGTAGGATTGGACTATCTGACTTTAAACCGAACAGCTCGGACTTTATCGGGAGGGGAGGCACAGCGCATCCGGCTGGCTACCCAGATCGGGTCTCAGCTTACCGGAATTACCTATATTTTGGATGAACCCAGTATTGGTCTGCATCAGCGGGATAATCAGCGGTTAATAGAGGCACTTCGGGAGCTCACGGACATTGGAAACTCCGTTCTTGTGGTGGAACACGACAAGGATATTATGCTGGCTTCGGATTATATCATTGACTTGGGGCCGGGGGCTGGTCAATTTGGCGGGGAAATCGTTTCGGAAGGAACTCCGGAATATTTTATCAGGCAATCTACACTTACGGCGTCGTATCTAAACAATACCCGCCGGATAGAGGTTCCTGCGATACGGAGGTCGGGTAATGGGAAGGAATTGCTTGTCAGGGGTGCCAGCGGACACAATTTGAAGGACGTTTCTGTGGCGATTCCACTTGGTACTTTTTCCTGTATTACGGGTGTTTCGGGGAGTGGCAAATCATCGCTGATCAATGAAACTCTATATCCCTTACTGCGGCAGCATTTTTATAAAAGCCTCAAAAAGCCTTTACCTTATGTTGCGGTAGAGGGACTGGAGCACTTGGATAAAGTAATCGAGATTGATCAGTCGCCCATCGGAAGAACTCCTCGCTCCAATCCGGCTACTTATACTGGAGTGTTCACCTTCATTCGAAAGATATTTTCTGACCTGCCGGAGTCAAAAATTCGCGGGTACAAGCCGGGGCGTTTTTCCTTCAACGTCAAGGGGGGGAGATGTGAAACCTGCCAGGGTTCGGGCATGCGCGTCATCGAGATGAATTTTTTGCCGGATGTATATGTCGAATGTGAAACTTGTCTGGGCAGGAGGTACAACCGCGAAACCCTGGAGATCCTGTACAAAGGCAAATCCATCAATGATGTATTGGATATGTCTGTTGCAGAAGCTATGGTGTTTTTTGAGGCCATTCCCAATATTTATCGCAAATTACACACCCTGAATGAGGTAGGATTGGGATATATCACGCTGGGTCAGCAGGCGACCACGTTATCAGGGGGAGAAGCCCAGCGGGTGAAGCTGGCAGAAGAACTCTCTAAGCGCGATACCGGCAACACTTTTTACATTCTGGACGAGCCGACAACGGGTTTGCACTTTGAAGATATCAGACATTTGATCGAAGTACTCAACCGTCTGGTCAACAAAGGCAACACAGTAGTGGTGATTGAGCACAATATGGACGTTATTAAAGTGGCTGACTATATCATTGATATGGGGCCGGAGGGTGGACATCGTGGTGGAGTAGTGGTTTGTGCAGGTACCCCGGAAGCTATTTTGGCAAACGCGGAAAGTCACACTGCAAGGTTCCTTGCGCAGGAACTACTTCCTTGATGTGCGAGGCTGCTACTATTTTTTTATATTTGAACAGGATTTGGCCGGAGCATACGCGGGTTGAATGCCGGATTTATGAAGCAATGGATCAATCGAACATTCAGGTGGTATTACAAGCGAAGGTATAAACAAATCCAATATACCCACCACCATGGCATTGCTGTACAGGAGGCATGGCTGCGTTATCTGACGAAAAAAGCCGCAAGTACGCAATGGGGGATACCACACAAGCTTTCCGCTGTTCGGGACTATGCTGATTTTCAGCAATCCATGCCCATCCACGAATATGATGACCTCAAGCCTTACATCCAACGCATGATGCATGGCGAAAAAAGTGTGTTGTGGCCAGGGCAAGTTCGCTGGTTTGCCAAATCATCCGGTACGACCAGTGACAAAAGTAAATTCATACCTATTTCTTCTGAACACCTCAAGACCTGTCATATCAGGGGAACATGGGACACTATGACGGCTGTTTATCACAACAGACCGGATGCGCGGCAGTTCGAGCTGAAAAGCATGTTGATGGGAGGTAGTGTGGAGCATTTTTCTCCTTTTCCCGAGACAATCTTTGGCGACGTTTCTGCCATTATGATCAAGCACATGCCCCAGGTGGCTCGCCCTTTTTTTATCCCTGATTTTGAGACTGCCCTGTTGGCTGACTGGGAGAAAAAACTCGAGTTACTGGCTCAGGCAGGGAGCAGGGAGCCCAATGTAGTGATGATAGGGGGAGTGCCTACCTGGACAATCGTACTGTTTAAGCGGATCCTTGAAATTTCGGGAAAGTCGAATATGCTGGAGGTCTGGCCGAATTTCCAAGTATATATCCATGGGGGAGTAAGTTTTAAGCCGTACCGGCCTCAATTTGAGGCTTTTTTCCCCTCTTCCGGGGTGGACTACCTGGAAATTTATAATGCTTCGGAGGGGTATTTTGCCGTGCAGGACGATCTGCGTACCCAGGATATGCTACTTTTGCTGGACAATGGAATTTTTTATGAGTTCCTGCCCATGGAAGAGTGGGGCAAAGCAAATCCTGAGGCGATTACCCTGGCAGACGTTGAGCTTGGAAGGAACTACGCCTTGGTCATTTCTACCAATGGTGGCCTTTGGCGATATGTTCCGGGTGATACCATTCAATTTACGTCAGTCAGACCCTATAAGATAAAAATTACGGGCAGGATCAAGCAATTTATCAATGCTTTTGGTGAAGAGGTCATGATTGACAACACAGACCAGGCATTAGCACTTACCTGCGAAACCATGCCTGCGAAGATTATGGACTATACGGTGGCACCCGTTTATATGGATGGTACCCATAAAGGAGGTCATCAATGGCTCATCGAGTTTAAACAAAAGCCCGACAACCTCGACGCTTTCTCGAGGCTCCTCGACGAAAATCTTCAACGCATCAACTCGGACTATGAAGCCAAGCGATTCAAAAATATCGCGCTTACTAACTTGAATATCACCCCACTTCCGGAGGGAAGTTTTGCCCATTGGCTAAAATCTAAAGGCAAATTGGGTGGGCAAAATAAAGTTCCCCGCTTGTCCAATGACCGAAAGTACGTGGATGAGATCTTGCATTTCCTGCAAAAATCCTCTTTTTAAGACATTTTGTCACTTGTTTTTTGTTTTTAGTGTCAAATTGACAGTCGTTTTTGATCAAATGCTGTTGATTTGTCTGGAAATGGGGTTTGGTATAGCAATTGAGCATAGGAAAACGAATGATTGATTTACCAAACAAAAAAAAACATAATCATGGTTTACGTAAGTAATTTTCCTATCCATGCTCCAGCTAGATATGCGGCAAAAAATGTTGGAAACAAGCGTAGCGATTTGCAGGAGCGATCTTTAGTCAATGTAGCGGAGGGAGGTGATGCTTTCCGGATTGAAATGTCCTTACCTGGTTTGGAGAAAACAGATATTTCGCTGACCATTGAGTCGGGTTTACTGGTTGTGCATGCAAAAAAGGCTTTCGACTTGCCGGAGGGTTATGTTTACAAGCGCAAGGAATTGGCAGGGTATGACCTTGAGCGAAAATTTGAGTTGTCTGATTTGATAGACATTGCACAAATCCGAGCAGAGATGCATCACGGGTTACTGGTTATCACCCTTCCCAAAAAAGTTCAGCAGGCCTTTAAGGTCGAAATTGGGTAGTGTAAAAATGTCTGTTTGTTCTCCGAACAGAATACAAGTAGTGGCTGTTAGTATTTCCGATGAGCACATTTGATGCAAGTGCGCATCAACCAGGAAGTCAATTAAGTTTAGTTAATAGGGTTTTAGGTGTTTATATGGCCGGTGCTCAGGTACTGGCCTTTTTTTTGGGTAAAAAAAAGCAGCCTCATTCGCTTGTCGAATGAGGCTGCTAAAACCACTGCCTGAACGAAGGGGTTAAGGCACAAATTGTAGTCAGAAAAACCTTACTTACCCTTAGTCAGATATCCGAGTGATTATTATAGGTTGTTTTCGTATCCATTGAAAATTAACCTGTTTCTGATTTCACTGATAGTATAACAACATTCGTGCCAAGCTTGTGATTGGCGTGAAAAAGTTCTTTGGAAGTAGGGGGGTAGAAAATAACCTTTTAAAGAGGGTTACTTTTTAGAGATTGGTGGGATTAATAAGGGTAATCAGGTGCAAGGCACCTTAAGGTGCCTTGCACCTGATTCTTAAATCACTGATTATCAAATTTTTGAATTAAAAACTTACCTTGTTTCAGGATTTAAGGTGTTGAGCGGCAGCATCGAGTTCTTCAAAAAAAGCCTGTCCATATTTGCGTATGATGCCATCTTTGACGAATTGATAAACGGGGACTTGTGCCTTATCGCCGAGGGTGCAGGCGGCGGAGCAGATATCCCATTCATCGTAGTGCATGACTTCGAATCCGTTGTGGTGGTTTTCTTGAATCCGGATAGGATACAGATGGCAGCTGACGGGTTTTTGAAAATCAATTTTTTGATCTCTCCAGGCTTGTTCTATGCCGCATTGAGCAATGCCTTGTTCGTTGAGGGTCATAAAAGCGCATGCGGCATTTTCTACCAGGGTAGTTCCGAACTCTTTGAGTTCCTTGGAATAGGAAAAAAGGCCTTGTTCCTCGATAGCTTGTCGGCCGGCCGGAGTGAGATAAGGTTGAACAATTGGATAAATCTTTTCGAGGATTTCCAATTCTATCTTTTCGAGGGGGGCTCCATAATCCCCTTCCCAGCAGCACGCGCCTTTGCAAGCATTGAGGTTGCAGACAAAATTGTTTTCCAGGATTTCTTCGCTGACAATGACATTGCGGATGATGAGCATAGGTGCAAACAAATTTATGTGGGTAAATATACCGGTAGTTTCAGGAATAATTTGTAAAAATTGTATTTTAGCGAGCCAAGCAGTAACTAAAAATGTTATCCTATGAAATGGTCATTGGCGTGTTTTCTTTGGTGTTCAACTCTATTGACGTTATACGCCCAGGACGATCATAAGCGAGCTGAAAAAATAGCGAAAGACATGGCGAAGGCCTATGACCTGAGTGCAGTGCAAAGAGAGCTGGTGCGGGATATTCAGGTAGCCTATTTCAGGAACCACCGTGAAATTGCATCTTTGGAGAAGGACAATGAGGTTTTATTTATCCAAAAGCGCAGGAATATCGAGGCGGGTATGGAGCAGCAGGTGCTGAAGGTGCTGGATGAGCGGCAGAGGATGGCATTTCAGAAATTTATTGCGGAGCGTGCTGCTGCGTTCGAGTCGGCCGTGGATGGAATCGAAGATCGGGGGGAATCCAAGCGGATGTTTGAGCGGAGGGGTATGCAGCGTTCCAACCCTGAGCGTTAGGTTGACATAACTCAAAAAAACTAATAAATGGATCATCTCAAGAAGAAATTTTTTGAACAGACAAGCACATTAAAGGGTGAGATCAGGTCACTATTGAAAGAATATGGCGATGTAAAAGTGGATGAGGTCACTCTTAGCCAGGTATTTGGTGGAGCGAGGAGTATCAAAATGATGATATGGGAGCCATCAAGTCTGGATCCGGTAGAGGGGATCAGGTTCCGCGGCTACAGTATCCCTGAGCTTAGGGAGCTTTTGCCGAAAGGGAGCTGTGGCGAGGAGCCGCTTCCTGAGGGTTTATTTTGGTTGTTGATGACGGGTGAAATTCCAACGGAGGAGGATGTAAAATGGGTTTCAGGCCAGTGGGCTTCGCGCAGCCATGTTCCGCAATATGTTTTTCAGACATTGGATGCGCTGCCAAAAGATACACATCCGATGACGCAGTTTGTGATTGCAATAACGGCACTTCAGAACGACAGCATTTTTGCGCGCCGTTATGCTGAGGGCTTTGACAAATCGGAGTACTGGGATCCTTCGTATGAGGACACGATGAACCTGATTGCACGTTTACCGCGGGTAGCTGCTTATATTTACAGGAGAAGCTTCCACAATGATGTACATATTCACCCTGATGTATCGTTGGATTGGTCTGCCAATTTTGCGCACATGTTGGGTTTCCCGGATGCCGATTTCCAGAAATTGATGCGTTTATACCTGACTATTCACGCGGATCATGAGGGGGGTAATGCGTCTGCACATACCACTCACCTGGTGGGATCTACCTTGAGTGATGCGTATCTGTCTTTTGCCGGAGGCATGACTGCCCTTGCAGGTCCTTTGCATGGGTTGGCTAACCAAGAGGTAATTGGGTGGATATTTAATATGTTAGAGCAGATTGGCACCAATAATCCGGATAAGGAGCAGATTGTGAAGTATGTCAATGAAACCCTTGCAGCTGGAATGGTAGTTCCCGGCTATGGGCATGCCGTTCTGAGAAGACCCGACCCCCGGTTTATGGCGCAGAAGGAATTTGCCGAGCGGAATATTAAGGGAGACCCAATCGTGGAGGTGGTATGGAAGATTTTCGATGTGGTTCCTGGAATATTGGAGGGTTTGGGTAAGGTGAAAAATCCATGGCCGAATGTAGATGCGCACTCAGGTGCACTCTTGGTGCACTACGGAATGAAAGAGCACGAATTTTACACGGTTCTGTTTGGGGTTTCCAGAGCACTTGGGGTATTGGCGTCGCATTGTTGGTCCAGAGCGCTCGGTATGCCTTTGGAGCGACCAAAATCGCTGACCTACAAATGGGTGAAGGAGGAATTTCTCAAGCTTTCCTGATTGCGGAAAAAGTTTTAGAGAGCCAGGTATTTGGCACAAACAATTTATTTTACTTTTATCGGGCTAAATTTATTTCACCATTAAATGCAATGCAGGTATGCAAATTCCTTCTCATTTGAAGTACACAGAAGAACACGAGTGGATCCGTGTGGAAGCCGACAATACCGCTTACATCGGAATTACTGATTTTGCTCAGGGCGAGCTCGGAGAACTGGTTTATGTTGAGGTTGATACAGTTGGCGAAACGATCGAACGGAATGAAGTTTTTGGAACGGTAGAGGCTGTGAAGACAACAGCTGATCTTTACATGCCAGTGAGTGGTACGATCCTCGAGTTCAATCCTGCTATTGATGAGGCTGAAGGAGATGAACCCACCTTGGTCAACGAATCTCCGTATGACAAAGGGTGGATCATCAAAATTAAGCTCATTGATCCTTCAGAGTTGGAGGGCTTGATGGATGCTGCTGCTTATCAGGAGCTGGTCGGATAAAAAAATGTGGGTATGCACACACCAAAATTATCAACTCCTGCATCTTGTCTCTTAGATTAAAGCATCTAATTTGGTTTTTGCCTGCAGCTATCTGGACTTTTGTTATCCTTGTGCTTTCAACGCGGGATAATGTTGCGCTGCCTCCAGGTCTTGCAAGCACTTTCGGAATAGATAAGATCGGCCATGCCGGAGCCTATTTTGTTTGGTGCATGCTTGTTTTTGCTGCTTTGAATAGGTTTGCATTGTTGAATCGGATCAATGCGTTAACCGTAGTTTTATTGGCAATTTTATTGGGAACCATGATGGAATTTGTCCAATATTGGTTTTTCCCGACAAGATTTTTTGAAGTATTAGACATTATTTCTAATATTATAGGCGCTTTAAGCAGCCTTTTAGCGAAGCGATTTTTAACACCGTAAACCTTAATCAGTATGGGTAGCGATTTTGCAATCGGTGGGAATCAGTTGTTAGGACTTTTGGTATTGATCCTCGCGATCGTAGTAGGTCTCATTTATTTTATGAGATCTTCTTTTGCCAAGAACTCTGCAGCAGATCTCGCCTCAAAACACGATGCAAAGTCAGGGAAATCGCCACTGGTAGGAAGAAATAAGTACCCTGAGGTTGATGCATTCGGCCTTAGTGGAACTTTTTTCAACCTGGGATTGGCAATTTCTGTTGGCTTGATCGTGCTTGCGTTCAGTTGGACCCAGTTTGAGGAAAAAATTAATATCCCGGAAGATGCTCTGCTATTGGATGAGGATATTGAGATGGAACCTCCCCGTACAGCTGAACCCCCCCCGCCACCACCTCCACCACCACCACCGGTGATTGAGGAAGTGCCGGAAGAAGAAATTCTGGAAGAAGAAGAGCCAGAGTTCCTTGACATGAGTGTGGATGAGGATACAGAGGTGGATCGTCCGGATCCCATTGTAGATGCGCCACCACCACCACCACCGCCACCGCCACCGCCACCAGAGCCTAAGGTGGAGGAGATTTTCAAAGTGGTGGAGGACATGCCTAGATTCCCAGGCTGCGAAGATTTGGGGTCAAAGCAGGAAAAAGAGCAGTGTGCTACCAAAAAAATGCTTGAGTTTATCTACGGTAACATCAAGTATCCCGCTATCGCCAGAGAAAACGGCGTAGAAGGTATGGTTGTAGTAACTTTCGTTGTTGAAAAAGACGGAACAGTTACGGATGCCAGAGTTGTGCGGGATATTGGTGCACAGTGCGGACAGGAAGCGCTTAGGGTTGTGAACCTGATGAATGAGAAATCAGTCAAGTGGGTTCCTGGAAAACAACGGGGAAGGGCTGTACGTGTACAGTTCAACTTGCCTGTTCGCTTCAAACTTGAGTAATACGCTCTTCTGCTATGTTTTCGCGTCAGCGCGTAACGGCCAGGTTCTGTAGAATGCTGGCCGTTTTTTATTTTTGAGACTTAGCTGGAAGGCAGGGAGCAGGTAGCAACAATTGTCTGTTTTGATCGTTTTTATAGATTGGATATATTAACTTAGAAGCCATGAGACCATTCCTTTTCGTTTGTCTGTTTTTTGCCGCAATTGCGATAGGCCCGCTTCATGCACAGGAAGCACAGCTTGCGCAGCAATACTTTGAAAACGGGGAATACGAAAAAGCGGCTGTTTTGTACGATAAGCTGTTTGAAGAAAACAACCGCAATGATTTTTTCTTTGAACGCTATGTGGACTGTCTTTTCTTTATGGAAGACTATGACCGGGCAGAAAAAGCCATCAGGCAGGAGTTGAAACGGAATCCTGCCAACAGCAGCTTGTTGGTATTGTATGGCAACCTGTACGAGCGCCAGTTTAGAGAGGATGAAGCGAATCAAAAATATGCGGAGGCGATTGCGAGTCTCAAGAAAGACCGATACCAGATCAATAAACTGGCCTATGCATTTATTGGGCTGACTAAGTTTGATTTTGCCATTCAGGCGTATGAAAAGGGGGCGGAGTTGCTCAAAGACAATGAAATATTTTCTTTTAGTCTGGCTGAGCTGTACCGCCGCAAGGGCGATACACCCAACATGATCCGGTACTACCTGCTGAGTTTGGTGCAAAACCCGACCCGTGAAGACCAGATCAAAACGATTTTTCAACGCTTCCTGCAGGGGTCCTCTGACTTTGAAGAACTCCAAAAACAGTTATATGCAAATATCCAGGTTGACGGGGAGTCTGTCATCTACCCCGACATGCTTTCCTGGGTCTTTATCCAACAAAAGGATTACAAAAACGCTTTTCGGCAGATGCGGGCATTGGATCGCCGCATGCAGGAAGACGGGCAGCGCATCTATCGGTTGGGGCGCATAGCCGCGAACGAAGGCGATTTTGACGCAGCCATCGAGGCCTTTCAATATGTCTATCAGACAAAAGGCCCTGGTTCGGGCTATTATGTTGAATCGAAGCGTTTGTGTATGTTGAGTAAACGCGAAAAAATCGTAGGGGGGTTCCAATACACGCGTGAGGAATTGGAAACGCTGGAACTAGAATACGAACAGTTTTTGGATGAATTCGGCCGCTCTACTGCTACGGCAGCCATTATGGCAGAGTTGGCAGAGTTGGAGGCTTTTTACCTGGATGACCTTGATCAGGCGGTCAGTTTGTTGAGCAGCGTGGTGGCGCTTCCGGGCTTGGATGCCCAGATACAGGCAGAAGCAAAACTCGATTTGGGCGATTTTTATTTGATGAAAGGCGATATATGGGAAGCAACCCTGTTGTATAGTCAGGTGGATAAGGCATATAAAGAAGACCTACTGGGGCATGAGGCAAGGTTCAAAAATGCAAAATTGTCTTATTACAACTCGGACTTCCAATGGGCACAAGCCCAGTTCGATGTCCTGAAAGCATCTACCTCCAGGCTAATTGCCAATGATGCACTGGATCTTTCCGTTTTTATCATGGATAACCTCAACCTCGATACTACCGTGCTGGCCATGAAAATGTACGCTACGGCAGAGCTGTTGCTTTTCCAAAATAAATTCGAAGAGGCCTTTCTGCAACTGGATAGCCTAATGGCAAGTTTTCCGGGACATAGCTTGGAAGACGACGTATTGTACCTTAAAGCAGAGATATACCGGAAAACGAACGACTATTCCAGTGCAGCCGAAACCTATCAACGTATAGTAGAAACCTATAAAGAAAGCATACGGGCAGACAATGCGCTTTTCGCGCTGGCGGAAATATATGAATACCACCTTAAAGATGTGGAAGCAGCCAAAAAATACTATGAAACTATCTTTATTGACTACTCTGACAGCACGTTCGCTGTGGAAGCTAGGAAAAAATTCAGGCTACTGAGGGGAGATAACTTATAAAAACTGCAACTACATGAGGTAATAAAAAATGCATATTACCTCCCTTCAGTTAAGCGTACCGCTAAAAATGCCTTATTTCAATCGTTTCTCATCTGAAACAGTCAGTTTGTGTCTGCCTTTGGCACGACGACGAGCCAACAGCTTTCTCCCATCCTTACTTTTCATCTTTGACCTGAACCCGTGTTTGTTTGCGCGCTTCCTTCTTGAAGGCTGATAAGTCCGTTTCATAACAAGTTTTTTTCACCTATAAAAAAAGTGGGACAAAGATACACTTTTTGTGTGCATTAACGCTATCCCGTTAGTCTTTTTTGTAGATTAAATTAATTTTTATATAGTCATGATATCCTTTTCCTTAGCTAGGATAAGTTTGTCCACTTTTTCGTTGTAGGCATTGGTTGTATCTTGTACATCTGACTCTGACTTTTTTCCGGCATCCTCGGGGAAACCGTCTTTCACAGCCTTTTTGATATACTCCATAGCATCTCTTCGCGCATTGCGTATGCTTATTTTAGCCTCTTCGCCCAGGGCTTTGGCTTTTTTGACGAAGTCTTTTCTGCGTTCTTCGGTTAAGGGAGGAATGCTGATGCGGATCAATTCACCATCGTTCATAGGAGTCATTCCCATATTTGACTCGAAGATTGCTTTTTCGATAGGCCCCAGCATATTTTTTTCCCAGGGTTGGATGGTGATGGTACGGGCGTCTGCTGTAGCGACGTTAGCCACCTGGTTTAGCGGAGTGGGGGTTCCGTAGTAGGACACCATAATTCCTCCGAGGACAGCGGGAGAAGCTTTACCCGTTCTGATTTGAGCCAGTTCGTGATTGAGGTGATCTATGGCTTTTTCCATACTTTCCTCAGCGATCGCGATATATTCATTGATGTCATTCATGATCCGAAATTTTTGGAAACAAATGCAAAATTATCCAATTTCCTGGAATTACTCATTATTGGCTGAAACATATCTCAATACCAGGTAAACCAGCATGACGAGTGAAGAGAGTGCAGCGGATACGTAGGTCATGGCTGCCCACCAAAGTGCATCTTTGGCACCGTCGTGTTCTTTGCCTTGCATAATACCGCTTTTATCGAGCCATGCGAGTGCCCGGTTGCTGGCGTCGAATTCTACGGGGAGGGTAACCAAACTAAAAGCGGTTGTTACGGAGAAAGCGATGATTGTCAGCATGATGAGAGACGGAATGGATCCTATTAGTGCGATGACGAGCAGCCATTGCTGTGCCATGGAGGCAAACTGTACAACGGGTACCAGTGCTGAGCGAACCTGGAGCATCGAATAGGCGCGGGCGTGCTGTACTGCGTGTCCACATTCGTGGGCTGCTACAGCTGCTGCGGAAATAGATCTTCCGTGGAAAACATCAGCACTAAGACTTACGGTTTTGGTAAGGGGATTATAGTGATCGGTCAGGAAACCATGTCCTTCGACGATTTTCACATCGGAGATATTGCTTTGGCGAAGCATGGCAGCTGCTATTTCTGCGCCACTCATACCGGAGCGAGTACCGATTTGGCTGTACTGGTGAAATTTTGCCTTTAGGCGTTGGCTAACCAGCATACCGACCAGGGAAAGAACCCCTGCAAGAACATAATAACCAAGATAGCTTGCGGAAAACATGACTTTCGGGTTAGGTTTTGGTTAAGCAATAATATCGAATCCTGTATAGGGCCTTAAAACACTTGGAATAACAATTCCCTCTGGGGTTTGGTTGTTTTCCAGGATAGCTGCTACAATTCGAGCCAAAGCAAGCGCACTTCCGTTGAGGGTGTGCAGGAGTTGTATTTTTTTCCCTTCGCGGTAGCGTATTTTCATGCGATTGCTCTGAAAGGTCTCAAAATTAGAGACGGAGCTTACCTCCAGCCATCTCTGCTGGGCTGCGGAATACACTTCGAAATCGAAGGTCAGTGCGGAAGTAAATCCCATATCTCCACCACAGAGGCGAAGGATGCGGAAAGGCAATTCGAGTTTGTTGAGAAGCCCCTCTACATGCGCCACCATTTCCTGGAGGGTTTCGTAAGACTTGTCGGGGTGCTGGAACTGAACAATCTCCACCTTATCGAACTGATGCACCCTGTTGAGACCCCTTACATGAGCGCCGTAAGATCCGGCTTCTCTTCGGAAGCAGGGCGTGTAGGCCGTCATTTTCACGGGTAATTGTTCTACATCCAGGATGACATCGCGGAAAATATTAGTAACGGGCACTTCTGCTGTGGGAATCAAGTAAAGATCGTCTTTGGTCACGTGGTACATCTGAGCTTCTTTGTCCGGAAGCTGGCCAGTACCCCTTGCGGTTGCTTCATTGACCATCAAAGGCGGCATGATCTCCTCGTAGCCTGCTTTTGTAGCTTCATCCAAGAAAAAGCTGATCAGGGCACGTTCCAGTCTGGCTCCCTTTCCCCTGAAAACGGGAAAGCCTGATCCGGTCAATTTTGTACCCAGCTCAAGGTCGAAAATCTGGTATTTGGATGCCAGTTCCCAATGTGGGAGCGCTTGTTGTTCCAAAACAGGTAGTGCTTTATCCCAGGCCTGAGCCACTTCGTTATCTTGTTCTGAACTGCCGGCGGGCACACTCTCATGCGGGATATTGGGGATGGTCAACAACAAGCTATCCAGCCTGTCCATGGTATCTTTGAGTTGCGATTCCAGCTCCGAGATGCTGTCCTTCAGTTGGTTTACCTTATCTTTAATAACATCAGCCTCCTGGTGCGCACCTTTTTTAAACAATTCGCCCACCTCTTTCGAAAGCTTGTTGCGTTCCGCGAGCGAACCGTCCAACGTGGTCTGAATTTGCCGACGCTGGTCATCTAAGGACAAAACCTGCGTCAGTACAGCAAGTTTTTCTTCCGTAAAATTTCTTTTTTTTAAGCCATCAACAACGGTCTGCTGATTTTCGCGGATAAAGTTGAGTTGTAACATAAGTGGACAATGGGCTATTAAAAAAGCTTTTTTTGCCTGAAGAACAAAAAAATTGTTTGAAAACAGGAATGTTTTTGCAAAGATACTATTTGAATTAAAAAAAATAAATGTATTTTTGAGCCGTTAAAACGTACTGAAAACACATCCTCCACTTTTCACAGTTTTTTCGTCGCATCAGTTATTTTCAAACCTCTGTTTTTTTCCCGCTCAATTTGAAAAACTGTTTGTCGGTCGAGTTTGTGACAATAGTGGTTCTTAAGCACCTTTTCGCGTTTGAATAATTGACTTACCCCTACATATTAGTTCTGCTTTACCAGAAGGGCATAGGTTCTTCCTGCAGAAATTGTATGGTGATTTTCCAAACCTAACATGCAAAACACATTCTATTAACGTATGTATGATATTATCCAACTAAATGATATGCTTGTCCCCGAGCTGAGAGAAATTGCCGAGCAAATTGGTTTATCGGGGTTCAAGAGATTGAATAAGCAAGAACTTATCCATAAAATTCTGGACACTCAGGCTATTGCTGGTGCTTCTGGTAGTGGAGAGCGGGAGTCCGGACAGGAAAATGGCTCTGGCGACGCTGGCCGCAAGCGGATGCGCATGCGAAGGGGTTCGGAGGAGTATGAATTATTTGAGGCGGAGGACGCACCTGCTCCTGCAGTAGTTACTCCTGAGGTAGTTGCTCCTGAGGCGGTAGATCCTGTTGAGGAAGAAGAATCTCAGTCAGATGAGAAGTCGTCAAAAAGAGGAACTAAAGTAGAATTCCGGAGAAGAGATGATTTTCGGGACCGCAAGCCGCATCCCCGTGACCGCGAGAGGTCTCCGGAAGACAGAGAGCGGGACGGACGGGAAAGAGAAAGGGACAGAGAAAGAGATAATAGAGACAGAGACAGAGAGCATCGCGATAGGGAGAAGGAAAGGATGGTTCATGAGAAACCCGTTGTGGAAGAATCACCGGAAGATAAGTTTGACATCGAGTTGGATGGATTGATCGAGGGTGAGGGTATTCTCGAGATGATGCCCGACGGTTATGGGTTTTTGCGGTCTTCAGATTACAACTACCTGACGTCTCCCGATGATATTTATGTATCTCCTTCTCAGATTAAGTTGTTTGGTCTGAAAACAGGTGATACAGTTTGTGGAGCCATACGGCCTCCGAAAGAGGGTGAAAAATATTTTGCGTTGTTGCGCGTATCTAAAATAAATGGGCTCTCCCCTGCTGATATACGCGACCGAGTTCCTTTTGATTACCTGACGCCACTTTTCCCGCATGAAAAATTCAAATTGACCTCTTCACCTGCGGGTAAGGATGTTGGCAATCGGATGATTGATCTGTTCACGCCAATTGGTAAGGGGCAGCGGGGATTGATTGTGGCACAGCCGAAGACGGGTAAAACTTTCCTGTTGAAGGATGTGGCCAATGCTATCGCAAAAAATCACCCTGAGTGCTATCTGATTGTACTTTTGATTGATGAGCGCCCGGAAGAGGTTACGGATATGCGTCGGAGTGTGAACGCAGAGGTGGTGGCTTCTACTTTCGACGAGCCTGCTGAGAACCACGTCCGGGTTGCCGGAATTGTGCTCGAAAAAGCGAAAAGGTTGGTGGAGAGTGGTCACGATGTCGTGATTCTGCTGGATTCGATCACGCGTTTGGCGAGGGCTTACAATACGGTTGCGCCTGCGAGTGGTAAGGTGCTTTCCGGGGGTGTGGAGGCCAATGCTTTGCACAAGCCTAAAAAATTCTTTGGAGCAGCGAGAAATATCGAGGATGGCGGTTCTTTGACCATATTGGCGACCGCGCTTATAGATACCGGATCTAAAATGGACGGTGTGATCTTTGAAGAGTTTAAGGGGACAGGTAACATGGAGCTACAGCTCGACAGGAACCTGGCCAACAAGCGTATGTATCCTGCGATTGATTTGACCAAATCAAGTACGAGAAGGGATGATCTGTTGCTGGACAAGGATACGCTTCAGCGGATGTTTATCCTGCGCAATCATTTAGCGGACATGAAACCCGACGAGGCGATGGAGTTTTTGCGCAAGCACATGATCCATACGAGTACCAATGAGGAGTTTCTGACTTCCATGAATGGGTAGTTTTTAGGTTATGATGAAATTATACAGCCTGCTCGTAGTGTTGTTTGCGTTTGCGTTTTCGGTGAAAGCTCAAAAGCTTGAATATGAGCAGGGCAGGTTGTTGGTTCAGCTAAAGGATAAAGACAAACTCAAGGCAGTTGCTGCAGATTTGTCTCGGTTCGATGGTCAGTACACCGGGTTTGCCTTTGAAGAGTGTCTTTCCAGGTCGCTCAATATCTGGAAGGTACGGTATGATCATACCCGAATCAGCAGTTCGTTGTTGTTGGAATTTCTGCACAAAAACCCATCTGTAGTTTCAGCTTCTTATAATCATTTGTTGGAGTCCAGGGCAACGGTGCCCAACGATCCTGAGTTTTCACGACAGTGGCCTTTTCTCAATACCGGGCAAAGTGGAGGTTTGGTTGGAGAAGATTTGGATATGGATAGGGCTTGGGATCTGACCACCGGAGGAATTAGTGCTACCGGTGATACGATCGTGGTCTGTGTGATTGACGATGGTTTGGATGTTCTGCACCGGGATTTTGAAGGAAATATCTGGAAAAATTACGGGGAAATACCAGACAATGGATTGGACGATGACGGAAATGGTTATGTGGACGATTTTCGGGGTTGGAATACGGCGATGGACAATGACCAGATTTCGGATAAAAACCAGCATGGAACTCCGGTGGCAGGAGTGATCGGTGCCCGGGGAAACAATGGACTTGGGGTGACTGGGATCAACTGGCAGGTGAAACTGATGATCGTTGCGGCGAATAATCTTCTGAATACTGTTACGGAGGCGGAACTGCTGCAGGCTTACGATTATGTGCTGGAAACGAGAAAGTTGTACAACGAAAGCGGTGGTGCAAAAGGGGCATTTGTGGTAGCTGCGAATTCTTCTTGGGGCAGCAGTCGCAATTTTCCTTCGGATGCTCCGTTTTGGTGTGCGCTTTTCGATGCATTGGGTGAAGAGGGGGTGATCAGTGTGTCTGCAACGGCAAACGAAAATACAAATGTAGAAACGGAGGGCGATTTGCCTAGTTTGTGTACGAGCGATTATCTGATGGTGGTCACGAATGTGAACCGCTTTGGGCAGAAGGTGGAGAAGGCTGCTTACGGTGCCTATTCCGTTGATCTTGGTGCTTACGGACAGGAGGTCTATACCACGGCTAATCTGGATGCGTACAGCAATTTTTCGGGGACCTCTTTTGCGGCTCCACAGGTGGCGGGGGCAATAGCTTTGTTATATGCTGCTCCCTGTAATAATCTTTCGCTGATCGCAAAATCGGATCCTGCTGCTGCCGCTATGCAGGCAAAATCGTATATCTTAAATGGTGTGGTGGCGAATGCCGCTTTGGAAGATAAAACGCTTACCGGGGGGGTGTTGAATGTATATAACAGTCTTCGGCTGTTGACGGACAATTGCCAGGATTGTGTGCCTGTTACAGGAGTGGCGGCAGGGGAAGTGACGGTCAACAGTGCGTCTATTTCCTGGATCAATCATTTGGATCACACAACAACAGATCTTCGCTGGAGAGCAGTAGGGGATACTGTTTGGAATTTAGTGAGCGGCTTGTCCGGTTCTTACAAACTTGATGGTCTGATGGCATGTACGGGCTATGAGGTTCAGCTTCGGCCTTTCTGCGGTGACAGCAGTCCTGGATTTTCCGCGAGTTTGGTATTTACCAGTGATGGTTGCTGCAAGGCTCCTGAGTTTATCAACGTTGCGCCGGGTTTTGTTTCGGAGTCTCGTGCTTTTGTGTCGTGGCCTGCGGTTACGGCTGCGCTGGGTTATGTGTTGCGCTACCGGGCTTTTGGAGCGCAGAACTGGGATAGCCTGGGACTTACCACCAATCAGTATTATTTATCGGGGCTTGATCCTTGTACGGTATATGAACTGGAAGTCGAGACGCTTTGTGCGGGTGAAACGGCGCCGCCTTCCGAGCGGGTGAGTTTCAGGACGCTGGGCTGTGGGGCTTGTTTGGAGGCCAATTATTGCGCACCTTCCAATATGGACGCCTCGGTAGAATGGATTGCCGGAGTTAAAATTGGGTCTTTAGCGCAGTATTCCGCCGGTAATGGCGGGTATGGCGACTTTACAGGGGCAACTGCATCAACGGGATTGGATCGCGGTATAACCTATGAAATAGAACTCACTCCGGGGTTTTCGGGGAGTGTGGGTTTTAGCGAATATTTCAGGGTGTGGATAGACTTTAATCAGAATGGCCTGTTTACCAGTTCTGAATTGGTATGGCAGTCTGTTGCTGCTTCCCGGGATCCTCAAAAAGGGAGTTTTACGATTCCGGTTACGGCTATTACGGGTGCTACCCGGATGAGGATTGGTATGTTTTCCCAGCCGGGCATAGGACCCTGCAATTTTTCGAGTGTGGTTTTTGGTGAATACGAGGATTACTGTGTAGAAATCAAGGACACCAGCACCGCTGTAGAAGATAATCTTCATGACTTCCCCGTCACATACGGACCTAATCCGGTGAGTGATGTTTTGCAGCTTCAGGTAGGTCGCGTGGCAGAACCTTTATGGTTAGAAATATGGGATGTCAAGGGCAACAGACACGGGAAATCCCTACAGATAGAACCTGGTTTGGGAAGTACTTTTTCTTTGGACTGTACTGATTTACCAGCGGGGATCTACTGGATTCGCCTGCAGGGCAGGCAATCCGGAACAACGGCGTTCCGGATTGCTGTTATGCGTTGATCTTTAAGAAGCAAGGGTGGACTGTCCGCCATCCAAGCCGATCACCTGTCCACTCATCCAACTACTTTCCTCTCCCAGCAAATAGGTGGCCAGGTTGGCAACATCCTGGGGTTCTCCAACCCGTTTCAGCGGAAAACGCGCACCTGCAGCTTCTTTTTTCTCGGCCGAGGAGAGCAATTTACCCGCTAAAGGGGTATCGGTAAGAGAGGGGGCAATGCAATTCACTCGAATACCGGGTGCCAGTTCTGCGGCCAGTGACCGGGTTAACCCCTCTACGGCTCCTTTGGCGGCTGCAATGGATGCATGAAAAGGCATTCCTTTGCCTACGGCCACCGTACTAAAAAGCAAAATGCTCGATTGATCGGCTTGTTGTAATTTTTTGAGTACAGCTTGAATAGCCTTAACAGCTCCCAGCAGATTGATTTCGAAATCTTCCAGGAACTGGGTTGTCTTGAGCGCGCGAAAAGGTTTGAGGACGATGCTTCCCGGACAATAGGCAAGTCCATGAAGGGTATCCGGCAGGTGATCCACCGGTAAACTCTCCTGTAAGACATCTGCTGCGACGTGGGTAATGAGCGGATGATCCTCGAGTTGTCCCTTCGTGCGAGACAGGACAAACACGTTGTGACCCTGTTCTACCAGGCGTTTGACAATGGCCAGCCCTATGCCGGTGCTTCCTCCTATAATCAGATAATTTTTTTGCATGTGTGCAAGGATGAGGTTAGTTAGAAAGTAGCATTCTAACATTATTATCCCGACTTTGTTTGCACATTTTGGATTGTGGGTTGACAAAAGTCACTGGTCGTAACGGTGCAATTTAGTGAACAATCAAAGGCTTATGGTGTAATTTACCTTTCAAAACAAATTTCGGTCAGGATGGAGTTACTGGAAACAACAATTGGAGCCTTGTTAAAGGAGAAAGTGGAGCAACATCCCAACAGAGATGCAGCTATTTTCCATGCGGACAGGGTTCGTTACAGTTGGGAAGAATTAGATGTCCTGTCGGAAAAAATAGCCAAAGCATTTTTGGGTCTTGGTGTCGCACATGGCACCCATGTTGCTTTGTGGGCCAACAATATTCCGGAATGGGTTTTTGTCCAGTATGCGCTGGCTCGTATTGGTGCCGTGTTGGTTACCATCAATCCGGAGTGGAAGCAGGAGGAACTCGCTTTTGCACTGCGGCAATCGGACGCAGATTTTCTGGTAATGTGTCCGGGTTTTGTGAAGCAAAGTGGCACCCGGGTGCACCACTACGATTATATTGGGATGGTCAAATCGCTTTGTCCCAACGTAACAGAAGGAGCTTGCGAAGCCGCTTTTCCCCGACTGAAAAAAATTGTTCTGACTCCGGGAGCCAATGAGCGGGGTATGCTCGATTGGCAAGATTTTCTTGCGGGTGGCCAGGGGGTCAGTAACCGAACCCTGGAGGAGGCTTCCCGTAGGGTCGCTACCCACGACCCGGTAATGATTCAATATACCTCAGGAACCACTGGTTTTCCCAAAGGGGCAGTACTTAGCCATTACAACGTCCTCAATAATGCCCGGATAGCTGCCGGTTTGCAACATCTCGGCCCGGAGGACCTCATTTGTGGCCCGGTCCCCTTTTATCATTGTTTTGGTTCCATCTTATTAAATTTGGGGAGTTTGGTGAGTGGTGCGGCGATGGTCATACCCGACCATTTTTTTAACAGTCAGGCGACCTTAAAAGCTGTATCGGAATACGGATGTACCGCACTTTTTGGGGTACCCACCATGTTCATTGGCATGCTGGCACTGTCTGATTTCGAACAATACAATCTGCGTACATTGCGTACGGGGATTATGGCTGGTGCGCCTGTGGACAAGGAGTTGTTTGAGGCGGTGACAGAAAAGATGGGTGCGTATGAGATGACCATTGCGTATGGCCTTACAGAGGCCTCTCCCGTGACTCATCAGACTTGCAGTACTGACCCGAAAGAGAAGCGATTTGCCACGGTGGGGCGTCCTATTGAACACACCTTTGCGAAAATCATTGATCCGGAAACCAAGGAGGAGTTGCCGGACGATCAGGTAGGGGAGGTGCTCGTAAAGGGATTTCACGTTATGAAAGGATATTATAACAATCCAGAGGCTACCGCCAAAACCATGCATCGGGGTTGGTTGCGCACGGGGGATCTCGCCGTTCGGGATGCTGAGGGGTATTACCGCATTGTGGGTCGGCTAAAAGAAATGATTATTGTTGGAGGGCATAACGTATATCCTGCGGAAGTGGAACAATCTTTGCATACCTTGCTGGAGGATGAGGTAGAATTGCTCCAGATAGTAGGCGTCCCCCACGCGGTTTTACAGGAAGTAACGGGGTTGGTGGTCAAACTAAAGCCTGGTCGGAAATTGACGCTGGAGGAGGTGAAGTTGCGGTGTGAAGGCAAGCTGGAGTGGCCAAAGATACCGAGGCATTTGAAAATATTGAAAGACTTTGAGCCGTACATGACGGTGACCGGCAAAATTCAGAAATTCAAACTGAGCGAACTATTTGCTTCCAGTTTGGTGATTTAACCCATTTATATCAAATTGTTTATGAAGAAGATTATCTATTTTATTGGAATAGTGCTGTCATTGCTGAGTGCATGTAGTACTCCCGAGCAGGAATCAACGCAGATTGTATGGGATACCTGGGGCGTCCCTCATATCTATGCAGCCAACGAAACCGACTTATTCAAGGCCCAGGGCTATGCTCAGATGCAGCTACACGGCAACATGATCCTCGAAATGTACGGCAGCTCGCGTGGTCGGGGTGCGGAGTACTGGGGGAAAGGCTATTTGGAAAACGACATGTTGGTGCATGCGGTGCGCATCCCTGAAATGGCGCAACTTTGGGAGCAGCAGCAGGATCCTCAGCTGGCTGCTATTGCTGCTGCATTTGCAGAAGGCATGAACTTATATGCTACCCAGCATCCGGAGGCGTTGGATGAGGACAAAAAAGTTGTTTTGCCCTTATCGGCCACTGACTTTATCCAGCATGCGATGTATGTGATTTTTACCAGATTTATTGGGGGCAACGACTTGGGTAGAGTAACCGAATGGCCGGAACTGGGATCCAATGCCTATGCGGTAGCGGGGTCGCGTTCTGCAAGTGGCAATGCCATGTTGGTTCAGAACCCTCACCTTCCATGGTATAAGGAATTTACATTTACCGAACAGCAACTCAACCTTCCCGATCACAGCATATATGGTGCAACCCTGGTCGGATTTCCGGGTATAGCTATTGGTTTTAGTGAGCACTTGGGTTGGAGTCACACCAACAACACCATTGATAACGCAGATACCTATGAGTTGGAGGTAAAGGATGGCAATTATATGCTTGATGGTGTCCCCAAAGCGTTTGAAAAAACGACCAAGACCTTGCAGGTCAAAGGGGAAGACGGTGCGTTGAGCCCGATGGACATAGATTTATATACTTCGGATTTTGGTCCGGTGGTAAAAATGAACGGCGATAAGGCTTTGGCGGTAAGATTGGCGGGAACTGACAGTGCGAATGCAGCCCTCCAATGGTGGAAGATGGCCAGTAGTAAAGATATGGTTCAGTTTGAGGAGGCGCTGCAGATGGCACAAATTCCCTTTTGGAATGTCATGTATGCGGATAAGACGGGCAATATATTCTATCTGTTTAACGGATTGGTGCCCAAAAGGAGCACGGATGCCTGGGAATATTGGGATCGGGTAATTCCTGGCGGAAAATCGGAAGATATCTGGAACAGTTACCACGCTTATGCAGAACTTCCGAAAGTAACAAATCCTGTTCAGGGTTGGTTGCAAAATGCCAATGATCCTCCCTGGACCAGCACCTTGCCCAAGGCCTTGAACAGAGCTGATTTTCCCGGATATATGTCGCCAGATTTCATGCACTACCGCGCTCAGCGATCTGCTCGGATGTTGATGGAAGATGAGTCTATCACTTTCGACGAACTCGTAGCGTACAAGCATTCCACGCGTTTGGAGTTTGCAGATAAAATCCTCGATGACTTGTTTGTTGCTATTGACGCTCACGGTTCTGAGTTGGCTATGGAAGCGAAGGCGGTCTTGGAAGGTTGGGACAGGAATGCAGATGCGGACAGTAAGGGAACCCTCCTTTTTGCCCAATGGGCGAAAGCCTTTGATCCAGAGAAGGCTGATAACTTTGTCAAGCCTTGGGACAGTAACGATCCTGTGGCCACACCTGATGGCCTTGCGGATCCGGCTGCTGCTGTTGCCATACTGGAGAACGTAGCGAAGGGGATGAAAGAAAAATTTGGAAAGCTTGATGTTGCCTGGGGTGACTACTTCAGGATCAATTACAATGGTAAGAATCTCCCTGCTAATGGCATGGATGGCTCGCTTGGCGTTTTTCGGGTTTTGTGGCCGGGTGGTGGCACAGCGGAAAACCTTTTTGCCGGAGGCGGCGACTCCTGGGTAGGTGTGATAGAATTTGGAGATCAGGTTAAGGCTAAAGTGTTATTGAGTTATGGCAATGCTACGCAAAAAGATAGCCCTCACAATGGCGACCAGCTGGAGTTATTTGCGAAAAAAGAACTGAGGGATGCCTGGTTCTACAAGGCGGACGTGATGCAGCACAAGGCGCGTGTAGAGACACTAACCCAGGAGGGCTTTGTGGAGCAGCAGTAATTCGAGAGACTAAAATTCGATGATATGAAAAAAAATTATAAGTTGTTGCTGTTGTTGGCTTTGTTTTTTGTTTGGGCCTGTACTTCAGAAACACAGCCAGAACAATCAAGCCAGTTATCTCCCGAATTGCAAGCGCGGGTAGCCTTTGTATCCACCTTGTTTGATCCGGACAAAATTGTAGATAACTTTTTGAATCTGGATCAGCGGATAGCAGTTCGGGATATTGCTGCTGCTTCGGAGCCGGTAATGTTGGAGCGGGAGGATCGCGGATTTAGTTTGCCTGAAACCTTTGTGAGTCGCGACTCGGTGATGAATACCCGGGATTTTCTTGACGTGACGCAGTCCACCGGGATGTTGGTTTATCATAAGGGTAAGATCATTTACGAGGCGTATGAGCGAGGGATGAGTGACACTACGACTCATATTTCGTGGTCCTTAGCAAAATCAGTGGTTTCGGCGCTGATCGGTATTGCCATGGACGAGGGGTTGATCACCAGTGAAGAGGAGTTGGTTACGCAGTATGTTCCTTCGTTGAAGGGAAGCGCCTATGATGGGGTAACGATCAAGCAATGTTTGCAAATGAGTTCGGGCGTGAAGTTTGACGAAACTTACGGAGATCCCAACTCGGATATTACCCGCTTTTCCAAGAGCTTGGCGCTCAATCAATCGTTTGCTGATTTCATTATGACCTTAGGGCGAGAGCGAGAACCTGGGACATACAATCATTATGTAAGTATGGATACCCAGGTGCTGGGAATGGTGCTGAAAGCAGCTATCGGGGAAAGGACCTTATCGGGTTACCTGAAGGAAAAAATTTGGGACCCGATGGGTATGGAATATCCGGCGCGTTGGATTGTTGACAATACGGGTATGGAAATGGCACTGGGTGGACTGAATATCACCTTGCGGGACTACACCAGACTGGGGATTTTGTTTTTGAACAAAGGCCAATACGGCGACCGGCAAATTCTCTCTGAGGAGTGGGTTGCAAAGTCCATTACCCCGGATGCGCCGCACCTGTTACCTGGCGAAAACCCGGCTTCTTCCAATCCATTTGGCTACGGTTACCAATGGTGGATACCTGTACAGCAGTCTGGCGGTGATTTTTTTGCCGCAGGTATTTACAACCAGTACATTTATGTAAATCCGGAAAAAGATCTCGTGATTGCCAAGACTTCGGCGAACCCCAACTTTACTTCAAAGTCTGATCATTCCAAAATCAATTACATTGATCTCTTTCAGACCATAGCAAGGGGGTTGTAGTGCGTTTGGGCAGGTTGAGCAAAAAAGGCAGGAGGACTTGAGGGTGGTTACCTTTTTGGAGGAAATGGTATAAACAAAGGGTAACGTGCAAGGCATCTTAAGGTGCCTTGCACCTGTAGTTAGTAATCTGGAATTTTCACAGCTCTTTTTGGAACTTTTTTGGACATTTTAGGACGTTTTGATGTTGAAATTTTTCAAAAAAACGTAAAAAGCGGGATACCCTGGCCTTTGGCTCAAAAAAAGAAAAGCTGTTTCAGACCATTTTGTCTGAAACAGCTTTTCTTTTTGGCAGATGCAAGAAAAATTTTCTTTGGATTACCAGGTTTTTTCTACGCTGATGGGCACCTTAACTTTAGTATTTTCCCATGCAATCCACAGTTCTGTCATGGTATCTGTTACCGTTCCGAAGTAAATTTTGAAGGTCTCCACCAATGCTGGTGCAGCACTAACGGGTACATTGATACGGACTGCGTCTTTGGCTTCGCTGTAACCGCCTGTACCACGCAAGGAAGCGTCTGAGTTGAAAATAATAGTCCACTCATTTGCAGCCGGAATAGATAATATGGAATAAGTGCCTGCATCCAGTTTTTGATCGCCGATCATAACTGCCGTGCTAACAGAAATCGTAGTAGCTCCATTGGCACCCGTACGCCACAACTTGCCAAATGGCACCAGACCATTATCAGCAAAAATAGTGCGGCCTTTCGCGCTGGGTCTGGAATAGCTAACTTCCACATCAGTAACGCCCACACGCTGGTAAACTTTACCCAGAGGACTTGCAGCCGGCTTATCCTGGGCGCTTAGCTGGAAAGTAAAAAGCATGGCAAATGCCAACGTGAGTAATTGAAATCCCAATTTTTTCATGATAAAACTACTTTGGTGATGTAATGAGGAATTATTCTTCACCCCAAACGCGATTTATGGCGATAATGTTTGATTCTCGAAAATTCTATCGTAATATTGCGATATTAAAATTAGCTATGGGGCTTACCAAAACAGAAGCTTTTTCCGAAGATCAGAACGAACTTGCCAGCTTGGCGAAGGCGCTCGCGCATCCCGCGCGTATTGCCATCTTGCAGCATCTCCTGAAAATCAATGCCTGCATTTGTGGGGATCTGGTAGATGTGTTGCCCTTGTCCCAGCCAACGGTAAGTCAGCACTTGAAGGCACTCAAATCGGTAGGATTGATCAAGGGGTGTATAGAGGGAACCAGTGTGAGTTACTGTATTGATGCAGCGCGATGGAACCTGGTTCGTGAAAGGTTTGGAACATTCTTTGACACCCTTGTTGCCGAACAGGATTGCAGTTGTTGATTTTTTTTGGATAAATATATTTGTTTATTGCTATTTAACAATTAATTATGAAAAAAGTAATTTTACTTGGTTGGATTTTGGTTGGATTGTTGGTTTTTTCGGTTGATGCAGAAGGTCAAACTCGAAAATTGAGGAAGGAGTTGGAGGATCGCATTGAGGTTTTGAGTGGGGAGTTTGGCGAAATTCCCGAGGATCGGAAGCGGGTATTGGAGGAGTTGGGTGATTACATTTACGAAAGTGCGGTTGCCGAAGTCCCTGCGAAGTTGTTGGTGATTTGCACCCATAACTCTCGTCGCAGTCATATTGGTCAGCTTTGGCTTCACGCGGCTGCTGCTTGGTATGGGGTAGGGGATGTACAGGTTTTTTCTGGCGGTACCGAAGCGACTGCTTTCAATCCCCGTGCGGTACAAGCGCTTAAGCGATCTGGTTTTGCGTTTCAAAAGACAGCAGGAGGGGAAAATCCCTCTTACAGTGCATTTATTATGAGGGATGGGGCTAAAGATTCCGGTATTTTGATGTTTTCCAAAAAATTTGGTCATTCTCAGAACCCTTCTGAAGGTTTTGCCGCGCTAATGGTTTGCAGCGATGCGGACAAGTCCTGTCCAATTGTACCGGGGGCTGATTTCCGGTTTTCGCTGCCTTACGATGATCCCCGCTACTTCGACGGGACACCTTCGGAGGCCATGCAGTACGATGCAACGGTTCAGTTGATTGGCAGGGAAATGCTCTATGCCGTTTTTCAGGCCAAGCAAAAGCTCATCCTTGCAGGCGAAAAGCAAAAATAGCTCCTATTCAAAATATTACAGTTATGTTGTTCGATGCTTTAGACAAGTATGTTTCTGAATTGGGTACCGTAGTGGAGGCACTTCATCCGGATCGAAAGGCGCTGCTGGATCATTTTGCAGGAATGATCGTGCTGGCGCACAAAAAAGGCGATGTGCGGTTGGTTTTTATTTGTACGCACAACTCGCGCAGGAGTCACTTGGCTCAGGTTTGGGCGACTTCCATGGCTAAGTTTTTTGGGCTTGACGGTATTTATTCTTGGTCGGGTGGTACGGAAGTGACTGCTTTTCATCCCAACGCGATTGCAGCGTTGAGAAGAGCAGGTTTTAGCGTAGCTGATGCTGAAGGGAAAAACCCGGTTTACGAGGTTCGGTATTCGGAATATGCGCCTCCGATAGGGTGTTTTTCCAAGGTCTATGATCACCCTGACAACCCTTCCCGGGATTTTGGGGCAGTCATGACGTGTTCGGATGCCGATGAAAACTGTCCGATTGTTTCCGGAGCTTCCTGGCGTTTGTCGTTGACCTATGACGACCCTAAGCTGTCGGATGGCACGCCGGAAGAAGCTGCGGTTTATGACGCCCGGGTGAAAGAGATTGGTGCGGAGCTTTGGTATGTGATGGATAAAGTTCGCCAAATGATAACCACGATATGAAAAAACGGCTTTCTTTTCTCGACAGGTATTTGACCATTTGGATCTTGACTGCTATGCTTGTAGGTGTTGCCATTGGATATTTTTTGCCGCAGGCGTCAACCGTTATACAGTCTTTCCGGCGTGGCACCACCAATATTCCGATAGCGATTGGTTTGATTTTGATGATGTATCCGCCTTTAGCGCGGGTGGACTATCAGTTACTGCCCAAGGTGTTTAAAAATGTACGCATTCTGGGTTTGTCGCTGGCACTCAATTGGATCATAGGGCCATTGCTGATGTTTGTTTTGGCTATTATTTTTCTGCGCGATTACCCGGAGTACATGACGGGTTTGATTTTGATTGGCTTGGCGCGATGTATAGCGATGGTCATTGTGTGGAACGACTTGGCAGACGGGAGTCCGGAGTACGGGGCGGGATTGGTGGCTGTAAACAGTATTTTTCAGGTGTTTTTCTACAGCTTTTATGCTTGGGTTTTTGTGACGGTGTTGCCGCCGTTTTTTGGTCTGGAAGGAGCGATTGTGGATATATCCATCCTGACGGTGGCCGAAAGCGTATTGATCTATCTGGGCATACCGTTTTTGGCGGGTATATTGAGTCGCGTGCTGCTGGTGCGTTGGAAAGGAATAGCTTGGTACCAGCAGACTTTTATTCCGACGATCAGTCCGCTCACTTTGTTGGCCTTATTGTTTACCATTGTGGTCATGTTTAGCCTTAAAGGTGAGTTGATTGTCAACATACCCGGCGACGTATTGCGCATTGCAATCCCTTTGGTCATCTATTTTTTGGTGATGTTTTTGCTGAGTTTTTTCATCGGAAAGGCTTTGGGGGCGGATTATCCGCGCAACACAGCGATTGCGTTTACGGCTGCCGGCAATAACTTTGAGTTGGCCATAGCGGTAGCCATCGGCGTCTTTGGCATATCGTCCGGACAAGCATTTGCGGGAGTGATCGGGCCGCTGGTAGAAGTCCCTGCACTCATTGCGTTGGTTCAGGTCGCTTATCGCTTAAAAAGAGTGTATTACGCGTAGGGAAGGGTGCCGGGTTTTTGCAAAAAAAGCTTACATTCACTTTTTTGTTAACTGATTAAGCAACTACCCGGTATGAAATACGTCGCCTCTTTTTTGTTGATGTTGGTACTTTTTATGCAGGCCTGTGCGCCGGACAAGCCGGCAAAAGAAAACCAGGCTTTGCAGGAACAAGTGGATCAACTTTTCGAAGACTTTCATGCGTTTAAGCTTCGCATCAATCCTATTGAGGCTTCCAAGGGGGGCGATTACCGGTACAATGACCAGATTGCCAATTTTATTTCGGATGCCTATCAGGAAGAGTTGATCCGATCCTATGAAGGATTTATTCAGGCAATTGATGCCATAGATATGGGTGTTTTGCCGCAGGCAAAACAAATGAGCCTGAAGGTCATGCGCTGGGATTGTGCCATGAAAAAAGAAGGTCTGGAAAACGATATTCCCACAGTGGCTTCTCCCATTTATGACTTACCCAACTTCAAGTGGATGCCGGTTACCCAGATTACCTCGCTTCCGTTGTATGTAAGCCAGTTGGCATCCGGCAGCAGTGTACATCCCTTCGCCGAACTCGATGACTATGAGGATTGGTTGCAGCGGGTGGATGATTACCTGGATTGGATAGATACTGCCATGGAAAATATGCAGACCGGTATAGAAAAAGGGGTTGTTTTGCCGCGTATTCTGGTAGAACGCGCAATTTCCCAACTCGATCCGTTTATAGATACCCCTGTTGAAGACCATCTGTTTTACCAGCCGATTTCCATGTTGAGTGTAGAGATTGCCGAATCGGAACGCAAGCGGCTGGACATGGCGTATCGAGACATGATTGTGGAAAAATTGATTCCAAAGTATCGCGCGCTTCGCACTTTCATGCAGGAAACTTACCTGCCTGCAAGTCGGACAACCGCAGGTTTGTTGCACCTGCCCAATGGAAAACAAACCTACGACTATCTGATTCGCTTGCATACCAGTACGGATATGACGGCTGATGAAGTCTTTGAACTGGGACAGCGGGAAGTGGCTCGCATTCGGGGTGAAATGGAGGGAGTCATGCAGGAAATCGGCTTTAGTGGAGACCTGGACGCCTTCCTGGAGCATGTGCGCAATAAGCCAGAGTTGATGCCCTTCCAGGAACCAGAGCAGGTGATTGCTCATTTTAATGCGATTCATGAGCAAATGAAGCCTCAGTTGGAGCGTTTGTTCCAAAAAACGCCTAAGGCGGGGTTTGAGGTAAGGAGAACGGAAGCCTTCCGGGAGCAATCGGCCAGTGCCGAATATGTGCCTGGTACCAAAGATGCCAGCAGACCCGGGGTGTTTTATGTCCCCATTCCGGACGTTAAGAGCTACAATATTGTTTCTGATGAAGCGCTGTTCCTGCACGAAGCCATCCCCGGGCACCACTATCAGTTGTCGCTCCAGCAGGAAAACCAGGAACTGCCCGAATTCCTCCATCCGGAAGGAATGGGGGTTTTTGTAGAGGGCTGGGCTTTATATGCCGAGTCTCTGGGTAAAGAACTGGGATTATACACCGATCCCTATCAATACTTTGGTATGCTCAGCATGGAAATGCACCGGGCTATTCGGCTCGTGGTAGATGCGGGGATCCATGCCAAAGGCTGGACAAGGGAACGGGCCATTCAGTATTCCCTGGAGAATGAAGCCGAGTCGGAGGCCGCCATTACCTCTGAAATCGAGCGTTATATGGCAACACCCGGACAGGCACTTTCTTATAAGGTAGGTCAGTTGAAAATCCGGGAGCTGCGTACGAAAGCGGAAGCAGCATTAGGCGATAAATTCGATGTTCGGGAATTTCACAACCAGGTTCTCGGCTCTGGGAGTTTACCGCTGAGTCTGCTCGAAGAAAAAATTGAAAACTGGATAGCGCTGCAGTAGTTTTGGTATTTTTTATCAGCAAAAAATTGGGTTAAAAAAAACCTGCTCTTTGTGGTTACTTTCGGAGGGGGTGGAGGAATTAATAAGGGTAATCAGGTGCAAGGCACTTTAAGGTGCCTTGCACCTGATTCAAAAAACACTGAATTTCAGCAATTTAAATAATATACGACCACCAAATTGCTATGATCTCAAAAAAAATGAAATACGCACTGAAGGCACTGCTCTTCATTGCAGCGCAGGAAGGCGAACAGGTGAAGACGAAGGATATTGCCGAGCAGGCCATGATCCCTAAAAAATTCTTGGAACAGATTCTGTTGGAACTCAAAAAAGGGGGGATTATTGCCAGCAGACAGGGCAACACCGGAGGATATTATTTTCTCAAAAAACCTTCGGAGGTTTCGGTTGCAGATGTGTACCGACTTATTGACGGCCCCATAGCACTCATATCCTGCATCTCAAAAAATTTCTACGAACCTTGTTCGGATTGTCCCGATGAAGCTTCCTGTACGATTCGTCAGACTATGCTCGAAGTTAGGGATCAAACCCTTGCTGTTATGGAAAAAACCAGCATAGCAGATATGATGAATTAACAAATTCTACTAATCTTATAGAATAAATAAAAAATAATTTTAACTTCGCGGAAATCGTACAAAACTTGGACATGAGTTAGTGTGCATGACTTGTATGTGGCTAATTAACGATGGTGTAACGAGACAAATAGTTAGGATATGGAAGTTGGTTTGGAAAGCAAGGCCAAGCGGGAGGGTGTATCGGAGGATATGCGTGCATTGGGAATAGGGGGATTGCTTATTTTGGGGGTTTGGGGTGTAGCGTTTATTTTTCCGGATCTGGTTTTTCCCCGGATTGATTTTTCCTGGTCGGATGCAGAGGATTTGTTGGGAAAGGTATTGAGCTGGAATCAGTTTTATTTTTTGGTTTTTTCTGGTCTGTTATTTGGCGGGTTGCTTGGAGCGGTACAGGTTTTTTCGGGAGGGGTATCGGGGACTTTTGTCAAGCAATTTGTAGTCATATATCTACTGGCCATTGCATCGCTGGTGATTGCAGGTCAGGCGGGTATAGATGCCTGGGGGATAGAATACGTTTTGGTTGCGCTGGCACTTGGGTTGGTAGGTAGCAATTTGTTGGGGATCCACTTAGCTGGTGTTGCACAGGCCGAATTTTATATCAAAACGGGACTGGTGATTATGGGTAGTGGGATGCTTTTTGGCGACTTGTTACAGGCTGGGGTGGCGGGTATGCTGCAAGCCTTGGCAGTGGTGGGGGTGGTTTGGATATTTTCTTTGTGGCTATCGCGAAAACTGGGGATAGATGATGAATTTGGAGTGATATTGGCTTCGGCTGTTTCTATTTGTGGGGTTTCGGCGGCGATTGTAGCAGCCGGAGCCATTCAGGGTGACAAGAAGAAACTATCTTATGTCACGACGCTCGTTTTGTTGGTAGCCATACCAATGCTTATTTTTCAGCCGTGGCTGGCTCAGTTGTTCGAAATACCCCCGCTGGTAGCAGGCGCTTGGCTTGGGGGTACACTTGATACAACGGCATCAGTAGCTGCTGCGACAGAGATATTGGGGCCGGCAGCGACCAAAGTAGGAATTGTTGTAAAATTTTCACAAAATGTGCTGATTGGTGTGGCAGCATTTTTTATTGCGACCTGGTGGGTGCTGAGAAAAAAGCCAGCGCAAGAGGCTGATCCGGTGTCCAAACCTGGATTTGGTGTAATTTGGGAGCGATTTCCCAAGTTTATCCTTGGCTTCCTGGCTGCTGCACTGGTCAGTTCTTTTTTCGTACCTGGCGAAATTACCAGTCAAACAGGCGCTTTTTTGAAGTCGCTTCAAAAAATATGGTTTGCATTGGCTTTTGTCGCTATTGGTCTGGAAGCCAGGTTTGCCGAGCTTTGGCAGCTCCAAGGCGGCAAACCAGCGCTCGCTTTCATAACAGCTCAGTTTTTTAACATCGCGTGGACGCTGCTTTGGGCCTATTTGTTGTTTGGTGGGTATCTGCTCGATCCCCCCTCGATTCAATGACCTTTTTTCCTGCTTTTTTAGTTTTGGCTTTCTCGCCGGTATATTTTTTGCATTTTTAATTCTACTAATTTTATAGAAAAAATATAATTAAAAAAATGAAACAACTAATTTTTACCCTTTTCTTTGTTGGATGGTATTGTTTTGCCGAAGGCCAGGAAAAAAACACCTTATGGCGGGGTGAATTTGAGATTGGCGAGATGCGTATTCCTTTTCGGTTTGAGCTATTAGATAGTGCTGATGATCGTGGGTTTGTAGTATTTGTGAATGGTTTGCGCCGCGACAGTTTTTCTTTTTCCCGACAGGGAGATCTTATCCACATTGACCTTTCTCTGTATGATGCGGAGATTCGGGCGAGCGAGGGGATTACGGGGCAACTTTCGGGATGGTATAGAAGGCAAACGGTTTCAGGTACACAGCAATTGTCTTTTATCGCTCATCCCTTGCAGGTTGTGGATTCCGTGGGGGCGACTGATATTGTGTTATCAGGTCAGTGGACATTAGCCGTAAATGGAGAAGATCAGGCTCGGGTGTTGTTGCTGGAGCAAAGCGGAAAGCGACTGAGGGGGGTGGTTCATACGGTGACGGGGGATAGCCGGGAATTGGAAGGCGAGCTTACTGATAGTAGTTTTTACCTGAGCGGCTTTACCGGATCAAAACCGGTGTATTTGAGCGGAAAGCTGTTGCCCGAGGGAGCACTGGAAGGTCGTTTGGGTTGGGAGCCGGATCGGATTCATGCTTTTGCAGGCCAGCGATCAGCGGCGGGTGCATCCATCTTACCGGATCCTTACCATCTTACCTCGCTAAAGCCGGAATTTGACAACATTGACTTTTCCTTCCCGGATCTGGAGGGTCGGATGGTCAGTCTGTCCGACGAACAATTTCGCGACAAGGTCGTCGTCATCGAAATTCTGGGTTCCTGGTGCCCGAACTGCATTGACCAGATTCGATTTTTGGCCCCTTGGTACAGGGCGAATAAAGACCGCGGAGTAGCTATCATAGGGGTAGGCTTTGAGCTAAAAGACGACCTTGCATTTGCCCAAAAAACACTTGGTAGGCTACGTGACCAGCTTGACATTACTTATCCCTTACTTTTTGGCGGTTATGCTGACAAAGCGCTTGCCGCTGAAAAATTCCCTGCACTTAGTCAGGTACTTGCTTTTCCTACCACGATCATTTTGGACAAAAAAGGTAATGTGCGTTACATCCATACGGGGTATGCCAGTGAAAGCACGGGAAACTATTATACAACGTATATTAATGAGTTTAATGCTACCATTGATGCTTTGCTGAGCGAGCCTCGTCTGGACTTGGAAGGGCAAAGTCCTGTTTCGAATTTGAAAAATTAATTTTCGAAAGCCTGTAAAAGGAGGTTACTTTTTAAGGTGTTGGGGGATTAATAAGGGTAATCAGGTGCAAGGCACTTTAAGGTGCCTTGCACCTGATTCATAAATATTTGATTATCATCATCTTGTTTGAGTAAAAAATATTAAAAACCCCAAAAACTCCCCTATTCCACTGAAAGACTATTGGCGTCGAAGTTTCTCTTGAAGGGGTATTTTTTTTCCTATTTTTTGCAAGGTTGGGAGGGTATGAGCGATGGATGTCTCTATATCGGTGTGGTAATCCTGAACGGTAAAAATACTGTTTACCCCTTGTTGTTTCAGGGCATCTGCTGATAAACGAGACTGGCCGCAGACCAGGTAGCATGGCTTTTGATGTTGACGGCAGCGTTGAACGATGCCGGATAGCAATTTGCCGTTAAAACTGGTTTCATCCACGCATCCTTCGCCGGCGATCACGGCATCTGCTTGCTGTATGGCGTTGTCTAAGTCTGTCATAGATAGGATATGCTGTGTTCCGGACTGTATTTGAGCGTTGAAAAAGGCCATGCAGCCGGCTCCAATGCCACCTGCTGCACCGGTTCCCGGGGTATCTGCTACATTTTTGTGTAGTTGTGTTTTCCACAGGTGGGCCAGATGCTGCATACCTGCATCTATGGCGGGTAGCGCTTCCAGGGGTATTCCCTTTTGTGGACCGAAAGCGAAAGTTGCACCCTGGGAGCCGCACAAAGGGTTACTCACGTCGCTTAACGCAATAAACTGTATATCAGAGAAAATACTTGTTTCAGGGATTTGGATGTTTGAGATCAGGCGTAAGGTTGCGCCTGTCGGCAAAAAATAATTGCCCTGTGTGTCTTCAAAGCGAATGCCCAAAGCATGAGCCATTCCACAGCCGCCATCGTTCGTGGCACTTCCTCCAAGTCCCAAAAAAATTTTTCGTGCACCTTTGTTAATGGCATTTCTGAGCAATAGTCCCGTTCCCAAAGAAGTGGTGATTCGACCATCGCGCTCAAAGGGTCGTAGTTCCTGAATCCCCGATGCCTCTGCTACTCCAACCCAAGCAGTCGCCGTTGCGCTATGCCAGAGGTAAGCTGCTTTTGTTTTTCGCTGCAGCGCATCACAAGTTTCCACAACAACAGTTTCTCCCCAGCCCAATGCTTTGCCCAAAGCGATAAATCCGTCACCGCCATCACTTAGGGGGACAGACTTTGTTGTCAGATTTACGCCTGATTGCCGGAGGCCCAAAGTGAGCGCATCACAAACTGCAGCTGCCGAAGCTGCATCCTTAAAACTGTCGGTACAAATAAGCCAATGCTGCATGGGACAGAGTTTGGGAGTTTTGAGTAGAAAATTTTTTATTGATATATGAAAATCAGTGTGTTATTAAACAGGTGCAAGGCACCTTAAGGTGACTTGCACCTAGATTACCCCTATTAATACTTTTTACGCTTATAAAGTAACCCATTTTGGCGCGAAAATTTTCAATTCTAATCTAATGGGGGGAATAAGCACCATATATCTTGTGTTTCAAACGATCAAAATTATTCCGGGATGCTTGCTGCGGTTAGTCAATCTGGAATCGTGATGGTATCTTCGGCAAAAATAAATTAACACTTATGCAGAAGCTGAAGATCCGGCGCGCTGAAATTGGCGATCTGGAACGATTGAGCGGTCTTTTTGACGATTACCGGGTGTTTTATGGCAAGCTACCTGATCGGGAGGGCGCCAAAACGTTCTTATTCGACAGATTGCGATATGAGGAGTCTGTGATTTTTGTGGCAGCATCGGCTGGGGATGTCTTGGTGGGATTTGTACAACTCTACCCACTGTTTTCTTCGACACGCATGGCCAGGTTGTGGTTACTAAATGACTTATACGTGGAATTGCGGTACAGGGGCAAAGGTGTGGCGACACAACTGATTGAAGCAACCAAACAATTGTGCCGCCAAACTGGATCTTGCGGCTTGTTGTTGGAAACCGCCAAGGACAATGATCCTGCCAACGGATTATACCTGTCAACCGGGTTTAACCTGGATGTGGATCATCATTATTACACCTGGAATGTTGAATAGTATTTCAATTACTTGATAATCAATTTATGAGAGCCGTTTTTGACAATGGCTGTTTTGTCGGTTCTTTGATTGGTATTGGGCGTTTTGATACTTTCTACGACTTGAAAATTGGCAACCGCGGAATCGGCAGTGATCGCGAGGAGGATGTACCCGTGGTCTCTTTGGTTGTTGTATTTCAGGTGTGGGTTAAATAGGGGATCCATAGATCTACGCTCGATTTCGAGGACTTCATCCGTTGTTTGTCGTTCATCTGCATTGGGTGCTGAAATACTTGTAGTGCCTAACTCGACCGCAACTGTTGCGTCGGGGTTTTGTTTGTAAGCGGCGATGGATTCCGGGACTTCAAAGGCCCAGTTTCGGTGGGTATCGCCCGTCACGAATATGATGTTGGGGATACTATTGTTTTTGATGAGCTGGATGATTTCTTTTTGTTCAGCGGGATAGCCGTCCCAGGCATCTGTATTGACCAGTCCACGCCACCCTACAGCGGTGATGTCGAGGTTGGAAAAAATAACCTGATTGCCGATGACTTTCCATTGTGCCTGTGATTGTTGCAGTTGATTTTTAAACCAGGCGAGTTGCTCCTTTCCGAGCATGGATCTTTCGGGGTTGTTGTAATCTTCCTGCGTAACGCTGTCCACTTGGGGGTAGCGTCCTGCCAATCGTTCGTCGAGCATGATCAGGTCAACGAGTTTGCCGTAGGAAAAATTCCTATACAGTTGTTGGGTTTCGTTTTCCCGAATGGGGAGCCATTCATAGTAAGCTTGGCGTGCAGCAGATTTTCGGATTTCATAGTCGCCTTCTTCATCGGGTTGGTGGTTTTGTGCGCCCGACTGATAGGCATTGTTGCTGATCTCGTGGTCGTCCCAGATGGTAATGAAGGGCTGCATCTGATGGGCGAGCTGGAAATCCGGATCCAATCTGTACTGCGAGTAGCGGGTGCGGTAATCTTGCAGTGCTACCAGTTCCTTGTTGGGGAGGTGATGCCTTCCGAGGGTAGTATCGCCATACACGCCAACGGCATACTCGTAGATGTAGTCGCCAAGGTGGAGTACCGCATCGAGGTCCTCTATTTCGGCAATTCTTCCAAACGCATTGAAGAATCCACCCTCGTAGTTGGAACAACTTACAATGGCCAGCTTCACCTGGTCTGTACTGTCGGCAGGAGCCGTCTTGGTGCGTCCGACAGGAGATTTTTTGCCGAAGGCGGCAAACTGGTAATAGAAATAGGCATCTGGCTCGAGCCCTTGTACGTCAATTTTTACCGTGTAATCGCGGTCGGCGTTGGTGGTAAATTCACCTTGTTGAACGATATTTTGCATTTCTTTGTCGCCGGCAACCGTCCAACTGCCCTTTACTTCACCCTCAAATTCGGGTGTTACCCTGGTCCAGATGATAACAGCTTGAGCGGTGGGGTCGCCGGAAGCAACAGAATGGTAAAAAGGCCCCTGTTCGGCGTTCCAGAGCTGAGCAGTGCCGTCATCGAAAATGGGCGTTTTAGGCTGTTGTTGGCATGCACTCAAAAACAAGAGCAATGTGGGTAAGAGGGTAAAGATCTGCTTCATTTTTTTTGGACAAAAATGTCTATTTTTAGTTTATTGATTGGTAATGAAGATATTATTTTTTGATTAACTATAGGAATAATCCCTTCGGGAAAAAGGAAAGAACGAAAGTGACGTATATTTGTTTCACCTAAAAATTCACCAAATCAGCGTATTATGATAAAATTACTTTTGGTCAGTCTGCTGTTGTCCTGGACTTCCGCTACCGGAGTGGAAGGCGTATGGGTTACCCAGGACGATGAAACGGGTAAACAAAAATCCGAGGTTCGCCTGTATCGCCAGGATGGCAAACTTTACGGAAAAATAGAAAAACTGCTGTTGCCGGAAGATAAGGGCAAGGTTTGTACGGCCTGTTCCGGTTCGGAAAAAGGTAAGCCCATAGAGGGGATGCTAATTCTCAAGGGCTTGCGTCAGGCAGGCCAGACCTGGGAAGATGGTACCATCCTGGATCCGAAATCGGGAAAAGTGTATGATTGTTATGTAGAACTTGTGGATGATAACACGCTTAAAGTGCGCGGCTACCTGGGATTTTCTTTGTTGGGACGCACCCAGACCTGGAAGCGAAAAAATTGATCATTGTTTGACTACCAGATAGTTGTAGCCATACTGTGGTTACCTATTCAGGGATTGAGGCATTAATAAAGTAATTACGTGGAAGTCATCTTAAGGTGGCTTCCACCTTGTAACAAATAGTTTCCGTTTTTTCAACGCCAGCATTGGACTTATCCCGCCTTTTTTGGACAGTTTGTCGTTAGAAATAACCTCATCGTCCATTTAGCTTCCTTTTCTTGCCTTGCTTCCGGCTCAGCACTTGTCGAACCTAAATTTTATTTGTTACTTTGTAATTCAAAGTTCTTTTAAATTTAATTATCATGGCTTACGCACTTAAAAATTCATCCGGACTTTTTTATTTTTTGCCACTCTTGCTGTTGGTTCCTTTAGTTGCCATGCAATTTACTACAGAGGTTAACTGGTCGGTGTTTGACTTTCTGGTAATGGGTTTGCTGTTATTTGGGTTAGGATCTTCAATAGAATACGTTAGGAGGCATGTCAGGGTAACAGAGAACCGCATGGCCGTCATTTTTTTTCTATTCCTGTTATTCTTGCTGATTTGGGCGGAATTAGCCGTAGGAATATTCGGGACGGTATTTGCTGGCAGCTGATCAGGGGCGGACGAGCTTTTTCCAGTCCTCGACAGACCTTTCATTCATCCTTACAAATTCGTCTTTGCCTTCGCGGGTAGCCAGAAAAGCAGATTGTCTGGCGAGTTCTATGGCTTTGGAATAATTGCCCAGACCTGCTTCTACCAGTGCCCAGACCCGGTGAATATAATATTTGTCAGGAGCCAATTCATTGGCTTTGACCAGATAGGATCTCGCTTGTTCATATTGGATCCCTGATTCCTGCAGGTAGCGCCCGGATTGGTAGTAGGTATCAGCAGTAGGGTTGTTCTTAATTTGCCGGTTGATTTCTTCCAGCATGATCGCCCGCGTGTTGAAGGTCAGCGGAATAGAAGCCCGGGTATTCTCCCAGGTAATCACTAATTGGGCAGCATCAAAAGAAATATGTTCGAAACCGATGGTAAAGTCTTCGACAAAAACGGCGTTTGTATCAGGAATAATGGTCACCCGTAAGGCATCTTCCTCGGGGCGGTAGTTGTTGCGACCATCTCCCCAATGCGTCAGGTTGTTGTGGAAAATAACAATCCATTGTTCGGGATAAGGTATGGCATAAAAAGCATAGGTGCCCCGGGCTAACTCCTGGTCGAGCACCTGAACCGGATCCGAAAAAGTGATTTTAGTAGATTCGTTGGCACCAAGTCGCCATATCCTGCCGTAAGGTACCAAGGAACCGAATATTTTTCTTCCCCTCGCCGCCGGACGGTGATAGGACAAAGTGACTTCACTTAGCCCTATACCCTGTTGTATTTTTATGGCAGGGCTGATTAGCGGATGCCGGATTTGGCCGTTGGCAAAATGAATACCACCCCAAAGCAATAGCTTGACCAGTATCCACGACAAGTTGAGTTTCGAATGTTTTGTGTGCTGCATGTGAGGATGGGGTAACAGGGACAATTTACAAACTTTCTCTTGCACCGCAAAACAATGGATTGGTAAAAGCGATCCGGCCACCATCTCTACCCATAACAAGACCAAAGAAGAACCGCTTTTTGGATTTTTTGAATGAAATAAAACGATTTAAATTATTGATTGTCAATTTTTTAAAGTACAGGTGCAAGGCACCTTAAGGTGACTTGCACCTTATATACCCTTATTAATACCCCCACATTCAAAAAGGTAACCCCCTACAGAGCTGCTTTACCTGGCTCGGTGATGGTACAAAGGGAGGGGCTTTTCTTTACCCCAGGAACTATAGAGAATTGTTACGTACGAAATACGGGTCGTATAGAAGGAAGCTTAGGCTGAGCTGGTAACAAAAAAGGACCAGCATTTGCTGATCCTTTTGTCGTAGCGTGGGGGAGGCTCGAACTCCCGACCTCAGGATTATGAATCCTGCGCTCTAACCGGCTGAGCTACCGCGCCATTATTTTTGGGTACTTTCTCCCAAATCGGATGCAAAGATAAAAAAAACTGTTGCTCTTTGACAAGATAATTTTGAGAAATTCGACAATTTTGTGACGGAAACCAAATTTGAGGATTCAAAAAAACTAAATTTCATGGAAAAGGCATCGCTAATCAATGATATTATCCGTTCGAGAAGGTCAATTTTTCCACCTGTATATAATGGTCGCAAGATTGACAGGGAGGTCATTGAGCAGATTTTGGAAAATGCCAACTGGGCGCCTACACATGCGAATACAGAACCCTGGAGATTTAAAGTGTTGTTGGGCGGAGCGCTTGAGCGTTTGAGCAAATACCTGGGTGAATGGTATGTAACCAATACGCCGGCTGATAAATTTTCTGACAAAAAGCATGAAAAGATGCAGCAAAATCCCTTGCGCTCGGCTTGTGCGATTGCAATCGTGATGCAGCGGGATGCCCAAGCGCGTGTACCTGAATGGGAGGAGATGGCAGCGGTGTCGGCAGCAGTTCAGAATATGCAGCTCACCTGCCACGCTTATGGGATCGGTTGCTTTTGGAGTTCGCCAAGGGCTGCGCTGGAAGCCGATAGTTTTTTGGGTTTGACCGAAGGTGAAAAATGTCTGGGTTTTCTCTACATGGGATATAGCGATGCTCCACACCCCGAAGGAAAGCGACAACCCGTGGCGGATAAAGTGGTTTGGTTGGAGGACTAGTTTTTTTTGTTGGACAAACGATAAAATTGACCTAACTTTGCCCGCCAAAATAAAAGCCATTATATCAACTGATTATTGGTTTGATTATTGACACTAGATTATATTTCCAAGTTGCAAAAATAAAACTGTGCTTATGGGACAAACATTAATACTTGTCATTCCGGTATTCGGCGTTTTAGCCCTTCTGTTTACCGTTTGGAAATCCGCATGGGTCTCCAGACAAGAGGTCGGGACAGAAGCAATGGCTGTAATTGCAAAAAGTATTGCAGAGGGCGCTATGGCGTTCCTCAGAGCCGAGTATAAAATTCTAGCTATTTTCGTACTGATTGCAGCTGTTTTGCTGGGTATCAGTGGTAACACGCCCGATTCTTCTCCTATGATCGCATTGTCGTTTATCGTAGGTGCGCTTTGTTCCGGTTTGGCCGGTTTCATAGGCATGCGTGTGGCGACCAAAGCGAATGTACGTACTACGAATGCTGCGCGTACCAGCTTGGGTAAGGCTTTGGAAGTGGCTTTTGCAGGAGGTTCTGTGATGGGTTTGGGTGTAGTAGGACTTGGTGTGCTTGGTTTGGGTTTGCTTTTGATCATTTATAGCAATATTTTCGGCATAGACACTGCTGATAATGTTAATCGCGTGATTACCATTATCACAGGTTTTTCTTTTGGAGCTTCTTCCATTGCGCTTTTTGCCCGTGTGGGCGGTGGTATTTATACCAAAGCAGCTGACGTGGGAGCCGACCTGGTAGGTAAGGTAGAAGCAGGTATTCCGGAAGACCATCCGTTGAATCCGGCTACGATTGCGGATAACGTGGGTGATAACGTGGGTGATGTGGCTGGTATGGGAGCCGACCTTTTTGAGTCTTATGTAGGTTCAATTATCGGTACGATGGTATTGGGTGCTGCATTTATTGGTGTTACCGGGTTTGAGTCAATGAATGAATTCGGTGGCTTGAATGCAGTGTTACTTCCTTTATTGCTGGCAGGTCTGGGTATCGTTACTTCCATTATCGGTACTTTCTTTGTAAAGGTTAAGGAGGGCGGTGACCCGCAAAAAGCCCTGAATACAGGGGAGTTTTTGGCTGCAGGTTTGATGCTGGCAGTTACCTGGTTGGTGGTTACCTGGATGCTTCCGGCAGCCTGGACGGATGTAGCTGGTAATAATTATACTGCCATGGGTGTATTTTGGGCGGTGCTTTTTGGTTTGGCATCCGGATTGCTCATTGGTTTGGTTACAGAATATTACACCGGTACAGGTACAAAGCCGGTGAAAGGTATTGTTGACCAGTCACTGACTGGCTCTGCTACCAACATTATTGCTGGTTTGGGTGTAGGTATGCAGTCAACGGCTATCCCTATTCTTATTTTGGCAGCAGCAATTATCGGCGCGCACCACTTCGCAGGTTTGTACGGAATTGCCATCGCAGCGGTGGGTATGTTGTCTAATACAGGTATCCAGCTTGCAGTAGATGCGTATGGTCCTGTATCTGACAATGCAGGGGGGATTGCAGAGATGGCCGAGCTGCCCAAAGAGGTAAGAAAGCGCACAGACAAATTGGATGCAGTAGGTAACACGACTGCGGCAATTGGTAAGGGTTTTGCGATTGGCTCTGCTGCATTGACGGCACTAGCACTGTTTGCTGCGTTCATGACAGTGGCAGAGATTAATGCGATTGATATTTCCAAGCCACTGGTAATGGCTGGTTTGTTGATTGGAGGTATGCTTCCTTTCTTGTTTTCTTCCATGGCAATGGGTGCGGTTGGACGTGCAGCGATGGATATGATCCAGGAGGTACGCCGTCAGTTCAACACTATTCCCGAGTTGAAGGCAGCTTTGGAAGCTATGCGCAAAAATGATAATGTGGAGTTTGAAAATTGGTCTGCTGCAGACCAACAGACATTTCACGCGGCGCACGGTAAGGCAGAATATAGCAAGTGTGTGGAAATCTCTACAAAGGCTTCTATTCGTGAGATGATTGTTCCTGGCTTGTTGGCAGTAATTTCTCCGATTGTGATTGGATTTTTGGGTGGTGCTGAAATGCTGGGAGGGTTGCTCGCAGGGGTAACGGTTACCGGGGTGTTGATGGCTATTTTCCAGTCCAACGCAGGAGGTGCATGGGATAATGCGAAGAAAATGTTTGAAGAGGGCGTGGACATTCAAGGTCAAACGTACTACAAAAAGTCTGAGCCCCACAAGGCAGCTGTAGTAGGTGATACCGTAGGTGATCCTTTCAAGGATACTTCAGGTCCGTCTTTGAACATCCTGATCAAATTGATGACAGTAGTTGCATTGGTGATCGCACCATTGTTGTAATACCGGTCATTTTTTTCCCGTCAGGGGATTGGAGCATTTGCCTTCAATCCCCTGATTTGTTTAAGGCTCCCGGATTCGCGCTAAAGGGCCGTCGAGAAACCTTTTTAATTAGTTTCTTGTTTAAAAACGAAATCTGGCATGATTATCGTTACATTTTGTGCCTGATATAGGCTATCTTTTGGGGATATTTGTTTCCCAGCTTTGATTTACTGACCCATTATGACAACATTTATGAAGTTCAGAGCCCCGATATTCTTTTCCGTTCTCCTCGTAGGACTGTTACTGGCCGCTTTTTTCCCAAAATCGGTTGACCAAGACCAAAAAGAGGCCATTTTGATGCGCAGTATTTTGATGGCGCTCAATCAATACCACTATCAGCCGCAGGAAATCAATGATAATTTTTCCAAGAAGGTGTTTGATCTCTACCTTACCCGCTTGGATTACTATAAGCGTCTGATCACTGGAGAAGAAATCAATCGCCTGAAGCAATTTGAATTGCAACTGGACGATCAGGCCCTGAACGGGAGCTTCGAGTTTTTTGATGCGTCTCTGGAGATCTATCGCAATGGCCTGGAGCGCGCCAGAGGATATACCCGCGAGATTTTGGCAGCTCCTTTTGATTTTGATCAGAAAGAGGTGATTAACCTCGATTATGAGTCGCTTGAATATCCCAAGGATGAGGCAGCCTTGAAGGCGTATTGGGGCAAATACCTCAAGTATCGCACGCTGACGAAAGTTTCTGAGCGCATGGAGGCTGCAAAAAAGAATACTGTGGACGAGCCGGAAAGTTTGGAGACTTTGGAGTCAAAGGCCCGCGAGGAAGAACTGGAGTTTTTTGAGGAGTATTTTAGCCGTATGCTCAAAGTCAAACGTCTTGATATTCTAAGTACATTTTTCAATGCGATGACTAATGTGTACGATCCTCATTCTACCTATTTCTTGCCAAAAGACAAGGAAGAGTTCGATATGAGTTTTTCCGGTCGCTATGAGGGTATCGGTGCCCGCCTGATGAATGAGGGCGACTTTACCAAGATCACCGAGGTGATTGTGGGGGGGCCTGCCTGGAGAGGCGGAGAATTGGAAGCAGACGACCTGATCCTAAAGGTGACCCAGGAAAATGGGGACGCTACAGATATCACTGGCATGCTTTCCGATGAGGTCGTTACTTTCATTAAAGGGCCAAAGGGAACGAAGGTTATCCTGACGGTAAAAAAAGTGGATGGAAGCGTCGAGGATATCGAAATTATTCGGGATGTGGTCGTGTTGGAAGAAAAATATGCAAAATCACTGGTGATTCAGGATAGCGTTGATGGACAAAAAATAGGCTATTTGTTTTTGCCGAGTTTTTATGCTGATTTCGATGATGAAAATGGTCGCTTTGCAGCGGCAGACGTAGCTGCGGAGGTAGAAAAGCTTAAGGCGGAGGAAGTGGATGGTATTGTATTGGATCTTCGTTTCAATGGCGGTGGATCTTTGGAAGAGGTGGTTAAGATGGCAGGCTTTTTTATCGAGACCGGCCCTATCGTTCAGGCAAAGTCTCGAGGCAGGGATTCTCGAATTTTTAAAGACGACAATCCTCAGATGATCTACGATGGTCCTCTGGCGTTGATGGTTGATAATTATAGCGCTTCTGCTTCTGAAATTTTGGCGGCAGCCATGCAGGACTATCAGCGAGCCGTGATTGTGGGTAGTAAGTCAACCTACGGAAAGGGAAGTGTTCAGTTTTTCCTCGATCTTGACCGACTTTACCGCGACAATGTTGATTTCAAACCACTGGGCAATCTAAAGATTACTTTTCAAAAGTACTATCGCGTCAACGGTGGGTCTGTGCAATTGAAAGGAGTGGTGCCAGATGTAGTCCTACCCAATAATTACCAATATCTGGATATGGGAGAGAAGGATTTTGAGTATGCGCTGGACTGGACAGAAATTAATCCCTTGTCTTTCGAAGCTATGGATCAGTTTACGACCGATCATTTTGCTACCCTGGCTGCTAAGAGTAAGGCTCGCGTCGAGAACAACCCTGCTTTCCAGTTAATTTTGGAAAATGCAGCGAGGATTAAAGACCAAAAGGACGAACGTGAGATTCCGCTTAACCTGAATATTTATACCGATTGGTTGGCCAAGCGCGAAGCCGAGTCGAAGACGTTTCGGGAGCTAACTGATCAAGTCGTGCTGCCTAAGATAGAAAATCCAAAGGTAGATTTGACCGTTATCAATGGAGATGAGGCGAAGAAGGCGCGAAATGAGGAGTGGATCAAGTCTGTGGAAAAGGATATCTATGTACAGGAAACGGTGAATATTCTCAAGGACATGATGCGCCCAAAGCAATAAAGATTATTGGATAATATAAAACCTGAAGACCTTCTGATTACCTTTGGAAGGTCTTTTTCTTTACCAAAAATACATTCTCGTGGATTTTCTTACCCTGGAAAATGTCTCCAAGTCGTATGGAGAAAAAACCTTGTTTCAAAACCTGAGTCTTCAGATCAGCAAAGGTCAGAAGATTGCCCTGGTGGCTAAAAACGGTTCCGGAAAAACAACCTTGTTGCGGGTCATCGCAGGGACAGAAGCTCCTGAAGGAGAGAATAGCAGCATCTTGTTGCGCAAGGGCGTACGCGTGGGATACCTTCCGCAAGAGCCAGAACTCCAGGATAGCCACACGATTCTTGAGGCAGTATTCGATTCCGACAACGAGATGATTCGCGCCATCAAAGCTTATGAGGAGGCTTTGATTCAGAGCGACCGCGCAGATCTGCTGCAGCAGGCTATGGCTAAGATGGATGATCTCAAGGCTTGGGATTTTGAGGCGAAGATTAGAGAAATCCTGCAACAATTGAACATCGCCCGGTTTGACCAGCTTGTCCGAAGCTTGTCAGGGGGACAAAAAAAACGATTGGCGCTGGCAAAACTGATTATTGATGAGCCGGAGTTTTTGATTCTGGACGAACCCACCAACCACCTGGATCTGGATATGATCGAGTGGTTGGAAATGTATTTGCAACAGCCTGGAATCACCCTGTTTATGGTTACCCACGACAGGTATTTTCTCGAACGGGTCTGTAACCAGATTATCGAGCTGGACAACAAACAGTTGTTCCGATACCAGGGCAATTACTCGCAATACCTGGAAAAACGAGCGATACGACTGGAAAATGAGGCGCTGGAATACGAAAAAGATAAAAAGTTGTTTGGAAAGGAGCTGGAGTGGATCCGCCGTATGCCCCAAGCGCGCACCACGAAAGCCAAATCTCGGGTAGATGCCTTTGATGATATCAAAGAAAGGGTATCCAACAAGCGTGTGGATCAGGAAATCCAAATTGAGATCAAGGGGCAGCGGCTGGGGAAAAAAATCCTGGAGCTGCACAACATCAGTAAGTCATTCGGTGATTTGAAAATTTTAGAAGGGTTTTCCTACAAGTTTCAAAAAGAAGAACGCGTGGGTATTGTGGGACCTAACGGGGTCGGAAAAAGTACATTCCTTAAGTTGTTGACCCAGGAAGAACGCGTGGACTCAGGAAAAGTCGTTCTCGGGGAAAATACCGTTTTTGGCATCTATTCACAAGATGGGCTACAGTTGCGCGAAGACCAGCGGGTTATTGAGGTTGTACGCGATATTGCCGAGTTTATTCCGATGGCCAAAGGCCAAAAACTGACAGCCGCTCAGGCCCTGGAACGTTTTCTTTTTTCCAGACCCCAGCAGCAGGTATATGTGTCACAGCTGAGTGGTGGGGAACGCCGGCGCTTGTTTTTACTGACAGTACTGATGCGCAACCCCAATTTTTTGATTCTCGATGAGCCCACGAACGACCTGGATATCGTGACCCTCAATATCCTCGAGGAGTTTTTGTTGGACTACCCTGGTTGTATCCTGATTGTTTCTCACGACCGCTACTTCATAGACAAGATCGCTACTCACCTGTTTGTGTTCGAGGGCAACGGAAAAATTAAAGACTTTAACGGCGATTACACCGAATACCGCGAATGGCAAAAAGAACAGGACCGGGAAAAACGCAAGCAGGAAAAGGCAGAACAGGCTCAGGTGGCGGCGGCATCCAAGGCAAATTCAGAGGATAAGCCCGGCTTGACCTACGAGCAGCGCAAAGAGTTGTCCAAACTGGAAAAAGAAATTAGCAAGCTGGAAGCAGAAAAGCAGCAGATCTCAACCCAATTTAACGAGCCTGATATCTCTGCCGAAAAAATAACCCGTTTATCCAAGGAATTGGCCGCGATCAACGAAAAAATCGAAGATCGCGAGCTGAAATGGATGAGCCTGGCCGAACAAGCCTGAGTTATTTTTTTGCTAATTTTTTTAACTGCTCTTCCAGTTCGATTTCATCACCCGGGGAATAACCAGAGTGGCCATATACGATGTTGCCCGACCCATCGAGCAGATAGGACTGGGGGATAGTTTGAAAGCCCAGTAACTGCATCGCTGTACTGTTGACATCAGATAAAATTTGGTATTCCCAGTTGTGAACTTCTGCCAATGGTTTCACTTTTCCCAACTGCCGTTGGGTATCTATGGTGATGGCCAATACTTCTACCTGGTACGTTTGTTGCCAGTCTGCATACACCTCTGCAATATTATCCAGCTCTGTGATACAGGGTTTGCACCAAGTGGCAAAAAAGCTTAACACTACAGGTTTGCCTTTGCCCACGTAGTCTTTCAATTGAACAGTTTTTCCATTCAAATCCTTCAGGGTAAGATCCGGAATCCTTTTTTGGGCATCAAGGGAGGCAGAAAACAAGATGGCGCATGCAAATACGAGATAACCAATGAATTTCATGTGAAGGGTATTGTTTAAATTTACTGCGAAAACCGATTCCTATGCAAAATAAGGCCAAAATTTGTTTTAGCCGGGCTTTTATCCTTTTCTTAACGTGTATTTTGGGTTACCCGATATACGGGCAAGATCAGAATGTGCCTGTCGTTTCTGGTAATCTGAGCCTAAATGCCAATATCTTTATTCGGGACAGTGTTATCGGTGCGGCTAATATTCCTCAATACGACCGACAGTTATTTGGGGCGGAATCCTGGTTAGACTTAAATTCCAGTTATCAGGGTTTTGATTTTGGTCTTCGCTTTGATCTGTATAACAATTCCAATTTGCTGAACCCGAATGATTCTTATTCTGCCGAAGGGATAGGGCGTTGGTTTGTTCAGAAAAGGATAGATAAGCTGGGGCTGGCTGCGGGCTATTTATACGACCAATTGGGCAGTGGGATTATCTTTCGGGCTTACGAGGAACGGCCTTTGGCTATAGATAATGCCTTAATTGGGCTACGGCTGACGTATGCTTTGCATGAAAATTTGGAGCTCAAGGCATTTACCGGGAGGCAGAAGCAGCTGTTTGATCGCTACGCATCTGTCATCAAAGGCTTCGGAGCGGAGGGTTTTTTGGCGGGTGGGGATGAAACAGATCCCTGGAGCATGGCGCCCGGCATTGGGTTTGTCAACCGAACCTACGACGATGCCACGATGAACAGTATCGTTTCGACGCTCAATACTTACCGGGAAGGAGATATTTTTGTTCCCAGATACAATGCCTATGCTTTTACGTTATACAATACCCTCAACTCAGGACCCTTTAGCTGGTACTTTGAGTCTGCCTGGAAGACCCAAGATATTGTAGTTGATCCTTTTGGCAGCTTTGACACAGACAATGGGCGCATCATCGGCGAAAAACTGGTTCAGCAACCGGGTAATGTACTATATACGAGCCTGAGTTATGCCGACAAGGGCTTGGGGGTTACCCTGGAAGCCAAGCGAACCAGTTACTTTGACTTTCGAACGCGCCCGCAAGAGCAGCTCAATCTGGGCATCATCAATTTTTTACCTCCGCTGACCCGCATCAATACTTATCGGCTTACATCCAGGTATGCCGCCAATACCCAGTTTATTGGCGAATTGGCTTTTTTGGCTGACCTCCGATATGCCTACAAGCGAAAGTGGCTTTTTGGGGTTAATTATTCCAACATGACGAATCTCTTCGACGAATTACTTTACCGGGAATGGCAAGGCAATGTGCAGTACAAAGAAGGGAGCAAGTGGAGCGTTTTGGGAGGACTACAAACTCAGGTATATAACCAGGCCGTATTTGAATTCAAACCTGGTGTTCCCAACGTAGAAACCTGGATCCCCTATCTTGATTTTTCATATCGCCTGAATAGGAAAAAGTCTGTTCGGATGGAGTTTCAAGCCATGTTTGTAGGAGAAGATCTGCTTGCCGGGGGTAAACAGGACTATGGCAACTGGCTATTTGGAATGGTCGAATTTACATGGGCTCCCAATTGGACCTTTGCCATTGCCGATATGTACAATGCACAACCAGGAGTAGCCGCTCCTGTGGATGCTGAGGGCGAAGGGCTGAATATTCATTACCCCCGGATAGACCTATACTACAATCATAAATCAAGTCGGTTTTCCTTAAGTTATATCAAGCAGGTGGCCGGTATTGTCTGTGCAGGGGGAATTTGCAGGCTGGAACCCGCCTTTAGCGGCATTCGATTTAACGTAAATACTTCTTTTTGATATGATAAAAATAGCTCATTTTCAATATTTTATATCGTTGTTCGTGATTTTTTTTGCGCTAGCATGCACAGAAATACCGCCCTTGGTGACCCCGGCTGGTTCGCTCGATCCCTGTGAAAATCCTGAAGTAAGCAGGGTGGCAGGCCAACAAAAGCAGGTGCTGATTGAAGAATTTACGGGCATTCAGTGTGTGAACTGTCCGGCAGGTACTCAGGCTATCGAAGATTTGGCAGGGGTGTATGGCGAGCGGCTGGTGGTGGTTTCTATACACACTGGTTTTTTCGCAGACCCCTACCCGGAAAGCAGTTATGACTTTCGCACTACGGATGGAGACCAGTTGGCTCAACTGCTGGGTTCTCCTTTGGGGTATCCAACAGCGGTAATCAATCGAAAAAAATTTTTTGGCGAGAGCCGACTTCAACTTGGCCGTAACAAATGGGCAGGGCACATAGCAACCGAGTTGGCCAGCCCTCGGGCAGCGCGCCTGGACATCCTGTCAACATTTGATCCCGTTACCCGGGAAACAAGTGCCTCAGTTGCGGTTTTTTTTGATGAAAATCCTCAAACACCCTTCAAGCTAAGCCTTTTTGTGACCGAAGACGAGATCGTAGATCTACAGAAAACCCCCGATGGCATTGATCCTGTCTATCAACATCGGCACGTTTTTCGCGATGCCGTAAGCCCTTACAATGGCATTGATATCCCAATTGCTACGCTGGAAAACAAAACGTTCTGCACCCAATTCAAAACTACCCTCTCTCCTGACTGGAACCCCGGAAAAATATACCTGGTAGCAGTGCTTTCCCGCGTCGGAACGGATATCGAAGTGGTGCAGGCAGCTGAGGAAAAGCTCATCCCTTAAAGGGAAAAAATTTCGGGAAAATGTTTGGTGTTTTTGGATTTAATTAATTGAAAATCAGTTGATTTTGAATCAGGTGCAAGCCACCTTAAGGTGCCTTGCACCTGATTACCCTTATTAATA
>JANQWK010000079.1 GCA_030729925.1 Saprospiraceae bacterium
TCCCAGGGGTGGTTACCTTTGGTGGAGAAAAGGTATTAATAAGGGTAATCAGGTGCAAGGCACCTTAAGGTGCCTTGCACCTGATTGTTAAGATATTGAATATCAATAATTTAACAATCAAAAAGCTTATAAAATCCCCTCAAAACCAGCGTTGTTCAACCCTTGTGAACGATTTCGAGGAGGCTTCTGAACACTACGTAGTGGCCTTCGAAATTTTTTTTGTAGTCAGCTTGGAGTGCGGGTGCAAAGTGCTGTTGGTAGGCTGAGATGGCATCGAGATCGTTGGCCAGGTATTGTACGGCGTAGGTAAATCCATCGGTTTCATCGGTATCGAGCAATTTGCAGAACCGGTATTCGGAAAAGCAGCCTGTTTGCATGACTTCCGGAATATGGGTGTTGGTCATCCAGTCCAGCCAGCGCTTGTGGCTTTCATGATCTATTTTTACCGTTACATTATAGAGGATCATACGATTGAAATTTTACAGCCGTTTGATATCGGCTCCGAGGGCTTTGAGTCGTGTATCTATCTGCTGGTATCCCCGGTCTATTTGATTGATATTTTTTATGATGCTTTTTCCTTCGGCAGACAGGGCTGCGATGAGCAACGCCACACCGGCTCTGATATCCGGGGAACTCATTGCAATGCCTTTCAGCGGGTGCTGTTGGCCAAGTCCAATGACGGTAGCTCGGTGGGGGTCGCATAGAATGATTCTGGCTCCCATGTCTATGAGTTTGTCCACAAAAAACAGTCGGCTTTCAAACATTTTTTGGTGTACTAACAGACTCCCTTTTGCCTGAGTCGCCACAACCAAAATGATGCTCATCAGGTCGGGAGAGAAGCCAGGCCATGGGGCGTCATAGATGGTCATGACTGAGCCGTCAATAAAGGACTGTATCTCGTAGGAGTCCTGTGCCGGGATATGAATATCGTCGCCGTTGTATTCAATTTGTATGCCGAGTTTGCCAAAAACCCGCGGAATGAGCCCCAGGTGGGCTACTCCGGCATTGGTGATAGTGATGTCAGAGCCTGTCATGGCGGCCAGTCCGATGAAACTTCCGACCTCAATCATATCGGGCAGAATTCGGTGTTGGGTACCTGACAACTGCCCGACTCCTTCTATGGTGAGCAGGTTAGAACCGATGCCTGATATTTTTGCACCCATATTGGTGAGCATTCGGCAAAGTTGCTGCACGTAAGGCTCGCAAGCGGCATTGTAAATCTGAGTAGTACCTTCCGCCAGTACAGCGCCCATGACAATGTTGGCAGTACCGGTTACGGATATTTCGTCCATCAAAATGTATGTCCCGGTAAGCTTCCGGGCTTCCACGAAATACTGTTCCTGTCTGGCATCGTACTGTAGCCTTGCACCCAGGTGTTCCAGTCCCTGAAAATGGGTATCGAGCCTGCGGCGGCCTATTTTATCTCCTCCGGGTTTGGGTAGATAAGCTCTTCCAAAACGGGCGAGCATAGGACCTATCAGCATCACAGACCCTCTGATCTTTTTGGCATCCTCCTGAAAGCGGATGGAGTGGAAATAGGAAGGATCAATTTGATCTGCCTGAAGGGCAACTGTGCCATTTTCTTCCACTGCTACCTTCACGCCCATGCCCCGTAGTACATCGAGCAGGTGGAGCACATCCAAGATAAGGGGTACGTTGTGTAGCCAAACTTCCTCGGTGGTCAGGAGGGCGGCACAAATTACCTGCAGCGCTTCATTTTTAGCGCCCTGAGGAACGATGGAGCCGGAAAGCGGTTTTCCTCCAACAACTTCGAATGCGTCCTGGGGGTACATGGATCGGGATTTCGACGGGCTTGTTTATTTCTTGTGCTTAATCTTATGCTTATTCTTGTTCTTATAGATATTATTATTGCCCCCCATGTGCCCGCCGGGGCGCTTTTTCTTTTTATTGATTTGCACAGGGCTGCCGCTGGTCAGGTTCGTGATGGATGTCTCTTCCGGCATGATCAGTTTTCCACCTGAAAGCGCCAGAAGGTCTGCTTTGATCACATCATCGCTCACATAGTGCTCTTTGTTCCAGGTCAAATAAGCAAGCTTCATATAAGAACTGATCACTGCGACAAAGCTGGCTTTTTTAGGACCATCGGGCATCGCCAGGGCTTGTCTGATCAACTTCTGCACGTTATGACCATAATGTCGGTACTTGGCATCAATCTGCGGGTAAGCCACCCGATCAGGTTTTTTTTGATCATCGAGTTCTGAAGGCCGTCCGTATGGAGAAGCGACCTCAATGTTATACTTAGCGATCTTGAAAAGGTGCTTCCAGAGCTTTTCGCGATAGTCCTCCATGCTCTTGTTCTGCGGATTCATCTGCATCATCAGATCAACAATTTTTTCGATCAGCGCCTGCCGCTCTTTGTCGTCTGTTACGGTTTTTGCATGTTCAACGAGCTTTTGGACATTTCTGCCATACTCCGGCATGATGAGCAACTCTCGGGCGGAGTTGTACTCCATGTTTAATTCATCCATATAGGGGATAGTTCAGTCAGTTTAAGTTACAAAGGTACATTTTTTTTAGCCCCGGGTGGGCTAAATTTTATAATCCTTTGTAGGGGTTTCCCGAGCAGATCCTTTTCACGGCATCAAAATAAATCTTTGAGGTGATTTAAATGATTTACTGTTTTTTTATTTATTTTCCAGTTTGGAAGTCTTTTAGGGTAATCTGTATTTCCGCAAAACTATTTTTTGATGAAAATCCATAGTTGTCTGACCTTTTTGTTTGTTTTTGTCGTATTCAGTTTGCGTATTTCCGGACAAACACCAGGATCTGACTCCACGTTTTCCTACATCAGTACTTTTCCACGTGCCTGGGAAAATGTAGAACTCCTCGAAAGATGGCCTGGGTTGGTACCTATCCTGGAGGCCATGGATGCTAAGGGGAATTTCAGCAGTACTGACCGGCGTACGGTCTGGGTAGAGGGGGATGTATTATATGGTTATAACGACTGCGGACTGGATATTTTCAAGGCTGAAGGCGGTCAGCGTATTGATAATTTATATTTTTACGACAACAAGGGATATAACTGCACTACGCGCTTTTTTAAGCGTGACGGTAGGTTTTATTTGTTGGGAGGGTATGGCTACTGGCAGTTTCACGTGGATTTAATGGAGTTTGACGAGAGAAAGGGAGCCTGGGAGCTGGTGCATACTCAAAACCAGCCAAAGGATTATTTGTCCCGCCAGCTTTTGATGACCCCTGGCGGAGTAGTGGCAATTGTCGGCGGCTATTTTAATTCCAGGTACGATTTTTCTGTACGCGAAGACCATGGTTTCTTTTTGGACTGGACGACAAAGACCTGGTCTCCGATCCGAATCGAGTTAGAGGGTGACTATGGCAGGGTGCTCAGGGAAAAAAAGGTGTCGGAATCTTGGTTCGAAACAGCCCACTTCGGCTTATTTTTTTCCGCAGGTGAACCCAAAGAAAATGGCATATTTATTTTTGACAAACAAACCCTGGAGGTGTTTTTTTACCCGGAAGGGCACCGCGATTTGATTCCCACTACCTTGCACATTGTGGAAGGAGATGTGATTACTTACCTGGATCAACCGGGAAATTTCCGGAAATTGGATGTGGCTCAAATGCGTGCTTCGGCTCGAAAGGTAGGGCGGATCGTCCTTACCCCTGACCAGCAAAAAAACAGCGGTTATGGTTATGCTCTTGGGGGGTTATTTGTGTTGAGCTTGGTGGCTTTTTTCCGAAGGCACCTGAAAAAAAGAAAGGCAGATGAGGTCGTTGTTCAAATGGGGGTAAGTGGAGAGTTGGACGACATTATCCGCACGCTGGAAGGATATCCAGGAGCTGTTTTGACTGGCGATGAACTGAACCTGATCCTACACCTCGGGGCAGATAAGAGCGTAGAGTCGAGCAGGGTCGAACGGGCAAGGCTGATCAAAAAAATCAACGCAAAATATAATGCGGAACGCGGAAAACAGCTGATTCACCGGACCCGAAATGCCGATGATAAAAGAATTATTGATTACCGAATTACCCCTTGATCAGATATCCCAATATAATTTGCTACCTGTTCCTGATTTTTTTTACCTTTATAGTGCTAAATTTCAATTCAATCTGACCCGATTCTTTTACATTTCATGTCCTTTGCTGAAACCCCTTAACAACTGAATATCGAGGCATACCCTTCGGGTAGCATGATTTTCAAGTAGCTCTGGCTGCCTTGATAAACGGTAAAACGGTAATTTGGAAGATCGCATAATTTTGACCAAAGGTCATGAAAATGGTATAGCTTCATGCAAGCCTATCAACTCAGGTTGCTCATTTTGGTTTCATTTGCACTTGCAGTCTGGCACTTGCCAGGGTTTGACAAGGCCGGCTTTGCTATGGCCGGCGGATGGGATCAAATGCCTGATGTACAGTGGGACTATCCGACAGAAGGACTTTCAGTTACCGGTTTCCCATGCCGGGATTCCGGACGGTATGTTGCTGTGTTCTCCGCTTCTGCTACGCTTGAAAACGGGGCAGCACTGGAGCTTACCGCCAATGTAGATCAGCAGACTTGCACGGATTGCCGACTGTTGGAGTTGCCCGGAACGGGTACTTTTGTGTTTGAAGGTCCTGCCGGGGTATATCGCATCCGGTTGGAAACATCCACCAGCCCTGCAAATCTTCATACCGTAGTTTTTCCCCTGACATTATATCCACGCGTTCCACTTGCGGACGCTGAAGCTTGCGGGGATACGCTCCATGTCCTGCTAGAGGAGGCTTGCCAGGTAAAGGGATATTACAATTTTGTGTCCAATGCTACCCCGTCCTGTACGGTGCCTTCCGATTTTCAGTTGTGGGTGGATGATGGGCTCCCGGGCAATAAGGATACGATTGACGGAGTAGGGTTGTGGGCTTATTTGCTGAAATATCGTTCGGATTGGGAGGGACTGGCAGGGCCTTTGGATCCGCTTCGTTTGCAGCTGCATGCTTCTGACGGGGTTGATTTCAGGTGGCCCCGCGATGCCAAAACGGCGCTGACTTCCCTGGGAACCGCCTATGGGAGTGGATCCCATACTTTGGCTGTAGGTTTTGAGGCTTCGGGCAGACTAACCCTTGGGTGGAGTCTGGAAGGGGATGTGGATCTTCAAGCCTGGGTGTTGGATGCGAAGGGTCAACTCAATAGCTTGCCCCTTTTGACAAGGCCGGGAGGAGCAGCACTGGTTTTCAATTTTGTTGCGGGCGATCGCCTGTTGGTGCATACTACGCTGCAACGACAGACCGGTACCGCCTCACCTGCCGTGCATTGGGGCGATATAAAGATTGTCTATACAGGAGTGGACGCCAATCGTTCGGATGAAGTATTGTGCAGGGGGATGATTCGTGCAGAGGACAAAAGGCTCCCCCTGGCAGTGTGTCCGGGGGAGGCGTTGCGACAAGGCATTCGAAAAGATCGTTGGCAGGCGTTTTCGGGAGATTTTGCTGCGGGCAGCAGCGGGATATTGGATGCGAATTTCGGCGATTGTTTGCCCGATTACGGGGATGCCAGGACACCCAGGTATTTTGCAACCTATACCTTTCGTCCCTTCGCGTCGGGAAATTATGATTTTTTGCTGCGAAGCGATGTAGAACCAGGAAGCGCGAGCATGATTTTTTATGCAGGCGCTTTTGACCCTGCCCGGGTTTGTGATCATTTGCTGGGCTATTATGTGGATAAGGGGAAAGGCGTTCCTTTGCTGCGTTTTAGGCTGGAAGCCGACAGCACTTATGTGCTATTGGTTGCTGCAAATGACGGACTTTCTCTGGGGAGTTTTGAGGTGGAAGTCCGACATGGCGATGGTGTTTTGTTGCCAGGGTTGCCCCAGTTTGCTGCGGAGCGACGTGTCAGTTTGTATGCCGAAGATCTATCAGCGGTAAGGGATCAGCCGGGTAGTTTTGGCTTTTTGGATATGCCGGTTTTTTCGGACAATTGCGGCATTGCAGATACCATTTTTAAAGACGAGCTGGTATCGGCCAGTGACTGCGGCGAAACTTTATTGCGACGCTATTTTAGGGTAGTGGACAACAGCGGTAATTACGCAGACTGTTCCTTTGATGTGCTTTTTGGCAGACCTGATGTAGCAGCACTCCTGCTTCCTCCTTCGGTTTTTGCGGTAGGATGTGATCAGCCGGTACCTTTAGACGCGGCCGGATATGTTTTGCCGGAGTGGTCCGGCTATCCCATGCTGGAAACCTTGAAGGGATGGGTGACGCTACATAACGACTACCAAAATCTCGCAGCCGTTTACCAGGACAGCAGACAGGTGGTGCATTGCAAGGGGTCTTTTTCCTACCTCCGCACCTGGACTTTACTGGATTGGTGTCGTCCCGCTGCACTCAAGACCTATACCCAAACGATTAAGGTTGGTGATTTCTCTGCTCCCTCGATATCCATAGCGCCGATCGGGGCAGATACCGTTACTTTGGAATTTAGCGCGACCAACGCCGATTGTACGGCGGGCTTCCTGTTGCCGATGCCCCTGGTGGAAGACGCTTGTGCAGGCTGGTGGTTGGAGGCATCTGTATGGACTTATGTGCGCCGGCCGGTGTGGAATGCATTTGGCGAGCCGATAGCTACCTTAACGGATACCTTGGAAATCAGACACTTGCCGAATCTTCAAGAACGTCGTTTTGTGAGCGGACTCTCGGTGGGCAGGTACGAGGTTCGCTACACAGCAAGGGATGACTGTGGCAATACATCGCAGAAAAGCGTGTCCTTGCGGATAAGCGATCGGGAGCCTCCGGTAGCGGTGTGTGCCGATGCCTTGACTGTCTATATCAATTCCGGAGGGGAAGCGGTGTTGTTTGCTTCGGAAGTAGATGAAGGGAGCCTGGATTTTTGTCAGGAGTCGGTGCAATTTGCCTTGCGCCGTAGGGAAACCGCTCATTGGTCCGAAGCGGTTTATTTTGATTGTTCAGACATCGGGGATACGATCGAGGTTACTTTTCAGGCTACCGATGCGCTTGGGAACGGCAGTATTTGTACTGTGCAGGTTGCGGTTGCGGACAACAGCCGACCGGAGTGCGTGCCACCACGCGCTGTTACAGTAAATGTATTGGATTTACCATCCGGGTTTGTCCCTGAAGACACCTTGCAGTTGCAGCATTTGTTTGGAATTCCGGCCGGCAGAGACAACTGTGCTTTTTCGTGGCGGGAAAAAACGCCGGTCGTTGTGCTGGATATTTGTGGTGCAGGAACGATCAGGCGATATTTTGAGGTAGCAGATCGGAATGGGAATATTAGTGCGGAACCTTGTGAGCAAGTCATTCAGATTGAGCCGGGCCATCATTATGCCATAAAATTTCCGCGGGATGCCTCTTTTGACTGTAGCAGCCCGGGTATGGCGGATAGCTTGGCCGTGATAGACTTCAAAAACTGCGACCTGATTTCGGTTGCCACTCAGGACAAATACTCCTACAGTGCAGATCAGCAGTGCTACTTAATCTTTCGAACCTTTGAAATCATCAATTGGTGTGAATATGACGGATGGGGTGATCCGGTAATCGTGTCCCGTGACGAAGACTGTGATGGGATTTCAGGCGAGGAAGACGTATGGGTCATGCGGACGAGGGAGCAGGTTTTCTTCGACAGGGACAGCGATGTACACAATCAGGTGCCCGCTGCCGCGGAAAAAAAATCAACCTGTCACACGGCCAGCGATCAGTCGGGCTTTTGGCGTTCTATGGATTTGGCGGCCGCCAATGGCTTTTGGTCCTATACCCAGCTCATAGAAGTCAATGACACCCATGCGCCGGAAATCAGCTTTGCCAACCCCGCTCCGGTCTGTGTATATGCGGGTAGCGCGTGTAGCGTCGAAATAGATTATTTGTTCTTGGTTCTGGACAATTGTAACCCCGATGGGCTGGTGGTGTCGGTCAGTTGGGATGCCTATTCCGATGGAACAACGGACAGGGAGTTACCTGTATTGGACTCAACGGGCATTGGGATAGTATCGGGTGCCTATCCCAAGTTCAGGATAAGGGATCGAATGCCTATTGGGCGACATACTTACATCATTGCTGCGCGGGATGCCTGTGGGAATGCTTCGCAAAAAAAATTGGTCTTTGAGGTCTTGGACTGTGAAGCACCTGCGGTAAAATGTATCCAGGGTTTGGCCACGGAGCTGATGCAGGCACCGTACCCTGCCATTGACAGAAACGGGGATGGCCGACCGGATCAAGCATTCTCCCTCATCAGGGTAGAAGATATTCTGACCGGGAGTTTGTATGATTGTTCGCCCATTGCGCGTTACTCGATCAACAAAGCAGGCGAAACACCTGATCCTTTTGCGACCAGCGTTGTCGTGACTTGTGACGACTTACCTGCAGTAGTAGTCGAGTTGTATGTTTGGGACGATGCCTTTAATCCTACGCGCATCCAGCCGGATGGCACAGTGGGAGGCCCCAACTATGGTACGTGTGAAACGGTAGTATTTGTACAGGACAATCTGAACAATTGGTGTCAGACCTATGATCTTGAAGGAAATATTCAAAGACCTGACGGCGATCCGGTTGCGGATGTACAGCTTTCTTTGAATGGCTATCCCGCTGCGACGACCCGTAGCAGTCGGGAAGGTACTTATCGCTTTGCGGGTTTGTCTCCATCCTACGATTACACGATTTTACCAGCTTTTGCAGGCGATCCGGTGGAAGGTGTTACAACCTTTGACCTACTCACCATAGCCGAGCATATTCTCGGGGTAGCCACACTGGATTCGCCTTATCAGCTGATCGCGGCAGATGCAGACAATTCCGGGAGTATCACGACCCTTGATTTACTCGTTTTGCGCAGCCTTATCCTTCGCAAAATAAAAACCTTTCCACATCAAATGAGCTGGCGATTCATTGATGCCAGTTATGAATTTCGCAATCCGCGCTTTCCCTGGCGGGAAAACTACCCCGAATTGATCAACCTATCCAGTACTGACGAAAGTGTACGTGGAGATTTCGACTTTGTTGCAGTAAAAATTGGTGACGTTGTGGAGGGCAGACAAGGGCTGATATCCGGAGGGGATGTCCCGGCTGTTTTGCGCATAGCAGGATGGTCCGACCCGGACAATTCCGGGAATATGGGCTTTTACCTGGATTCGGATATTCCGGTGAGGGGACTTCAATTCAGTCTGGATTATTTGGGTATTGCAACAGAGGAGTTGGAGATTACTCCCGGAAAACTATCCGGGCAGGAGGTTTTTTATGAACGCGCAACCGGAAGCATCCATGTTAGCGCTTTTGGAGCGCCCATTGAGGTGGGAGATGAGCCATTGTTCGAACTATCGGGAATGGATCTCAAGCCGGAGCATTTCCAGCTGAGTACCTCGGGGCTGGCTCCTGAATGTTATTATATGTCGGATGGAGCCTGGTTGAATGTTCCTTTGGCGGCTGCGCAAAAAACAAGCGATCGGGTACGGGACGTTTTTCCCAACCCGGTTCAAACGCAGCTGGCGATTCCTGTTGTACTAAAGCGTTATGGCAAGATCATCATTGAAGTATATAGCTCGCAGGGCATCCTGCTTCACCGGGAACCCCATACGCTTCCAGCGGGCAATCATACCTTGATCCCGCAATACAACTTTGCTACAGGTAACCATTCCTTTTACCTGGTAGCCGTCAAAACTCCGGGAACCACACGGGTGCAGAAAATATTATCATTGACCAAAATGGGTTTGTCAAGTTTTTGAAAACAAAACAATTGCGTGATACAGCCACCCAACTTACTGCTTTTTTGCGCATCAGGAGAAGCTGTTTTTTGTCAAACGGTATATTAGACATACGTTGTATGTTTGCCTTTGCTTTGATCAAGTTCTCTACCTCACCATCTATTTTCAAGCTTGAAATTGTAGTCCCCCTTTTTTCGCTGGAATAGCACCCTGATGTGCCTTCCGGCATATCCTTGTAGTTAAGAAATTCCAAGAAACAACCTGTTTGAGAAACCAAAATCAAATTGTGTAATTTTGTTCTATGTATAGGCTGAGGCAATGTTTTGCTTCAGCTTTTTTTTTGGGAAAAAATAAGTCACACAAAGCTACCTTCCTATAGAGCTCTATTTGATATTTAATAATTATTAATTTGTTTTAAGCTGACTTGCTGATTTAATCATATTAAAAATAAATTTAATGTGATTTAAAGTAAATTTAATGCCCCTTTTTAATGTCACAACAAATAGGATTTCATCTGGGATAGTCCGTAATAATTTATAATTTTGTTCATACATCAGTTAGCATTTATCAGAGGATTATTTATCTGTGCCTGATAATCTTCTGCCATTCTCACCAAGAACCGATTTAAACCAGCAAAGCGATTTCCCTTTTGTATGTCACAAAGTGGGTCTATTTCTTTGTTTTTTTAGAGCGCGTAATCTACATACCTATTGGCTGTTTTTACTGAAGCGTAGGGGATTTAACTTTCCCTTATCCAAGCGCTTGGTATATGCCGTTTTTTTTCACCACATAGAACACGTTACACATGGATCACGGTAAGCGAATGCTTGGCTACAGTGGTGTTGTGTTCGTTTTTAGGGAACTGATCTGACACATTTGGGATCAGTTTTACACCATTAGAAAACACACACACCATTAGGTTATGCAGGATTTAAAGGAACTGGTTTACATAGTCACGAAAAACAGGCTAAAAACCATAGAAATCATAGGCGATTCTTCGGATGCTCCGTCGCGGGTAACCGACTTTTACAATGCTTTGGCGGATGGTAAGTTTGAGACGGACGATGAGGCGGCTGCCTTCTTTTACGAGGGGGACAAGCAGCATTCCGGCTATCAAAAACTGAGGACTAACCTCAAGTCGCGTCTGATCAACTCTTTATTTTTCATTGACGGGAAAGATACCGATATTTCTGAGCGGGAGCGGGCCTATTATTTGAGTTATCGCGAGTGGGCTGCTGCAAAGATTCTGTTCAGCAAGAACGCGAGTCATGCTGCCATAAGCATTTGTCACAAATTATTGAAAGCGGCGAAGCGTTACGAGTTTACGGAGTTGGCGGTAGATATAACCCGGACTTTGCGCTTGCACTATGGCACCCGTGAGGCGAACATCAAAAAATTTGAGCAGTACAACGAGCAATTTAAGTGGTACGAGCGGGTATGGCACATGGAGAATTTGGCGGAAGAGTTGTATGCGGATTTGACGATCAGTTACATTCATAGTCGGCTCGACAAACTTGCGCTGCACGAAACGGCCAGGGAGTACCTTTCCCGTTTGGGAGAAGCCCCTTTGGATCCGGAGGCATCGTATCGGTTGTATTTGGGGGCGAGCATGCTGGAAATCAGCATCTACACCAGTATCAACGATTATGAAAACGCCATTGAGGTTTGCAAGAAATCAATCGCCTTTTTTCAGCAAAAGCCTTATGCTGCCAAGATTCCCCTGCAGATCTATTATTACCAGCTGATGGTATGTCATATCCAGCTAAAAAAATACGAGGCGGGCAAGGAAGACTCTGAAAAGTGTTTGTCTTACCTGGAAGAAGGAACCTACAATTGGTTTAAATACAGAGAGTTGTATATGTTGTTGTCTTTGCACACCTCTCAGTATCAGGAAGCCTATCGGATTTTCATGGAAACGATTGAGCATCCAAAGTTCAAGACAATGGCCTCTCACATTACCGAGATGTGGAAGATATTCGAGGCGTATGTGCACTATTTGATTGAGATAGGGAAGATTCGCCCCAAGGAGGGGGAAGTCCATTTCACGCATTTCCGTTTGGGGAAATTCCTCAACGAGGTACCTATTTTCTCCAAGGACAAGCGTGGCATGAACATTCCGGTATTGGTGATTCAGATCGTTCTGATGATTCAGCAGAAGAAATACAATGAAGCTATAGACCGGATTGAATCTATCAAGAAGTACTGTTCGCGTTATTTGCGTCAGGACGATACTTTCCGCAGCAATTGTTTCATCAAGATGTTGTTGCAGATTCCGGCAAACAGTTTTCACCGAACAGGTGTGGAGCGGAAAACGCGAAAACTGTTTAAGCGTTTGAAAGAGGTACCATTGGACGTAGCCAACCAGTCGCACGAGATAGAGATTATTCCGTTTGAGTCTATGTGGGCTTTGGTGCTGGAGCAGCTGGAAAACCGATTTGTTCGGGTTTATCCGGCCAAAAAAGACACCAAGAAGCTCCTTTCCTGAAGTTTTTCCGGAGCTGTTTCCACGAGAAACAGCTCCGGAAAACCATTAAGCTAAGTCAATAGATTTGAGCAGTTGGTTCATGTCCACTTTATCCCGGATGATCCCTTCGAGGGCGCTAATAGCCACTCTTTCCTGAACGAGGGTATCGCGATCTCTGATGGTCACGGTATCATCGGTGAGGGTATCAAAATCTATGGTAACGCAATAGGGTGTACCGATGGCATCTTGTCGTCTGTATCGTCTGCCGATAGCATCTTTTTCGTCGTATTGGCATTGGAAAGCAAACTTTAGTTTGTCGAACACTTCCCGTGCTTTTTGGGTCAACTCTTCCTTGTTTTTCAACAGCGGCAGGATAGCGCACTTCACCGGAGCGATAGCTGGGTGGAGTTTGAGAACCGTTCGGGTAGAATCCTTGCCATCTGCATCCGGAACCGTTTCTTCCCGGAGTGCCTGGCTGAGGGTCGCCAGGAACATGCGGTCGCAGCCAATAGAAGTTTCGACCACATAAGGAATATAGCTTTTCTCTTCTTCCGGATCGAAATACTGCATTTTTTTGCCTGACAAGGCTTCGTGGCTTTTCAGGTCGAAATCGGTGCGGGAATGAATGCCTTCCAGTTCTTTGAATCCGAAAGGAAAATCGAACTGGATATCAACGGCTGCGTTGGCATAATGTGCGAGGTTGTCATGATCGTGGAAGCGCAGTTTGTCTTCCGGAGTACCCAGTGCGCGGTGCCATTGCATTCTGAAATTCTTCCAGAAGGCGTACCACTTCATCTCTTCGCCGGGTTTGACAAAAAACTGCATTTCCATCTGTTCGAATTCGCGCATGCGGAAAATGAACTGGCGGGCGACGATTTCGTTCCGGAACGCCTTTCCGATTTGGGCGATACCGAAGGGGATTTTTTGTCGGGTAGTCTTTTGGACATTGAGGAAATTGACAAAAATACCCTGCGCGGTTTCGGGTCGGAGGTAAAGTTTGGACTCTTCGCCCGCTATGCTGCCCAGCTGGGTAGAAAACATGAGGTTGAACTGGCGCACCTCTGTCCAGTTGCGAGAACCGCTTTCGGGGCAGACAATATCCAGATCTACGATTAGTTGTTTAAGACCTTCCAGATCGCCGTTGGTCATGGCCGTAGCCAGCTTTTCGCTAATTTCGGCAATCTTCTGAGTATATTCGAGTACCCTGGCATTAGTATTAAGGAATTGTTCCTTGTCGAAGGCCTCTCCGAAGCGCTTTGCAGCTTTTGCAACTTCCTTTTCGATTTTATCCTCAATTTTAAGGATATGATCTTCGATCAAAACATCTGCGCGATACCGTTTTTTACTGTCTTTGTTGTCAATAAGTGGATCATTGAAAGCATCTACGTGTCCGGACGCTTTCCACGTTTTGGGGTGCATAAAAATAGCAGCATCGAGGCCAACAATATTTTCGTGCAACTTTGTCATGGATTCCCACCAATACTGTTTGAGGTTGTTTTTGAGTTCCACGCCATACGGACCATAATCGTAAACGGCGCTCAGTCCGTCGTATATCTCACTGGAGGGATAAACAAAACCATATTCTTTGCAATGGGCTACTATCTTTTTGAATTGTTCGGCTTGTTGCGACATAAGTATTGATTGTTGGTGTCCTTATTTTGGGCTCAAAGATCGCAAAAATACCTGTTAGAGAAAATTGCATCTTGAAAATACTTGTTTCAAATAGCAAGGGCGGGTGTTTTGCGTTATCTTTTTGCCGCGGGAGTAGGGGTGCGGGTCGTTTTTTTCCATCAGCATTATAGAAACAAACAAAACAATACTTATATGAAGACTTTCAGGAATATCTTTTTACTTGCCGGAATGTTGTTTTTTACCTTTGCCGGGTGGAGTCAGGAGAAAGAAGTGCGCAAGCTCAACAGCTTTGACGCCATTTCGGTGACAGGCGACATAGAACTGGTTTTGGTAAAAGGCAGTGAGGAACAGGCTGAAATTTTTGCCGAAGGCATACCCGCGGATAAATTGACGCTAAGGGTTGTGCGAGGCGAACTGGTGCTCAAACTCCTCAATGCTATTTTTTACAAGGGCGAACACCTTAAGGTGGTGGTCACCTACAAGGAGCTTCGGGAGATCAGGGCGCTGGCAGGAGCGAGTGTGCGCTCGGAAGACACCATCAAGTCGGATCAGTTGTACCTCAAGTCGGGTAGCGGCGCCAACGTTACGGTAGCGGTAAAGGTAAATAGTTTGGATGTGGGTGCCACGGAAGGCGGGGTTGTGTCTGTCAAAGGAAGTGCAGACAAGCAAGACGTCGCTGCCAATACCGGAGGAAACTACGAAGGGTTTGAATTGACCTGTAAGCGCGCCTATGTGCGGGCAGGAACTGGTGGAGTGGCAGAGGTGACTGCTGAGGAAGAACTGGATGCAACGGCCAATACCGGAGGAGAGATTATCTACAAAGGTAATCCGGGTAAACTGCAAACAAAAACCCTGATTTCCGGCACTATTCGGAAGTATTAGTAATAGTTTCCCGGTACGCTGACTTCCTGCCAGAACAGAAATTTTTTTAAGCGGGCGAAAAAAGTGGTTACGTTTGGAAGGGAAACGGTATTAATGAGGGTAATCAGGTGCAAGCCACCTTAAGGTGCCTTGCACCTTTACTAAAAATTTTCCGATTTTCCAACAACCTTTTTCGGACATTTTGGGACAAAACGATGTTGGTTTTAGGGTTGAAAGCCTTAACCCCTCAGCACCTGTTCCAAAATCTCATGCGCATGCAGCTCGGGCATGGATTCCAGGTGTATTTTGAAGTAGTTGAGTAAATGCTGGAGGAGGGTGCGTCGTTCCTGGCCGGTCATGGCCAGGTGATGACTGTCTTCCAGTGCCGTACAGGAAAGTTCCCACCAGCGCTGGCTATCCCCTTGCGAAAGGGTATAGACGCCTTCTGCTCCGGGTGACAGGTATATGCCCTCGCGCAAGTCGAAAAGCGGGTAGTTTGCTGCAAAATTATCCCCGGGTTGTATCCCCAGATATCGGGAGAAATGCAGCATGAAACAAAGGTGAAAGTTGTTGACCTGGTGGGGTGTCTGATCCAGCAGCATCAGTGCTTCCAGCAAAAAATCAAAAAGATGGGGGTGTGGCTCCGAAATGCGAATGGTCTTTTGGATCAACTCGGTCAGAAACAAGCCAATGCTGCTGCGGGGCAGGTCAAAAGGCAAACATGTATAAAAAAATGCAGCCCGCATCTCTTTTACCCGGTGCAAATCCTGACCTTCCTTGTGATAGGCCACAAGCTCGACGACCGATAAAGGTTGTAACAACGCAGGAGATACCTGTGGCTTTTTTTGCCGAAGGCCACTCACTATATACTTCTGAAGACCAGCAGCTTCCGTATAGATCGTCACAATCTGACTGGATTCACCATACTTGAAGGACTTCAGCACTATACCCCTCGTTTTTAGTATCATGTAGCTGCCATTTCAGTTTATAGACCAAAATATGGAATATACAGACAAACGCCATAACTAATTCCCGTCCTCCGGCGTCCTATCTTTAAAGACAAAAATCAGAGGATACCCAGGGAACCAATTGATCCAATGATTGTTTTGATTAATAGAAAAAAGAACTGCTGAATTGGAATATAATTTGGAAAAACCAATAATATTTTAATTTTTTGCCTGTTTACAGTTTTCTTTATCAGCTTTAGCGTTTTTGTAGTAATCCCATTTTAAAAAACCATGTTTATGAAAACTTTACGATTGTTGTTGATGCTCCCGATAGTTTTTTCTGTACTTTTTGAGGCGGTAGCCGGTGATACGTTGGATCGGATTGGATATATTGAGCGTGAGCGGGTGATTCGCGAGTTGGCGGGTTCCTGGGAGAATCCCGGGTATGCTGCTGACTTGCTTACTGCGGCCAATGGTTTCACGGAAGGTAGGCAGGAGCAGACGAAGATCAGGTTTCAGTTGAATGCAGACTTTTCTTATGTACGGCACCGGGTATCTTCTACTGGGGTCATTGTAGATCAGGGGGTTTGGCATGTTTCGGATGACGGGCGCTTGTTGTTTTTCCAGAATACCGCTCAGGAGAAGGTGGATTATGTTAGCATCAGGTATTTGAATCTGGACGAAATGGTATTGGAATTACCTGCTGTTGGAGGGGAGCGCGTTGGTCGTTATCTATTTTTTAACAAGCGTTAGGTCTTGGTTTACCATGCATCGTCGTCTAAAGGAGGGGTTTTGTAGGCTGACTTGGTGAGGATGCGTTTTTTTTGTCGTTCGAGGACAAGTTTTGCCAGCCCGAGTGCGGGGGGTTCCGGAGAAAGAGGGGAGAGTGCGAAATTCACTTTTGCCTCGTCTATATCGAGGCGATACATCAGGCTGAGGAGGTGTTCCATGCGGTGCTCTATCATGTAGGAAACTTGATCGGCGAGTAGCAGGAGGAGTTCTGCTTCGGAGAGATTTTCCGCTTTGTTTTCCAGTTCAAAATCCTGGGTGATGAGTGCTCGGGTTTGCGAAAATTGTTCGTTATTCATCAGGCTTGTTTTAGGTATTCCGGGTTGAGTTCAGCCACGCTGGAGCATCCGGAAATGCGCATATTGAGTTCGAAGTCTGCCAATAGTTGATCTATCACCTCTTGTACCCCAAGAGTTCCTCCTATTGCGAGGCCATAGACATAAGGACGGCCCACGCAAACTGCTTTTGCGCCCAGGGCGATGGCTTTAAAAATATCGCTTCCGCTGCGTATGCCGCTATCCATAAGTACGGGGATATGGTCGCGGACAGCTTCGAGGATAGTTGGCAGTGCTTCGATGGCAGCAATAGCGCCGTCCACTTGTCTGCCGCCGTGATTAGATACGATGATGCCGTTAACGCCGTGGTCTATCGCTTTTTTCGCATCCTCCGGATGCAGGATCCCTTTGAGTAATATGGGTAGGGAGGTCAGTTCGCGCAGGAAAGCGAGATCTTCCCATTGCAGTGCGGGGTTGGTGTACATTTGCGTAAACTGTCGCACTGCTTTCAGCGGTTTGCCGGAGCGCAGGTTGTCCCGGAAAGAACCGGGATAATTGCGGATGGTGCGCACAACATTGCGCAGGGTAGTCAGGTTAACGGGCGGTTTGGGTGGACGTTGTGCAGGATCGTCCGGAAGGTCCAGCAGGCGCTGGAAAACGGGATCGCTGGTATATTGTGCTATTCCCATGCCCCTGAGGAAGGGCAGGTAAGCGAGTTCGAGGTCTCTGGGGCGCCAGCCCAGCATGGTAGTATCGAGGGTAAGTACGATAGCGGAGCACCCGCAGGATTCGGCACGTTGGATGAAGCTGGCTACCAGGTCTCGGGACTTGCTCCAGTACAACTGGAACCAACGGGGCGTATCGCCCATTTGGGCACTGCAAGTCTCCATGGGCGTAGAAGCCTGGTTAGAAAAAATCATAGGAACATTGCGGGTAGCGGCGGCTCGAGCAACGGCGATCTCGCCTTCGGGATGTGCCAGGTCGAGTACGCCCACCGGTGCGAGTAGGAGTGGCGAAGGCAAGTGTTGGCCGAACAGTTGAACCGACAAATCAAAAGTCTCCACATTGCGCAGCATACGGGGAACGATCTGCCATTGGTCAAATCCATTGCGGTTACTGCGGAGAGTGGCCTCTGAACCTGCTCCTCCCGCGATATACGCAAAAGCTTCAGCCGACATTTTTCGGCGAGCCAGTGCTTCCAGCCTGTCCGGGTGTATCGTAACCGCCGGTTTTTTACCGGAAAAACCCTGTATATAGATCCTACGTTGGAGTTCCTGCGCGTTTATCATCCAATTTTTCATACAATTTTAAAGTAATTTTCTACATTTAGAAGCGCCTTCGGATAAAATTACGGGTAATTTTACGGATAACATACGCTTTATGAACCGAGAACAAGCTTACGAAATTTTGGCTGAAATGACAAAAACCGACTCCTTGCTGAGGCATGCAAGAAGTGTGGAATTGGTTATGCAGGCTTTTGCCAGGCACTTTGGTGAAGATGAAGAACAGTTTGCCGTTACTGGATTACTACACGACGCGGACTATGAAATGTATCCGGATCAGCATCCGGGGGTGATTGTAGAAAAACTAAAAGCGATGGGAGAAGCTGCCATTGCGCATGCCATTGCCGGGCATTATACCCGTTGGAATGTAGCTCGGAATACGTTATTGGACAAATGCATTGTTGCAGCGGATGAGATGACCGGTTTTATCATTGCGGCAGCGCTGATTCGCCCTACCAAAATTGAAGGTATGAATGCCAAGTCTGTGATGAAAAAGTTCAAAACAAAAACATTTGCCGCTACCGTAGATCGCGAGGAAGTTGCCAAAGGTGCGGAGATGTTGGGTTGGGAACTTGAGCAGTTGGTAGAATTTATCATTCCTGTTTTGGAAGCAAATAAGGAAGAACTGGATCTTGTCTGAATGCACACGCAAGGACACAACCAAGAATAACTTTGGACTATATCAGGCGATTATCGTTAATTTTTGCTGGCCTCAGCATTTTTTTTGCGATCCTGGATCTGGGTTTTGACCATCCGGTGTACGTGGATCGGCTGCTGCATTTTTTTTACCTGACTACCCTGTTGACGGGGATAGTATCCATTGCGACGAAGTATGTAGGCAGGACTTCGTGGCCTTCGAGGAAGGTCTGGATATTCGATCTGTTGATGGTAATGTTGATTTTATGGCTGTTTGCGGGGCTCGCTTTTTCCGGGTTCCCGGAAAAATTCCATATACCCGGACATCCCGACTATTGGATCACCTTTTTGATTCTGGCTTTGCTGATCCGGGAATTATCGCTGGTGAGATGGCAAATCAGGCGAACCTCGATCAACCCGGCGCAGCTGTTTATTGGCAGCTTTTTGCTGCTGATCGTTATGGGGGCTTTGCTGTTGATGTTGCCCAGAGCCACCTATGAAGGGATGTCGTTTTTGGACGCCTTGTTTACTTCTACGAGTGCCGTGTGTGTGACAGGGCTGATTGTAGTGGATACAGCTACTTATTTCACCCCATTTGGTCAGGGCATTATATTGTTGTTGATTCAGATTGGCGGATTGGGCATTTTGACCTTCGCCAGTTATTTCAGTTTTTTTTTCCGTGGGATCAGTTCATTTGAAAACCAACTGACCATCAGCGACATTTTGAGTGCTGAAAAAGTGGGGGAAGTATTTTCGGTGCTTCGGTACATTTTGGTCATCACCTTCTCGATTGAGGCCATCTCGGCGGCACTGATTTTTTTTAGTGTGGATACAGCTGCTTTTACTTCGTGGTACGATAAGTTTTTTTTCTCGGTCTTTCACTCGGTATCAGCATTTTGCAATGCAGGTTTTTCGACTTTGAGCAATGGATTATACGATGAGGGGTTGCGGTTCAATTACTTCCTGCAGTTTGTGATCATCCTGACTTTTGGACTGGGCGGACTGGGTTTTCCGATTGTAGCCAACCTTGCGGGTTTTGTGTGGTATAATTTTTTGCGATTGGTGGCGTCGGAGCCCAAAAACAAGCGTTACAGGCCCTGGTTACTCAATCTCAACAGTCGGATCACGTTGATCACGACTTTGAGTCTGACGATAGTAGGCACTATTTTTATGTACCTGGTGGAGTACCACAACACCCTTGCGGATCACCGGGGGATCGGCAAAGTGGTAGTCGCTTTATTTGAAGCCGCGACACCGCGTACGGCCGGGTTTAACAATATAGATCTTACGGAACTGCGGGTTCCTGCCTTGTTGATGACCTTCTTTTTGATGTGGATAGGCGCTTCTCCTGTTTCGACCGGTGGGGGTATTAAAACGAGTACCTTTGCGATTGCCCTGTTGAATGTCGTGAGCGTAGCGAGAGGAATGCCCCGGATGGAGGTTTTCAGGAGGCAGATCTCAGAAAACACGGTCAGGCGTGCATTTGCGGTAATTGCGCTTTCACTGTTGGTCATTGGTACGGGAATCACCTTGTTGACTATCTTTGAAGGAGACAAATCGTTGATGGGGCTTGCCTTTGAATGCTTTTCCGCGTATAGCACGGTTGGCTTGAGTCTGGGCATGACGGGAAGTTTGAGCGAGCCCGGGAAAGTAGTCGTTATAGTACTGATGTTTGTTGGCAGGGTCAGTATGCTCTCCTTGCTTATTGCTTTTTTCCGCAAGGCGAGATTCAAGAGTTATCGGTACCCTACGGAAGAAATAACCATAAATTAGCAATACCATGAATTTCATCATAGTAGGTCTGGGCAATTTTGGAGCCTCCCTTGCGGAAAAACTTACTGCAGAGGGACACGAGGTCATTGGCATTGACGAACGGATGCAGAAGGTAGAACTTTTGAAAGAAAAGATTACGCATACGATTTGTATGGATGCCACAGACGAGCAGGCGGTACGGGGCTTGCCTGTAGCCAATACGGATATTGTCATTGTGGCGATAGGGGAGGAGCAGGGGGCTAATATTTTGGTCACGGCACTTTTCAAAAATTTGGGTGCCCGGAGGTTGATTAGCAGGGCTATTGATCCCTTGCACGAGAAAGTGCTGGAAGCTATTGGCATTACTGAAATTGTGCACCCGGAGGAAGAAACGGCGGAGCGCTGGGCGAAAAAACTGTGTCTGACCAACGTGGAAGATTCTTTCGAGTTGGACGAAAACTACAGCATCGTGGAGGCAACTGTTCCGGAGCAGTATTCCGGTAAAACGATCATGGAGATGCAATTCAGAAATCGCTTTAATCTGTTGGTGCTGACAACGATCAAAAGCACAAAGGAGAAGAGCCTCATAGGGGGATCGCGAAGGGTCAACCGCGCCACCGGGGTCATCAAGCCCGACCACGTCCTGGAAGCAGGCGATACGCTTGTACTGTTTGGTTCCAATCAGGATTTGCAAAACTTCTTGAACCAGAAATTCAAATAACTGCCCGGAAGAGGATTTTTTTGACGTAAAATATAGAATATCAAAGTGTTAAAAGACAGGTGCAAGCCACCTTAAGGTGACTTGCACCTAGAATACCCTTATTAATACCTCGACATCCAAAAAAGTAACCTCATTTTCGCCATACTGACCGATGGAAACATGATTTAGAGGTTGCCGCGAAGTGCTTGTTCCCGCTCTATGGATTCGAACAAGGCTTTGAAATTCCCTTTTCCGAAGGAAGTTGCCCCTACGCGTTGAATAATTTCGTAAAAAACGGTGGGTCTGTCCTGTACGGGTTTGGTGAAAATCTGTAGCAGGTAGCCTTCCTCGTCGCGATCAGCCAGGATATTGAGGTTTTTCAGGGCATGCATATCCTCATCAATCTTTCCAATCCGATCCAGGAGTTCTTCGTAGTAGGTATCCGGGACGTGGAGGAACTCTACCCCTCTGCTGCGCAGTTCTGTCACGGTATGGATGATATCATCGGTAGCGAGTGCCAGGTGTTGGACTCCTGGACCTTTGTAGAACTCCAGGTATTCTTCGATTTGTGACTTTTTCAGCCCTTGGGCTGGCTCGTTGATGGGAAACTTGATGAATCCGTTGCCATTGGCGACCACTTTACTCATCAGGGCGGTATATTCCGTGGAAATATCTTTGTCGTCAAAGGTCACGAGCAGTTGAAAGCCGAGGACATCCCGGTAAAAATCAACCCATTTGTTCATATCGCCCAGTTCCACATTTCCCACGCAGTGGTCAATATATTTCAGACCTATAGGGGTCGTAGGGGCTTTGCTGGTCCAGGGTTCGAACCCCGGCATAAAGCTTCCGGAGTAAGAGGTCCTTTCCACGAAGGTATGCAGGGTATCGCCGTAGGTATGGATAGAAGCGGTAGTAAGGGTACCGTGTTCATCTGTTGTGGTATGCAGATCTGCTGCCGGCTTGGCACCTTTTGCAAGAGCGGTTTCAAAAGCATAGGCGGCATCGGGAACTTGCAGCGCCAGTACTTTCACACCATCACCGTGTAGTTGCACATGTTTGGCAACGGGATGTTCGGGATGGAGTGCGGAGGTCAGCACAAATCTCACCTTACCTTGTTGGACAACATAAGAAACCGTATCGCGGAAGCCTGTTTCAGGTCCTTTGTAGGCAATGGGCTCAAATCCAAACGCATGCTGATAATAGAACATGGCCTGTTTGGCATTACCGACATAAAACTCCACGTGATCTGTCCCCAGTATGGGAAAAGCATCTGTTTGAGTGAGCGGTTTGTTTTTTTGAAGGGTTGTTTCCATGGTGATTTGATTTAGGGTAACCAGCTTTTATGGTAATCCGGGTTTTCGATTTCAAGTGCTTTTTGGGTGATATACAGGGGTTTGAAAGTATCTATCATGACGGCCAATTCCCGGGTTTCTTTAGCACCGATACTTTTTTCTACGGTACCCGGGTGGGGCCCATGGGGAATACCGGCGGGGTGCAGGGTAAGCATGCCTTTTTCTACATGTTTGCGGCTCATAAAATCGCCATCTACATAATACAGGAGCTCATCGCTATCAATATTGCTATGGTTGTAGGGGGCGGGTATGGCCTGTGGGTGATAATCGAACAGTCGTGGAACAAAAGAGCAGATCACGAAACTTCTGGTTGCGAAGGTTTGGTGTACCGGCGGGGGTTGGTGGATGCGACCGGTAATGGGTTCGAAGTTGTGGATGGAGAAGGCATAGGGATAGACATAGCCGTCCCAGCCTGCCACATCAAAGGGATGGTTGAGATAATAGTAGGGATAGACCAGGTCTTGTTTTTTGATATAAAACAGAAACTCGCCCTGTGCGTCGTGGGTTTCGAGTACTTCCGGTTTGCGGATATCGCGTTCGCAAAAAGGGGCGTGTTCGAGCAGCTGGCCAAATTCATTTCGATAGCGTTTGGGGGGCACGATGGCGCTTGTTGACTCCACGATCAGGAGTCGGTTATTGGCATCTTCAAAACTCAGTTGGTAGGTCGTCCCTCTTGGGATATAGAGGTAATCGCCGTAGGCAAAAGGAAGCAGTCCGTACATGGTCCTGAGTATGCCGGTGCCTTCGTGTACAAAGATGATTTCGTCCGCATCTGCATTTTTAAAAAAATAGTCGTGCATGCCGGATGAGGGTGCTGCCAGGGAAATCTTGCACTCGTCGTTGACCAGCACGGCAGTTCGGCTCTTCAGATAATCCTTTTCCGGTTTCACCTGAAACCCGTTGAAGCTTCGGTGCTTCAGTTGTTCATTGGGTACAATGTCCGGTTTCACCGAAAAAGGTGCTTCAACCTGGACGATCTGGGTGGGTGCGTGGTGGTGGTACAGAATACTGTACAGATTGCTAAACCCTTCGGTAGAAAAAACCTCTTCATGGAACAGGCTGCCATCGGGTTTGCGGTATTGGGTATGTCTTTTCGGGGGAATATGCCCCAGTTTGTAGTAATGCATGGCGCTGGTATGTGGTTAGGAAGGTGCTGTAAGGTTGTCGTATATATGATTGAGCGTCTTTACCAAGTGATCTACTGCTTCATCTGATAGACCTGCCCAGGCTCGGGACCGACATTCCTGGATGATGGGCAGCACATCGGCAATTTTTGTGTGTCCGTCTTGGGTCAGAAAAACATTAAAACGACGCCGGTCTGTGTCATCGGCAACGCGCTTGGTCAGTTCTTTTTTGCAGAGCAAATCAATAATCCGGGTAAGGGTAGCCGCATCTTTGTAGGTAGCTCTGGCGATATCCATCTGACTCTGCCCATCTTGTCGCTGAAGTTCCTGCAGCACTACCCACTGATCAATGGTGATGTCGGTTTGTGCAGCGGTCAAGCGCTCCTGAAAAAATTGCTTCATTCGCTTGCTGGTCCTTTCCAGGAAAAAGGCGGAAACGCTGGATTTTTTGTCGGCTATCGTCGGGAGCATCTGGTGCAATCAATTATTGTTGGTGTAATAATATTTAGTACAACAAATATAAGTAAACTAATTAATTTTTGCATTTCGCCTTCGGCAAAAAATTAGGGCATGAGGTCAATATCCTGGTAGGGGGACCAAGCAAACGGATGGTTTGTAGGGGAAAATTTTTTTTAAAAAAGGCATTGGTGGATGGTTACCTTGGAGGGGGGTGGAAGTATTAACAGGGGTAATCAGGTGGAAGGCACCTTAAGGTGGCTTCCACCTGAGCTTTAAGGTGTTGGTTTACATAACATTAGATTTTTAACAACCATAAAAAAAAGCATTTTTCGAGATTATAGGGCGGGGTTAAAACTGGCTGGGGAGCAAAAAACACAAAAGGGTTTCGGAATGTAGGAGGATCCATTTTTTTCCCGTCAGGGCAAACGAAAAAACGGTCTTGGGTGTTGGCAGGTTCACCGGGGTGGTAAGGTGTGCTTGAAGGTCGTACAGCTGCCAGGAAGTAGTGTTGTAGTAGAGGATTTGGTTATCGAAGAGTTGGTAATGGGTGATGCCGGGGAGGGATAATGGTTTGACAAACTGACCGAACTGGTCGAATACCCAGAATCCTTTACCGGGTTCGAAGGCATAGACCAGGCTACCGGACGCTTGTATGCTGGTAAAATTTGGAATTGTTTTGGAAAGCAGGGTAAAAGCGGGACTTTCTGTCAGTATTTTTCCCGCAGGGTTAAACTTCAGCAGGCGATTGCTGATGCGGTCTATGGCCCAGATATTTTTGTCGTTGGAAGCCCCAACCGTAGTGATATCGAGCAGATCCAGGCGATTAAAGTCCAGTGACCATTGCAGATTCAGGGTGCGGTCGAGTACCTGAACAACCTGGAACTCGGGATAATATACCACGACTGAAAAAGGGTCGAAGGGATCTACTAATCCTATGGGGCCCATTCGGTTTTGGTTGTACCGTGCCTGTTCTTCGCCTGCCAGGTTGAATTTGACGAGTTCGTTCGCTTGGTTAACCACATACAACTGATCCAGGCGATCTATGCGGAGTGCGGTGCCTCGGAGCGATTTTTGCCAAAGGAGGGAGGCGGTATCAGGGGTACCTTGGGCGTTAGACCGGATGATGCAACAAAAAAGACCACTGACGATCAACCAGCGCCAAACATTAGAGTTACTTCCCAAAAACGAAGCCCTGCTCCTGTTCGAAAAATTCCACAGCAAGATGTTCCCCGTCAAAAACTGCATAAGAATTGCTGTGTATCCACTCACCCAAGTTAATGTAGCGCGTACGGCCATTTTTTAGCACATAATCTATAGGCAAATGCCTGTGACCAAAAATGAAAAAATCAACTTCCCGGGTATCCAGGTAATCGTTACAAAACTGAACCAGCCATTCTTTATCTGGCCCCATGAAGGTCGCCAGCTCCTTGTTTCCCTCCCGACTTTTACCCGAAAAATACATGGCCAGGGAAATGCCCAGGTCGGGGTGGAGCGCGGCAAACATGCGTTGACAAAGGCGGTTGTTGAAGACTTTTTTCAAAAACTTATAGCCGTAATCTCCCGGCCCCAGTCCATCGCCATGACCAATAAAAAAAGTTTTTCCACCCAGTTCCCGGATGATCGGTTCCCGGTAGGTCGGTATGCCCAGTTCCTCTTCGAAATACCGAAACATCCACATATCGTGGTTGCCGGTAAAGAAGTAAATGGGTAGGCCGTTATCGCTCAGGGCTGCCAGTTTTCCGAGTAACCGGGTATAACCTTTGGGTACCGTTTTTTTGTATTCAAACCAAAAATCGAACACATCGCCTACCAAGTATAGGGCATCGGCGTCCGGGGCAATACGATCGAGCCAGCGCACAATTTGTTTTTCGCGCGCCTCGCTCGACAAGCGCCCTTCCACTCCCAGATGAAAATCTGAGGCAAAATAGGTTTTCTTCATGTGGATGGCGCGGGCTACATTTTTTGCATCACGGTACCGCAGGCACCGCAGGTTCTGAGATTTTCATCGTCCATGAACGCCTTCATCACTACGGGAAGTTCCTTTACAATATCTTTCATCTGAAAACTTGCCTCGTGTAATTTGTGGTTGCAATTTTCGCAGAACCACATCAATTTATCCTCCTCTCCGGCTCTTCGGTGTCGTTCAATGACCAGGCCTATCGTATTGGCCGGGCGTTGGGGAGAATGTGGCATTCTTGGGGGGAGCAAAAACATTTCGCCTTCCCGGATATGGACATCTTCCCGTTGGCCGGCTTCATTGATGATTTTCAGGGTAATATCTCCTTCGATCTGGTAAAACAGCTCTTCTCCTTCCTCATAGTGATAATCTTTACGGCCATTAGGGCCGCCTACCACCATGACGATAAAATCTTCATTTTCGACATAGACCTGTTTGTTACCAACCGGAGGTTTGAGTAAGTGCCGATTGTCATCCACCCATTTTTGCAGGTTAAATGGTTTTGCAATCATAGTAATTGTTTTTAAAAATTTTTACCTTAAGGCTTTGAGTAAAAGTAACCAAAAACCCTTAAATCAACTAACATAATGGATATTAACCTAACCGGTAAAAATGCCTTGGTAGGGGGAAGCAGCAAAGGTATTGGCAAGGCATCGGCGATTGAATTGGCTGCTTTGGGAGCCAACGTTACCTTGCTTGCGAGATCGGCTGAAAGATTGCAACAGACCTTACAGGAGCTGGATACTTCCAGGGGGCAGCAGCATGATTTTATTGCGGTGGATTTTAGCAATCAAGACGATCTGGAAGCGAAGATCAGTCAGGCTGTCGCCCAAAACGTTTACCACATTTTGGTCAACAACACCGGAGGTCCTCCGGCGGGTCCGGTGACGCAGGCGAGCAGGGATGGTTTTTTGCAGGCTTACCACAACCACTTGCTATGCAACCACCTGATCAGCATGTTGCTGTTGCCGGGGATGAAACAGGCGGGATACGGGCGCATTATCAACATCATTTCCACCTCTGTAAAAGCGCCGCTGGACGGTTTGGGAGTAAGTAACACGACCCGTGGGGCGGTAGCGAGCTGGGCAAAGACTATGGCCAACGAGTTGGCTGTTTATGGAATAACGGTCAATAATGTTTTGCCGGGGGCTACTGCAACGGAGCGTTTGCAGGAGATTATTGACAACAAAGCCGGGAAAACCGGAGCGACGCCTTTGGAGGTGGAAGCGCACATGCAGGCTGAGATTCCCATGCGGAGGTTTGGCAAGCCGGAAGAAATTGCGGCGGCGGTTGCCTTTTTGGCGACACCTGCTGCGGCTTACATCACGGGAACCAATCTTACTGTGGATGGGGGTCGGACGCCTGTGTTGTAAAGTAGTGGTGGATTTTTTTGGCGACAGCCAGGCCCGCTACTGCAGAAATATCTGTCACAGAAGCTGTTTTGAGTTTTTTGATAGAACCAAAAGCCTGGAGTAGTTTTTCTGCGGTTTTGGCACCAATGCCGGGGATGGTGGTGAGTTCTGTCTTGGTAAAATCGGCAGAGCGCTTGTTGCGGTGAAAGGTAATGGCAAAGCGGTGCGCTTCGTTGCGCAGTTGTTGGATCAATTTGAGGGACTCTGACTTTTTGTTGATATACAGAGGGACGGAGTCGCCGGGAAAAAAAATCTCTTCCAGTCGCTTTGCTATCCCGATAACGGTAATGCGGTTTTGCAAATTCAGTTGGGTAATGCTTTGCATGGCGGAGCTTAGTTGTCCTTTGCCGCCATCTATCACGATCAGTTGCGGCAGTTCGCCACCCTCGTCCAATACTCGTTTGTAGCGTCGGAACACCACCTCTTCCATGGAGGCGAAGTCGTTGGGGCCCTCCACGGTTTTGATATTAAAATGCCGATAATCTTTTTTGGAAGGTTTTGCCTGTTTGAATACTACGCAGGCCGCTACCGGATAAGCTCCCTGGATATTGGAATTATCGAAACACTCGATGTGCAGGGGCAGGGCATCCATCTGTAGGTCCTGTTGCAGGGTTCGCAGGATGCGCTCTGTGGGGGTTTGCTTATTCACCTTACTGCTGCGCTCTTTTTGTTTGAGGAGCATGTGGTAGCGCCCATTTTTTTCGGACAGTTCCAACAATTTCTTTTTATCGCCAATTTTCGGAACAGTCACTTTCAGGTCTGCTTCTGTAACGGGAACCTCGAAGGGCAGGATCAGCTCCGGAGCGATGCTATTGAAGCGGGTGCGCAGTTCGGGGATCACGAAGGCCAGCAGATCCGGCTCTGCTTCGTCGAGATTTTTGACCATCTCCTGGGTGTGCGCCTGTATGATTGCTCCGTTTACGATCTTCAGGTAATTGACGTAGGCTTCTTTTTCATCTGAGCAGATCGAAAAGACATCCACGTCTTTGATGGCGGGATTTACCACGGTAGATTTGCTTTGATAATCCTCAAAAGCCTCGAGTTTTTCTTTGATTTGCTGGGCCTTTTCAAACTCCAGGTTTTCGGCAAGCTCTTGCATTTCGGCTTTAAAATGGGCCTTTACGGCACCAAAGTTCCCTCTCAGAATATTGGCCACCTGGTCTATTTTGTGTTGATAAGCCTCGGGCGACTCCAGTCCTTCGCAAGGACCCATACAATTTTTGATATGGTATTCGAGACACACCTTGTACTTCCCTTTGCTAATCTGATCCGCTCCCAGGTTAAGTTTACAAGTCCGGAGAGGAAACAGTTGTTTGATCAGCTCCAGGATGGTCTTTAGTCTGAATTTCGAAGTATAGGGACCGAAATACGTAGAACCATCTCTGAATACCCTTCTGGTAAGAAAAACCCGTGGGAAAGGCTCTTTTTTGACACAAATATACGTGTAGGACTTATCGTCCTTCAGCATGACATTGTACCGCGGCTGAAACTGTTTGATCAGGGTATTCTCGAGCAAAAGCGCGTCGGACTCGGTCTCCACAATCGTAAAATCTATTTTTCGTGCATTCTTGACCAGGGTTCGGGTTCGGAAGGCCTTGTCTTTGGCATCCACAAAATAGGAGGAGAGCCTATTGCGCAGGTTTTTGGCCTTGCCAACGTACAAAATGCAATCCTGTTCGCCAAGAAACTTATAAACCCCCGGTTGCTTTGGAATGGTATCCACCATTGCCTTGAAATCATCCCTTGTCATGCACTTAGCAATAAGTATATTTTCACAATTGTGGCGACAAGATATAGCTTTTTTTGTGCTGCTGCCAACGACTGCCGGGTTCTTGCTGATAGCCCGCCACAGGTACCTTATCAAGGTGTTTTTGGATTCCTGCGGAAAAAAAACTGAAAAAGTAGGGTGGTGGCGGTTACGTTTGGGG
>JANQWK010000080.1 GCA_030729925.1 Saprospiraceae bacterium
CAATATTTCGAATTTGATCAAAAAATGCCACATGAGAAATTGCTGAATACGCCTTGATGTGGAACCGTATCCGGTTGAACCTTAAAAGAAAGGGTATGGGCAATTGGGGCAAAGCACAAGGACAAGTGCGGGTGGAACAATTGTAAAAGATCTGGTAATTGATAAAGTAGCGCTGTTGTATCGGGAGAAGTAAACCCTACAAACCATACAAACTTGCAATGAGCTGGCGAAGCAGACAATTGTTTGGCTTTGCTCCAAAAGCCCCATTCCCTATAAATACGAGGATATCGGGACACCATGGGTTCCAGCAATCGAAACAGTCGTTTGCGACGATGGTATTGGTGGATTAGTCCTACCACATACAGCGTATCCTCCATTTTTTGCAATACTTTTTCCGCCTCTTGATGCAGGAAGTGGAGCAATGCCTCTTTGGACTCGGGAAAACTTTGGCGATAATATTTGACTTCCATACAAACCAGCGTCTCTTTGTCCAGCAATCCAATAAAATCCACGCCTTTGAAGCCCTCTCCGCTCAATATTCGATAAAAGGGATGATGGTCAAAATCTTTTACGATCCAGCGTTTTGGAGCAAACTCGAAAGTCATTCCGCTTTCCCGGAAAATCATTGCTGCTGTTCGTTTGAAGAATTATTGCCTGAAAAAAACACCTTACTCCAGAACGCCTTTAACTTTTCCACCCGTTCTTCCTGGTTTTCCCACCTCGCCTGAACCCGTTGCAAGCGTTCGGCGTACTCCACGACTGTTTCAAAGCTCCTTCGCGGCCTTGTACGCAGGATATCGAGCAGTTCGGAAGAAGACATTCCGGAAAAAACCTGCTGTAGGTAGGCCATATCCTCCGGATTAATGGCCAGCAGTTCATCCATCACGGGCGGTTCATCCAGAAAATCGGGGCAGGCCATCAAGGTTTGAAAATAAGGGGAAGGCTGGGGAAAAGTACCTTGTGTATAGCGCGATAACTTTTTACTGGAAGCCACTTTGTTCATGAAAGTTCCCCAGATCGGCAGCGCGGTAGCCGCGCCCTGACCGTAGCCCAGCGATCTGAAGTGTACGGCCGGGTGATCTGCCCCTACCCAGGAGCCTACTACCAGACCAGGAGTAAAGCCCAGGAACCAGCCATCGGTCTGATTTTGCGTAGTTCCTGTTTTCCCTGCAAGGGGCATCGTCAGTCCATATCCTGAACGAAGGCGCTTACCGGTACCCTCATTCACCACCTTCTCCATCATCTGTATCACTGCCGCGCTGTAATCCTCTTCCAGGCTGCGTTTAAACTTGCGGGGATCCGGTTTTTTACCCTGTACGAGGACTTTTCCATCTGATGTCTCAATCCGATCCAGGTAAAACAACTCCGGGGTAAGTCCACCATTGGCTAAAGTAGCATATACCCGAACCATATCCATGAGGGAAGCATCTACCGCTCCCAGGGCGATAGCGGGAACTGCCGGAACATCCTGTTGAATACCCATACTTTCACCCAACCTGGCCACACTTTTCAGACCTGCACGCAGGGCCACTTCCACGGAAACTGCATTTACGGAATGGGTAAGTGCCCCGGCCATCGCATACACCCCACCGTATTTGCCATCTGCATTTTTGGGCTGCCAATCCTCGTATTCGGAATACGTTACTTCCCGATTGGGCGTATATTCGCAGGGTAGCATTCCGGATTGCAGGGCTGCGGCATAAACAACGGGTTTGAACGTAGAGCCGGTTTGTCGGCGGGATTTTACGTGATCGTACTGAAAATACTTATGGTTGATCCCCCCTACCCATGCCTTGATCTCCCCCGTGTGCGGATCAGCTGCCAGCAAACCTGTATTCAGCAGGGTGAGATAATACTTTACAGAATCCAGCGGACTCATCTCCTTTTCTGCTTCGCCCCCCTTCCAGCTAAAAACCGTCATTTTGACAGGTTTGTCGAACACAGCCTTAATCGCTTCGGGGGAAAGGCCGGTAGCCTGTAAGGCCTGGTACCTTGCCGAGCGTTCGACTGCGCGTTGTAGCACCGCATTACTTCCCCAGGGAACTCCTTTCTTCCAATCCTCATAAAACCGACCCTGCAGCACAGCCATCTGACTGCTTACTGCCTCCTCGGCATAACGTTGCATGCCGGCATCCAGGGTAGTAAACACCTTCAGGCCATCCGTATAGAGGTTATAGGAGGTCCCATCCGGCTTTTTCAGGGACTTCAGCAATTGTTCCAGTTCCAAACGCAAATGTTCCCGAAAATAAGTAGCCACGCCCAGGTTGGTTCCTTCTTTGTTGGGTTTGAGTTTGATGGGCAAGGCCTGCAAAGATGCTTTCTCTTTTTCACTGAGGTACCCATAACGAGCCATTTGGCTGATTACCAAATTGCGGCGCTGAAGCGCCCTTTCCGGATACTTTATAGGATTGTATATTGTAGTCCCCTTAAGCATACCAATCAGTACAGCTGCCTCCTCCACTTTCAATTTTTCCGGAGCCGTATTAAAAAAACGCTGGGCTGCCACCTTAATCCCGTAAACATTTTCGCTGAAAGGCACTGTATTCAGATACATCCGGAGCAATTCTTCCTTGTCATACAGCGCTTCAAGCCGGCGCGCCACGATCATCTCGCGGATTTTGTTGATGAAGATCGAAAAAAACCAGTAATCACTGCGGGGGTATAAGTTTTTGGCCAACTGCTGGCTCAGGGTACTTCCCCCGCCGGAAGACTCATCCATCAGCAGGATGGACTTCACCAGCACCCGCATCCAGGCCCGGAAATCAATGCCACTATGTTCGAAAAAACGCGCATCCTCGGTCGCCACCAGGGCATTTACCAGCAGCGGCGTAATCTCCTCCATATCGGCATTCTGGCGATTTTCAATGTAGTACTTACCCAGCAGTGCCCCGTCGGCGGCGTACACCTCTGAGGCCGTCCTGTTTTTTACAGCTTTCAGCACCTGGTAACCAGGCACTTCCCCGAAAGCCCCGAAATAGGTCAGACTGCTCAGCAAAAGTCCAAACACAACAGCCGAACCCAAGATACCGGCCCCTGCCATAGCCAACAGATACCCCGGAGAGTAAGCACCCAGCCAGGTGGTCAAGCGTTTTGACAGCTTCGCGTACAGGACTTTTGAAGACTTTCGCATAACGAACGGAGATTAATCAACCAAATATGCAGATGCGCCTTGTGAATGGCGTTATCCCTTACAAGTCTCAAAAATAAACAATTTGTTTTTAATTAAAAAATTAAAAACAAATTAAATTTATCGTCCCAGATGAACCAGTAGCACGGAAATATCTGCGGGCGAGACCCCGCTGATCCGGCTGGCTTGGCCAATGGTTCGGGGTTTCATGCGGGTTAGTTTTTCTCGTGCTTCGGCCGACAGTGATTTCAGTCCCCCATAATCCAGGTTATCGTGCAGGTTCACCTCTTCGAGGCGACTCATTTTATCTACCAGTTCCTGTTCTTTCTTGATATATCCGGCGTATTTCATGTTGATTTCTGCCAAGTTGACGGACTCTTCATCGAAGGCTCCCAGGTACGTATGGAGATCAGGGAGTACGGCTCGAAGATCGGCCAAACCGATTTGTGGACGCAGGAGGATGCCCAGCAGTTTTACTTTTTGCGTCAGCGGAGCACTTCCCAACTGATTGAGATAACCATTGATTTGATCCGGATGTACGCTCATTGACTCGAGGTGGCGTTCGATTTCGCGAGCTGCATGCGCTTTGGTATGTACCCGCTCCATGCGGTCATCCATCCCTGCAACGCCAAGTTTGTGAGCGATGGGGCTGAGACGCAGGTCGGCATTATCCTGGCGAAGCAGGATGCGGTACTCTGCTCTCGAAGTAAACATCCGGTAGGGTTCTTTTGTCCCTTTGTTCACCAGGTCATCAACCAGCACTCCGATGTAGGCCTCCGAGCGTTTCAGGACCAGGGGAGCCTCCTCACGGATAGCCAGGTGGGCATTCATGCCGGCGATCAGGCCTTGGCTGGCAGCCTCTTCGTAGCCGGTGGTACCATTGATTTGGCCTGCGAAAAACAAATTCTTGACCAGATGGGTTTCGAGGGTAATTTTAAGCTGGGTAGGCGGGAAAAAATCGTATTCGATCGCATAGCCCGGGCGAAACATTTTGGCATTTTCGAAGCCTGGGATCAGGCGGAGTGCCTTGTATTGAACATCTTCCGGCAGGGAAGAAGAAAAACCGTTGACATAAATCTCGCAGGTATCGCGTCCTTCGGGCTCCACGAACAACTGGTGTCGGTCGCGTTCGGCGAAGCGATCAATTTTATCCTCTATGGAAGGGCAATAGCGCGGTCCGAGTCCCTGAATTCGGCCATTGAACATGGGCGAGCGATCGAAGCCGGTGCGCAGCACTTCGTGCACTTTGGGATCGGTATAAGTAATATGGCAGGGCATTTGGTTGGTCAGCCGAGGTGTCTCGGTAAAAGAAAACCTGCCGGGCTGTTCGTCGCCTGGCTGAACTTCCATTCTTGACCAATCCAGGGTACGTCCATCCACCCTGGGGGGCGTACCGGTTTTCATGCGACCTGCCTCGAAGCCCAGTTCGATCAATTGTTCGGTAATACCGGTTGCCGCCTTTTCGCCGGCACGGCCACCGCCCAGCTGTTTCTCTCCGATATGAATAATCCCATTGAGGAAAGTTCCGTTGGTAAGCACCACTGCTGCTGCTTCGATTTCGAGGCCCATACCGGTGCGCACCCCTTTGACGCGGTTATCTTTCACGACCAGCCCTTTGACCATTTCCTGCCAAAAATCAATATTGGGGTGGGCTTCCAGCATTTGTCGCCAGACTTTGGCAAACTCGAAGCGATCGCTTTGTGCCCTGGGGCTCCACATTGCGGGACCTTTGGACAAATTCAGCATCCGGAACTGTACCATCGTATGGTCGGTCACGATACCCGAATAACCGCCCAGTGCATCTATTTCGCGCACAATCTGGCCTTTTGCCACTCCGCCCATAGCGGGATTGCAGGACATCTGGGCGATCGTTTGCATATTCATCGTCACCAGCAGCACCTTTGAACCCAGGTTCGCTGCTGCCACTGCTGCTTCACAGCCGGCATGGCCGGCACCCACAACGATTACATCGTATTTTGGAAACATACTGCCTGTTATTTTAATAGGTCTATCCTTCGAACTGCAAAAGTAACAAAACTTGCCGGAAGGTATTTCGGGCTTAACTTTTTGCGCGGGCAAATAGTTCAATTAAAGCCATCTCCAACCCGCTTTTGGTAGAGAATTGTTATTTTTGCCGCAAAATCTTACCCCCTTTTCTTGCTTACACAGCCACATCGTTATGCGCCAAAGATTAGAAACCGAACAAAAAGCACTCGAAATCAACCTGGATCCCTCCATTTACGGCACCTTTGCCGAAATTGGGGCTGGCCAGGAAGTGGCGCGTTACTTCTTTCAGGTAGGCGGTGCGGCAGGCACCATTGCCAAAACGATGTCTGCCTACGACAAAGTATATTCCGATAAGATTTACGGTCCGGAAGAAAGTGGTCGCTATGTCTGTGAATCGCGGCTCTACAAAATGCTCGACCACGAGTACGAGCTCATGGAGCACCGCCTGCAGCAGGAGCGCCCTAATACTAATTTTTTCGCCTTTGCGGACACCGTTTCGGCCATTAACTTTCAGCGCACCATCAAGGGCAATGGTTGGCTGGGCATTCGCTTTCAGCTCAGTCCGGGCAGTCTGCCCAACGACCTTGTTTTGCATGCGCGCATGCTGGACAACGACAATCATTTGCAACAACAGGCCATAGGAATTTTGGGAGTCAACCTGATCTATGCCTGTTTTCGCTACCACAGCGACCCGGATGCGCTATTGCAGTCGCTGCTCGACGGGCTGCACGGCAGAATCAAGATAGACATGGTCAGACTTACCGGGCCGGACTTCGAAGAACTGGACAACCGGATACTCAGTCTCAAGCTCATCAAACACGGGCTGACCAATGTGGCCATATTTGGCGCAGACGGGCACAGTTTGCACGCCTCGGAATTTCTATACAAAAAACACCTGATGGTTGTCCGAACGGCTTTTCAGCCTCCCACGCTGTACCATACCGAGATGATCAACCAGGCTTATCTGCAATTTAGGGGTGAACCGGAGGTGGAGGTAAGCAAAACCTATCTGCTTACGGAGATCCCCTACGACCATCTCTGCGATGCCGAGACCCGTTTGCCGGATGAAAAAGACTTTCTCGATCGGGCTATTTTGCTCAATGCTCTGGGGCACACCGTCATGCTTACCCGCTGCCAGGAGGTTCAGGACCTGATGGACTATCTGGACGATTATAAAGTTGCACAACTGGCGCTGGTGCTTGAGGCCCGAAACCTGCTCGAATTGATCAACGAAAAATACTATGCCCACCTGGACGGGCAACTGATTGCAGCCTTTGGAAAATTATTTGCCTACAAGGTCAGGTACTATGCTTTTCCCTCTTTGCAGGAAGGCAGTGCCGAGTATATGACGGGATCCAACCTTCCTGTTCCTGAAGGGGTGAGGTTTTTGTACAAACACCTCATAGAAAACCGCCAGATCAATGATATCCGAAAGTTTGATCCGGGCGTGCTGGACATTTTCACCCAACAGGTACTCGAACAAATCCAAAAAGGAGAAAAAGGCTGGGAGGCGCAGGTTCCCCCGAAAGTTTCAAAAATTATTAAAGCTTCCTGCTTATTTGGCTACCCTGCTGAAACGCTCGAATTTGACTATTAACCAAACGATTATGAAAAAACGCCCTTTGTCTCCGATGGTACTACTTATCGCTGCCTTTTCCTTTTTCGCCTGCGAAAGTAACACCGAAGCACCAATCGCGGAAGCCAGTACGGAAGTCGGGACTGCCCCGGAAGACACTACCACCAACGACTGGCTGTCCAAAATCCTGGGACCTATCCCTACCGAGATCTCCTACCTTACCGGGCAATTCGAGCCGGCCACACATCCTGATTTCACGGCTATTGACCCTGCACACACCAATAAAACCGGCATTTACCTGCGTAAGGATACCTATGAAGCTTTCAAGCGCATGCACCGGGATGCGGCGAGGGATGGAATCGTACTCACCATTGTATCTGCTACCCGCAACTTTGAGGCACAAAAACGCATTTGGGAAGACAAATGGACCGGAAAGCGGCAGGTGGACGGCGAATATTTGTCGGCGGAGGTAGCCGATGCAGAAGCGCGTGCGCGCAAAATATTGCGTTACAGTTCTATGCCCGGCTCATCGCGCCATCACTGGGGTACGGACATTGACCTCAATGCCTTGACCAACAGTTTTTTTGCCGCAGGCGAAGGACTAACAATTTACAACTGGCTCATCAACAATGCCTATAAATACGGATTCTGTCAGCCCTACACGGCTAAAGGCAGCGACAGGCCCAACGGCTATGAAGAAGAAAAATGGCACTGGTCTTTCCTTCCGATAGCCAAGCCCCTTACCGATCTGGCCAGGGACTCCATGCGCAACGAGCAGATCACCGGTTTTTTGGGGCATGAAACGGCGGTGCGTATAGGAATACGGGAAAACTACATCCTCGGCATCAACCCGAATTGTCTGTAATTTACAAATCAAATACCATCATGGCACTAACAGAATCCAATATGCTGCCCCTGGGCACGCCTGCGCCCTACTTCAACCTGCCGGATACGGTGAGTGGACGCATGATAGACCTGCACGCGATACAATCGGAAGTAGCTACCGTAGTGATGTTTTTGTGCAATCACTGCCCTTACGTGATCCATGTCAACCCGGAGATCGTTCGGGTAGTCAGCGACTACTCGCCCAAGGGGGTACATTTTGTAGGCATCAGTTCCAACGATGTTGAAAATTATCCGGATGACAGTCCGGAAAAAATGAAAATTACCGCTGCAGAAGCAGGCTATACTTTCCCGTATTTGTACGACGAAACCCAGGAAGTCGCCAAAGCCTACGATGCCGCTTGTACCCCTGATTTTTTTGTATTCGACGGAGATATGAAACTGGCTTATGCAGGGAGATTGGATGGCTCTCGCCCAAAAAATGACCTTCCGCTGACCGGAGCAGATTTGCGAGCCGCAATTGATGCTATTCTTGCAGGTAAACCCGTGCCGCAGCCCCAGATTCCCAGTGCGGGCTGTAATATTAAGTGGAAACGGTAAGGTGCTCAACGGAGAATACAGGTGATAAATCAAATGTTAACACAGGTGCAAGTCACCTTAAGGTGCCTTCCACCTGTATTAAAAATGCCCCAACTTTCCAAGAGCATTTTTTGGACTTGTTGGGACATTTGTCAGTTTTTTTATCTAAT
>JANQWK010000081.1 GCA_030729925.1 Saprospiraceae bacterium
GGTTAGTGTTTTTTGAAATCAAAATATTGAAAATCAAATACTTAAAACACAGGTGCAAGGCACCTTAAGGTGCCTTGCACCTGGATTACCCTTATTAATACCCTGGCGCTTCAAAAAGTAACCATCCAGTTGGATCGGCAACTCCTTCATCAGGGCAGGGATTGCAGCCAGAAGGTAAGCCTGTCGGTCCAGTCATCTCGGGTAGTTGGGTTGTGCAGTCCGAATCCGTGTCCGCCGTGGGGGTACAAGTGCATTTCGGCGGGAATGTCGTAATTGAGGCAGGCTTGGTAAAAAGTCAGGCTATTGCCAACGGGTACGGAGGTATCGTCGCCGGCGTGGACCAGGAAAGCGGGGGGAGTATTGGAACGAACTTGTAGATCGGCGGACCATTCCCGGATCGTGGCGGCATCCGGATTTTTGCCGAGCAGGCGTTCCCGGGATCCTTTGTGGGTAAGCGAATCGGAAAAGCTGATCACGGGGTAGATCAGGATCACAAAATCGGGTCTGTTGGAGTGGTCGGGCAAAAATTTAGTTGCTGCGGTAGCTGCGAGGTGTCCACCTGCGGAGAAGCCCATGATGCCAATTTGTTGGGGATTGAGTTGGTAATTGGCGGCCTGGGTTCGTACCAACCGGATAGCTTGGAGGGCATCCTGGAGGGGAGCGAGGGAGGGATCGGTCTGGAACTCGGGGTTGGGCAGGCGGTATTGCAGCACAAAAACAGTGATGCTATCTTGGAGCAGGCGTTGTGCCACGCGGGTACCTTCCTTCTCGAAGGCGGTTCGCACGTAGCCACCTCCCGGGCAAACCACGATCGCTTTGCCGTTGGGTACGGGCGGGCGGTACACGGTAAGGGAGGGGTGGGTCGTATCGAAATAAGCCAGTCCGTTTGCGGGACTTCGTTGTTCGGATTTACCTTGGTCCAGGCTGCTTCGGTTCCCGGGGATTGTCCCGGGATAGAGGGGAACTACGGTTTGGGCAAAGAGGGGGAAGCAGGAACAGAGCAGACACAAAAGCAGGCAGGAAAATTTCATGGTATTGATTTTTGTCGGGTGTAGGGAAATTATTCGGGTGTCCAGTCCCGGAATATTTTGGGTAGGGAGTACTGTTTTAGATCGCGTCGGCGGAGTTGTTTCGACCAGGGAACCCTTCCCGGAACAGGCTTTTCCCGGTATTCGGCGTAGAAGGTCGTTTCGGGTGCCGTGGTATTGCTCCACCGTTCCCAGCCCTCGGGGAGGATATGTGGTCCATATTCGCAATGAAGGAAAACCGTTTTGGCGTATTTCCGCCAGGGTCGGCCCAAGAAAACCCGGGTCACTCCGGGGGCTGCGGTAAGCTCGCAATAGCGAAAAACGAAGCCGTAGTCTTGTCGGGGCGTGGTAGAAGCCGCTGTGATGTAGGAATCGGCAAGGGAATGCAGGGTGCAGGACTCGAACAATACGGTTGCGTTGCCAAAAATAAAATCGGTCGTTCCTTCGATCGTACATTCTCGAAAATACTGTCGAGCCCCCTCTCCGCTGCAGTAGAGGGTATCTTGGTAGCCTTTCAGCACACAGCGCTCCACCACACAACGATCTCCGGTAATCGAAAGCGCAAGGGCCTGGCCTACCGGTCCTGCAGCATTGATGATACTCAGGTTGCGCAGGATCACATCATCTGCCTCTACGGACAAGGTCCAGGTGTGAAAAGTACTGTTTCGTCCCAAATTGACTTGCTTAAAGTGGTCCCGATACCGGATAATCGTGGTCGCCGCATCCGCACCCTCAAGCACAAGCCGGGTATTCCAGGGATAAACCCTCACCTTTTCCTCATATATACCCGGCCCGATCGCGATGATAACTGGTTCATCGGGAAAAGCCTTGGCATCGTTGATGGCTGCCTGAATGGACGTATAATCGCCCGTTCCGTCCTTTGCTACCCTTAGTCGGGTAGCATACTGCCCCTGAAGGCTGCCCCAGCCTCCCGCCAAAAGCACCAACACACACAAAAAATTTCGTACAATCATTGGAAAAAATTTAGTCCCCTTAAGTTAAAATATCCTCCGCCAGCAAGCCACTTTAACCCAAAAACTGCATAGCATTGGTGAAAATTTGCAGCCTGTTTAACCAATCAGCTGTTTTTAAGTGTTTTTATTACACAAAAAATGTTATTTTACCATATAGTCATTATTGGCGATAAAAGTTAACCAAAAAGATTTTTGCAAAAAATAATTTGGTTATGTGGTTTTCGTTTTATA
>JANQWK010000082.1 GCA_030729925.1 Saprospiraceae bacterium
CGCATTTGATATAGTTCGAATTTTGAAGGAAAATAAGGGTTTTTAAACAAAAATTCTTCCTTCTTTGATAACCAAACTCAAGGGTATCCTCATAGTATTTAAAGAATTTTTCATCTACAAATGACGTATGGACAAAATCAACCTTAGCGCCATATTCCAAAGAAAAATCCTGCACCAATCCATAGCAATGCTGATAAAGTCCAATGCCTCTGTCCCTTGTACCGGTATGACAAAGGATATAGACATTATTGTCATCCTCCTCCAAGGACAAGAAATGATTTCCCCCACCTAAACCATCATTCGTCATTTTGGTATGGGCTAAATTCAAGGCGCGATAATGTTCATTCTTATCAAATGGTTTCAACCAATCGGATTTGGAAATTTTCAAATACATGACGCCACATCCAATATCCTTTCCCGTGATCAAGGGATAAAAATAATCCTCCGTCGAAAAAGCGACCCCGACAGGAACTGCTTTCTCATCACAAAAGTGAATATCTGTGAAGGCACAAACATTTTCAATAAATTGGTTTTGTGCATATCTATTCACTTGATCCTTAGCATTTTTTTCGATGCCATCAACGTCACAGAAATATTTTAGTTTATCCATAGTTATAGGATATTTCCAAGGTTACTACTAACAAATAAAAATGTCAAACGTCAGGGATTTAGGTTTTAGTTCCTTTCGAGAAAATAAAAATGCCGATCCGGATGAAATTAATACCCTTAATGACTTTAACAACTGAAAATTTCCATGCAAAAATGGGCGGGTTCATTTTATAAAACCTGCCGGGTTTAACCTATATTTGGGTATTACAACAATTATGACGGACACCCTCTATGCGATCCTTCGGATGCGGGCGATGTTGGACACCACCGTATCGCTTCGGTTGTTGCGGGCGAGAAACCTGCCACTGATTGCTTCTTTTTTGTATCGGGAGTACAAAACAGGGGAGCAGATTTCCGTGCCCTACCTACAACTGGTACAGCGACTGGCAGATTACCTGGAGCTGATCGAATACCGGGACGAGGAGGAGGAGGAAATGAGGGCGGCCGGATTGTCCCAGGACTTTGAGGGAAAGGCTCGGTGGTACTTAGATCGCTGGATCGAGGCCCATTACCTGCGCAACCTGATGGATGATGAGCGCAAGGAACCCCTCGTATTTTTGTCCCAACACGTGGAAAAGGTGTTTCAGGTGCTGGATTTGCTGCGGGAACGGGCATTCGTGGGGACGGAGTCGCGCTTCAAAGATATTTTTGCGAAGCTGCGCGATATTATCGAACATGCTAATCCCGATAAGGAGCGCCGACTGGCAGAACTGCAACGCAAAAAACAGGCGATCATAGAGGAGATTCGGCAGATCCGAAAGGATGGTTATGTGCCTGTTTATGAGGATTATCAGATCCGCTCGCGCTACGAGGAGGTGAACCGCCTGGCCAATGAACTGATCGGAGATTTCAAGGAGGTGGAGGATAATTTCCGAGAGATTACCCGCCGAATTTATGAGCGCCAACAGCAGGCCGACTTGTCGAAGGGCAAATTGCTGTCGGAGACTTTCGATGCACTCCACGAATTGCGCAATACCGATCAAGGGAAGAGCTTTTATGCTTTTTGGCAGTTTATGCTGGATGACGAGCGACAGGCCGAGTTCCGCGAACTTACCCGGGAGGTGTATGAGGTGATGGAGGAACGCGGAATTCCCACAGGCTCGCGCACCCTGCGCAAATTAAAGACCCTGCTGCACCTGGCAGCGCGAAAGGTACTCGATAAGAATAATGTGCTGGCAGATAAACTGAGCCGGGAGATCGTTGCCAAGGATCAGTTGGAGTCGAGAAAGACCCGCGAACAGATTGCCGGTATCCGACAACTGGCCCTGCAGTTGGTGCACCACAAGCCGGCGCAAATGACCTACCTTACCCTGGAAGGGAATCCGGAGGTATATCTGCCCCTGGAAAGAAAACTGGGTGAGCGGCCGCAAAACCATACCGTTGTTACCACGGCAGCAAGCGCTCGCCTGGGACTTGCCGATCTGGACGATTTGTCGAAAATTTATCGGACAGATCTGGTGGACAGGGCACAATTGCTGTCCAATATCCGCGAATTACTGCAGTCCCGAACACAAGTGTCGCTGCGGGAGGTCGTCCAGGAAAAAGGACTTACCAAGGGCCTGGCCGAACTGCTGGCCTACGTGACGCTTGTGCAAACCGACAAACGGTTTTTCGTCAACGAGGCTACCCGCGAACTGATTGAGTTTGACCCACAACAACACCGGTGGCTGGATCTGCCACAGGTTGTTTTTTCCCGATAATACCCCGACATGGATACCCCCCAACCGAATATCGCTCCTTACGCCCGCTCGGCCGTAAAATTGCTGCAAGGCCCAATTTCTGACGATCAATCCGATCTGTGGATCGAAATCATCCGCTACCAGATTGAATTGTCCCAGTATTTTGAAAAAATTGCGCTCGAAGTGGTCATTGACAAACGCGATGGTTATGCTTATCTGAAACAGATGCCCATAGATGAGTCCGGGACTACCCTGGGCCTGGTCAGGCGCATGCCCCTCTCCTACGACCTGAGCATCGTCTGCGTGCTGCTCCGCGAGTGGCTGCTGGAATTTGAAGCGGGCGATCTGGAGACGGCCAACCTCTACATCACCCCGAGGGAGTTCCGCAACCGCATTGATCTTTTTTTCAAGGAAAAAGCCAATGAAATGAAGTTTATCCGCGAACTCAACCGTCACCTCGACGAGTGCGTGCGCATGGGCTTCCTGAAACTGGTGCACAAAACCAGCTCCTCCCCCGATGAATACCGCTATGAGGTCAAACGCATCCTGAAGGCCCGAATCACCAACGACGAATTAGCAGCCCTGAAACAACAACTGGAAGATGAACTCAAATCCCTCTAATACCGACCCCGCTCAAGGAGGCTTTCGCCTGAAAACTTTCGAAGTCTGGAACTGGGGGACCTTCGATCAGGCCATCTATAGCCTGACTCCGGAAGGGGAAACCTCCCTCTTGACCGGAGGCAACGGCTCCGGAAAAACAACCCTCGTGGATGGTCTCCTGACCCTCCTTCTGCCCGAACGCCGCGCCAGGGCCTACAATCAGACCGCCGGCGAGAAAGGCGAACGCACCGAGGAAACTTACCTGATGGGGGAATATGGGGAAACCGAAAATGAAGTGACCCGCAACCGCGAAATCAAAAAGCTCCGGAGCGATAAGTCCCAGGCACAGTCCGTTCTGCTGGCCGTGTTTCAGTCCGGTACCCGCTATGTAACCCTGGCACAGGCACGCTGGTTCTCCGGCAGCGACATCCGCCGCAGCTTTATCATCGGCCTCCAACAACTGTCTATTGCAGAAGACTTTATGCCTTTCGACACCCAGGGCGACTGGAAAAAGCGCTTGCGGCAGCAATACCCCAAACAGGGCAGCAAAGAGGTGCTGTTTTTTAGCGACAGTCCGGGCGAGTACAGCAGCAGGCTGCAAAAAGCATTTGGGATGGGTTCCAAGGCACAAACCCTCTTCAACAAGACCATCGGACTCAAGGTGCTGGGCAACCTCGATGAGTTTGTGCGCACCCAAATGCTGGAAGAACGCGATGCCGAACAGGAGTTCCAAAAGATCAAAGCCCATTTTCAGACCCTCCATGATGCCCACACGGCCATAGAAAAAGCATACCGACAAATCGGTTTGTTGGCTCCCATTCGGGAAAAATCGCTGCTCCTCTCCGAGCTCCGAGCTGCCCTGACCCAACTGGAAATGCGCCGACACATCGCTCCCCTTTGGTTTGCCCAACAACAGGTGGCCCTGCTGGACGAGCTGCTGATCGCCGTGGAACGGCAAAAAATAGCCACAGCGGAACACCTGGAGGCCCTGGAGCAGGATATCGAGGCCCTGGGTGAGCGAAAAGCAGACCTCAAGGCACAAATACAGCTGGATGAGGTGGGTCGGCAAATTCGCGACCTGGAGCGGGACAATAAGCGCCTGGAACAGGAAAAGTCGGAGCGCCAGAAAGAAATGACCCGCTACAACCAGCTGGCTGAAAGTCTTTCCCTCCAATCCGATCCGCAAACCCGGGAACTTTTTCAGGAACAGATCGGACTTGCCCGCAAAATGGCACAGGCCACGGCTCAGGAAATGACCCGCATCAGCGAGGAACTTTTTCAAGCCCGGAAAGAAAAAGAAGATACCGAAACCCATATCGCACAGCTTTCCGCGGAAATCCAGGAACTGCGTGCGCAAAAAAACAACATCACCGGTCATCCTGCCCGCATCCGGGCCGACATCCTCGCCGCCACCGGAGCCGCAGCACAAGATATCCCCTTTATCGGAGAACTCATCCGGGTACGTCCCGAAGCCCGGGACTGGGAACCCGCCATTGAGCGCGTGCTGCACAATTTTGCGCTTCGCCTGCTGGTGCCGGAGGACAACTACCTGAAGGTCAACCGCTATGTCAACAGCCACAACCTCGGCGGCAGGATCATCTACCATCGTTTCAGCGACAAAGATCTTCCCCGGGCTCGGTTTGCCCTGCCCAAGGAAGACGAACTCCTCCACAAACTCGACTTCAAAGCCTCTGCCTATACCGACTGGATCAAACACGAAATCCAAACCCGCTACAACTACCTGTGTGTCGAAAACCTCGATGCTTTTCGCCTTGCGGAAAAAGCCATTACCCGCGAGGGGCTCCTCAAAAATGCTACCCGCCACGAAAAAGACGATCGGCCCGAGATCCGAAACCGGCAGCAATACGTGCTGGGCTGGGACAACAAAGAGAAGATTGCCCTGCTGCGAACGGCTCTCTCCGACCTGCAGGAGCGCCTGAATGCCCAGCAAACCCGCTGGAAAACCCTAAACGGTCGCGAGTCCAGACTTGCAGCTACGCTAAAAAACATTGACAGCTTCCTGTTGCTGACTACCTTTCAAAAAATTGACTGGCAGACCCCCGCAACCCAAATCATAGCCAACCAAAACACCATAACGGCACTTGAACAAGCCAACGACAGGGTCAATGCGCTCAAAAAACAACTGGACGAGACCGAAGCGGACATAAGGGATAAGGAAAAACAGAAAAAAGAACGCAGCCGGGTCTTTTTTTCCCTGGAAAGTCAATTCGACAACCGCAGCAAAGAGCTGGCCAACGCCAGGGCACTCCTACAAACCTACAGCGAGCTCGACACCGCCGAACCGATCCGTCATTTTGGCGACAGCCTGCACCCGGACACCCCACCGATCAGTCTCGACAACCTCGATAAAATTCGGAATAAGGTGATCAGCGAACTTGCCCGCGATGCAGAACGGCAGAAAGACGAACTCCGCAAGCTCGAAAGCGCAGCGGAAGGCTTGATGCGGCAGTTTCGCAATCCCGAAAAAGACATCCTGGATCGCTTTGCCGACTGGAACGCCGACACCCACCGGCTCAGCGAAAAAGTCGAATTTATCGAAGGGTACGTCGCTTTGTTGGAACGCATCGAAAAAACCGAACTTGCCGGCTACAAGCAGCAGTTCAAAAAGTACCTCAACGAAGAAATGATCACCCGGATGTCTGATTTCCAGACCTGGTTGGAGCGACACGAAACGGACATCGAAGAAAACATTGAAACGCTCAACCACTCGCTCGAAAAAATAAACTTCAACAACAACCCTGCTGCATTCATCAAACTGCATATCGAAAAAGACTACTCCCCCAAGGTCAAGGCCTTCCGGCTCCGCCTCAACGAATGGAAACCCAACCTCGCCGAGTTTGAGCGCACCCGCAACGACGCCATCCTGGAAGAAAGTTTCAACAACATCAAAGCCCTGTTAGACGATCTTACCGAGGACGAAAACACCCGTAAAAACGTATTGGACGTTCGCAACTGGCTAAAATTCAAAGCAGTGGCCCATCATCGGGAAGACCCCGCACGCGTATTCCGCAGTTTTACCGGAACGGCAAAACTATCCGGGGGGGAAGCCGCGCAGCTCACTTACACCATCCTGGGAGCCAGCATTGCCTATCAATTTGGCATCCACCAGGAAGACCAGGGCACCCCTTCTTTCCGTTTTATTTGTGTGGACGAAGCGTTCAGCAAGCAGGACGACGAGAAAGCGCAGTTCCTGATGGAACTTTGCAAGCAGCTGCAGCTCCAGGTGATGGTGGTTTCGCCGGCCAAAGCGGAAGAAGTCGCCATTGTAGAACCTTACATCGAGCGGGTACATTTTGTCCAGCGCAAAGACAACCGGCACTCGGTGGTCTATGACATGCCCATCCGGCAGCTTCGCGAGCAGCGGGAACAATTTTTTCAAGATCGGGATCCCTTATGATTACGGCAGCTGAGATCCAGAAAAAAGCCCTGCTTCGCTATCCCGAAGTCTTGAAAGACCTGCTTTCCGGGCGCAGGTGTTTTCCGCTGGAAATCCGTTCCAACAAGGTCCTGTCGAAAGACTTCGCCCGCATGCAGGTTGAAATCGCCGAAGTGTATAAATTTTCCCGACATCGGAGGGGTTATGGCTACACGGTGCAGACCGAATCCGTCAACACCCGGCAGCACGGCCTGCAGGACATCCCCAGGGCCATCCTGTTTGAAAGCAGTCCGGACTACCTCAAATTTATTGGCAAAGAAAAAGAAGCGGCGGAAATCCTTCGGCACTACGCCTATATCCGCGACCAATTGCCCCAACTGGACGAGTGGCTTTGTCGGCACCCCCTTGAAATCCTGGCCTATGGAGCTGTGTGGCCGGAACTGGTTATCGTCTGCCAGTGGTTTATGCAGCACCACCAGCCGCACCGGTACTACATCCGCGAACTACCTGTTGCCGTGCACACCAAATTTGTCGAATCCCACAAAAACATCCTGCGGCCGCTGCTCGACCAGCTCATCCCCCAATGGATCCAGGCGGATTCCGGCAATTTCGAAAAGCGGTACGGCCTCAAATCCGATCCTGTGATGATCCGGTTTCGCCGACTCGACCCCCGCACCACAAACTGGCCCCTGCCGTATGACGACCTCACGGTTCCGGCCGAGCAATTTGCCCGGACGCCCCTACCCTGCCGGCAACTCTTCATTATTGAAAACAAAATGAACTTCCTCACCTTTCCGGAAGTCCCGGAAGCCGTCGCGATCTGGGGAAAAGGATTTGCCCTCGACGCCCTGCAAGCCGTATCCTGGCTGCGCCAAAAAAACATCCACTACTGGAGCGACCTCGACGCCCAGGGATTTCAAATGCTCGCCCGCCTCCGATCCATATTTCCCCAAACCCAGCCCTTCCTCATGGACATGGCACTCCTCGAACAATATGCCACCTTCATCGTCCCCGGCACCCCCTCCCCAGCAGACCTCAGCACCCAACTCCACCCCTCCGAACTGGCAGTCTATACCCACCTCACCCAAAACAACCAGCGCCTCGAACAAGAACGCATCCATCATGATACTATTATGGGTGCGCTGAGGGGAGGGGGGAAAGTACATCTTTAAGGAAAAAAAACTACATCATTAGGATAAAATAAAAAATATACTTATATTGGTTCACACTTATCAATTGGTCTATTAGCATGGCGTAAAGCCAACAGCTAATAACTCCTGCTTTTCCACCTGATAAGTCCATACATTAGAAGCTATCTCAACCCACACCCTTAGCACTCCCGATAGGACTACCGGATCAACAGTCGTTGAAACGGGGTAATTTTTTGGGATGCAGATAGGTTGCACTAATCAGTCTTTTATTTGTGACTAAGGAGAAAATGTGATGCTTGAATTCAAAAAAACTGCAAAATGAACACAATCAAATATTTAACAATAAGTTTCAAAAATGAGATAAATTTTAAAGAGCTTGGGCGGTTTAGAGGCGCAGTGATCGAGGCGGCGGGACAGGAGCATACTCTATCCTGAAACCTTCCCAAAAAACAGGCACAAAAAAAGTATAAATTTGTTGTAACTATTCAGCCCCCTCCCCCTGGG
>JANQWK010000083.1 GCA_030729925.1 Saprospiraceae bacterium
AACCATTCTCTACCAACAATTCCCATGAAAATCGGATACTTACACGGCCTTAGGGTTCCTATTATGTTCTTGTTTATGGTATTTGGTTTTCTAAGCTTTTCGGAAGCAGTGGCGCAGAAGTCTGTGGCTCGGCTATGGAACGAGGCGACCTTGGAGGCGATCAGGCATGACTTTGCGCGACCTACTGTGCACGCTAGAAATTTGTTTCACATATCAGCAGCCATGTATGATGCCTGGGCGGCATTTGATCCGAGCGCCGAAACGTATTTTTTGGGAAGGACGAATGGAGGACTTACTTGTTCTTTTGAGGGCATGTCTGTTCCGGCCGATCGCAAGGCGGCTCAGGAGGAGGCGATGAGTTATGCGGCATATCGCCTGCTGCGGCATCGTTATATGTTTTCCCCAGAGGGGGAGCTCTCCCTTGCTCAGTTTGACAGTTTGATGTTGGTGCTGGGCTATGACAAGGATTTTACCTTAACGGATTACACAAGTGGCTCTGCAGCTGCTTTGGGTAACTACATTGCTGCTTGCGTCATCAATTTTGGATACCAGGATCATTCCAACGAAAAGGCAGATTATGCAAGTACAGTTTATTCACCCGTAAATAGTTTCCTTTCACCTGCCAAACCAGGTAGTCAGGGTATGGAGAATCCCAATCACTGGCAACCCCTTTCCTTTGATTTTTTTATTGATCAGGCAGGGTTTGAGATCCCCGGTGGAATCCCTTCCTTTTTAAGCCCCGAATGGGGAAAAGTAATTCCTTTTGCGCTTTCTCCGGATGAACTTACCCTGTACGAGCGCAACGGGGAGGAGTATTGGGTCTATCATGATCCCGGTGCCCCCGCTTATCTTGAGCCGGATGGAGGTGGAAACTCGGCTTCGTACAAATGGAACCATAGCCTGGTGGCCATTTGGTCGTCGCAGTTGGATCCCGCCAATAGTCCCATGATTGATATTTCTCCCAATGCATTAGGAAATTTGAATATGGATTCGTTTCCGAAAGACTTAGCCGGGCTGGAGGATTTTTATAACCTGGAGGAGGGGGGAGATCCCGGCAGAGGTTATGCGCTGAATCCTTACACCCAGGCTCCTTATGAAAGCCAGATCGTCCCTAAAGGGGATTACACCCGGGTGTTGGCTGAATTTTGGGCAGATGGACCAAATTCGGAGACCCCTCCCGGTCATTGGTTTACGATCCTGAACTACGTGAAGGATCAACCGCTGTTCGAGAAGAAATTTAAGGGTGAAGGCGCTGAACTGGATGATCTCGAGTGGGACATCAAAGCGTATTTTACTCTGAGTGGAGCGATGCACGATGCAGCCGTTGCGGTATGGGGTATCAAAGGCTGGTACGATTATACTCGACCCTTGTCTGCTATCCGGTACATGGCGGATAAAGGCCAATCCACCGATCCGGCATTACCTCATTTTTCCCCGGAGGGGATACCCCTAAAAGAAGGTTATATCGAACTGGTAGAAGCAGGGGATAGTTTGGCCGGAGAAAATAATGAGCACTTGGGTAAGGTGAAGTTGTATGCCTGGAGAGGACCGAATTATATTCCGGATCCCAAGACTTCTGTGGCGGGAGTAGGGTGGATACTGGCCGAAAACTGGTGGCCCTATCAAAGACCTACTTTCGTAACCCCTCCTTTTGCAGGATATATTTCGGGGCATTCTACCTTCTCCAGGACTGCCGCCGAGGTATTGACTTTGTTTACCGGAGATGAATACTTTCCCGGGGGTATGGGTGAATTTAAGGCACTGAAAAATGACTTTTTGGTCTTCGAAGAAGGGCCCAGCACGGACATTACCCTCCAATGGGCGAAGTATTACGATGCGGCTGATCAATGCAGCTTGTCCAGAATCTGGGGGGGAATCCACCCGCCTGTGGATGATATACCGGGTCGGTTAATAGGGAGAAAAATTGGGCAGCAAGCTTTTAGCTTTGCCGAACAGTTTTTTGGTTCTCCCGCCACGAACACCAATGAGCGGGTGGCCAATGCCTTGAGGGTAAGCGTTTCGCCTAATCCGCTGAGGCAGGGCGAGGCCCTGAATTTGAAAATAGACCAGCTAAGCGGTGAAAATGTGTTTTGGGAACTAATTGACTTACAGGGGGTTCGCCGAAAAAGCGGACAACTTGCCGCTCC
>JANQWK010000084.1 GCA_030729925.1 Saprospiraceae bacterium
CAGGTGGAAGCCACCTTAAGGTGCCTTCCACCTGATTACCCTTATTAATACCTCGACGGCCAAAAAGGTAACCCCTCTTGGGATGTTCCTGCACGACTTTTTGTCCAAAAAATCGGGGAGTAGTTTTAATTTTTCCGCCTGGCGGCAAAAAACTGTTTCAGCAAAGCGGCACATTCCTCCATCTCGACCCCGAAAGCCAGTTTGGTGGAAGGATGCAACAAACCCAGTCCATGTTGGACAAACCCCCTTTTGTCGTCCTGTGCTCCAAAAACCACACGGGAGATCTGCGACCAGTAGAGTGCGCCCGCACACATCACACAAGGCTCCAGCGTAACATACAGGGTACAGTTGTGCAAATACTTGCTTTGCAAATAATTAGAAGCCGCAGTGAGGGCAATAATTTCGGCATGGGCAGTCACATCGGTCAGTTGCTCGGTACAATTGTGTCCCCTGCCAATAATCTGGTTGTGCGCCACGATTACCGCTCCCACCGGAACTTCGCCGCTGTCGAAAGCCCGCCGGGCCTCCAGCAGCGCCTGCTTCATAAAATAAGTATCATCGTAAATGTGCATAGCAATTGGTTGAAAACCGGTTCCGGTTTTTTGTTTTTTTTGTCAAAATTAATACCTTTGCGCATGGAAATAAAACAAACATACCCCGATAAGTTTGGCAACCAGGGCTACACTTTCGATGATGTCCTGCTGGTTCCCGCTTACTCTGAGATCCTTCCCAGGGAAGTAGATATCTCCTCGCAATTTACTCGAAATATTCGGCTGAATGTCCCCATAGTGTCTGCTGCTATGGATACGATCACGGACAACAAGATGGCGATTGCCATTGCCCGGCAGGGCGGTATAGGAATTATCCATAAAAATATGTCCATTGTGGCGCAAGCAGACCAAGTGCGCAGCGTCAAACGCTCCGAGAGCGGCATGATCGTGGATCCGGTCACCCTGCATGCAGAAGCCCGTGTGCGGGAAGCGTTGGAACTGATGCAGCGCTTTAAAATTGGCGGGATTCCGGTGATAGATGCCAACAATCACCTGATTGGTATCCTGACCAACCGGGATTTGCGGTTTGAAACCGACATAGACCGCCCCGTGAGCGTCCTGATGACCTCAGAAAATCTGGTGACGGCTCCGCTGGGGACTACCCTGGAACAGGCCAGGTCTATTTTGCAACGACATAAGATCGAAAAGTTGCCCGTTGTGGATAGTCAGAACAAACTGGCGGGTCTGATTACCTACAAGGATATCATGAAGGTGCAAAATTATCCGCATGCCTGCAAGGATCCGCTGGGTCGTCTGGTTGTGGGAGCAGCCGTAGGGGTCACCAACGATCTTATGGAGCGGGTAGATGCCTTGGTCAAGGTCGGAGTAGATGTGATTACGGTTGACACTGCTCACGGTCATTCCAAGGGCGTACTGGATGCCATCAGGGTGATCAAGCAGATGTATCCTGAACTACAGGTGGTTGGCGGAAACGTAGCAACCGGAGCGGGTGCAAAAGCGCTGGTGGATGCAGGGGTAGATGGGGTAAAAGTGGGTGTAGGGCCTGGAAGTATTTGTACGACCAGAGTAGTGGCAGGTGTGGGGGTTCCACAGCTGACAGCCATTCACGAGGCCTATAAAGCGATACAAGGTTCGGGCGTTCCAATCATTGGCGACGGGGGAATCAGATATACGGGAGACATTGTAAAGGCCATTGCTGCCGGAGCAGACACGATTATGGCCGGCGGTTTATTTGCCGGTGTCGAAGAGGCTCCCGGCGAGACGATCCTGTTTGAAGGTCGAAAATTCAAAGTATATCGGGGCATGGGGTCTATCGGCGCCATGAAGGAAGGTTCCAAAGATCGGTACTTCCAGGATGTGGAAGACGACATCAAAAAACTGGTACCAGAGGGCATTGAAGGTCGGGTACCTTACAAAGGGAACCTTTCAGAGGTAATGGTGCAGTACATCGGAGGCTTGCGCGCCGGGATGGGCTACTGCGGTGCTCCTGACGTCAAAACCCTGCAACAAGCAAATTTTGTGGTCATCACCAATGCCGGGCTACACGAAAGTCACCCCCACAATGTGGCTATTACCAAAGAATCTCCGAATTACAGCAGGCGGTGATGGCAACAGGCCGAATAGCGCCCGATTTTTTTCAGACCGCCGATGTCGTTCATGCCGCCAAATCCCTATTGGGTAAATACCTGGTGAGCCGTATCGGAGGTGCACTTTGCAGTGGAAAAATCGTGGAAACGGAGGCGTATCGAGGTCCGGACGACAAGGCCTGTCATGCCTGGAACAACAAAAAAACACCTCGTACGGCTCCTATGTTTGCCGGTGGTGGGATTGCCTACGTCTATTTGTGCTATGGCATTCACCATTTGTTTAATGTGGTCACCGGTCCGGAAGGTATGCCCCATGCAGTGCTCATCAGAGCACTAGAACCGGCGGATAATTCAGCATTGATGCAAGAGCGTCGGCAGTGGAACAAATCTGCACAGCGCTTGGCAGCAGGGCCCGGCCTACTCACCCGGGCCTTGGGGATCACCACGACCCTGAGCGGGCAATCCCTTACTGATCCATCCAGTTCGGTCTGGATTGAAGATCGGGGCGCAAGGATTGACGACGCTGAGATCGTTGCTTCTCCCAGAATTGGGGTTGCTTATGCAGGCGAATGCGCAGCCTGGGAATGGCGTTTTTGCATAAAAGGCCATCCTTGTATCAGTAAACCGGCCTGATGGCGTTTGAACTACTACACCAAGAGAATTGCTCATGAAAAAATTTCCCCTGATCCTACTTTTCAGCCTGCTCAGCTGGTGTACCGGCATCGGGCAGGATCAGTCTTTTTTGTATAAAGACCACACCTATCTGGACAATATCCGATCGGTCAAATTTTTCCTCGGCGATGTGTATATCAGCTATCCCATTATCCGACTGGGAAGCGGTCAACAGCTCACGTTGATCTTCGATGACCTCTCCACCAATGCAACATACTACACCTACCGACTTATCCACTGCGATAAAGATTGGCGCCCCTCGAACCTGTCCGAACTGGAATACCTCGAGGGTTTCTCCGGAGAGCGGATTGATGATTTTCAGTATTCTTTCAAAACCCGGACGCCTTTTGTCAATTATCAGCTCAAACTCCCCAATGAAGACATCACCTGGACCAAGTCGGGCAACTACCTGCTGGTGGTGTTTGATGCCGACCGGGGACAAATTCCCGCTTTTACCCGGCGATTTGTGGTCGTAGAAGACCTGGTGCGAATACAACCGGCCATGACCCGAACCGCAGTCGTAGGAAAATCCCGCACCCATCACGAAATAGATTTCCTCGTCAACCACGAATACCTCGATATCCGCAATCCCAGAGCAGAGATTTCGGCTACCCTACTCCAAAATGGCCGTTGGGACAATGCCATGCAGGGACTGGCACCTTTCATCATCAAAGGAAAAAGTCTCGTTTTTGACTACACCGACCAGATCGTTTTTCCGGCAGGAAAAGAGTTCCGCTACCTCGACATGCGCAGCCTACGGTTTGGATCCGAAAATATCTCTACCATCGAAACCTACGAAGATGGTTTCGAGGTGATGCTCTTCCGCGACAACAAACGACTCGAACGCCCCACCGTGTTCCGAAACGACTTGAACGGAAATTTTGTGATCGAAACGACAGATCAGCGGGATTTCGATCTCTCCGGCGATTACGCCAGGGTGCTGTTTTCTTTATACAGCCCAACCGTATATGACGACCACGACCTGTACGTGGTAGGTGGGTTCAATGGCTGGCAACTCAATCCGGAAAACAAAATGGTATATAACAACAGCGTCAATGGCTATGTGGCCAAAATTTTGCTCAAACAAGGATACTACGATTATGCCTACGCACTGGTTCCGCGCTCCGGCTCCATCCGACAACTGGACACCGCCGAAATCGAAGGCGACTGGTTCGAGACCAATAACGATTATAGCATATTAATATATTACAAACCATTCGGAGGGCGATACGACCAGGTCATCGGCTCCCTTACCTTTCAATCCGGCAATTGAAGCAGTGCCATGTTGGAATGCCTTTTTATTACTTTAATCTGACAATGTATCCCATTAATATAAAAAATTCCTGCTTAAGGGCTTCCTTCCTTAGCATTGCAGAAAAATAACGACGTTTAAATTTTTGTGAAGTAAAACACCCCGGCCTATGCGTGCTCGTATGATTTTTGTTTTTCTCCTCCTGATGACAAGCGGTATCGCCGGCTTGTACGCCCAGGAAACCTGGAGCCTCGAAACCTGTATCAATTATGCCCAGCAAAACAACTGGCGCATCAAACAGGCCGAATATGCCGTTATGGATGCCCAAATCAACCAAAAACAAAGCAAGTTCGACCGACTCCCCTCCGTTACCGGAAGCATCAACGCAGGTTTTCAGTTTGGTCGTACCATTGACCCCACCAGCAACCAGTTCATCAACCAGCGCATCGGCTTTAATTCCTACGGCATCAACGGAGGACTTACCCTCTTCAATGCCAGCAGAATCAACCATACCATACAGCAAAGGGCACTCAACCTGCAAGCCAGCGAACAGGACGCCCGCCAAACGATGAACGACCTGGGCTTCGAAATTGCAGCTGCCTATCTCAACATCTTGCTGGCCGATGAACAACTCGTCAACGCCCAACGCAGGCTTGAGTTGTCGGAAACCCAACTCGAAGTCGTCAACAAACAAATTGCCGCTAAAGTTATTCCCGAAAATAATCGCCTGGATATCCTGGCTCAAATTGCACGGGATCAACAAGGGGTCGTTGATGCCGGCAATGCCCTCGAAATCAACTACCTGAATCTCAAACAACTCCTCAATCTGGATCCCAATACTACCCTTCAGATTCAAAAACCCGATTTGAGCAAGGTAGAGACCATGAATCCGGACAATTTTATCTTGGAAGAGATTTTCCAGCTCGCGCTGAAAAACCAACCCAATATCCAAGCAGCCGAACTGCGCGAACAGATGTCCGGACTGGATATCAAAATCGCCAAGTCGGCCCTCTCCCCCAGTTTGCGTGTTTTCGGGGGATTGTCCAACAACTACTCCGACCAGGCTATTGAGGTGGTGGATGTGATCAACGATATTTCTACCCAGACCATCTTCCTGAATAATGCTCCGGTTGAAGTGGGTTTTCCTTCTCAACGCCCCGTATTTGCCAACAAGTCATTCGGAGACCAGCTGTCCGAAAACTTTGGCCAAAACTTGGGCGTCAACCTCAGCATTCCGATCTATAGCAATTCCTCGGGCAGGTTGAATGTGGAGAGAGCCAGATTGGCCCAGCTCAATACCCAGGCAGGTTACCAGCAATTGCGGCAAACGCTGAAAGCGCAGATCCAAAATGCGATCGCTTCGGCTAAGGCCGCCAGAAACACCCTCAATGCCGCAAGATTGGCAGCAGATGCCGCTACAGCCGCTTTTGAAAACACCCAAAAGCGATTCGACCTGGGCGCCGTCAACAGCTTTGAATATACTACCGCCAGAAATACCCTGGATCAGGCTCAGATCGAAGTGATTCGCGCCCGGTACCAGTTCGTATTCAATGTCAAAACGGTAGAATTTTACATGGGCAAAGCCCTTACCTTAGATTAACCACCCTTTAATTTAACTTTCACAATCTATATACGATGGCAAAGCGCAAATCAAATACTTCACTCATTGTTATCTTGTCTTTAGTAATTATCGCCCTGGCAGGTTTCGCCTTCTGGAAGAGCAAATCCAAGCCCCAGGGGGAAAAAGTGGCCGTGGAGAAGGTCGAACCTCGCGTCATTACCGAAAAAGTAGCCGCAAGCGGAAAAGTATTTCCCCAGACAGAAGTCAAAATCAGCTCGGATGTGTCGGGCGAAATCGTGGAACTGTATGTTGAGGAAGGGGATTCTGTTATTTCCGGCCAAACCCTGGCTAAAATAGACCCGGATGCCTACCTGTCACAGGTCGAACGAGGCAACGCCCAGGTCAACAGCGCCAAGGCCAATTTGGCTAACTCCAAGGCCCAGGTGTCTAACCTGACCGCCCAAAAAGAACAGATCGAGGCACAACTTACCAATGCCCGCGAAATACACAAGCGCAACGAACAGTTGCTCAAGGAAGGTGTAATTGCAGAAGCAGAGTTCGAAAACTCCCTTTCCAACCTGCGTTCCCTGGAAGCCAATCTCAGATCAGCCCTTGCCGGCATCGAGGCGGCCAAAGAAAATGTGAGAGGCGCCGACTTTTCCGTGAAAAGTGCCGAAGCTACGCTTAAAGAGATCCAAACCAGCTTGCGCAGAACTACCATTTACGCTCCTATGAGCGGTATTATTTCCAACCTTTCGGTGGAAAAAGGCGAACGCGTGGTAGGTACCATACAGATGACCGGTACCGAAATGATGCGAATCGCCAACCTGAATGCCATGGAGGTGCGCGTGGATGTAAGCGAAAATGATATCCCCAGAGTGACCCTCGGCGATATAGTGGACATCGAAGTGGATGCCTACCTCGATAGAATTTTCAAGGGAACGGTGACCCAAATCGCCAACTCCGCTACCGGAACAGGTGCCGCAGGTGCAGTAGCTTCTCTGACCAGCGACCAGGTGACCAATTTTGAGGTTCGCATCAATATTGATCCTGCATCCTACCAGGATCTGATTACCGACGAAAAACCCTATCCCTTCAGACCCGGTATGTCCGCCTCAGTCGAGATTAATACCTCTACCGTAAAGGATGCGATCAGCGTTCCTATCCAGGCCGTAACTACCCGGGAAAAAGGCGATAAGGATGGAAAGGCAAAAGTCGTGGCTACTGAAGAAGGCAGCACACCCAGTCCACAAACCTTGATCGAAGTGGTGTTTGTTTGCGAAAATGATACCCTCCGCATGGCCGAGGTGACTACCGGCATACAGGATAATTCCTATATCCAGATTTTGTCCGGACTGAAAGGCGATGAAGAGGTCGTAACCGCTCCCTATACCGCGCTGACGCGAAAACTAACACAGGGGATGAAGGTGCAAAAGGTGAAAGAAGAAGATCTGTATAAAGAAGATTAATATGCACCCATCAGCGGGCAGCACCTCGAGGTATGCTGTCCGCTGACGGGCTTCCGTGCCATGACGACAAGCGATGCCCTGATTGTTTTTGTGAAAAATCCCGTAGTGGGAAAGGTAAAAACCCGCCTGGCCGCAACAATGGGAGACCAACGGGCACTGGATATTTACCTCGAGCTGCTCGAAAAGACCAGATGTACCCTGAGTTCACTTTCCTGCACCCTATACATTTACTACAGCGATTTTGTAGATGATGCAGATGACTGGACTACCCCTCCTTTTCTCAAACGCTTGCAACAAGGCGCTGACCTGGGTGCTCGTATGCACCACGCACTGCGTGAATGCCTCCTCTCCCATCCAAAGGCCGTTTTGGTAGGCAGCGATATCCCGGAGTTACAGGAAATTCATATTCAGGATGCCTTTCTGGCGCTCGACAACTGCGATTACGTCCTTGGACCGGCCATGGATGGTGGCTATTACCTCGTCGGGATGACCAGCCCGGAAACGACGATCTTCCAAGGTATTTCTTGGAGTACCCCATTGGTACTCGAGCAAACCCTGCAACACATTCGCACCGCAGGACAACAGGTGCAACTCCTCAGCGTGCTATCCGATATAGACACGGCAGCCGATTGGGAAAAGCTGCAACAATAATCAGGCCTTGTCAGGCGTAAAACGCTTGAGGAAAATCCTTCCGTATTCCTTGGTCTTGAGTACCTCACCCTGCGGAACCAATTCCTGCCAATACCCTTCCAACTTATTTTCCCAAATCGAACGGGAATACAACAACTGAAATTTCCGCAAAAAGGGCGGATCCATCGTTATTCCCTCCCGTGGAATCCACTCTTCTTCCTTAAGATAAACCGAACGGTCTTCGTAAATATACCCACTCAATTCCATCTCCACAATCTTGCCTTTTTCCAGGTACAAATACGACCTCCCCGTAATCCGCGCACCCTCTACTTTTAAATATAGCTCAAAACGATATCCGTCTCTCGCTTCCAGATTACCCCGGGTGAGCACCCCCTCCCACAATCCATTGAGCTGCTCCTGAGCAGATAAACTCCACCCACTAACCAATATCACAAACAATACCATTGCTGCTTTCACACCTTTTTTTGACAAGTATAAAAAACAACGATCATTTTGTCACCATAAACCATTTGTTGTTTTTTTGTGTATTATTATACGTGTATTTATTCACCTGACAAAAAACAAAAACGATATGTATCCTCCTCATTTGACTGCACCAATGTCAAAAGAACTTAATGACATTGGTATTCAATCACTTACAAGCGCGTCTGACGTTACAAAAGTCCTTGAAGAAGCTACCGGTACGGTATTGGTGGTGGTCAACTCTGTGTGTGGCTGTGCTGCGGCGAATGCCCGACCGGGCGTGCGCTATGCTTTGCAGAACGAAAAAAAGCCGGAAAAGCTGACTACGGTTTTTGCAGGGGTTGATCCTGAGGCTACTGCCATGGCGCGGGAGTTTATGCTTCCCTACCCTCCTTCTTCGCCTTCGATAGCGCTGTTTAAAGACGGAAAATTGGTGCACTTCCTGGAAAGACACCACATTGAGGGTCGTTCAGCGGAGATTATTGCAGAAAACCTGAAAATGGCCTTCGACAGGTATTGTTAAGGTTTTTTGCCTGGCATAAAAAAAGGGTGTCCCTCGCGGGATACCCTTTTTTTATGCGGTGAGCGTCCTTTACGGCGCCAGTCGCTCGCGCTGCCATTCCGGCGTTGGTGTTTCAGCCAGGAGGAGGTACTGGATCCGGTCGTGCAATCGGCTGGGTCTCCCCTGCCAAAATTCAATCCGATCCGGAATGAGCATGTATCCTCCCCAGGATTCCGGCCTGGGCAGTTTGTCCACTGTAGCATATTGTTGTTCCAAAGCCGCTACCCTGGACTCCAAAAAAGCCCTGTCCGGGATCACCGTGCTCTGGGGCGAAGCCCAGGCACCGATTTGGCTGCCTTTAGGCCGGGATTGAAAGTACTCGGTTGAAGCAAGCGGATCTATCCGACTGACCCGACCCTCTACCCGCACCTGACGTGCCAATTCCTTCCAAAAAAACACCAAAGCTGCAGCAGGATTCGCATCCAGTTCTCCCCCTTTTTTGCTACCATAATTGGTAAAAAAGACAAAAGCCCCGTTTTCCACGGCTTTCAGCAGCACAATCCGGGCAGACACCCTGCCCTCTGCGTCGGCACTGGCCAAGGTCATCGCGTTGGGCTCTTCAATGCCCGCCTCTTCTGCCTGGCGAAACCAGGCGGCAAACTGTACGAAGGGACTGGGATCGGCATCACTGATGTCAAACGGCTTTGCCAGATAATCCTTTCTATATTCATTGAAGTTCAACAGCATGATATTGTTTTTTGGAAATTAAAACCCAGCGAGCTTTCTGAGCCTTGTATTCATCCGGAAAGACAACCAAAACATAGCCGGAACGACAACCAAGGTCAGGAAAGTTGCAAAAGTGAGTCCATAAATCACCGTCCAGGCCATTGGGCCCCACACCGCTGTATTGTCTCCTCCGATAAAGATCTTTGGATCCAAATCCGTCACTAAGGTAAAGAAATTGAAGTTAAAGCCAATCGCCAAAGGAATCAACCCCAGTACCGTGGTAATCGCAGTCAATAGTACCGGGCGCAAACGCGTGGCTCCACTTTTTTCAATAGCCTGCTTGATTTCCTCCAGCGGCAACAGGTATTTGTCCGTTACCCCAAACTCTTCCATCTTGCGACGAATGAGCAGGTTGGTATAGTCAATCAACACGATGGCATTGTTCACCACTACCCCGGCAAGAGAAATAATCCCTACCCCGGTAAAAACCACACTGATATCACTACCCGTGAAAGCATACCCTAAGAACACCCCGATGGTACTGAACAATACCGACAGGATGATGATGAAAGGAGAAACCAGGGAGTTGAACTGCGTAACGATGATAATAAAGATGGCAAACAGGGCAACCAGGAAGGCCGTATTGAGAAAAGCCATATCCTCTGCCTGTTGCTGTTGCTCACCCGTAAATTCATACGTAAAGCCTTCCGGCAAATCGTACAATTTCATCCAGCGATCCATTTCGGCAATGATCTCGTTGGCGTTGTATCCCTCCAGTACATTGGAGTAGATTGTAATGACCCGATCCAGGTTTTTCCGCTTGATCGAACTGTAAGTAGAGGTATAATCTACATCTGCCACCGCTGCAATAGGTACCTGTGCGATCTTACCATTGGCCGGATTGCGGAAGGTGATTTTTTGGTTCAGCAGGGTATTGATGTCGTATCGCTGATCTTCCTCCAGCTTGACCACGATCGGATATTCGTCCTCCCCTTCTTTGTACTTGGATACCTCTCTGCCATACACCGCTGTACGGATCGTATTGGCAATATTGTAGGTGGAAATCTCGTATCGCCTGGCCGCTTCCCTGTCAATATTCACGAGTACCTCCGGCTTGCCAATTTTTACATCCGACTGCAACTCCTCAACCCCTGGGATTTTCTTGCTGTTGAAATAAGCGATGATATCCTCCGACAACAGCGCCAGTTGATCTATATCCTCTCCCTGAATCTCGAGATTGATCGGCTTGCCCGTTGCCGGACCATCTGCATTTTTGTCCACCGTAATGGAAACTCCCGGAATATTTTTGACAGCCTCTCTGATTTCTTCCATGATATCAAAAGTAGAAACGCCTCCCCGGTCCTGTGCAGGAACGAAAGCAACGGTAAGTCGGCCTTTGTTTGGGGTTACCCCGGGTTCCGGCGGACTATTGGGATCGGCAGTGTTTTCCCCGATTTGGGAAAGTACAGACTCCACGATAGACCCATAGGGTGCCACTACAGAACTGACCTTGGATTCGACGGTAGCCATCAGACCATTGGTAGCTTCGATGTCCTTGTCAATCGGCAATTCTACAAATACATTGATGTACAAAGGATCTGCAGCAGGAAAGAAAATCAGTTTGGGCTGCTTGATCCCCAGTAACACTACTGCAAAGACCAACAACCCTATCGTACTCATGAAAATACTCACGGGGTACCTCAAGGCAAAAACGATAAATTTATCATACGCCCGCTCCAACAAAGGCAACATCCGGTTTTGGAAATAAAAACTGGAGGGCCTCAGAAAGAAAAAGTTGAGCAGGGTGACACTTACCACCAGTCCCAGCAGGTTGCGCGCCCAAAGTAGGCCTGTAACATGAAAAGCCACTGCGGTGAGCGTCATGAGGGCAGCACCAATCAACACATTGTTGCGCTTCCTCACCCGAGCAGATCGCTCCTCTGCCCTGACATCCACTTTCATCAATCGCGATGTAAAGACCGTATTGATTACCAGCGCCACAAATAAGGAAGAGGTCAGTACGATGATCAGCGTCAAGGGCATAAACTGCATGAACTCTCCCATGATGCCCGGCCAGAAAGCCAGTGGCAGGAAGGCAGCCAGGGTTGTTGCCGTAGAAGCAATAATCGGAATAGCGACCTCGCCGGCACCGTATTTGGCGGCATCCACGGCGCTATATCCCTCCTGCATGTAGCGGTAGATATTTTCCACGACCACAATCGCATTGTCCACCAATAGCCCCAAGGCCAGGATCAGCGAAAACAGCACCACAATATTCATCGTCACGCCGGTCATGGATAGCACCAGGATACCCATGAGCATGGACATTGGGATAGCCAGTCCCACAAACAGCGCATTTCGGATACCGAGGAAAAACAGCAGCACCAGTACCACCAAAATCACCCCTGAAATAATACTGTTTTCCAGGTTGGACACTTCATTGCGGGTATTGATGGATTGGTCGTTAAACAAATTGACCGTCAGATCGTCCGGAAGCGATTTTTTGGCGTCAGCCACCAGCACCGCAATCTTGTCGGCTGCCTCAAGCAGGTTTTCGCCTTTGCGCTTGATCACATCCAGCGAAATAACGGGCAAGCCGTCTGCGCGGGCAATACTTGTGCGGTCTTTGAATCCATAAGTAATCGTAGCCAGCTCCGACAAATAGATCTGCCGCTGGTTTTCACTCTTCACAATCAGACTTTCCAGTTCGCTCACATCCGCAAATTCTCCCTTCACCCGAATGGCTCTCCTGACGTCCCCGTTGATCAACTCACCGCCCGACATCGTCATGTTTTCAGCCGCAATGGCATTGGCGATATCGTCGAAACTCACCTTCATAGACTCCATCTTGAGCAGGTTCACTTCCACTTTCACCTCTCTGTCCATGGTGCCTTTCAGCTCTACCTCGGAGATTTCATCGAGCTGCTCGATCTTGTCTTCCAGAAACTCTGCGTAAGCGCGCAGCACCTCATTGGGGTAATTGCCCGACATATTGATGGTCACAATCGGGATTTCCGACAAATTGATTTCCAACACCGTAGGCTCCTGATCGAGATCGGTCGGAAGCTCGCTTTTGGCCTTGTCCACAGCATCTTTTACCTTCCTCACAGCATCGTCCAAATCCAGATCGGCCTCAAATTCGACCGTAATCACCGAATAATCCTGCATGGAAGTGGACTTGATGTCCTTGACACCGGTCACCGTTTTGATTTCTTTCTCCAGGGGGCGGGTGATCAGGTTTTCGATATCCGCGGCCGAGTTCCCGAAATAGGGGGTATTGATATAAACGGTTGGCAGAGATACCTCCGGGAATTGCTCCTTAGGCATGCTCTGGTAGGCCTGTACCCCAAACAAAAGAATCATAAAGGAAAGCAGGTACACGCTGACCGCGTTGTCAACCGCGAGGCTCGACAAGCTGAATTCCTTGAATTTATTTTTTAGATCAGACATAAACAGTCAATTTAGGGTGTTGCTTAATTAACAGGAGCCGCTTCGGCAGCCTCCGGCTGAATCTGCTCTCCGTCCAGCAGTCCTCTGGCTCCTTCCAGCACCAGGGATTCGCCTCCGGTCAACCCTTCAGCGATAATCACTTCCCCGCCAAACGTCTCGCCGGGGCTAACATATTTTTTCTGGGCTACCCAGCTATCGCCCTGCGCAACGGCTACCATCACATACTTCTTGCCACCAACTTCCTGCAACACGGCCTTGAGGGGGATCACGACCTGGTCTTTGCTCGAGAAATCGTTGATTTTCATGATGGCCAGAAGATTAGGTTTCAGAAAACCCGTGGGGTTTTGCACAAGTGCTTCCACCTCAAAAGTACGGTTGGAGGGATCTATCACCCGGCCAATCTGACTCACCCGTACGCGCTGATCGGTACCCAACGCAGGAAACTGCACCTGCACCTCATCACCTTTGCGGACGGCTGCCAGGAAATTTTCGGGGATGTCCACCACCACTTTCAACTTTTGGGTATTCAGAAGCTGCACAATCGGAGCCCCCGGAGCAGCCATTTCGCCGGATTGCAAAATTTCGCGTTCAACCACTCCGCTTGCAGGAGCATATACTTTTGACTTAGTCATCTGGACATCGAGGGTTTCCAGACTCTTTTCCAATCGTTCTTTAGCATTCTTAGCTTCCAGGAACTGGATTTCAGAACCGATGTTCTGTTCCCACAGCCGCTTTTGCCGTTCATATACCGTAGCCGCCAGCTCAAGTGCCTTCTGGATCTCTGCTTTTTGCTTCTCCAGCGACTCCATATCCAATTCGGCAACCAGCTGACCCGCTCTTACGGCATCTCCCTCTTTTACAACCAATTTCAGAATCCTGCCACCTGCTTCTGCCGACACATCAATCAAGTCATCTGCGACAATAGAGCCCTGAATATCCACGTAATGAATAAAATCCTTACGGGTAACCGGCGAAGTAACAACCAGGCGGGCACGCTTTTCCATGCCTTGCGGATCGAGGTTATCCAACTGGCTTTCCAACAGGGTAATTTCCTCGCTCAACTTCAGCAAGGCTGCTCTTTTCTCCTTGAGCAGGGCTTTTTTTCCTTCCAGATCTTCCGGAATCATATTTTCTTCGGCTGCCGGTCCACTGCAGGCAACAACGGCGAGCGTGACCAATAACCAGAATATAGGGGCAACAAACTTCATCATGACAAACTATTTTGGATGTTGTAGGGTATTGTTTTAATTTTCAAGGGCAAGATCCAGGTTCATTTTCGAAAGGATCAAATCGTAAAGGGCCTGCAGGTAATTGCGCTGGGTGTCGTAAAGGCTTTGCTCGGCCTGGGATACCTCCACACTGGAACCCACACCTTCTCGGTACTTGACCTGGGTGGTCTGATAGATTCTCTCCGCCAGTGCCCTGTTTTTCTGCTGGGAATCTAAGTTTTCCAAGGCATTGCTGTACTGAATACGCGCATTGCTGACTTCTAATCCGATGGATCGCTCCAGTTCCTGCTGTTGAAGAACGATTTTTTCCGACTCCAGCTGTGCTCGCTGAATCGCCAGGGTTTTGAGCATGCCGCTATAAATCGGAACAGACATGCGCACCCCCACAAAGGCCTGGGGCGACCAAAAGCCGTTTTCGGAATTATCGCCCTGATATAAGTATTGATACGCACCAAAAGCACGTAGCGTGGGCAAAAATCGGGATTTGTAGTTTTTGATATTCAACTCATTCAGCTCCAGTCCGGTTTCGAGCAGCTGTACTTCGGGTCTTCTAAGGTAGTTGATCTGACCTACCAGATCTTCGTCCACTACCCCTGTTGACATCGCTTCCAGTTCACCTGTCACCACCAAGGGCTCTTCCAGCGGATACCCCATCGCAAACTTCAGGTTGCGCAGGACCAACTCCCTCTGTCGCACGAGGCTTTTTCGCTGTGTGGTCAAATTGGCCAGCGACAACTCCTGTCTGTCCACATCCAGTTGCTCCACAAAACCCTCTCGGTACAAAGCCTGAACCTCTGCCAGCAGGGATGCCAGGTTGGCTATGTTTTTGTCCAAAATCTCCAAATTCGCATCCACCAACAGCACCGGCAAAAAGGCCTCTGTCACCTGTTTGCGCACACTGCGTCGGGCATTGAGCATCTCTTTGTCCACGTACTTCCGATAGCCTCGCGCTGCCTGCAGTCCCACAAAAAAACTGCCCTCGAAGATCATCGCATCCATGGAAACACCCATGGTAAAGTTATTTTTCCGGAAAAATGACACCTCGTCGGAAGACTCCCCTCCAAATCCACCGAGTACACTCGGATCGGGAACGATATCCGCCAAGACATCAAACAACACGCCAAAACTGGCAAAACTCTCCGGCAGCGGCTGCCGGGGCAACTCCAGATAGCGCTGAAAATTCATATCGGCAGTCACGCTGGGCAACCCCGTGCCCAATTGCTCCCGGATCCGCTTCTCGGCATCCTCGAGATTGATGTGCGCGGTCTTGATGCTGTTGTGGTTCGACATCGCATAGTCAATAGCAGACTCCAACGTAAACACAGCGCCTGACTGTGCCTGCAATAAGCTGCCCCACAAGCCCATCAACAAAACCAAAGGGAGTTTTTTCAGGGTATATTTCATGGTTACTTCAATTTTCATACCTCGTTCTTGAATGATCTATTTTTCGTACAAATGTTTTTCCAACAGGATCAAACCCCGCGAGGAGGCCACTCCGTGCATGTGATACAGGATCGTCTCCTCAAAAAGCGTCGCCGGATGGTACTCGGCCGAGGGAAACAAACCCTCGTCCACAATCAAACTGCTCTTTGCCACGTATAACCGAGCTATGATATCAGGATTGATATTTTCGCGATACAAACCCTGACTAATCCCCCGCTTCAGGTTATCCCTGATCAACAAATAGGTCTGCTGCTTGTGCACCCCCTCTACCTTTTTCCAAATCGAACCGTAATACTTGTTAAGGTCAAATACCACCGCAGGCGATAAGTCACGCAAGGTGGCCAATATGTATCGCGTCACCCGCAACATCTCGTCAATCGCATCTATCGCTTCCACCTGGATCTGTTTTAAGGCCACCACATCCTCGTCCAGCTTATGCGCCAAGACCTGATGCACCAAGTCCTCCTTGTTGTCCACCACTTGGTACAAAGTCTTCTTCGACACCCCCATCTCACGCGTAATGTCCTCCATCGTCACACTGCGAATCCCATACCGCATGAAAAGCGATCGCGCTACCTCAATCAACCTGCCTGCTATCTCCATGTTTCCCACCCATTTTTCGTCCGTCAAAAATACAATTCCGCAACACAGGAAACTAAATACAGTTTAAAAGTTTCCATCGTTTAGTCGAGTATTTTTGAAGATTAATCGAGCTTTGGTTTTAAAAAATTGACAATCAATTTTTTAAAAAAAAGAGATAGCTTGTGTTTGCGCTTCGCAAAAACAGCATTAAATAAAATTTGGTCAAATTTTAAAAAAATTAAAAAAAATTTGGTCAATGATTATCCAGCAGCAGTCTCCAATCTTCTGGGGTGTCCAGGTCAAAATTTCCTTCGGGAAAAGAAATGCTTATGGTTTTGCCTTGGTGTTGGCGGAGGAGTTTTCGGGCACCGGCATCGCCTTCCAGGCTGAGCAGTCGGGGGAAGAAAAAGGAGGGGAAGAGGGCGGGGACGCCGGGGTGGGTACCATAATCGGAGACGATGATGGCATCGGGATGCAGGGTGTATTGGTGGAGGAGTTGGCGGAGGAGTTCGGGCTGAACAAAGGGTTGATCTACGAGTACAAACAGGAGGGCTTCGGGCTGGGTGGTCATTGCTGCATGGGTACCGGCCACAACCGAACTCCCCATCCCGCTGGCCCAATCCGGATTTTCGATGGTTTGTACGGGTAAGTCGGCAATATTTGCTGCCACCTTTTCTGCATGTGCGCCCAGTACCACGTAGATGGTGTTGATCCCGGCGGCTCGTACCTTTGCGATAATGCTTCGGATGAGGGTTTCCCCTTTCCATACGAGAAGTTGCTTGGGTTGCCCCATGCGACTGGAGCTGCCGGCGGCCAGGATCACGGCTGCAAGGGCGGGGTTGTCGGTTGTTGACACGGGCGGATAACTTATTTGAGGCGGTTATAGGTTTTCATCAGCTCCAGCACTTCCTCTACGGGAAGTTCTTGTGCAGATCCGTTGCGGTTGCTTACGGTTTGTGCAGCAAACAGGGCATTCACGATCGCCTCTTCGGTCGCCTCGATACAAGCCAGAAACAGGGGAGAAATGGCATCGTTGTGCAACACTTCCTGGTTCAGCAGGCTGCCCCGATTGGCATAGGGCACCCGCAGGGCTTCATGGGTAGAAAAGGCGATCACGTAATCGCCGCTGCCATTGGAAGCGATTCCTCCCGTTCTGGCCAATCCCAGCATAGCCCGTTTGGCCAGTCGTTTCAGGTTGCGGGCATCCAGGGGTGCGTCGGTGGCGACGACCATCATGCAAGATCCGTCGGGCGATCCCTCCAAAGAACTTTTGAGGTAGTAATTGCCCAGGAGTTCGCCTACCGGTACACCGTCAATTTGGAGTACCCCTCCAAAATTGGCCTGTGCCAGTACTCCTACCGTATATCCTCCGAGTGAGGCGGGCAATTTTCGCGAAGCGGTGCCGATACCCCCTTTGAAACCGAAGCAGCGGGTACCCGCGCCAGCACCTACATTGCCCTCGGCGACCGGTCCGCCGACAGCCTGTTGGATGGCCTGTTGCACGTCCGACTCCCTGATATGTCGTCCGCGGATATCGTTGAGCCCGGCGTCGTTGGTTTCCCCCACAACCGGATTGACCGACTTCACCTGTTCGTTGCCCGGCATATTCAGGGTGTAGTCTATCACGGCAGCCGCAACAGCGGGAACACTCAGGGTATTGGTCAGCACGATGGGCGTTTCGATATTGCCCAATTCTTCGACCTGACTGTAGCCGGCGAGTTTGCCAAAACCATTGCCCAGGTAAATCGCTGCCGGCACCTTTTGCTGAAAAATATTCCCCCGGTAGGGCAGTATCGCCGTTACACCGGTCAAAACACTATCGCCCCCGTGCAGGGTCACCTGGCCCACTTCTACTCCGGCCACATCTGTGATGGCGTTGTTTTTGCCGACAGGCAGCACCCCGATTTGGATGCCGTATTCCCGCGGACGCTTGTCCTGGGCTATCAGATTCTCCTGGACAAACAAATACATCACACAAAGCAGCAAAACAGACCTCATCATGGCTCGATTTATTTTTTAGGTATAATTTAACTAAAGTCCCCGACAAGAAGGGGCGATAAATGCGTTTATGGATAAACTTAATGATTCCGAATCTACAAATTAAACCATTATGAGATTACTTTCCTTTATCTTTTTATTCAGCATTTTGTCTTGTTCGACTCAGGCTCAGGGATTGAAGGGAGCCTTGCAAAAAGTCAAAGAGGCGGCCGCTCCTGCACTCCCGCTTAGCGAGGCAGACATCGCGGAGGGTTTGAAACAGGCGCTGGACAAAGGGCTTGCAGAAGCGGTTACGACCCTTGCCAGGGAAAATGGTTACCTCGAGAGTCCCTACAAGATTTTGTTGCCCGAAGAAGCTCAGCAGGTGGTGGCCAAGCTGCGTGCGATTCCGGGATTTGGCGATGCCGAGCAAAAACTGATCGAAAAGCTCAACCGTGCAGCCGAAGATGCTGCTTCCGAGGCAGGACCTATTTTCGCGACAGCGATCAAAAACATGCGCTTTACAGATGCCATGGATATTCTGATGGGCAACCCGGATGCAGCCACGCGTTACCTCGAGCGCAGCACTTATGAGTCCCTGTACGAGTCGTTCCGACCTGTGGTCATCTCCTCCCTCGACGAAGTGAACGCGCGGGAATACTGGCAGGAAATCGTAACGGCCTATAACAAAATTCCGTTGGTCAAAAAAGTCAATCCCGAACTGGACGATTATGTGACCCAGCGGGCACTGGCGGGACTTTTCCAACGGGTAGAAGCAGAGGAATTGCGCATTCGGACGAATCAGTCCGCCCGAACCAGCGATCTGATGAAACGGGTATTTGCCCGACAAGATAAATAGTTCCTGTTAGCGGATATTCGGGGTGGTCATCGGCCACCCAGTTTATCCCAGCTGCGGCGCAGGATTTCCCAGTCTTTTATCGGTCGGTAATCCCTTGCATACCAAATATTTAATTGATCCCGAGTGCGATTTTCCAGTCCGACTTCCAGGTACTCCGATGCGGGCGACAACACACCCGGCTTCAATACCGGCAGCATGGAACCGGTAGTACTCCCTTCGGCATAACCCACCCAGGTTTTTTTGCCCAACAACACCTTCAGGATGTTTCCGGGCAACCCTTTCGGTCGTTTGACGACCATAATTAACAATGGCAGCAGCACCATACCCCCCAGGGCTATAACGAGATCCAACAGTCGCTTCTGTCTGCGGTACAAGGGGCGATCCAGGTCGAAAGCAGGTTCCAGGGTATATAATTCCCCACGGGTATTTTTGTAATCGCTCCCGATGACACTTTGCCCGCCTTCCGGCAAAATTTTATAAGAAATGTCTCCTTGCAGGGAAGCCATGTAATGGATGATATCTTTGAAAGCAAGATCCCGGGAGCAAAAGATGAGCTCTCCGATTCCGAAAAGCTTTACCAGGTCGCTCAACTGATCCATGCTGCCCAACTGTTGTTTGGATGGCATTTGTCCGCTTGGGTCTATGCGCCCTACGATGTGCTTTTGTATCCTTGCCTGCAGCAGCAGTGCCTCCACCCTGGTTGTTTCTTCGGTGCTCCCCAGCAGCAGTACCGGCGTCAGTCTCCGCTCCGCGCTCAGGAAGCGGCCATACCGGATCAGGTGAAACAACTGTCGCGAGACCCATCCTGCGCCCCAGGCCCAGGCGCCACCCAATAGAATCAGTGCCCGGGAGGTTCGGTAGGCCGGATCCAAAAAACCGTAAACCGCTGCAATCAGCACCGTTCCCAATAAGACACCGCGTTGCAGACCTGCTACCTGGGTATCTCTTTCGTAAGCGCCGGACAGCCAGGCGGCAAACAACCAGATCCCGGTGTAAAGGGGCGCATTGATCAGTAAAAAATCGGCGGCATAATAGTTGGGATCGCCAAAGCGATAGACCGCCCAGACATGTTTAAGCCAGACCAGTCCACCATAAAACAACAACAGATCTGTCAGCGGCAGTCGCCCCTGGCGGGAAAAATGCCCGATCAGGGTCAACAAGGCTCGGAAATAAATAGCCAGGCGGAGCATGGCCACAAAAACACCCGCCTTCCTGCCTGTAAAATGCTTGTTGGCAAAAATGATCATGGCCTGATAAAACACCCTAACGTAGTTCAGGCTTCCCTTTTTGGTACTTTCTCCCTTGTAATGAATGATGGTGGTTTCGGGAAAATAATAATTCAGGTACCCGGCCTGGGTAATCCGGTACGACAGATCAATATCCTCTCCATACATAAAAAAGGACTCATCCAGCGTGCCGGAGCGATCCAGTGCTTCGCGGCGCAACCACATGTACGCCCCCGAAAGCACATCGGCCGGATGGGTTTGGCCGGCATCCAGGTAGCCCAAGTAATAGCGGTTGAACACCCGCGACTTCGGAAACAACGCCGAGAGTCCGAATGTCTTGCAAAACGCCACAAAAGGATCCGGGAAACCGCGTCTGGACTCGGGCAGAAAAACCCCGGAGCCGTCCACCATTTTAACCCCCAGTCCTCCCGCTTCCGGGTGGGTCTCCATAAATGCAAAACAGCGGTCAAAAGTATCCTCTGCTACCACCGTATCGGGATTGAGTAGCAGCACGTACTTCCCCTTTGCCTGTGCGATAGCCTGATTGTTGGCTCGCGCAAAACCCACATTTTGGGAATTGCAGATGGCCCTCACCCAGGGAAAACTATCGCGGAGCAACTCGGTCGAGCCATCGGTAGAAGCATTGTCCACGACAATCACCTCTACCCGGAGTCGTTGGCAAGCCCGGTGAACAGACAGGAGCGCCTGTTCCAGGAAAAATTTCACCTGGTAATTGACGATGATGACCGATAAGTCCATATCCGGCATATCAGTCGCCCTGGTTTTGGTAGGGCACCCGTGCCAGGATGGACCTTCCCAGGGTCAGCTCGTCTGCGTATTCCAGATCGCCTCCGAAAGCCACCCCGCGTGCGATGGTTGAAATTTTCACAGGCAAATCTTTCAGTTTGCGGGAAATGTAGTAAATCGTAGTATCCCCTTCGATGGTAGGACTGAGGGCCATGATAATCTCCTGGATTTGTCCAGTCGAAACGCGTTCCACCAGCGCATCAATGGTCAGATCTCCCGGCCCGACCCCCTCAATCGGCGAAATCAATCCGCCGAGTACGTGATAGACCCCCTTAAACTGCTGGGTTTCTTCGATGGCGATAATATCTCGGATAGACTCCACCAGGCAAATCACCTGTTGGTCTCTTCGCCGATCCGCACAAATTGCGCAGATCGCCTCGTCCGACATATTGTGACAGCGCTGACACTCGCGCATGTTGCGGCGCATCTTCAGCAGGGCATTGCTAATCTCCTCCGTGAACCCCGGTTCCTGCTTAAGCAAGAACAAAGCGAGCCTCAGGGCTGTTTTCTTTCCGATGGAAGGAAGGCTGGATAAGGCATCTACGCCCGACTCCAGTAATTTGGAAGAAAAATTCATGATCTTGGGTGCGCTAAATTTGTCAACTTCAGACAATAATCGCCCGGTTCAGGCAACGATACCATTAAAAAACAGTTTAAAATTACTGGATTTCTCGTTAAAGTCACATATTTGCATTGCAAATCATTCTATAAAGAAAAACAATCAAATGTCATGGCGGAAGTTATAAGAATGCCCCGGATGAGTGATACGATGGAAGAGGGGAACATTATTGGTTGGCTGAAATCGGAAGGAGATCAGGTAGAAGCGGGAGAAACGCTTGCCGAGGTCGAAACCGATAAGGCTACCATGGAGCTGGATAGCTACACCGATGGCGTCCTGCTGCACATCGCGGTCAAGGAAGGTACGGTTCCGATTGACGGCATCATTGCCATCATTGGTCAGGCCGGCGAAGATTGGAAGCATTTGCTCGAAGGCGGCGCCCAAACGGCTGCTCCTGCTCCCGCTGCGGCTCCCGTTGCTGCCGAAGTTACCCCCGCAACACCCGCTGTAGCCGCTCCCTCCGGAGATACGCGTGTTAAGGCCTCGCCGTTGGCAAAAAGCATTGCCCGACAGCAAGGACTGGATATCAGCAGTCTGATTGGCTCCGGCGACAATGGCCGGGTGGTAAAAAAAGATATCGAAGCCGCATTACAAGGTAAAACACCTGCTCCCCAGGCCGTTGTGCAGCCCGCCCCCGTTGCGCCTGCCGAGCCTGCTGTGGTGCAACCTATCCCTGTAGCGGAAAGCACTGGTACTTTCGAAGACAAGCGCGTAAGCCAGATGCGCAAGGTCATTGCCAAACGACTGAGTGAAAGCAAGTTTGGTGCTCCGCATTTCTACCTCAATGTAGAAATCAATATGGAAAAAGCGATCCAGATGCGCCAACAGGTCAATGCTGTGGCCGAGGTCAAGATCTCTTTCAACGACTTTGTGATTCGCGCTGCTGCTGCTGCACTACGGCAGCATCCGGCTATCAACGCTTCCTGGCTGGGCGATGCTATCCGATACCACAAACAGGTCAATATCGGAGTAGCTGTGGCCATTGACGACGGACTGATTGTGCCGGTAATCCGCAATGCCGATATCAAGACGCTTTCGCAAATCAATACTGAGGTCAAAACGATGGCGGGAAAAGCTCGCGATCGCAAGCTTCAACCAGAGGAGATGCAAGGCAACACGTTTACCATTTCCAACCTCGGGATGTTCGGCATCGAGTCGTTTACTGCAATTATCAATCCACCCGATGCCTGTATTATGGCAGTAGGTGCCATCATAGAAAAGCCGATTGTGAAGGACGGAACCATCACCATAGGCAATATGATGAAAGTTACCCTGTCCTGCGATCACAGAGTTGTGGATGGTGCGCTGGGAGCACAATTCCTGCAGACCTTCAAGGCAATTCTGGAGGATCCGATCCGGTTATTGGTGTGAGCACGTCCAAACATACCCTCGTACTGGGCGCTTCCCTGAATCCCGACAGGGCTTCCTGGAAAGCCGTCCAGTTGTTGCGGGCAAAAAATTATACCGTCACGGCGTTCGGCCTCAAAGCAGGCCGGATCGCCGATGTCGAAATTCAAACCGCACTGCCCGAAGCGGCCAGGGTGCATACCGTGACCCTCTACGTCAATCCTGCTAATCAGGTAGCCTACTACGACTACATCCTTCAGCTCAAGCCTCAAAGGATTATTTTCAACCCCGGAACCGAAAACGCCGAGTTGTTTCAACTGGCAAAAGATGCAGGTATCCTGCCGGAATATGCCTGTACCCTGGTGTTGCTTACCCTGAACGACTATTGACCATGCAGGAAATCCAACTCGAACGGCTTCGTTATCCCGAGATTGGGGCACTGCTCCAAGAAGGATGGACAACCGCAATTTTTGCCTGCGGCGCCACAGAACAGCATGGCCCGCACCTCCCCATCTTTGTAGATGCGGAACACGGAACCGCTCTGGCTTTGGACATTGCCCGTAAGTTAGGTCGTACCCTCGTTGCCCCTACTATCCGCATAGGCTGCTCCGATCACCACCTGGCCTTCCCGGGGAGCCTGAGTATCCGAAAAGAGACTTTCGAAAATCTGGTGTACGACTATATCCACAGCCTTAGCTTGCATGGATTTACCCACATCATCGTGGTACCTACCCACGGTGGCAATTACCAACCGCTGGAGGACATGACACCCCGACTGCGTTCGGCCTTTCCCGACATCCACTTGGCTGTGTATCACCAACTCTCCGGCCTGCTCGACCTTTGGCGCAACCAAACCCAGGCCTACAAAGGAATGGGGGACCGGGTGGGCGGACACGCCGATATTGCCGAAACGTCCTTTATGCTCCATCTGCATCCCCAACTGGTACGCATGGATCTTGCAGAAGCAGGATTTATGGGACACTTCTCCGAGGAAGTCATCCGCGAAATGATAGAAAAAGGATTCAAAAGCGTTACCCCTAACGGTATCTTAGGCGATGCCCACGGTGCAGACCCCGAGCTTGGAGCCCAACTCATTGATGCCTTGGCAGCGCAAATTGTACATTGGTACCGCGAAAACTTGGTCTAAAAACAGTTGATCAGGCCTTTTCAGGCATTTGACAGGCCTCTGTGGGTCTGCTGCCACAAACCGAACACTCGCCAATCTCGTTCTTGAGCATGGGATTGTTGGTAGCACAGGTTCCTCTGAACTCATTGCCCGTCACAATGTGGCGAATGTTGATCAGAATGAAAGCGATGCCAAAAACGCCGAAAATGATAGACAATACGTAGATGAATTCCATAATTGCAAAGGTTGCTTTTTAATGAAAGGCCAAATTTACCTAACTTGTTTTAAAAATACGCATTTTTAACATGGAAGAAAAACTCAAGGCTTTCGAGCGACTGCTCATCATTATGGACGAACTCCGGGAACAGTGCCCCTGGGATCGCAAACAAACCTTCCAGTCGCTGCGCAACCTCACCATCGAAGAGACCTACGAACTGGCCGATGCGATCCTCTCCGAAGACCTCGATGACATTCGCGAAGAAATTGGCGATATCCTCTTGCACATGGTATTTTATGCCAAAATTGCAGAAGAAAAAAATGCTTTCACCATCGCCGATGCCCTCCACGGCATTGCCGAAAAACTAATCAAGCGCCACCCTCATATCTACGGCGATGTGAAGGTAGCCAATGAAGAAGAGGTAAAAAGCAACTGGGAACAACTCAAGCTCAAAGAAGGCAAAAAATCTGTCCTCTCCGGTGTCCCCAACAGCCTTCCCGCAATGGTCAAAGCCTACCGCATGCAAGAAAAAACCCGGCACGTAGGATTTGAATGGGAAAATAAATCCCAGGTCTGGGAAAAAGTCGTTGAAGAAATTGAAGAATTTCGAAGCGCCGTGGATCAAGGTCTCCCCTTCGCGGAAAAAGAAGAAGAATTCGGCGACATCCTGTTTTCTCTGATCAACTATGCGCGATTCGAAGGCATAGACCCCGAAACGGCGCTGGAGAAAGTCAACCGAAAATTCAAATCCCGCTTCGAGTACATCGAAAACCATGCCCCCAAACCCCTCACCGAAATGACCCTGGAAGCCATGGATGCGCTCTGGAACGAAGCCAAACAAAAAAGCAAATGATCTTTAACTTGTTTTTTCTTACCTTTGCGGAACATTTGCCGGAGTAAAACAAAGATCAAATTAGCTTCTGCATTGATTGTCAAATATTTCAAGACTTAACATTGTTGTTTTTCCCTTTTTATGAGAAAAATACTGCTCGATATCGTTGCCCTGTCCCATAGTGTTACCCAATCCCACAACTACGCAGTGGTACTTGGAGAAAACGGGGGTTCCCGCCGCCTGCCTATTGTGATTGGCAGTTTTGAGGCACAGGCGATTGCCGTTGCGATGGAAAATATGACTCCCAGTCGCCCCCTGACGCATGATCTGTTCAGGAATGCGCTGGAAACGTTCAATATAGAGCTTCGGGAGATTGTGATCAACAACCTGCTCGATGGCATTTTCTATGCCAAGTTGGTTTGTATCAAGGATGGCGAGATCCTGGAGGTGGATTCCAGGACTTCCGACGCACTGGCATTGGCCGTGCGTTTTCATTGCCCGATCTACACCTACGAGTTTATTCTGGACGCAGCAGGGGTATCCCTGGAAGAGGATAAGGATGCCGGTCTGGAGGCTGCCGAACAGTCTGAACCGGAAGAAACCAAGCGCAGGGAGCCGCTTTCCAGCTATTCCATGACCGAGCTAAACCAGCTCCTGACAGAGGTGCTTGCCGACGAAGATTACGAGCGGGCTGCTGAGATCCGCGACGAGATCAATCGCCGCAAGACCGGCGCCTAAGCTTTCATCGCTACAATTTTTTCGCACGCCAGTGCTATAGCTTCCATCGAGACATCGAGATGGGTCACCATTCTTATGGTTTGGGGTCCGAATGCCGATGCTTTGATTCCTTTTTCCGCAAAGCGGGTAAGCCATTCGGCCGCCGTGTGCCGGGCATCCACATCGAAAATCACGATATTGGTTTGTACTTTTCTGACTTCACTGACCCAATCCACCTGTGACAGGGCGCTTGCAAGTAAACTTGCCTTTTCGTGGTCTTCCGACAAGCGATAGATGTGGTGATCCAGTGCATACGTGCCTGCCGCAGCCAAATACCCCGCCTGGCGCATCCCGCCTCCCATGACCTTGCGGAAGCGTCGGGCTTCTGCGATAAATTCCCGAGTGCCTAACAACAGTGAACCCACCGGGGCGCCGAGCCCTTTGGACAAACAGACGGAAACACTATCAAACAGCGCACCGTGTTCCGCGGGTGTTTCCCCTGTCACCGCCAGTGCATTGAAGATCCGCGCACCATCGAGGTGAAACGCCAGACCTTCTGCCCTGCACACCTCCGACAGGGCGCGCACCTCATCGAGGGTATAGTAGGTGCCCCCGGCCTTGTTACAGGTATTTTCGATGACGACCAGTCTGCTCACCGGAAGCCAGTCGTACCGCGGCTTGATCGCCGCCCGCACCTGATCAGGGCTGATTTTCCCGTCAGGGCCATCCAATAGATTGACCCCGATACCCGAATGGAAAGCGTAGCCGGCTGTTTCGTACTGATAAATATGCGAATAGTGGTGACAAATCACCTCGTCGAGCGGTCGGGTATGCACTTTCAGGGCAATCTGATTGGTCATAGTCCCTGAAGGGCAGAACAATCCGGCGGCTTTGCCAAATAGGGCAGCCGCTTTTTCTTCTAATTCCCGAACTGCAGGATCCTCGCCAAACACATCATCGCCTACTTCTGCCTGCATCATCGCATTGAGCATACCGGGCGTTGGCCGGGTTACGGTATCACTTACCAAGTTAATCATGCTGAAAAAAATTAGTGGTGTTGATCATACCTTCAAAAACCAGGGTAGCCGGGCCACACAACCAAATGTCCGTCATGCCGCCGTCGTCCCCGCGAAAAAATTTTACCGCCAGGTCGCCCCCACGGGTCCAAACCGGCACCTTGTGCGCTCCCCTGAGGTCGCGTTCAACCGCGATGCATAACGCAGCCGCCGTTACCCCCGTCCCACAGGACAGCGTCTCCGCCTCCACTCCGCGCTCGTAGGTGGCTACAGACAAGCCCGATTCCGTTTTTTCCACAAAATTGACATTCGTGCCTTCGGGCTGGAAATCATCCGACCAGCGGATGGGCATTCCTTCTGCTGCCACGTCCAACGCTTCCAACCCCTCCCTAAAAGATACAACATGTGGCGAACCCGTATTCAGGACATAAAAATTTTTCATAGTCCTGACCAGAGGTACATCTATCATTTTGAGCTCTACCCAGTCGGGTCGCACAACCCGTGCTTCGTGTGGGCCATCCACGGCAAGGAAGCGACAGTAGCCATCCACAACCAAGCCCAGGCGATGCGCAAAAGCGGCCAGACAGCGGCCACCATTGCCGCACATCGTCCCCTCTTTGCCGTCTGCATTGAAATAAATCATCCGAAAATCGTAGCCCTCTGCGTGCTCCAGTAACATCAGTCCATCGGCGCCAATTCCGAAGCGGCGGTCGCACAAATTGTGGATCAGCAGTTCGTCGGCGGGATCAAAAACCTGATTCCGATTATCTATTACCACAAAATCATTACCGGTACCCTGGTACTTAAAAAATTGCAATGCGCCCATATCACCGCAGGGTATCAGAATTAATCAATTCGGTCTGTGCTTCGGGAGCGGCCCAGATGGGAACCCCCAAGGTATAGCGGCGATAAAGCACCAACGACAAAAAAAACACCACCAGGAACAACCCGAACCTGGCAAACTTCCAACCCCATATATTACTTCCGAAAGTCGGGCCGGAAAACGCTTCCTGATCGCGATTTTGCTGATTTTCCATT
>JANQWK010000085.1 GCA_030729925.1 Saprospiraceae bacterium
TTCCCAAACCCAATAAACCCAATACCCATGCATTTCAAAGTAGCTTATACGAGTATTTTCTGGAAAACCTTCATCGGACTGACGGCGACCGAACAGCTGATGGTGTTTAGGGGGATTCAGGAGTGGATGGCGGCACCGACCAACGTGGGAACTAATTTTGAGCGACTCCACACCAAGGCGGGGAATATTTTTTCTATCCGGATCAATGATGCCTGGCGGGTGATTATGGCGAAGTTCGAGGATACGTATTTTTTGCTGCATACGGGGGGTCAACATGATCAGACCAATGATTGGGCGAAGAACAAGAGGCTGACCCGGAATGTGACGAATGGTGCTATCCAGATGTACAACGGGGATGTGGAGGAGTTTGAGGCGGCAAAGGAGACGACGGCAGCTATGCCGGCCCTCGAGCGCAGACCTTTTGCAGATATTACCGCGGAGGAGCTGATGGTGATGGGGGTGCCGGAGGAGTGGATCTCTTCGGTGCAAGGGGTGGAAACGGAAGACCAGTTGTTGTCTCTCTGGGCTTACTTGCCCAATGATGCGGTGGAAAACCTGCAGATGGTGTATGATAAGGAGGTGGACCTGCAGGTGCTGCTGGCCCAATTGAGGGCAAGAATCAGGGAGATGCCCGAGTCGCTGGAGGAACAGATCCGGATTCAGCCGGGATTTTTCGTGCTGGGGGAAGATGCTTCCCTGCTGGAGGAACTGAGACGCGATGTGCATATTTTTCAGTTTTACCTGCATCCTACCCAACGCCTGCTGGCGACCGGCTTGTTTAAGGGTTCGATGAAGGTGACGGGTAGCGCCGGTACCGGCAAAACGGTGGTGGCGCTGCACCGGGCCAAGTTTTTGGCGGAACGCCTGACCGAAGGCGATAAACCCGTACTGCTGACTACCTATTCCCGACACCTGATGAAGAACATCAAGTCGCTGTTTTCCGCCCAGGCGATCCCCCAGGAAAAATTGGTGGTGGACAATATCCATCGGTTTGCCCTTGAGTTTGGCCAGCAGCAAGGGGTGTTCGAGGAGTCGCTCAACCTGGTAAATGACAGTTTCCAGCTGCGCCAAAATTGGTTCAATTTTGTGCAAAGTTATCGCGGGATAGCCTGGAAAGCGGATTTTTTGCAGGCAGAGTACGAACAGGTGGTGCTGCAACAGCATATTACGACCCTCGAAACTTACCTGCAAGCAAACAGGAGCGGCCGCTCGGTGCCCCTGAATGCGAACGCGCGCACCAGCGTTTGGAAAGCGTTGGAGGCGTACCAACAGTTTCAGGGCTACCAACGGCAGTATTCGTTTCAGGATCTGATTTTCAAACTGAATGTTTTCTTAGAACAGCATCCGGAGATCCGACCGTTCAGCCACATCATCTGCGATGAGATCCAGGATTTTAGCAACCTCGAGATGCGATTGCTGCGCAACCTGGTGCCGGATGGCCCCAATGATCTTTTCCTTTGCGGCGATCCGTTCCAGAATATTTACCAGCGCAAACTCAATTTTACCGAGTGCGGGATCCGCATTCGCGGAAAAAGGAGCTATCGCTTAACCCTCAATTACCGCACCACAGAAGAGATCCGCAAGTATGCCGTGAGCATGCTGAAAGGGTGGACTTTCGACGATTTTTCGGGCAATGTGCCCTCAAGAGCGGGCGATACGAGCATCCTGTTTGGGAATGAACCCGAGTATATCCTGTTCGACCATACGGAGGAGTTTCACCAGTACCTGCGCGATTATATCCGGGAGAGTTTTGGCAAAATTGCCCTGCACGAGATTTGTATCGCCGCCCGCACCAATGCAGCCGTAGATGAACTTTACCACCTGTTTTCCGATGCGATGTTCCCCGTGATCCGCCTCAATGAGGTAGAGGCGATTGAGGAAACCCGGGGCAGGGTGGTGTTGGGCACCTTGCATGCCCTGAAAGGACTGGAGTTCAAAAACCTCATTGTGACAGGCTTTGATCAGTCTTCTTTCCCCCACAAGCCCCAGGCTTTTTCCTCCTGGCCGCAAGACCGCCAACAGGCTTACCTCAAGTCCGAACACGCCCTGTACTACGTGGCGTTTTCCAGGGCGATCTCCCAACTGATCGTGACGGGTATCGGCACGGCAGTGGAGTGGTAGCGGTTATAGTTTTTCCAGGGCAGCCCCCAGGTTTTCCAAAGCTGTCCGGTAGCGTTTCTCCAAATCGGGCAGGTTTTTGGTGGACGCCAGGGATGCTTCGTACAGAAATCCGGGGAGCATCCAGGAGGCATAGCCGCTGTAAGGATCGGAGGAGGCATACAGCGAACGGTACCATTTGCCGTAGGCCATTCCTTCTTCGTCCAGGAAGTACCGCTCCAATTGGATGAGTTGCTGGTTAATGCGCTGAAGGGCTTCCGGATCGGTTTTGGCGGCAGCCAGTTTTTTCTGGATGCGAGCGTCCAGATCCCGACCCAGTTCTTCGAGTTCAGCAGCGAGTTCGATGAGGTCTTTGAGCTGGTACGACGGGTGGTACTGTTGGACTGCTTTGACGACATTGCCGAGGTGGAGCTGCAGATCCTGGCCGTACCTTTTGGCATCGAGGGGCAGGACCTGTGCATTGGCCAGCCGCAGGGCCATCACGCCAAAGACCCGCGCCACGGTGGGGCCGCTGATGAATTCCGGGTCTGCAAAGGTTTTGTACCAGTGGAAGTTGTCGTAGGCCGAGTGGTACAGGGTAGGGCCGCCCATGCCGGCGCTCAGACTGGGTATCCCGAGGTGGGCGTAGAAAGCCAGGTGGTCAGATCCACCGCCAAGGTTGCCAATGTTCGGTCCTTTTTCCGGGGTACCGGATAGCGACCGCCAGTGTTCATAGACCGTCTGGGCACTATTGCCGTAGTTGACCGACTTGGTGGCATCCAACAACAAGGTTTTGAGGGAAGGGGAGGCGGATCCGCCAAAATTGAGTCCCGAGCAGGCTCCGTCGGCGTTGAAGTAAGCCACGGCCTTCTGGTTGAGGGTCTCCCGAAGCTGCTCTGCCCATTCGGAAGAAGCAATGATGCCGTGCTCTTCGGCATCCCAATGGGCAATCAGGATACTCCTTTTTGGGCGATAGCCCTGAGCGGCCAATTCCCCCAGTGCTTCTGCCAGGGTGAGCAGCATGGCGGTACCGCTGTTGGGATCCGAGGCACCGTGCACCCAGGCATCGAAATGTCCGCCCAAGATCACCCATTCGTCCGGAAACTCACTGCCGGTAAGAGTACCCACCACATTTTCCACCCGCACAAAATCCAGGGGCTGATCCACTTTCAGCCGCACTTTGAGTTCCGAGCCGCCTTCTATCCGATAGGTAAACGGCAGTCCGCCCTGCCAGGACACCGGCACGGGTTGGCCGCTCATCCGGGAAAGGATCTCGCGGGCCGAACCATAGGGCAGGGGCGTCACGGGAATGGTATGGAAGTCCACCTCGGCAGGATCCAGTCGTTTGACCTGTTGCGGACCATCGAGGGGCAGTGCAGGTTCGAACGGGGTCAAGGGGTCGCCGGTATAGTCTAAGGTCAGCACCGAGCCGCGCTGGATCGTGCTTTCGCTAAACCAAGTCCCCTCGGGGTAAGTCAGTCCTTTCATATACCCCACATCCTCCGGATCGGAATAAATAATCAGCCCGGCAGCCCCGTAAGCCTCGGCATATTTGGCCTTGTACCCGCGGAAATTGCCGCCGTAGCGCGCCATCACGATCTTGCCCGCCACACTGATCCCTTGCTTGGCCAGCCATTCAAAATCTTCCTTTGTGCCATAATTCGCATAAATCACCTCTGCGGTCACATCGCCCGAACCGGAATACGAGTTCCAGCCCTGGGCGATTCGGGGATCTCCCGAAAAAGGATCCGCTTGGAGGATGTATTCTTTGTTGTTCAGGGGCATGCGCAGGGGTTCCACCAGGGCCACCTCGATCTCGCCCGAGCCGGTAGGCAGGTAAATATCATAGGGATAGCGCTGCACCTCCAGTCCGGCCTTTTGCATGACCTCCGACATATACCGGATCACCTCCTGGTTTTCGGGACTCCCGGCAGGGTGCGGCTGGCTGGTCAACACTTCCAAGTGCTTGCGAAAACTTTCACTTTTGGGCATAGCCTGAAACAACTGCTCCAGTTCGAGCTGTTGCTTGCCGGCTGTCGCCGAAAAACCGGCGGGCGTGGACTGGGCAAAGAGCAGGATGGGGGCAAACAGCAGCAGCGTAGCTGCCTTGAACAGAAAATGAGTCATGTGCAGAGGGTTTTGGTTGTAGGTTAAAAATAAACTTGATGATACCTCAAATTGCCAAATATTCCATGGTACAAACGCGGATTTTTTACCCAAACTTTGGAAATTGCCGTTTTTTCTGAAAAGATACCTATCTTACCCAAGTAAATGTAATAAGTACAATAAGCATGACGTCTAACCAACCACAACAATCTTTTGAAAAGCCCCGACTGGGGTTCTGGGAGATCTGGAACCTGAGTTTTGGCTTCCTGGGCATCCAGTTTGGCTGGGGCCTTCAGATGGGCAACATGAGTGCCATTTACGAGTACCTGGGGGCTAAACCCGACGAACTTCCCATTCTCTGGTTAGCTGCCCCGATGACGGGCTTGATTGTGCAACCGATTGTGGGCTACCTGAGCGATCGCACCTGGGGTCGTTTTGGCCGCAGGCGACCTTATTTTCTGATTGGCGCCGTACTGGCTTCGATATGTCTGGTCATTATGCCCTATTCTTCGACCCTTTGGATGGCAGCGGGCTTGCTGTGGATCCTGGATGCGTCCATCAACATCAGCATGGAGCCTTTCCGGGCCTTTATCGCGGATATGTTGCCCAAAGAACAGATCACCCGGGGCTATACCATGCAGAGTTTCTTTATCGGACTTGGCGCTATCCTGGCTTCTCTGCTTCCCTGGCTGCTGATCAATGTCGCCGGCATGGAAGCTACTGCGGAGGGCGGTACGATCCCTTCCTTTTTGAAGATTTCTTTTGGACTGGGGGCTTTGGCCTTCCTTTTGGCGGTGCTTTGGACAGTCACCAAAGTTAAGGAATACCCGCCGCAAGATATGGAAGCCTTCAAGCGCATGAAAAAGGAGCAGCGGGGTGTCGGCGCTGCCGCAAAAGATATCCTGGCCAGCATTGTGGCCATGCCTAAAGTGATGAAACAACTGGCGCTGGTGCAATTTTTTACCTGGATGGGGCTGTTTCTGATGTGGTTTTATTTTACCGTGGCGGTCGCCAATGATATTTATGGAGCCAACGGGGATACCCAGTCGCCCCTCTATGCGAAGGGACTGGCCTGGGCCAATATCTGTTTTGGCTTTTACTCCCTGGTCACCTTTTTGTTTTCTTTTGTCTTGCCGGAAATCGCCGACCGCATGGGCAAAAAATACGCGCATGCCCTGTCTTTGCTGGCGGGTGCGATGGGACTGATCTCGGTGGGCTTCATCAAAGACCCGAACCTTTTGCTCTTGTCCATGGTTGGAGTCGGAATAGCCTGGACGAGTACCCTGGCGATGCCCTATGCCATACTCGCGCCAAAGCTGCGCCAGGACAAGATTGGGGTATATATGGGGATTTTCAACTTTTTTATTGTCATCCCTGAGATCCTCGCCACCCTGTTTTTTGGCCTGATCATGCTCTACGTCCTCGACAACGACCGCATCCTTGCCGTCATGACGGGGGGGGGATCCTTGATCATAGCGGCCATTTTTGCCCTGCTGGTAGATGACTCGGACGATTAAACCCATTTCATACCAAAACTGCTATTTATGCACTTTCGTTTGACCCTCTTTTTATGTTTTTTGTTGTCGCTTCCCTTGCTGGCCCAGCAGGCTATCGAGCGGGTGGAACCGCCATTCTGGTGGACGGGCATGCAGAATCCCGAGCTACAACTGCTGGTCTATGGCAAAGCCATCGGCTATCTGGATCCCCAGGTAGAAGGGGAGGGCGTGACCCTGAAACAGACCATCAAGGTGGCCAATCCCAACTATCTGTTTTTAGACCTGCATATTGATGAGGATGCCCCTTCGGGAAAACTACAGATCCATTTCAACCGCGAAGGCACTCGGGTACTCACCCACACTTACGAGCTGAAAAGTCGCCGGGAGGGTTCTGCCGAGCGGAAGGGCTTTGACAACTCCGATGTTTTGTACCTGATCACGCCGGATCGTTTTGCCAACGGCGACCCTTCCAATGACTATGTGGAGGGCATGCAGGAAAAACCCAACCGCAAAGATGTGGATGGCCGCCACGGGGGGGATATTGCCGGGATTGACCAGCATCTGGAGTACCTTCGCGACCTTGGATTCTCAGCGATATGGCTCAATCCGCTGCTCGAAAACGACCAGCCCCGCTATTCTTACCACGGCTATGCGACTACCGATTTTTATGCGGTAGATGCGCGTTTTGGCAGCAATGAGGACTATGTGGCGCTGTCGCAAAAAGCGCGTTCCATGGGTATCGGGATGATCATGGATATGATTGTGAACCACTGCGGCCACTATCACTGGTGGATGAAAGACCTGCCCACGCCCGACTGGATCAACTTCAACAACACCTTCGTACAGACCAACCATACCAAATTTGCCACCCAGGATCCCTACGCTTCGGCTTCGGACAAGCGCCTGTTTTTCGACGGCTGGTTCGATACCAACATGCCAGACATGAACCAGCGACAGCCTTTGTTGGCCAATTACCTGATTCAGAACTCGATCTGGTGGGTCGAATACGCCGACTTGTACGGTATCCGGATGGACACCTACCCGTATCCCGATATGCACTTTATGACCGAGTGGACCCGCCGGTTAATGGCGGAGTACCCCAACTTCAACATCGTAGGCGAAGAGTGGAACGGTGACCCGGCGATTGTGTCCTACTGGCAGCGCGGCAAGATCAACAGCAACGGCTACACCTCGGAATTGCCCAGTCTGATGGATTTTCCGCTGCAGGAGCAGGTCAGGGACGCCCTGCAATCAGATGCCCCCAATGCCGTTCGGAAGATCTACGAAATGGTCGCCCGCGACTTCCTGTACCCGGATCCCATGAACCTGGTCGTCTTTCCCGACAACCACGACATGGACCGCTTTTTTACCCAGGTCAACTTCGACTACGCGCGCTTCAAAATGGGACTCATCTATCACCTGACCACTCGTGGGATCCCCCAATTGTACTACGGCACAGAAATTCTGATGGCTAACCCGCCGGGAACCGGCCACGGCGTCATCCGCAGCGACTTCCCCGGAGGCTGGGCAGGCGACACCAAAAATGCCAAAACCGGCCAGGGACTGAGTGCAGCCGAACAAGAAGCCCTGGAATTTGTGCGCAAGCTGCTCCAGTGGCGCAAAAATGAGCCCCTCACGCACACAGGCAAGCTCATGCACTTCCTCCCGGAAAACAACTGCTACGTCTATTTCCGCTACAACGATACCGACAAAATCATGGTCATTTTCAACCGAGCCAACCAAACCCGCCAATTGGATCTGACCCGGTTCCAGGAGATCCTCGCCGGATCTCGCACCGCTACCGATGTGTTTACCGGCCAATCTTTTGACCTCGGTCAACAGCAGATTGCTGTACCGGGTATGACGGCGTTGGTTTTGGCTGTTGGCTATTGACTTTTGACTGTTGGCTGTTGACCGTCGGCTATTGGCTGTTGGCTGTTGGCCGTTGATATGGGGTTGTCGTTTATTTTATCTTTTATATCCTAAGTCAAATCATTTAAACGACAACCCCGATATTCTTCACGGATACCCGTTATTTTTCGATTATGGGGGTGGGGGCGTATGGCCATTTTCCGAATTTGTGGTTCATCCGTAGGGAAAGGGCATGCCCTTTCCCTACAG
>JANQWK010000086.1 GCA_030729925.1 Saprospiraceae bacterium
GCCTTGCACCTGATTACCCTTATTAATACCCCAACAACTGAAAAAGTAACCTCCCTTTTCCGCTATTTCAAAGTTCGGGAGGAGAATTAGGGATTGGAAGTATTTGGCATAAAAAAAGCCGGATGACATTTGTCATCCGGCTTTTTTTATTGCTGTGCTTTTTTAGGGCTGGAAAGCCCCGAAATCAAACAACAAGGAGAATCGAAGGGTATTGTCGAGGGGATTGCGCTGGCTGGTCGTTGGAATCAGATAAGAAAAATTAAGTCCAAAGATATTGTACTTCAAACCAAGACCCACGGTAAAGAATTTTCTGTTTCCTTTCTGCACATGTTCATTAAAATAACCTGCCCTTACGGCAAACTGGTTGTCGTACCAGTACTCAATACCGGCAGAATACATCAATTCCTTCATCTCCTCTGAAAATCCTTCTGGAGCATCGCTAAAAGAAGAAAAAATACCGGCAATGCTCGATTGCTGTTTGAAATCGGGTATCCCGTCTGCCGGACTTTCATCACAGCCCACACCCTGGCAGGGAGTAGGTACCAACAATTTGTTGACATCCAGAGAAAAGGTAATGGAATTGTAAGCATCCAGGTTCAACTTGAGCGAGGAACCTAAACCCATGTTGGCGGGAAGAAAATCCCTTTCCAGCGAATTGGTATAGGTAATTTTAGAGCCTAAATTGGAAAGCGCCAGACCGAGCGTCAGTTCCGATTCCTTGGCTCCCAAATTGAGTTCGGAGTTGTAAGTGAACGAAAAATCTGCCGCACCGGCCAACCCGGGTTCTATGGTTTCACCACCCACTTGCTGACCTGCTGCGAGGTTGGAGTAGATAAACTTACCGGTTACAGCCGCGGAAAATTTATCGGATAATTTCCGGGAATAGGCCACAGCGACTTCAAATTCATTGGGACGTCCGGTGTTGAGCGGTTCCCCGTTGGCATCTGTAAATTGGATGCTACCCAATGAAAAATAACGCAAACTGAAGCCCAGCGACTGGAGGTCGTCCAGTTTGAGGGCACTGGTCAGATAAGCCAGATAAACGTCGTTCAGTCCCAGCGCTCTGAGCCAGGGGGTATAGGTAGCAGATACTGCAAAATCTTCTTCAATAAAAACGAGTTTCGAAGCATTGAAGTGCATCGCGTTGGGATCGGCTGAAATGGCAATTCCCACATCTCCCATAGCAGCAGAGCGCGCATCGGCCACAATGCGAAGAAAAGGAACAGCAGTACCGACGGTGTTGGTACAGGGCGTGCCATCCAGGTTGTAAAACCGACCGTTTTCCTCAAAACATTGAGCATAGGATGTTTGGAGCGCTACCCCTATCAAGGCGATAATGAGGAAGGTGTGTAGTCTTGGCTTCATCATGAGCTTACTTGTAGTTTAATGATTTGTCAAATATAAGGTCAAATTTCAGGTCGTTTTGGTTTATAATACGAAAAATCCCTCACCTTATTTTAGGATGACGAGTTTTTCAAAGTCACTTTCACCCCTGACCGGGGGCAGGCCGGGAACTTGGGTCTCCACCAGTACTTTGTAAAGATAGACCCCTCTGGCGAGTTTGTCGCCGTAATCGTCGGTTCCATCCCAGGAAATGCAATCGTCCAACCGCAAAGCGCCGTCTGAATACCGCTGCTCCCTAAGGGTCTTGACCTGTCTGCCGGATATGGTAAAAATGCGGATGACAATGTCGAGCGATTGTTGGGCGTAGTTGTGGTCAAATTGAAAGCAGGTCTGGTCGGTAAAGGGGTTGGGGTAGTTGAGCACATGCTCAAGCCTGATGCCTTCTCCGTCGAAGACTACAAATTCAGTGGCCGCTTCCGATGCGTTGTTGGCCACATCCCATGCTTTGACCTGGATATGGTGCCTGCCCGGCTCGAGCTTGGTAAGCGGGTAAGCAACCCTGCCGGTAGTGAAATTGTCCTGATCGGCCGAGTAATAGTCGTTGAGGACAATAGATTGCTGGGTGTTGTTGTCGAGGATGGCCTCCAAATCATGTCCAATGCTGTTGCCGACGACGTTGATGCCGTTTGCATCGCTCAACAGGACGAGCAGGGTTGGGTCCGGATCGGTGATCCCTCCAAAAACAAAGTCCTCGGTGTTCATATACACCCGGATTTCCGGCCCTTGGTTGTCCGACAGCGCATTGGGGTCGGTTCCCCCTATCACGACCTGGTCAAAGGCTCCGTGAGCATCTTCGAGGCGGCCAGGATTGGCGGCGTAATAACTGATCTTTCCAAATCCGGGTTCGAAGTTGATGTCTTTGGGCACCACAAACGTGAAGGAAAATACGCCCCGGGTTATGGTGGCTTTCCCCTTGAAAATAACGTTGCGTTGTACGTCAAAACTTTTCACCGGACTGTCCCGATCCTGTCCGAGGGTGGACAGCCGGGTTTTTTTGTCAAACAGGGTAGGATAAACCGTTCCATTGAAGTCTTCGAGGATTTCTCCGGACAATCCGGTAATGTTGCCCTGTATCGTGATCCGCTGCAGGGCTTTTAGGGTATCGGGTTCGCCCGGACGTACGCTGGCCGCGTTGATGGCGGTCGTGTTGACGGAAGCTCCGGGTATGGCCAGGCGCTGTGAGGGATCCCCGATGAGGGTAAATTTCCTGGAATTGCTCAGAATGCCACCTCCGGTAAAACTATTTTTAGCGAGCTGCATGACCAGTCCGATAGGCCGTGCTGCTCCGCCATCCCGTTCAAACAGGCGCAGCAATACCTGTTCGGTAAGGAGTTTGTTTTGGGACGACAATACCGCACGGGTAGTCGTCATCAGGGCAAAAGCGCCTCCGTTGGGGTTGAGAAAAACCTCTTCTCCGGCAGTGGTAAAACCAGCATCATCATAGCCCGTAAAAGAGCAGGTAGCGGTAACAAAGAGCGGCATGCGATCGGTATTGCGCCAGGACCGGATATCGGTAATGTTCAGAATACGCTCCTGCGCCAGTCCCTGAGAACCGCCATGTCCAAGGTAGGTCATCACGAGATTCCCCCTGAATATGGCCTGATTAATGGCCGCATTGACCTCAGGATAGCGCTCTCCTCCGGGGGTAGAAACCTGGGTAAAGGCATCGAGGTAGATTTTTTCGAGGTTAAATACGGGGAAGAGACTTTCGAGGGTTCCTGCAATTTCATCCGCCTGCAGCATGTGCCGCTGGCCGTCTTCGTCGTCGCCGATAAAGGAGAGTTGGTTGCGCCAGTTGGAAAAAGCATCGGGGGCCTTGTCGTAGCGGATAATTTTTTCTACGGCAAAGCGTGCTTGTTCTGTTGTATTGACCGGAAGTCGGCCAACGGCAATATCCAGCCTTCCGCTCAGGGGGTCATTCGGATCGCCAAGCGAAGCGGGTTCGAGAATGGCAAAAAAGTCGTCGGAGGGGAAAGCAAAAATCGGATTAAAGGATTCGGTTTGATACACAGGGATAAAGTCCCCGCCCAGTTCATAGATGTTTCTGGGATCGAAGGAGCCATCGCCCAGCAGCAGCAGGTACCTAAAGTTGGGGGCGCGCTCGTAGCACATCCGGGCGAGGTTGCGTATGGCCGCCGGATCGGCTGCTCCCGAAGCAAATTCATTATAGATTTCCGGCAGAGCGGCGATGTCAACCCTGAGCTGGTCAAATTCGCTCCGGTGTTGTTGTAGCAGTCTGGCTTCATTGGCAAAATCCGGGTGATACACGATCAGCATGTCCGGATCCTTAATGCCGTGCAGGTTTTGGTTGTTGATCCTGCCTATTGCTTCCGCACTCAGGAGGTTTTGGGTAGGATCGAATACCACGAAAGTGCGCAGCAGGTCACTGGCTGCGCCAAAAACAAGGTCGCTGCCCTGTCGGGAAAACGACTGATTTTGAGGGTTGAGCGGGGACGTGACATCCCAGACCAGCATGTTTGTGGTGGTCTGGGATACCACATAGCGCGTAATCGGAAAGGTAAGGGAGCGCGTGTCGCGAAAAGAGAGTTGGGTGCCGCTCATCACAAGCAGGCGCCTGGTGTTCGCTTCAATATAATCCAGCCAGGCCTCGCTGCCGTCTCCGCTGCCCGCGGGAAAAGGATATTCCAACACGCAGTCTATGTCGGCACGCGAATTGGAGGTACTGAGCTCCAGTACTCCCGTTTTGGCATAGTCCACTTCGTTATCGCCAACCCCGGTAAGTCGGCTCACCCTGGCAGCCGATTGGCTCTGAAAAGAATTCCCGTTGACCCTCAGGGTAAAAGTCGAACGCGTGAGGGAGCGGATGGCCATTTCTGCGCGGATGCGAAGCAGTCCCCCCGGTTCGGGATTAGGGAAATTAAACAGGTCGTTGTAAGTATAGGAACGCGCATTTCTGAAATGATCACCATACCACTTTTTGCCGGATCCCTGGGATTTGTCCCAGGCATGCATCAGATTGATCTTATCTTCTTCAAAGCGCGCGAAATCGTCAAAAGCATTGCTGGTATAGGACGCTCCGTCCAGGGATGCAGCTTCGGAGAGGCGTTTGCCGTTTTCGGTATCAATTTTCAAAAAATAATAAGCTCGGGTATCGTACAGGTGTTTTTGCATTCGGAACGACTGCTCGGTCGGGTCATAGGCCCATTGATCGGGCCCTTGTCCATAGAAAAGGATGTAATCCTGGGGGTCAAACCGCCCATCCGCTGCACCTACGATCTGAATGGCATTTTCCTGCAGATCGTCCGGTACAGGACTCAGGAGCGATTCCGGGAGCATACCGCCTCCGTTGCCGTACAGTCGAATTCTGGCTGGATTTACCTGGTCTATCGGGATTTTTAGCTGATCCTTTAGGAAACTGTAGGTAAGCTTGTAGATGCCTGTTTGCCGAATGGCCAGTTTGTAGAGGTCTCCCGAAGCCAGTACAGACGTTTCTGTGGAAAAAGTCCCCCTCGAGTTTGTAGTCAGCAGCGGGGTTGTGTCTAATCGAAGTCGGAACGACTTGAGCCGCAGGTAGCCTGTCCCTCTTTTGACGACAGGCACAAAAAACACTTTAGCGACCCACTGGTTACTTGCTTTTTCGATTTGTACTCGAAAAGAGATTTGTTCCCCGATCAGACTGTCTGAGGGCAGGCGCGACAACCCATAGGGTTCGAACACAGGATCGAGCAAAACGGGATTGACCTTGCGCGGGGCATTGAAAAAAAACTCCCGGGTAAAAAAGGGAATGCCGGGAACCTCTTCGCCGAACAAAGCACCGGAGAAGCCCAACACCGGAACAGATTCGCCCGCAATCCAAAAATATTCAGGGCGTTCCTGCCAGGCGATCTGAATGGGATCCGTTTCCATGTTTTGAGCCCCGAGGGTAAAGCCGCTGGCAAAAAAGCAGAGCGAACAAACAAAAGCCACAGCCTTGTGTTGAGAAAAAGCAAACAGCCGTTCGTTCATAATGAATTACTTTTAATTGGCGTTAATGAAAACGTGACAGCGCAGTAGGTATTGCCGCAGCTAAGCTGAACTTCCGCTCCCGCTGTACAAAAAAATATTTTTCCCCGGCAAAGCTTGAAAAAAAATGATATTTTATTTGCAAGTTTAGGTTTCTACACCAAAAAAGTGTCTGTTTATGCAAAAACTGCCTGGCATTGCCTTCTTTCTGCTGATCATTTCAAGCAGTCTCCTGGCTCAGGATCCTGTGTTTAGTCAGTTTTTTGCAGCCCCAGTGTACCTGAACCCCGCCTTTACAGGAGTAACCATTACCCCGAAAATCAGCTTGATGTACCGCGACCAGTGGCAGGGCCTGGACGATGCTTACCAAACTTTTGGGGCGTCTTACGACCAATCGGTAGAAAACTACAACAGCGGAATAGGCATTATGGCGATGATGGACCGGGAGGGCGGCGGTATCTATCAGACAGCCAGATTCAGCGGATTGTATGGATATAAACTGAATTTTGACAATGACTGGACCATAAAGTTCGGGATAGAGGCCGGGTTTTTTCAAAAAACGATTGATTGGAACCGACTGGTATTTACAGATCAGCTCAATCCTGTCAGCGGTGTGGTGGATCCTGCCGGCAATCCGGGGTTGAGCGAAGAAATTCAACCCGAAGACCTCCAGCAGTCGGGGCTGGATATTTCTGCAGGATTGCTGGTATATAACGACAAGTTTTATGCCGGCTTATCGGCAAGGCACCTCAACTCCCCGAATCAGTCTTTTTTGTCGGTCAACGACAACCTCAACATCGGACTCCCCTTTTTGATCAGTTTTCAGGCAGGTAGTGAAATTACTTTGGACGGACGCAATAATGGATCATCACGCGCGTTTATATCCCCGAATTTGCTGGTTATTTCCCAAGGGCCTTTTGGTCAGGTAAATGCCGGGGCTTATGTCGGACTAGGGCAGTTTTTTGGAGGTGCCTGGTACCGGATGGGTTTCGAAAATCCGGATGCGGCGATTTTTTTGGCCGGCTTCCGGGAAGGGATACTGCGATTGGGCTACAGCTTCGACTTCACCCTCAGCAGGCTGGCTTTGTGGAATCCGGGTGGTACCCATGAGATCAGCATAGCGATCAGCTTTGACGACAGTGGCCGGCAAAAGGGCAAGCGCAAGGCCGCCAGGTTGAATAATTGCTTTCAAATGTTCAAATGAAATTTGTTTTCATCACAATAATTAAAAACCCCTCAAAGTTACCTTTCGGAATATTTGCTAATTTTGGGGCCTGTTTTGATCAACCAAACCTTAATTAAGGAGTAATGAAAAAAATGTTGAAGTTTAGTGCTTTCTTTTTGGCGCTGGTGCTGGTAATGAGTTCTTGCAAGAGCAAGGAGCGTTCTTCTACTACCGGCTGGGCCTACAACGACACCAAGTGGGGTGGTTTCGAAAAACTTGACTATGAGGGACAGGAAACCGGTCCGAATCTGGTTCTTGTGGAAGGAGGTACTTTCAATATGGGGGTTGTAGAAGAAGATGTGACTTTCGAGTGGAACAATATCCCCAGAAGGGTTACGGTTTCTTCGTTTTATATGGATGAGACCGAAGTGTCTAATATTGACTATCGCGAATACCTTTATTGGACGTCAAGGGTTTTTGGCAGTTCTTATCCCGAAGTATTGGGGGATGCACTACCGGATACTTTGGTTTGGCGCGAGGAACTTTCTTATAACGAACCTTTGGTAGAGACGTATTTCCGCCACCCTTCTTATGACGATTACCCCGTGGTAGGGGTAAATTGGGAGCAAGCCAATCGCTATGCCGAATGGCGTACAGACCGGGTCAATGAAATGATCCTGATCGAGCGCGGCATCCTGAACCAAAATTTGGAGCAAAAGGACAATGATAATTTTAATACCGAGTCTTACCTGGTAGGACAGTACGAAGGGAATGTGCGCAAAAACCTAAAGGATATCCAAACCGGTGGCGAGCGCCAGGTGAGGTTTGAGGATGGTATCCTGTTGCCCGATTACCGCCTGCCTACAGAAGCCGAGTGGGAATATGCAGCCCTGTCTTTGAAAGGAAACATGGCAAGTACTCAGGATGAAAGGATTACCGACAGGAGAGTGTATCCCTGGAATGGCACTTCTGTGCGGTATCAACGCAGAGATAAAAACCAGGGTCAGATTATGGCCAACTTTAAGCGAGGAGGCGGGGACTACATGGGTATGGCAGGAAAGCTGAACGATAATGCTTGTCCTACCGCTCCGGTAAGGTCTTACATGCCCAACGATTTTGGCTTGTACAACATGGCAGGTAATGTGAGCGAATGGACATTGGATCTGTATCGCCCACTGACCAGCGTTACTTTGAGAGATGTGGAAAATAACGACATGAACCCCTATCGGGGAAATAAATTCGAGGAGCGTGTGACAGATCAATTTGGGAATCTGGTAGAGAAGGATAGCTTGGGTCGAGTGCGTTACCGCTATATTGACGATGAGGCCGCGCAGCAGCGCGAAAACTACAAGCGAGGTCAGGTGTACAACTACATGGACGGCGATGAGGCTTCCGGAGTGGTATATGATTACAGCAAAACGACCTTGGTGAGCGATAAGTCAAGAGTTATTAAAGGAGGATCCTGGGCAGACCGCGCTTATTGGCTTTCTCCGGGTACTCGCCGGTACAAAGAGGAAGATCAGGCAGACCGAACTATCGGTTTCCGTTGCGCCATGATCCGCACAGGTGCTCCAACGGGCAATGATGCAGAGAGCGGATTCCAATTCAAGACTCGCGAAAGACGCACACAGCGACGATATTGATAAGCCGTCGGTTCAAACTACCGGAAAAGCTTCCACATCCATCCGGGTGTGGAGGCTTTTTTTATAGAGACTACAACCTACCTCCATGGATGTCCAAATACTGTACGAACTTTTTATAGATGCGGGTCGGCGGGTGAGCACAGACAGCCGACAGGTGCCCGAGGGCGGATTGTTTTTTGCCCTGAAAGGGGAAAGCTTCGATGGCAATCGCTTTGCAGCCGCTGCTTTGAAAGCAGGAGCCGCCCATGCCATCGTGGACGACCCCGCTTTGCAGTCGGCATCCGGTTGCGTTTGGGTACCTGATGTCCTGACAGCCCTTCAGGAACTGGCCCATTACCATCGCAAGCACTTTACTTTCCCCGTAGTCGCCATTACAGGCAGCAACGGCAAAACGACCACCAAAGAACTGGTGTACCGGGTGCTTGCAAGCCATTATTCTTGTGGAGTGACCCAGGGCAACCTCAACAACCACATCGGCGTACCGCTTACCTTGCTGGGACTTCATGAGGGTATGGACATAGCCGTTGTGGAAATGGGAGCCAACCACCAGGGCGAAATTGCCAGCCTGTGTGCGATTGCCGCACCTACCCATGGTCTGATCACTAATATCGGAAAAGCCCACCTGGAAGGATTTGGGGGACTCGAGGGCGTGATCAAAGGGAAAGGAGAACTGTTTGACTTTCTGGTTCCTTCCGGTGTGGTATTTGTCAATGGCGACGAGGCCTACCTTGCCACTATGGCAGACCGACTTCCCCGAAAAGTCTTTTATGGGTCTTGCACGACCCAACCGATTTCCCTTTATCAAGTACAACTCCTGGAAGCGCAACCCTTCCTCCGTGTAGCTTTTGCAGACGAGAACGGAGCATGCTGGCAGGTGGGTACCCAATTGGTCGGCAGGTATAATTTCGCCAACCTCATGACTGCAATCAGTGTAGGACAATACTTCAAGGTGCCCGAAAGCAAAATTGCACAAGCAATAGCAGGATATGTTCCCGCCAACAACCGCTCTCAAATCCTGGACGCAGGCAGCAACCGCTATGTGTTGGATGCCTATAACGCCAACCCCAGCAGTATGCGGCAGGCCATAGAGAGCTTTTCCCAAATGGCTTGCCCCAAAAAAACCAAGGTCGCGGTGCTGGGCGATATGCTGGAACTCGGTGCGTACAGCGCAGCCGAACACGAGGCCATCGCAGATGCCGCCCTCGCCTGTGGTTTTGATCGCCTGATTCTGGTGGGAAAAGCTTTTGAGCCAGTCGCACAAACGCGTGGGATACTGCATTTTGCCGAAACAAGTCTGCTCAGCACGTGGCTGAAAGCAAACCCCTTTCAGGATGCCTGCATTCTTTTGAAAGCTTCCAGAGGTATCGGACTGGAAAAAATATTGCATTTACCCTAACAAGGAAATATTTTCCTTTATTAACAGGTGTATTAATTTGATGGAACTGAAAATAAAAGGTAAATTTATGCCAAATATTGCATTCAGCTTTTCGTTGAAGCTAAAAAGAACCCAGAAACTTTCCAAAACCCCTGAATTATGAGGAAACACTTATTGCACACCCTGATCTGTCTGCTGGCATTGCAGCAGGGGCTTCTGGCTCAGGCAGGAAATTCAACGACACCCGAATTTGGTTTGGCGACACCGCGGAACATGTGGGAAATTGGCCTGCATGGCGGTTATTTCTTCGTTGCGGGGGATGTTCCGCAGGATCCAGGGTGGGGAACAGGCATTCATATTCGCAAAGCGACGGATTATTTCTTTTCGATCCGGATGGATTTGTTTTATGGAGAATTGACCGGGAGCGATAATAACAGGGAGTTTACGAGTACCATGTATGCTTCTAATTTCCTGGGAGTGTTTAACCTGAACAGTATGCGGTACGATAAGTCTGTGCGGAACGCACACTTGTACGGTTTACTGGGAGGAGGGGTGAACAGCTTTGAGGCGAATTATATAGACGGCCGCGCCAGCGGTACCGTGCCGAGGGAAATTGCTCCACAGGGTACTTTCGGAGCAGGTATAGCTTTTCGAATGGGCAAGCGGGTCAACATAGGTTTGGAGCATCAGGCCTCTTTGTTGTTGGGAGGAAGATCCGACCTGGTGGATGGGATTAATACGGGCGGGGGTACAAAATCCGTTTTCAGGGATGTACTCAATTATTCTCGCCTGGGGATCAATATCAATATTGGCAATTCAACCAAGTTTTCAGAGCCATTGTACTGGATTAGTCCCTTGGATATGGTACTGAAAGACCTCAACGATATCAAGAGCAAGCAGGATATGGCTTTGGCCGATTCGGACAACGATGGGGTGATTGACGCTATAGATGCGGAGCCGAACACACCTCCGGATGTACCCGTAGATACCAAGGGGCGTACCTTGGATTCCGATAAAGACGGGGTGCCGGATTATAAAGATATTGAACCCTATAATCCGCCAAGAGCGGGAGAGATCGTAGATACCGACGGGGTAATCGTCAACCCGATTGATAAAGTAGAAGGGGTGTCTGAGGAAAGGGTCAAAGAGTTGATTGATATCGCTTTGCAGGAAAACAAACTCACAGAGTCCGCCAGCAGTGTGGCAGAGTGGTTCCTGCCTATGATCCATTTTCCGACGGGAGACTATGCGATCCGGTATTCTGATTATGGAACGTTGTCCGGAATTGCACAAATGTTGAAGAACAATCCCCAATTGAAACTGGTGGCAGTTGGTTTTACCGACCAGACGGGCGATGAGGGGCGAAATAAAAATCTTTCTTACGATCGGGCGTTGAGTGTGATCGAGCACTTGGTCAACAACCATGGCATTGGGAGGGGAAGATTGATCCTACAGTTTCGGGGACAGGATGGGGCCTTGGTTCCTTCCGTCTCGAACTACATGAACCGAAGGGTAGAGTTTCGGGTGGCCAAACCGGATGACAATGAAATGGATCCTCCGGAAGGATATTTTTCCCGAAAAAAAGACGGGTATTAACAGACTCCCAAATCCCGTCGGAAAGTTCTTTCCGACGGGATTTGTTTTTCCGGCTTGTGGTAATTTACCCTTGTTTTTAAACCAGCCTTTGCTTTACTTTGTTATCAATAGATTTTTAACTGAACTAATCAGTATGCACGCAAGCAAAAAGGATAGTGCACAGGCTCCGCTGCAACTGCAAGCCCAGGCAGTTATCCCCACCCTTTGGGGCAATTTTAACATGATCGCTTTCTCTGCCGACGCCGATGACTGGATGCCTCATCTTGCGCTGGTTCATGAAAAGACCGATGTGAACGCACCTGTGGTGCTGCGCCTCCATTCAGAGTGCATCACCGGAGATCTTTTCGGTTCCAAGCGATGCGATTGCGGAGAGCAATTGTTAAAAGCGCTGGAGGTCATCGCTGAAAATGGGGGTATTATTTTGTACCTGCGGCAGGAAGGAAGAGGTATTGGTATCATCAATAAGCTGAAGGCTTATAACCTGCAGGACAGGGGCATGAATACCATTGATGCCAATTTACACCTGGGTTTGGAGGTAGATGCACGGGACTATGCTATCGCAGTAGAGATTTTGGACATCCTGGGGATCCGTCAGATTCGACTGCTAACCAACAACCCGGAAAAGATTGTCGCGTTCGAGCATTCTGATATTTTGGTAACCGAACGGGTACCCCTCATTATTGCCCCACATGAAGAAAATCTGGATTATCTCCGGACGAAGCAGGAGGCGATGGGGCACCTGCTTAAGATGCTTTAATTGTTGTATATGAAGGCTGTACATTTTTCTACAGGTGGTCCTTTGGGATTGGTGGATTGGGAAGATCCCGTTCCAGGTATCGGTGAGGTGCTGGTCAAGGTGCGTGCTACTGCATTGAACCGGGCTGATTTGTTGCAGGTAAAGGGTTTGTATCCACCTCCTCCGGGAGAAAGCGAGTTGCTGGGTCTGGAAATTTCCGGGGAAGTTGTTGCTACCGGCCCGGGTGCCCATCGCTGGAAAAAGGGCGACAGGGTGTGTGCGTTGTTGGCAGGTGGCGGCTATGCAGAGCTGGTTGCGGTGCATGAGGACATGCTGATGCCGATTCCGGACAACCTGTCTTTCGAACAGGCTGCTGCCATCCCCGAGGTTTTTTTAACGGCTTATCAGGTACTGGTGTACCTGGCTAAGGTGCAAAAAGGCCAAAGGGTGCTTATCCATGCCGGAGCGAGTGGCGTAGGAACGGCAGCGATACAAATGGTGCGTAAGATCGGGGCTCAGTGTATGGTGACTGCTTCTGCGGGCAAGCACGAACGCTGTTTGCGGTTGGGAGCTGATCGGGCGGTGGATTACAACAAGGAAGATTTTGAAGAAGAGGTGTTGGAGTGGACCTCGGGAGAAGGGGTTGAGGTGATTGTTGATGTTATCGGAGGCAGTTACCTGCCTAAAAACCTGAGATGCCTGCACACAGATGGCAGACTTATCCAACTGGCTTTTATGGGAGGGGCGCTGGTGGATGGAATAGACCTGGGTTTGATCCTGCGCAAACGACTCCACCTGATGGGTTCGACCCTCAGAGCCAGAACACTCGGGTATAAAGTCCAACTGACTAATGATTTCATGCGAGACTACTGGGATTTATTTGCTGCCGGTGAATTGGTTCCGGTTATTGATAGCGTATATAATTGGCGGGAAGCAGAAGCAGCACACGAGTATATGGCGAGCAATAAGAACCAGGGGAAAATTATCCTGGTGATAGACGGGGTCTAATTGCGAAGCTCGTACTTTTGTTCTATGGTATGCTTGCCAAATTGTTCAGAAGGCACTTCTTCTGTCAATACAAAGCCAAATTTGCGGTATAGGTGGGCTGCTGCAGGAAGTTCGTTGGTGGTCCAAAGATAGGCTCCCTGGTAGCCGCAGCGGTGCATGAAGTCTATAAACAACTGCATGAGCCGATTGCCCAGTCCATATCCCCGGTAGTCGGGTTCGATCAGAAAATACCGCAATTGCGCCAGATCACCTCTGTTCATCAATGCAATTGACCCTACTATGGTGTCGTTATGTCGGGCTATCCAAAAGCGATCTTTATCCGGAGAAAAATTTTTCAGCGAATCCAGCATGCTTTCCATGGTATAGATTTCCAATCCTTGAAGGTAGCCGTTTTCTAAGGCATAGCGTTTGCCGTGCAGGTAGATCAGATAGCCGATGTCGCCTGGTCGGATCTGATGGTCTATGACAAGTTCAGGGTTCATGTTTTTTGGATTTGTTGTTTTTCTTGAAAACATTGAATTGCGCTATGTCGAGCAGACCAACAGCTGCAGCGTGTACTGCCGCCTGCTTGTAGGTTTTTACCAGGGTGATATAGTCCAATTCGGAGGCGGCAATGAGTTCCTGTACGCGCTTGGTTCTCAACTTACTGTTAACATCGCGGATGTAAATAGCCCTGATCCTGTCGGGGAAATCCTTGGCAAGTTGGATGTAGATATCTGCGTCTTTCTCTCCACTGTCGCCAATCAACACAAAAGGCATATCGGGGTAGGCTTTCAGGATTTTTTTGATTTTCCGGTATTTGAAGCCTTTGAAAGCGATGGGAATTCGCCGGAAAGGAATGCCAAAGTCTCTTAAAAATAACGGCCCTTTAGGCATTTGGTTGATTTCGAGAAATTCGGTCAGGATTTCGTAGAGGTTCCAAGGGCTTTTGGAGACATAAAATACGGGATTTTGGGCAGGGTTTGTCGGATTACCCCCCGTCTCCAGGGCTTTCAAAAAGGCTGCAGCCTGTCGTATGGGTTTGCGTTTGCTGGCATTTTTCATGAAGGTGAGGTAGATCATCTTCAGGCGGAGAAAAGACGTGATCTGGGTTTGTATAATCGTGTCGTCAATATCTGTGATGATACCCATTTGCCCTCGGGAAGGTACCAGGAGTTCACCGGTAGTGTCGGAGATACCAGAGAGGGCTGCTGAAGTGTCGAGAGAGACCTTGTAAGGTAGCCAGTGTTGATCGGTACTTGCCAAGGGCGGATCCATTTTGGTGTAGAGTCGGAAGTAGCCTTTTCGGGTACTCACTGCATGAAAAATCCGCCCTTGCAGTTCTATTTTTAGTTTGACCTTGGCTACTTTTTTACTGAAAAAAAAGCGGTGAAGATTATCGGCCAGGGTTTTCCATCGGGAATCATGCTCTCCGGAGAGGATAGGTCTTTCGCGTAGAATCCGGCCAATAATAAACACCCTGTCCAGGCTACCGAAGCCCCGATAGGCTTTAATGGTAACTGGTCTTGTCTTCAGCATGCCTATGCTGCGCAGTAAGTTGCCTGTATGTTGAAAAAATCGCATTTCCTGCTGCATGGATTGGTTTACTTTCCCGCAAGTGAAAATAAATAATCCAGCAAACATCAGCAGTAAATTTTTTCAGCTTTTACTGTGTTTGTACAGGATCGTTAAAGGTGTACAGGGCAATAATGGGATTATCTTGGCTGGCGGATCTGGTTTTCCAGGCTTCCAGCCAGTTGTTAATGAGTTGGTATTTGGGATTAGTTTGGCTTTCACTTTCGGGAGGACTGTCCATGTGCAGCTCGGGATTGCCAGGTGTCCAGGGTTGATCTACATAGACCTGCCCGATGAATTGTTCCCGGGTGTGGCCGATGATTTTGGCAAAAGGGCATAAGGATGGGCTGGAGCTGATCTGCTTGAAGCTGAGGGTCTGACCCGTTCGGAGATCCTGGAGGTTGTAGTGAAGGCTGCCTTGATTGGCGTAGGTAAACCAGGCCTGGTTTTTAGTCATTTTTATGGATTCAATGCCCTGGGTCTGCCCGCTGGCCGATAGTTGTTCAATCATAGCGATATAATCGGCACCTTCCTCGAGAAAAGAGGGATCGGCCAGACGGGGGAGTTGAAGCTTGCCGAATGGAACCAATTGCCCCGCTTCGTTTTCTCGATAAATATTGGGGTCGAAGTTTTTGAAAAACAATACCCCCAGTTCAGGATGCAAGCTCATGGTGACGTTTTCAACAGCATAGCTACTGTAAGCAGTATGGTCGCCACTGAAAAATCGATTTTCTAAGGTGCCGTCCAATGCAAATTTGTGCACGAGGAAGTCGTCTTTTTTGTTTAATGCCGGTGGGGTAAAGGTGTAGAGCTTGTCGCCAAAGAGGTGTACCCGGATAGGGGTTAGCTGGTGCCGCTCAAAACTGGTACCCAGGGAAAGGAATTTTCCTTCGAGGTTAAACAGGAGCATTTGGTTGATAGAGGGATCCAGGCAGTGAATGATGGCGTTGAGGGTATCGAGGTAAAAATCGTTGAGCGAGCGATACTGGCCAGGGTTTTCTCCCGGTTCGGCAATGAGGTTTCTGAATTTGCCGTCTGTGCCAAAGCGGAGGAGCTTGTAAGTGGTGTTGTCCCAGATGATGAGGTTGTCTTTCCAAACCATGATCTTTTTGATTTCTCCAATGAGGGAAGCGCGGCTGGTCTCCAAGGGAATATAGGTGGCTGATTCCACCAGATCACACCAGATGAGGTTGTCTTGTGGGTACCCGGCGGAGATCGTAAATCCATCGGTGGAGGGATCCTGTGGAGGAGCCGCATTTTGGCAACTCCACAGGGTAAGGGACAGCAGTAAGAGGGTGTGGGATACTTGCTTCATATTGCATTAGTTTAGTTGGGTTTGATGCCTAAGTCTATCTGGTCATTACCCCGGTCTTTTTGGCCTGGGTTGGCACCACCGGATCCTGATAGTCCGCCGCCGCATGGGCATGCGGGCATGCGGTAGTAGCAGCAATTATTGGGATCATTGGTGTAATAGCATTCGGTTCCAATCGCAGTTCTGGTTTCATAGACGACCATCGTGGCGGAAAAGCCTGTCCAGACCGAGAAGTTTTCGAGCCAGCTGATGTTGCCGTTGCCGTTGATATCGCGGCTTTCTTTTTTACAGATACATTCCACAGTGACGGTATGAGGCAGTGCACTGCAGGTTCCGTTTCTGCTGATGCACTGTTTACAGGCCCAGGTTTGGGCAAATAGTCCGGATCCCATGAAGGACAGTAGGAAAGCGAGGAGGAGGTGTTGTTTTTTCATTGGATGTAATTTTAGTGGTGCGTTTGTGTGATACAAATTTACCCCAGAATTCGTACACCGCACAGGACAGGATCTGACAGTTATGGACAGTTTTAGCCACGTATGCTCAACAGGAGAAAATCAAACTGGTGTACCTGCCCTCCGGGAGCCAGAGATGGGTTCCAGAGGTAGCTGTATCGCACACCGAGATTGACGTCCAGCAGGCGCAGCAGGCGGATATCAAAGGTGAGTTCCGCACCGGAGGAATATAAGTCTCTCGAGCCGGTAAAGGGAAAGTCGAATTCCATACGAGCCATATCGGCAAACAGATTGGCTTTTATTCTTTTGAGGAAGACCAAGGGGCCGAGGGCGAGGTCGGGATAGGCTACCGGAAAGGCGTAGTTGAAACCCAGCCGACTCACCCGGTCACTGGTGTAACTGTTGTATCCCCTCGGGAAAAAGAAAATATTGCTGAACCGATAGTTGTCGAGCATCCGGCTTTCCTGATACAGCCCCTGGATGCGTATGCCGTGGTTGCGAAACGGAGCAGGGAGGTAGAGGTCGGCACTGGCATACAGGGTAGATCCGCTGGCGCCATCCCTGCTGATGGTTCGGCGGTAATTGCCCAACAACGCGATTCCCCACTTTGGATAGAGCTGCTGTGGAGCGAGTCGTTGGAAGGAGGAGAACTGCAGTTGCAAGGCAATGGCCTGAAGGTTTCCATCGTCGAGCGGAGGGGCTTCAAGGGCTGAAAACAAGCGGCGCCCGGTAGCGTTCAGACTATCGAGGGCGATCGTATCTCTGCTGTTTCCGGTCTGGAAGAAACCATCGCCGGTTGCTATGCTGATATGGTGCCATTCGGCTTTTGCGTGTACCCGGGTTGCCACGCTGCCCCGCGAAAGATTGAGTGGTAGTCCCAGACCAACTGAAAGGTCGCGCTCTGTCCAGTTTTCGTTGTAGCGGGTATAGATCAGTTGGTTTTCCGGAAGTTGGGAGAAGTTGAAGAAGGGAGCACTGCGCTCGGCTGTTCTGAAGTTCAAACTGATTTCCGGGTATTGTTCGGCGTAGGTAAGCCCTGCTTCCCAGGAAAAACGGTTTTCGTTGAAGTTGTAATAGGTTCCGAGTTCCGCCGATAGGGTGCTGAAGGTGTTGTCCGACAATAAGCGCAGCCCGCCAACGGGGGGTGCGATGAGCGGCAACAGGCTATGGGGCTGTATGAGGCCAGAAAAGCGGTTGAATTTTTTAGTCGGAAAAACTTGGGAAGGTACAGCCGACAATAGGTCTCCTCCCTCTTGGGCTGCGATACCGACAAAGGTTTTGATGTAGTAATCCGATGATTCAGGCCGATAGACCGTCCATTGTTCGGGAGAGAAGGGGACAGTTTTGATGCGATAGCCTGCTGCTGAGAATTCACTGTAGGCCAGTTTTTGCCCATCGGGCGAACAAGCAGGCTGAAAGGTTCCTATGGGGGAGTCGGTCACTTGCAAAAGATCACCGCCCCCGACAGGAACGGCAAAGATGTTTTGGATGCCCGTGTAGGCAGCCGAAAAGAGAATGTATTTGCCGACAGGTACCGGGTGGAATAGTTGATGGTTGAGAAAAGGGGTAAGCGCGGTACTTTGACCACTTTCCGGATCTATCCGTAGCAGGGCAATGTGGTTATCTTTTCGCGCCACGGCGATCAGTTCCCGGCTGTCGGGTAGCCACTGGGGGTAGGCAAAAAAATACCCTTCAGGGTTGGGGACAGTCTGTAGGACTTGTCCATCGCCGACAGAGAGCACCACGAGGCGATTGCTACCGGCTGGGGTCACTTCTGCTGCGACCAGAGACGTTCCGTCCGGGTGAAGGGCAGGGGAAAAATACTTACTTTTGGTCGTGAGCCGTTTTTTGGCTCCGGTACTGCGATCGTACAAACGGATGACGGAGTAATTTTTATTGCCCCACCTGGGGTCGAAGGCCAGTTCCGCCCAGACAAGGAGGGTACCTGCAGCAGAAAGGGTGCTTTGGGGGTGTTCGATTTGTACTCCGGGCAAGGTCAGTCGGCTGGTTTTGCCCCTGGCATCGGTTTCCATTAGGGAAAGCAATTGATCGAAGGCCTCCCGGTAAAAGAGCAGACTTCCATCAGCCGTAAACACGGGGTTGGTCTCGTGTACCACGTTACGGGGATAGGTAATTACCGGCTCGGATCCCGGTAAACGGGTCTGCTCGGAGAGGTGGTTGAGGGTCTGCTGATATAGTTTGGACGTTGAAAGCCCGGTTTGGCGTTTGAGACTTTTACTGAAAGGGAAAAACAAACCCTTATAAGCCCCCGCATCGGCAATGACCGACTTCCAGATATCGGTGCCGAAGGTATCGCGGGCGTAACTGGTCATCAGATAGCCCAATTTGTACCAATCCGGTACAAAATCTCTGAAAGACCCTGCTCCTGCCTTTTCATAGGAATAGCGTTGCCGGGACTGTAAAATGGCGCGGTATTCCATGTCGAAGAGCGGGCTACGACCCCTTCCGGAAGGCGTGAGGGCAGTTTCCATGGCAACGGCATCACCTTCCAGGAACCAGCGGGGTAGGGCAAGTGAGACCATTCCTCCCCAGGCCCAGGATCCCAGGGTTTGTTTGACGAATTTACTGACCCCCCGGGTGGCATTGTTAAATTGCTGCACGTGGCGGTACTCGTGGATCGTCAGATGATCCAACCAGGTGGTACTCACATTGCTTTGGGGAGGAGTGAGGTAAAATTCAGACCGAAAAGGCCCCACAGTAACAAAACCATTTGGGATGACGGTCTGGTTGTGCAGGACAATGCTGATTTTTTCGCGGACAGCGCCAATAGAACCGGGTTGACGATCCCACAAATGATGAACCAAATTGGCTACCCGCTGAGCCGAACTGTCCATAGACGCTGGAAAAATGATCTGCAACCGGTCGGTATGCAGCTGCCGCCAACGAAGGCCGGGAGGATTTAAGCCAAGGGCATTGGCAGGAACCTGCGCTTTTCCGCAGACAAAAATAAGCAGCAAGAGGAAGAAGAAAAACAGTTTAGCTTTCATAGGCAGTCGTTGCGTTGCCTGTGAGAAGGATCAATCGAAAAGCGACTCCACAAAAATCTTTTTATTAAATACCTGCAATTGATGGATACCCTCACCCATGCCAATAAATTTGATCGGAACCTTAAACTGATCGGAAATGCCAATGGCTACACCACCCTTGGCTGTGCCGTCGAGTTTGGTCAAAGCCAGTGCAGACACATCCGTGGCGTCTGTAAAATGTTTGGCCTGCTCAAACGCATTTTGCCCGGTAGTCGCATCCAGCACGAGCAGCACCTCGTGGGGTGCTCCCTCCAGCTTCTTCCCAACCGAACGCTTGATTTTTGACAACTCCTGCATCAGGTGAGACTTGGTATGCAACCTTCCGGCCGTATCAATAATCGCTACATCACATTGATGCTCTAAGGCATATTGAACCGTTTCGTAGGCCACTGCTGCAGGATCCGTGTTCATCCCTTTACTGTAAAAATCGCAGCCCACCCGTTCTGACCAGATCTTGAGCTGATCCACAGCTGCCGCCCGGAAAGTATCTCCGGCGCCCAACACCACTTTCTTGCCCTGCTGTTTCAACTGCCAGGCCAATTTGCCAATGGTCGTCGTCTTACCTACCCCGTTTACCCCCACCACCAAGATAACATAAGGCTTTTGCCCCTGATCCGGAAGAAAATCCTCCACGTCGGTGGTATTGTTCTCCGCCAGCAGTTGCACAATCTCGTCGCGAAGAATCGCCTGAAGCTCCGAAACCTGCAAATACTTGTCGCGCGCAATGCGCGCCTCTATGCGCTCGATAATTTTGACCGTCGTCTCCAGACCCACATCCGAAGAAATCAGCACCGACTCCAACTCGTCCAGCACCTCCTCGTCCACCTTCGACTTCCCTGCAATTGCCTTGCTGATTTTTCCAAAAAGGGAGGTCTTCGTCTTTTCCATCCCCTTGTCGAGATCCTCTTTCTTCTCCCGGCTGAACAATTTGGAAAAAAAACTCATCTGATTCGGATTGTATGGGTTAAAAAAACGAGAGGCTTTCTATGTGTCACAGAAAGCCTCTAATTTGCACAATGCAAAACTACCGATTATTTATTGGCAGCAAAAAACTCCTGAACCTTATCCTTGTGAATAATCACCTCTTTGTAAGAATAAGAACCAGTTTTTGGATCTTTAATGCTTTGCACAACTTTCACGTGGTCACGACCGCTACCCGCATTGGCAGCCCTTTGCGCAACTCTCGCGTTTTTGGACACTTTCTTTGCCATGGTGTGTTACTTTTTTAGCGTTAGCAATTACTTGATCTCTCTGTGAACCGTTTTACGCTTCAAAACAGCGTTGAACTTCAACAACTCCAAGCGATCAGGCGTATTTTTTCGGTTTTTTTCTGTAACATACCGGGAAGTGCCTGGCATACCCGTTTTCTTATGTTCTGTACACTCCAGAATGATCTGGATCCTGTTACCTTTCGATTTTTTTGCCATGATTACAAGAAGTTATTAGTAGGTTCACCTAATTCAAAACCAAAATCCACCCCTTTGCGTTCCAAAGATTTCAAATAATCATAAATTCCAGCCTTGTTGATCGTTCTCAAGGCATGGGTAGAAATCTTGAGCGTCACCCACTGCTCTGTCTCCGGAATATAAAAACGCTTTTTCTGCAAATTAGGCAGAAAACGTCTTTTAGTTTTGTGGTTTGAATGCGAAACATGATTGCCCGTAATTGGGCGCTTACCCGTCAATTGACAAACCTTTGACATGAATGAATGCTTTTGTGTATGTGTATTAAAATCTGAGTGACTCCGTCAGGATTCGAACCTGAAACCTCCTGATCCGTAGTCAGGTGCTCTATCCAATTGAGCTACGGAGCCATAATAGATCCATTTATCTATTGCGGATGCAAAGATAGAGCTTTGTCGGTTAAAAAAAAAGATTTCTTGAAAATTAGTTTTGGGTTTGGTTATTTTTGGTGAAACATCAAAAATTATAGGGTTATGAAAAGAAGGTTTTTTGGTTGGATGTGGGTTGTTGGTTGGGTATTGGTATCGGGTGGCGTTGTGGCGCAGGAGGAGTACACGTTGGAGGAAAAGATCGGGCAGTTATTGCTATTGGGTTTTAGGGGCTTGGAGTTGAGTGCCGACAGTGAGGTGTTGGAGCATATCCGTTTGGGGAAAGTAGGGGGGATTATTTTGTTTGATTATGATGTGATTAACAAGGAGTTTGTGCGCAACATTTCGTCGGCTGAGCAGGTGCGCAGTTTGAATGGGGTGTTACAGGATGCGGCTCGGATTCCGTTGTTTGTGTCGGTGGACCAGGAAGGGGGTCGGGTGTTGCGATTAAAGCCGCGGAATGGTTTTCCGGCCATTCCTTCGCAGCGGTATTTGGGGGAATTGGACAATGTGGATTCGACGCGTTACTATGCGGCGTTGAACGCAAAAAATATGGGGGATTTGGGATTTAACCTGAACTTCGCGCCGGTGGTGGATTTGAATTTGGTCACGGAGAGCGGGGTCATTGGTTATTTGGAGCGAAGTTTTTCTGCTGATCCTGAGGTGGTTGCCCGACACGCGGGCATTGTGGCGGAGGAGAGCTATCGGCAGGGGGTGATTCCGGTGTTGAAGCATTTTCCGGGGCACGGGAGTGCTCGGGATGACAGCCATTATGGGATTACAGATGTGACGGATACCTGGTCTGTGGAAGAATTAAAACCTTACCGCTTGTTGTTTGATGCGGGATATAAGGGTGGTGTGATGACGGCTCATGTGTTTAATAAGAACATTGACCCTGCATATCCGGCAACTTTGTCGGCGGCTGCTATGCGTTTGTTACGGGAGGATCTGGGGTATTCGGGGGTAGTTTTTTCGGATGATATGCACATGAAGGCGGTATCGGAGCAGTATGGGCTGGAGGAAGCTATTTTGCTGAGTCTTGCTGCGGGGGTAGATGTGTTTTGCTTTGGCAACAATCTCCTGTACGATGCAGCTATTCCGGATAAGTTTCGAAAAATTGTGTTGGATGGGATTGCTGCTGGGAGGGTTTCGAGGGATCGGATTGAAGTGGCTTTTGCGCGCATTATGGCGCTGAAAAAGGCTTACGGGATTATAAAATAGAGCAATTGATGAGGGTTTATGGGATAGCATTGTTTTTGTTGTTGTGCACGCTTGGTTTTCGAGCCGATGCGCCGCATCTGCCCCAGCGCTTGCTGGTACAGCTGGCGGAAGGGGTTGATCTTGCTGATTGTTTTCCGCTTTTCCTGCGGGACGAGCTGGTGTATGTGAAGACCTTGAGTAAGCGCTTGAACGTGCATTTGTTTGAACATGCGGGTGGGCGTCCTGTGGAGGCGCTGGCGGCTACAGCCGGTGTGAAGGGGGTGTTTCGGGACGAGGAACTGGAGTTCAGGGTCAAACCAGATGATCCTGGCTACAGTCGGCAGTGGGGCTTGGAGCGGATGGGTTTGCCGGAGGTGTGGGAGACCACCACGGGGGGCATTACGGCTGGGGGAGACACGCTGGTGCTGGCGATTGTGGACAGTGGCTTTGATACGGATCATGAGGATATGGCTGCTCAGGTATGGATCAATCGGGGCGAGGTTCCTGGCAATGGCAAAGACGACGATAACAACGGTTATGTGGACGACTATCGAGGTTGGAGTTTTGATACGGATAGCCCTGTGCATTTGCCCGATAACCATGGTCAGTCGGTGGCCGGCATTGCCGGGGCAAGCGGAGATAATGGTTTGGGGGTATGCGGGGTCAACTGGAATATCCGTTTGATGGTGCTTTCTGTAGGTACGATAGCAGATGTGATCAGTGCTTACGATTATATTTCTGTGCAGCGGGACTTGTACAACCGCACAGGGGGCAGTGAGGGGGCGTTTGTGGTAGCGACCAATGCCTCGTTTGGGGTCAATCGCAATGCATTTTGCAGTGAATTTCCGGTATGGAACGAGATGATGGATGCCATGGGGGCTGTAGGGGTGCTTACCGCGGCGGGAACGTCCAACCGGAACGTGGACATAGATGTGGTGGGGGATACGCCAAGTGGTTGTCCGAGCGACTATGTGATCAGTACCTTGAATATTACGGCCAGTGGCCAAAAGGGGCCTACTTCTTCCTTCGGAAAAACGGGGGTGGACTTAGGGTCTCCGGGGGATGGATCTTACACCACCAAGCCCTTTGATCAATATGGCACTTTCGGCCAGAACTCTGCCGCTGCTCCTCACCTGACGGGCGCGATAGGGTTGTTGTATGCGTTGCCCTGTACGGGGTGGTCGGCTCGGGCACTTACCCATCCGGCTGAAACGGCGTTGGAAGTGAAGGATTGGATTTTGCGCGGGGTAACTCCCAATGCGAACCTGTCGGCCATTACAGTTACAGGTGGGGAATTGGATGTATCGGGGAGTCTTCGCTTGGCGATGGAGGCTTGCAGCACTACAACGAGTGGGGAAGTGGAGGAATTTGCAAAAATCGAGTTTTTCCCCAATCCGACCAAGGAAATGCTGCATATTCGGTTTTTCGCGCAGCGGCTTACCCCCTTGGACCTATCGCTCTTCGACAGTGAGGGGCGTTTGGTGAGGTCATTGCAGTTGGACGAGCACGGCGCGGGGGAAATTTTGCGCTTGAGTACGGAGGGAATGCAGCCGGGACTGTATGTGTTGGTTTTGCGGGAGGCGGGGCGAAGCCGGGCGGAAAAGGTCATTATTTTGCCGTAAGGGCAAGGACTTGGTGCAAGTGTCGGAAATACGCAAAACTATGGAGGAGGTGGTTGCCGTACCAGGAAAATAGTTCGCCGTCAGCAATCAGGATGCGGCTGGAGGGGAGCAGGGTCTGAAAAGCTGGAATATGTTTTTCCCGGAAGGGATAAGGCTCGGAAGAGAGCAGCACCACATCGGGTTGGGACGTGCTCAATTGTTCGGGGCTGATCTGCGGATAGCGTTGCAGGTGTCCAAAAACATTCACGAATCCCGCTTCTTGGAGTAGTGTATCAATAAAAGTAGTGCCTGCAGCCACCATGAGGGGATCCTGCCAGATCAGGTAGGCCGCGCGGAGGGGGGAGTGAGCTGGGCGCTGCTGCCAGACCTTGCGTTCTTTTGCAATAGCCTGCACAAGCTCCTCGCTGAGGGTTTCGGTCTGGGTCATTTGACCCACGGAGCGGATCATATCCGTGGCTGCCTCGAGGGTAGCGATATCGCTCACCCAAACCGGATAATTGGCGGCCAGGGCTTCGATTTGTTGCTGGTCGTTTTCTTCTTTGTTGGCCAAGATCAGATCGGGCTGCAAGGCTTGGATAGCCGAGAGGCGCAAATTCTTGGTGCCGCCGACGACTGAACAGGACAACACCTTGTCGCGGGGGTGGATGCAGAACTTTGTTCTGCCCACGATCCGATCGCCTAATCCCAGGTAAAAAAGGAGTGAAGTCTGGGAGGGAACCACGGATACGATCCTTTGGGGCGACTCTTGGAGCAGCACCTTGCGGCCGAGCTGATCTTCGAAAAAAGCCGGGAACATTGCTGTTGGAATCAGGTCAGGTCCACTACCGTTGCAGCGGCTGCCTGTTTCGTTGCGGAGCGTTCGGCTTCCATGGCTTCTTCGGAATCAAACATCTGACTGGTGCCAATCACCTGTTTGTTTTTGGCCAAAAGGTTATAAAACCATTTGCCGTTGGCGGATTGTTTGATCTCGTAGTTGTCATCCTCTCCGGCATTATTTTTCACCGAAGTAGTTCCGTTTTTGCAGGAGTCCTTGCTGGCATAGCCTTGGCTGGACAATACGACGTTTCCGTCATCGGTTTTGAGGCGGAAATAAAACTTCTCGCCGCTTTGGCTTTTAAAAATTTCAAATATCATATTGGTGAACTTTGGTTAAGTATTGCACTAAAGTTAGAATTATTATTTTACAAAGTCCACGATAATCCTGACCTTTAAACCGTTTTTAAGGTCAATAAAAATCCAAAGTAACCATGAAGAGGATCTTGATTGTTGTTTTTTGGGTGCTTACCCTGGTTCCGTTGCAGGCACAGGATGGTACGCGCACCTTATTTGGCGGAGGGTTGCAATTTGGGATCCCCATGGATGCTTTCCGAGAAAACCTCACCAATACGGGGGTAGGAGGTGGATTCTCGTTGCTTTTTCGCTGGGGGCAGCTGCCTGTTTATTTGGGTATGGATGTCGGGATCATGAAATACGACGGGGAGGCCATTTTGCAGCGGATCAACATCGCCGGCTTTTTCAAGGATTATGAGCTGCGCACCAACAACAACATTCTGACTGCCCACCTTGCGCTTCGCTTGCAACCCGAAAGTACCTGGCCGGTTCAGCCCTACCTGGAGGGTATGTTTGGGACTAAGGGCTTGTTCACGGTCACCAATTTGGTGGACATTACCATCAATGGTACGGAAATAGTGGACAGCAATACGGACGAGTCCGATTTCGCTTTTAGTTATGGCATATCCGGGGGCTTCGGTTTTTATGTGTTTGGCAACGATGGGATCGGTATAGACCTGAAGTGCACCTACTTACCCGGTGGCAATGCCAGTTATCTCGTCAGGCGAAATGACCTCACCGTGGGGATGATCAGCGACCCTCTGGATGCCTTCGAAAAAAAGAACTCACCAACCACATTGCTTGTGCCTCAGATCGGTATAACCATCAAATTATCGCGACTCAACGACGAAGAAGCACCGGAATATGACTATTAGTCCGGGGTCTTGTTTAAGATATTGTAGAAAGTTTTAATGTAATTCTCGTATATTGCGGCTTGTAATTGTGCTATGAAACACTAAACACCTAGCAGATGCTAAAACAGCTCATGCAAGCTGCCATTTCGCTGAATGGGGGAGTGCGCTCTACCCGTTACCTGTCTCCCGTACAGCAGGGGTATCATTTCCATTGGTCTCAGCTTTGGTCTTTATTTGGTAAAACCCATACGCATTGGGAAGACGCTGCGCGTGATTTCAGGGGTATGATGGCTTACCAGCAACCGGGGGGGCTAGTTCCCAATTTTGTGGTGTCGAAGGGAAGCGGTTTGTCAGCTGACCTGCTTGCACCGCCACTTCCGGCTATTTTGTTGTACCATTTGTATGAGTTTGCGCCGGACAAGCGTCAGGCACTGGCTTTGGTGCAGGCACTTTATCCCTCTGTATTGGCTTTTCACCAGCATATTTATACCTATCGGGATCCGCTGGAGGAGGGTTTGCCTTTCATCTGGCATCCGGCAGAGTCGGGCTTTTTGGCGCACGAACTGCTGGATGGCTCAACCGATGCGGCAAGCTGGAATAGCTTGTTGGAGGCCGGTGGACAGTTGGACGTGGCGAGCGGAGAAATGTTCAGACACCACCAATTTTTGGTACAGGATCCGATGTTTTTGTCCTTGCTCACCTGGGCCAATGAGTGTCTGATCAAGCTTGGCGGACTGATCCGCAAAGACATTGAGGAGGTATTGTACTGGCACGAGCTGACTACTTACAGCATCAACCAAAAGTTATGGCAAGCGGAAACTAAACAATATATCGCTTACAACTTGTCGGCCGAGCAAAGGATCGAATTGGACTCTATACGGGCCTTTATGCCGTTGGTAGGTGAAATTCCGACCCAGGAGCAGGCGGAATTGCTGCTGCGCCGCATGGAAAGTACAGACATGGGCGGACAGCTGCAGGACAACTACCTGTTTCCTTCCAGGGGAATGGGGATCCGAGGATCGGATGTGCTGCTGGAGGGCAAGTCCCTCGTTCAGCTTGATTTCAACTGGATGATTATTAAGGGGTTATTACGGTATGATTTCGATGAGATGGCGGCTAAGATGGAGCGGGACAGTCTGGATCTGGTGTGGCACACGGGGTTTTGGGATGGATACGACCCGCTGCGCTACGAATCCGGCCCCAGGGGCTGGGGGTACCAGTACAGTCCAAAGACGGCATCTTTGCTGATTGACCTGCTCATCCGAAAAAAAGGTTGGGCTATTTTTCAATAGTTTATTTAATGGATTGCTTTTCTTTTTTTATTTTACCTCGAACTGTTGTAAACAAATAAAATCCTGTTCATGGACAAGATGAAAAGAAGAGCTTTCATTCAGACCTCAGCTGCAGCCGGGGTAGGGCTTTCCGGTCTGAGTATGGCGGCTGAGTCGTCGCCTGCAGTTTTGCCGAAGGCGGCCAAATCACAAATCAATATCGGACTTATAGGCATGGGGATGCGTGGACAATCGCATTTGAGTTTGTTGCTCAACCGCAGCGATTGTCGGGTAACGGCGATCTGTGATATAGACCAGTACATGCTGGATCAGACGAAAAAAATGGTGGAGAAGAAGGGCGCGCCGATGCCAAAGGTATATGGATTGGAGGAGCGGGCTTATTTGGAGATGTTGGAGGACAGTGACCTGGATGCAGTGATCATTTCTACGCCCTGGCGCTGGCATTCGGAGATGGCGATCGCAGCGATGAATGCGGGTAAGTATGTCGGGGTAGAGGTGAGTGGCGGTTTTTCGCTGGATGAGTGCTGGCAATTGGTCAATACGCACGAGGCTACCGGAACGCACTTGTTTTTCCTGGAGAACGTCTGTTACCGGCGCGATGTGATGGCGGTGTTGCAGATGGTGCGCGAGGGGCTTTTTGGCGAACTGATCCACCTGGAGGGGGGCTATCAGCACGATTTGAGGGGGGTGAAATTTAATGACGGTGCTACGCCTTATGACAGTGGAGTGGAATTTGGCGAGAAGGGTTTTAGCGAAGCGAAATGGCGTACGATACACTCCATTCACCGCAACGGAGACTTATACCCCACGCATGGCATAGGGCCTGTGGCCAATTATATTGGCATCAACCGGGGCAATCGGTTTTTGTACCTGAGTTCGATGGCGTCTAAGAGTCGGGGCTTGCACGAGTACATCGTCAACCATGAGAAGGGAGGAAAGGATCACCCCAATGCCGCTGTTGAATTCAAGTTGGGAGATGTGGTGACCACGACCATCAAGACTTCCAACGGGGAATCTATCATACTCAGCCACGATACCAATCTCCCACGTCCGTATTCGCTGGGCTTCCGGGTTCAGGGGACAAAGGGAATCTGGATGGATGTCAATAAGTCTATCTATTTTGAAGGGGTTAGCCCGGCGCACCGATGGGAGGAAGCCCAGCCCTGGCTGGAAAAATACGACCATCCGCTTTGGAAGCGGCTCGAGTCTTCGGCTACCGGAGCGGGTCACGGCGGCATGGACTTTTTCCTGATCAATGCTTTTGTGCAATGTGCCAAGGAAAACATTGCGCCCCCGCTGGATGTCTATGACGCGGCCAGTTGGTTGGCGATTACGCCCTTGTCCGAGCAGTCTATTGCCAATGGCAGTACTTCTGTGGCTTTTCCCGACTTTACCCGGGGTCGTTGGATGTGGCGGAAGGACAATTTTGCCTTGAACGACAGCTGGTAAGCGGAGGCTGGTTGTTAAGTTTGCAACATATTGTACTTCGTAAAAAACCACTTTGCTATGAAATACCTTCCTTTTGCGGTACTGCTGATCTTGTTTTCTTGTGGTTCTTCCGGAGGGGATTCGTCTCCGGCAACCACAGCCCCGGCGGTTGCGCCCGAAACAACGGTTCGATTCCTTTGGAGGGAGCCTCGTTTTGACGAAGTATTTCAGGATACCGTTAGTGTATTGGTTCTGGATGAGGAATACTGCAAAACCATTCCTGATGCCGAGCGAGCTGCGCTGGGGTATGTGGCCACTTTTATTGGCAATGAATGTGAATGGGATGGGGACTATACGGATGATCGAAGCAACCTGAAGTGCAAAATATTGACCGCCTTGGATTTGGGGTATCAGTGTTCGGAGCAGCACCTGGGTTTTTTGCGGAAGTGGTTCAGTACAGACAATAAAGTGCTTATTGCATTGACCCCGGAAAACTGTCCGACTACGCCGGATGGGGCTTCGGTGGCGGAAACCTTTGACGAAATTACCCTTACGACTAAAGATAACTATATCATTGTCAGTTATAAGGTATCCGGTTACGACATGCGTGCCGCTGAAATTTGGACCCGGGACGCCACCATGTATTTTCAGCACTACGAAGGGGGCATTCAGTTGGTGGATGGCAAAAAATCGGAGCCGGTGCACAAGCCGATGTATGAGGAACAATAAGCGTATTTGATCATAAACCCAATTCAGATCATGAAAACAACCATAGCTTTCGCAGTAGCAGTAAGTTTGATGTTGATGTCCGGCTGCGCCAAAATTTATGTCAGCCCGGATGCCAAGTCGCGCACCAGTACCCACCAAATCATTGCCATTATCCCGCCGAAGGTGTCTATCGCTGCGCGAAAAAAAGTAGATGCGGAAGCGATTAAGGAGCAGCAGCGCACGGAATCGCGCAACTTTCAGCAGGAAATGTACAGCTGGATGCTACGTCGCAAGATGCAGAACAGGATTTTTGTGGAAATTCAGGATATTGAAACGACCAATGCGCGGCTGGCTAAGGCAGATTACCCCAACAATCCGATGTCTCCGGCTGAGTTGAGTACCTTGCTGGAGGTAGATGGGGTGATCACGTCTAATTTTGCGTTGTCTAAGCCCATCTCAGATGGAGCTGCCATAGCCATCGGCCTCATTGGAGGGGTATGGGGGGCGACCAACAACACCACGGTGTCGCTGGAAATTCATGACCGGGAAACGCAAAAATTGCTTTGGAACTACAACCACGAGATGTCGGGTAGCGTAGGCAGCACTCCGGCTCAGTTGGTGGACAACCTCATGCGGCAGGCGAGTAAGCAGATGCCTTATGTGGTAAACTGACCGGAATTGGCAGGAATTAAAATGCAGGGCTTCTTTCTGCGTTATTACCATAAAAGCCATCATGAAAAGGTATTTGTGGGTTCTTGTACTATTGTGGCCGGCGCTGCAAGGCTGTTCTCTTTTCGAGGGAAAAGAGGGATCAGCGAATCGGGTGTATGAAAATATTGCCATTGTTTCGGATATATCTTGGGAGCGGCTGGAGGCTGGTGTGCGAGATACGGCGATCATTCGGGGGATATTGGAGCATCTGGCAGAGGCGCATCTCGGGGCTTCGACTGTCCGGTTTTCCCGACTCAATTACAACCTTACGGATTGTGTGTCGCCGGTGATGGATCTGGGCGCACTGTCCTCCGAGGAGGAGGTATTGGGAGGGATCCGTAGTTTTGCCGAAGGCGTGGCCTGCCAATATGGGATTAGGGATGAGGTAGATTTGGATGTCGCTTCCCTGGTGGCGGGTATTGCGACCCAGGGGGATTTTTTGAAGGAAGCTTATACGGAAGGAGATGCCGTGCAGGTCAGCAATCGGCTGATGGTGTTTGCGGAGGGGTACCTGGATTTTGCGAGTCATCAGTTGGGGGAGGACTTTCGGCTGGGGCCGGACGAATTGGAGGACATCCGGCAAAGGTGTTTGGCGAGCAAACGAGCAGTGTATGATGTCTTGCGCGATTGTCCGGAGTTGCGGATCAGACCGATCTGGCATCCCAATCACGAGCAGATCCATTTGTACCTGTTGGAAACGGGGGATCGCGGTGGATTAAGACCTGAGGGGGACTTGAGCGACAATGCCATCCTGGAGGTGCTTTGGGAGCTTTGGGCATGGGAAAGTGGATTTAAAGATGTTACGTGGAAGTCTTTTTCCCGACAGGGGGACTTATCGGCCAGCTATATCAGCAATTTGTTTGACGCGTCACCTGTTTTGGGCGCACCTGACATGACTCCTTACGGGGAGGAGGGGGTCTGTCCCGATCCGGTGGATCGCGTTGAGGAACCTGTTCCTGCTCCCGAGAAGGTACTTGCTCCCCGTCCGCGCCGTGCACCGGTAGTGTATGAAGCCGTTGCCGAGTCGCGTATCCGGGATTATGAAGTGGCCAGGGTATCGAGCCTGGTGCGGGAGGCGGAACTGCTTGCGTTGCCTGATCCTGCTGCGGTTGTGAAAAAACTGCCGGCGGGAACCCGGCTGGAGATCAAAGGTTACGGAGGTCGGTACTACCGCGTAGTGGTGGATGGTACAGTGGGGTATGTGCGCGAAGGGGATGTCTATACGTATCGCAACAAAAAAAATGTGTCCATCAAATAAATCTGAATGTCGCAGCTCAACATAGACCCCAGGTATCCCGATATCCCTTACTTGCGTGCGCGTGCCCGTCGCCGTGTGCCTGGTTTTGCTTTTGATTACCTCGAAGGGGGGTGTAATGCCGAGGTAAACCTCCGGCGCAACACGGCGGATATTCGGGAAGTACAGCTCAGGCCGTATTATTTGAACGGCCATGGGGCAGTTTCGACCGAGACCGAGCTATTTGGAAAGACTTACAGCGCGCCGTTTGGGATTGCTCCGATGGGGCTGCAGGGCATGATGTGGCCTCGCGCATCGGAAATTTTGGCGCAAGCCGCATACGAGCATAATATTCCCTATGTATTGAGTACGGTGGGTACGGCGAGCATAGAGACCATTGCCGAAATTACCCGGGGGCAGGCTTGGTTTCAGTTGTACCACCCGGCGGACAATCGGCTTCGGGACGATCTATTGGATCGTTGTGCGGCTGCTGAATATCCGGTGCTGGTATTGTTGTCGGATGTGCCGGGTTTTGGTTACCGCCCCAAAGAGATGCGCAATGGGTTGGCTATTCCGCCCCGGATGACCCTGCGCAACGTGTTGCAGATGATGGGCAAGCCTGCCTGGGCTTTTGGAACGCTCAGGGCCGGCAAACCGCGTTTCAGGACCTTGGAGCCGTATATTCCGGGAGGGATGAACCTCAAGCATTTGGGTTTGTTTATGAACCAGACCTTCAATGGGCGCCTCGACGAGACCAAAATCAGGGCCATTCGGGATCGTTGGAAAGGCAAATTGGTGTTGAAGGGAGTAGCATCAGTGGAAGACACCGAAAAGGCGATTGCCTGGGGTTTGGATGGAATCATTGTATCGAACCACGGGGGGCGGCAACTCGATGCCGGGGAATCCAGCATCCGCTCGCTGGAGGCCATCGTGCGCATGTACGGTGGAAAAATTAAAATCATGATGGACAGTGGCATTCGGACGGGGCCGGACATTGTCAACACCCTGGCTACCGGAGCAGAATTTACCTTTTTGGGGCGCTCCTTTATGTACGGAGTAGCTGCAATGGGTCGAGCAGGGGGGCATCAGACTGTTGCCATTCTGAAGCGGCAAGTCCAACAAGTGATGGAACAATTGTGTTGCGAGCGGGTAAGTGACCTGCCGCGGCATTGGATTCGTTAAAGCTCATCTATTTAGTTCGGCATCCAGTACGGTTTTGATCTGTTCCCTCCAAAGGTCGTATCCGGCTCGGTTGAGGTGGAGCATATCCTTTACAAACAATTCGGGGCGGGGTTGCCCCTGCGCATCCAGGTAAGCTGGTACAGTATTGATAAAGAACAGGTTGTCGTTTTTTTCGCAATAATCTTTGATGAGTTGGTTGGCTTCGGCGATCTGTGGGTAATGCGCCCATCGGCTGGGTGTAGGCGTAATGGCGATTTGGAAAATGGGGGTATTGGGATGGATATTGCGCACCTGTCGGACAAAATACCGGAAAACTTTCAGCACTTCCTGAGGGGCAATATCCCGTTGGGGATCACCGGCGATATCGTTGGCAACAAAGCAGACGATGGCCTGCACTTTGTGGGGAGCGACCAACCTATCGGTAAAATGAATCATATCCGTAAGTCGTGCTCCTCCGTAGCCCCGTTGGATGGGGACGAAGGGAGCCATATCTGCTGCGATGGTATTCCAGAGTCGGATGCTTGAGCTGCCCACAAACAAGATGGCATCATCGGGATAACTTTCCTGTCGGTCCAGCGCTTCCAGTGCCTGAATCTCGGACTCCCATTCTGCCTTGCTGGCGATATATTGGTTGGGCAGGCTGGAACAGGAAGCGAAGGTCAGGAGGGCGAGAAGGGCAAAAAATCTCATAGAAAATCAATTTAAAAGTTTCCGAGCAAGGTAGAAAAAAAATGGGGAAAGGAAGTTGCCTGAACTGGTAAAGCGGGGATGTAAAATTAATTTTTTGTTAATTCAAGGTAAATATAATGCTTTCTGAATAAAGGTATATCTTGTTTCTTGGCTTTCAGGCACGCTGTAACAAGCACCATCCGCGAAAATGAAGACGCTCTGAAAATCAGGGTTTAAGGGATTGTTAAATCTTTAGTGCTGCAGTTTTGAGGGCGGTTAGGGAATGAGCGGAATTCATTTTATTTTGGCGATCACAATGACTTTGACATGTTGAAATTGGCATATCTATACACCCATTCCGAGCTTACGCCTTGGAAGGAAAACGTGAACGAAGAGACCCTCGCGTTTTTGGTGGAACACACTCCGGAGTCTATCCAGTCGGAGGTGGTACATTTCGACGGATTCACCCCGGAGGTTCTGGCGCGTCTGCGGACTTTCGATTTGGTGTTCAATTTGTCGTATGGATATGAAACGGCTGGTCAGGTAGAAGTGGCGGCGTGGTTGGAGCAGCATGGTATTCGGCATACGGCTTCCCGAAAGGAGGCCATGGCCTTGGCGCAGGACAAGGGGCGCCTGCCTGAGATATGCCGCGTACTGGGATTGCGCACACCTGCCATTTATTACGCCCTTTCGGATTTGAACCCCGATATTGTGTATATCGCGAAGCCTCGGATGGGGAGTTGTCACCGAAACATTTCGATAGATACGGGTTTGAACTTGGGGTTAGCGCTTTCGGGGGAAGAAGATTTGATCATCCAGCCTTACATTTCCGGGCGAGAGTTTTCGGTAGCGGTTATTCCCGATAGCTTGGGTAGTGAGAACATCGCCTTGCCTCCGATCGAGATTGAGCCGGAAAACAAGGGGGCTATCTATATTGCCGGGCAGTTGATGGGTAAGACCTCTCGCAATTTTTGTCCGGAGCTGGATGACACGCAAAGGACAGATTTGATGGCGCAAGCGCTTGCTTTGCACAAGTATATCGGACTTAGCGGGATGTCGCGCACGGACTTTCGCATGGATGAGCGGGGCAGGATATATGCCCTTGATGTCAATGCCATGCCGAACATGGATCCGAAGCGATCCTTGTTACCTGCGCTGTGCCAGTACCACGGGGTGGAGATCGGAGAATTGATTCGCCGGGTGGTACTGGGGCAGGTTCCTGTTGCGGTTAGCGTTGCGTTGGATTAGGCTCCGCCAAAGGCCAACCGTTGTTTTGATCAAAACTTCCGGTAAGTTCCTGACAAATAAGCATTGGCTTCCGTTTCTCTGAATTTAGCGGTTTTGCTGTCCCAGTGCAGGGTTTTTCCCGGGAACCGTCCGGCTACCACGCCCAGCAGGATCGCTTCTGACAATCGGGCTGAATAAGAGAATGGGGCGCTGCAGCTCGCTTTACCCAGACAGGCATCCACAAACTCGTGGTAATGTTTGGGCGACTCGCCCGCGTAGTCGCGCACCGGTTCACCGAGTTGGTTATCGGGATCAAAAGTGGGGATATCGTAATCCTGGTATTGGCCGTTCACGATAAGTCGGGGAAGTTCCATAAAATGGGGCAGTAGGAGTCGCCTGCCGTCTTTGCCAATAAACATGGCACCCTGATCGGGGAGTTTGTCGCCATTGGGCAGCTCCAGTTCCGGGCTTTTGTCGGGACCTGCTTCGCCATCGTACCAAACCCAGGTAAGCGTTTTGGTCGTAAATGGGGTTCCGGGGAAGGTATAAGTGACAACATTGCGTTCGGGGAAACCGAAATCATTGGGTTTCCGGCACTCATTTTTGACTGTTTTGGGGACATCCAGGTTGAGGGCATTGTAGGGGGTATCGAAGATATGAACGCCCATATCGCCCAGGGTAGCACAGCCGTAATCATTGAGTTTGCGCCAGTTCATCGGATGATAGACCTCCTGTTTGTAGGGCCTCTCTTTGGAAGTTCCCAGCCAGAGGTTCCAGTCGAGGGTACTCGGCACGGGATCTTCGCCACTGGGTGCGGCACCGTCATAGCCCCAATTTTTGTTGGACCAGGCGATTACCTTGCTGACTTTCCCGATGACAGCTCCTTGGATCAGGAAGGTAGCCAATTTGTAATCGTAAAAAGAATGAACTTGTATGCCCATTTGGGTCACCAGATTTTTTTGCGCAGCGAGTTCCTTCATCGCGCGCACCTCTGACACGTAGTGCGCCAGTGGTTTTTGGCAATACACGGCCTTATCGTATTCCATGGCGAGCAGGGAAGCGGGAGCATGGGTATGGTCGGGGGTAGAAACCACCACGGCATCGAAGCTGTCGCCGTGTTGGGTAATCATATCGCGATAATCCTTGAAGCGCAGGGCATTCGGGAAGAGGTTGCCGGCTTGCGCCAAAAAAGTAGCATCCACATCGCAGAGGGCGGCGATCTCCACTTGGGGGTGAGCGGCCATGGTTTTGAGGTCTTCCAATCCCATATTGCCCACGCCGATGTGGGCGATTCGCAATTTTTGGTTGGCTTTAGCGGCCATTAGCCCCTGTGGAAGCAAGGAAGAAGAAAGTGCGATGGCGGAATTTCTGATAAATATCCTTCTTTTCATGAGTATAGTATTGAAAACAGTCTATAGAGGTCTGATTTTGATATTTCGGAACGACAATCCGCTGCCATGATCCTGGAATCCGATGAAGCCGCTTTTGAATTTGCCGTAATCGGGTGCCAGTTGCCACTTGCCGCTGTTCTTTTTGGCGTGCCAGTCGTCGCTCCAGGGCACAAACGACACCAGCAGGGCATCGTTGAGGTAGTACTCGGCCTTTTCCGGAGTAAACACGATCCGGGTCGTATTCCATTGTCCGGCGGGGTTGAGTTTCTTGACGGTAGTATCTGGGGGGTACATGGCATAATCTGCTCCGGTACTTTGCAGGAGCTGGAGCTGTTCGGGATTTTCGGTAAAGCCCAGACTGCGGTTGTACTCGGTGATATCGTGAAATTTGGTGTAATTTTCATCATCAATCAACTGGTATTCCGGTGCCACTTCCGGGATGCCGTCATAGCCTTCCACCACGTGGTAAAAAATACCGCTGTTGCCTCCGGGTGGGATGTTCCACTCCACAACCAACTCAAAATTATCGAACTCTCGGGCTCCGTAGATGATATCCTTGCTGCCTTTGTAGTCGTAATCCTGCTCTAAGACGATTTCGGTAGAAAAAGTCAGCACACTGTCCACGATCGTCCAGCCGGGCGGAAGCACCTCGGCATTATAGCCGCGCCAGCCTTCCATAGAACTGCCATCGAAGAGGGTAATCCAATCACTTTCCGCTTCAGGCGGCTGTGGGGCACAGGCGGAAAAAACGGTAAGCAGTGCCAGCACACCGGGCACGTACAACTTATTAACGTTCATAAAAGCTGCTGTTAAAGGGGTTTCAGTTGAATATTTTTCCAATACACCTTGATGCCGCCGCCATCGTGGATCTGCAGGGCAATAGCGCCTTTACCCGCCCCAATACCGTCATCCACGAGGCTGATCATCTTATGTCCGTTGAGCCAGGTGCTGACCTTTGCGTCCACTACCCGGATCTTTAGGGTGTTCCATTCGCCCATGCGAAGGTGCTTTTCTTTGCTGCTTTTGGGCTGTATGAGCCAGCCGCGGCCATACGATTCATAGATCCCGCCGGTGTGCAATCCGGGGGGTGCTACCTCGACCTGCCAACCACTGATTTTGGTGCCTTCCACCGTTGAACGAAAGAAGACCCCGCTGTTGCCATCGGCTTCCTGGCGGAACTCCAGGGTGAGTTCAAAGTTGTCATAGAAGTCAAGGGTACTCAGATAACCATAGGCTTTGTCCGGGCCGCTTTCACAAACCAAAGCCCCGTTTTCGACATACCATTTTTCGGTGCCGTGGATTTGCCATCCGCTCAGGTCTTTGCCGTTAAACAAGCTGATCTGCGCATATATCGCCGGCGTTAGCAAGGAGAGCACGACAAATAGAAGGTGATTTTTCATAGCTACATTCAATAGGTTGAAACGACAATTTAATCATTTTTGCCGGGGCATCAAATGTTTTGCCCTTACCCAAAAAAAATTTCAACATAACCTGGGATGGAGGGTTACTTTTGGCGGGGGTGAAGGGATTAATAGGGGTAAATCAGGTGCAAGCCACCTTAAGGTGCCTTGCACCTGATTAATAAATATTTGAAAACCAATACTTTAAATTTATTTTATGCATCAACGCCTACATCAAATTGCGCTGGTCGTAAGGGACTACGACGAAGCGATTGCTTTTTACACGGAAAAACTGGCATTTCGGTTGGTTGAGGATACCCGGCTGACGCCGGAAAAACGTTGGGTGGTGGTACAGCCGCCGGGGGAGGACAGTTGTTGTTTGTTGCTGGCTAAGGCGGCAAATGGCGAGCAATTGACCCGGGTGGGCAATCAGACGGGGGGTCGGGTTTTTTTGTTTTTGCATACGGATGATTTGCAGCGGGACCATGCGCGTTTGCTGCGAGAAGAGATAGTGATTGTGCGTGGCCCGGTGGAAGAGCCTTTCGGGAAGGTACTCGTTTTTGAAGATTTGTACGGAAATCTATGGGATCTGATTGAGCCGATAAAACCTGCATAGCAATTGTGAAAAAATGCGCAGGGGGGGTGGATTTTTTCCGGTAAACTTGCCTTTCAACTAACCGGATTGCTTATGAAACGTTATTCCCTCCCCCTTGCTGCAGGTTTGGTGTTTTTTGCCGCCTGCGGCAGTCCTGAAGAAAAAATGGCCATCAGATTGTCTAATCCCTCCGAAGGGGCAGTGACAGATGCGGCAGTTGTGCTGGATCCCGCCCAGCTTCCCCCGGCGGACTGGTCGAAAACGGCTTTTTTTGCCGCAGGGGCGGCCTTGCCTTTTCAGGCGAATGACGTGGATGGCGACGGACAGGTGGATGAAATCGTGTTGCTGACCAGCCTGGAAGCAGGAGGGACTCAGCTGGTGGAGCTGCAGGAGGTGGACGAGCTTCCCGCGTTTCCAAAACGCACCCAGGCAGAGTTGTCGCACAAGGTGGGAGGTACCTGGGAGGAGCGTGTTTACCAGGGTGGGGAGTTCCAAAACGTGGATGCGCTGCGGGTTCCGGCAGAACACACCGACCATTCCTTCTATATCCGCTACGAGGGGCCCGGCTGGGAGTCCGACAAGGTGGGATACCGCTTTTACCTCGATTGGCGCAATGCGACCGATATTTTCGGCAAAACGGTTCCGGATATGGTGCTGCAGGATGTCGGCCAGGATGGTTTCGATTCCTACCACGAAATGGCCAATTGGGGCATGGATGTGCTCAAGGTAGGACAGTCCCTGGGCGTGGGAAGTTTTGGGACCTGGGAAAACGGCAAGGCGGAGCGAGTGGCGCTGACCGATTCTATTTTTTGCGCGGTAGCGGCAAACGGTCCTGTGCATTCGATGATTCGAACCGAGTATTTGGGCTGGCAAGCCGGGGGCAAAAAACAGGATCTTCGGTCCGAATTGTCTATTGTGGCAGGGAGTCGCCTTACCCAACATACCCTCAACTGGGAACAACCTCTGGATAGTTTGTGCACGGGGATCGTGAAACTCGACAATTCGGAACTGCTGACAAATACCTCCGGCACCTGGGGATACCTGGCCACTTGGGGGCAACAGAGTCTGAACAACGATATGCTGGGCATGGCGGTGTTGTTTCGCTCGGCCGATGCACTGGCTCTGACCGCCGATGAACATAGCCATGTGGTCGTCCTCCAAGCTGAGCCCGACAACCAATTGACGTACTACTTCCTGGGAGCTTGGGAAAAAGAACCCGGCGGTATTACCACCCGCGAAGCCTTCATAGCGTATTTGGATGAGGTGCTGGCACAACTCAACCAACCCCTGCTTGTACAATATAACCCCTAAATACCAACCAGATGGAAATCAAGTATGCAGCACACCCCGAGGATGTGAAGTCCTACGGCACCAATCGCCTTCGCTCGGCTTTCCTGAGTACCAACTTGCTGGTAGAGGACGAAATACGACTGGTTTACACCCACTATGACCGCTTCGTGTACGGCGGGATCAAGCCTGTCGGCAAAACCCTTACGCTGGGCACCTACGACGAACTCAAATCGGATTTTTTCCTGCAAAGGCGCGAAATGGGGGTCATTAACGTAGGTGGATCCGGTGTGATCCGGGTTGACGGGCAGGCGCATGTGATGGACAAATACGATGTACTTTATGTCGGAAGAGGCGCACAGGAGCTGGTCTTTGAAAGTCAATTGCCCGGGCAGCCGGCACTTTTCTACCTCAACTCCTGTCCGGCTCATCAGACCTTTCCCACGGTAAAAAACAGCAGGGCGCAGGCCAACAAGGTGGAACTGGGCGATCAGCTCACCATCAATAAGCGCACCCTGTATCAGTACATTCACGAAAACGGAATTGCGAGCGCCCAATTGGTGATGGGGTACACCGAGCTTGCACCCGGAAATGCCTGGAATACCTTCCCGCCGCATACCCACGACCGCCGCATGGAAGTGTATTTTTATTTCGACCTTCCGGAAGATCAAATTGTGGTTCATTTTATGGGGCAACCCGACGAGTCCCGGCATCTTGCGGTGCACAACCATCAGGCTGTGCTGTCGCCTCCCTGGTCTATCCATTCGGGGGCGGGAACCAGTGCTTATTGTTTTGTGTGGGGCATGGCCGGAGAAAACAAAGCATTTACGGATATGGACGGGATTTCCCTGCTGGAATTTAGATAAAACAAAGGAATATGGTATTGGATAGCTTTAGACTAGACGGCAAACTGGCGCTGGTGACGGGCTGCAAGCGAGGTATCGGATATGCGATGGCTGTGGCACTGGCAGAAGCCGGGGCGGATATCATCGGGGTGTCGGCTTCCCTGGAGCCGGAGGGGTCGGCTATTGCAAAAGCAGTAACGGGTAGTGGTAGAAAGTTTTATGCGTATTCCTGTGATTTTAGCGACCGGGGGGAACTCTATACTTTCTTGGGAAACATCCGCGCTTCCCATCCCGTCCCGGATATTTTGGTCAACAATGCGGGGACTATCCTGCGTGCTCCGGCAGCGGAACACCCGGACGACTATTGGGATAAAGTTCTTGCGATCAACCTGGACGCTCAGTTTATTTTGAGTCGTGAAATTGGTCGGTCCATGATAGCCAGAGGCAGTGGAAAGATCATTTTTACAGCTTCTTTACTGACTTTTCAGGGGGGGATCACGGTGCCAGGCTATGCGGCATCCAAGGGAGCTATCGGGCAACTGACCATGGCGCTGTCCAACGAATGGGCCGCCCACGGGGTGCAGGTCAATGCGATTGCTCCAGGGTATATCGCCACGGACAATACGGAAGCCCTGCGCCAGGATCCTCAACGCAGCGCGGCTATTTTAGGGCGTATCCCGGCAGGCCGATGGGGCAGTCCGGAAGATTTTAAAGGGCCGATTGTCTTTCTGGCTTCTTCCGCTTCGGACTATATGAGCGGAACCATCCTGACGGTGGACGGGGGCTGGATGGGCAGGTAAGTATAAAAAACAACTTCATGAAAAACGAAACATCCAACTGGCTGGTGACAGCCCTGTTCTTGCTTTGCCATCACGGTTTGACAGGGCAGGTGTGGCGCGCTGATAACGGCGATGGTACTTATTCCAATCCCATTTTGTATGCCGACTATTCCGATCCGGATGTGATCCGAGTGGGGGACGACTATTACATGACCGCTTCGAGCTTCAATTGCACCCCCGGATTGCCGATTCTGCATTCCAAAGACCTCGTTAACTGGTCGCTGATCAATTACGCCTTGCCCAGGCAGTATCCCGAGGAGGTTTTTGACCAACCCCAGCATTTCAAGGGCGTATGGGCACCCTGCATCCGCTACCGCGATGGGATATACTACATTTATTACGGAGATCCCGATTTTGGGATTTATCAGTTGAAGGCGGAAGATCCGGCGGGGGAGTGGTCGGAACCGGTGTTGGTCAAACCGGGCAAGGGACTGATAGATTCCTCCCCCCTTTGGGATGACGACGGACAAGCCTACCTGGTACACGCCTGGGCTGCCAGCCGCGTACAGGTCAATTCTCTGCTCACGGTGCACCGGATGAATTCGGAAGGTACGCGGGTTCTGGATCGCGGCAAACACGTATTCGACGGACACGATGCCCATCCGACGGTAGAGGGTCCCAAGTTTTATAAGCGCAAGGGCTATTACTATATTTTTGCCCCGGCAGGCGGGGTCGCCACGGGTTGGCAACTGGTACTGCGTTCGCGCAACATCTATGGGCCGTATGAGGAAAAAGTGGTACTTGCCCAGGGAAATACCGCCATTAACGGCCCTCATCAGGGAGCATGGGTGGATACTCCGGAGGGTACCTCTTGGTTTATCCATTTTCAGGATGTAGAGGCTTATGGCAGGATTGTACACCTTCAGCCTGTGCAATGGGTGGATGATTGGCCGGTAATCGGTGCAGATCCGGATGGGGATGGCATGGGTGAGCCGGTACTGCGGCATGTAAAACCCCATGCGGATACCAAACACTTATCTGTGAGTCCACCCGAAAGCGATGAATTTTCCGGTGGGGAACTCGGTTTGCAGTGGCAATGGCACGCCAATCCGCAGTTGGTATGGTCGGCGCTCCTTCCGGGAAAAGACCACCTTCGCTTGTTTGCCCTACCGCGCTCAGCCCAATTTATCAACCACTGGGAAACACCCAACCTGCTGCTGCAGAAATTCCCTGCCCCCGATTTTACCGCTACCGCAAAAATCACCCTCGAGGCTACTGATGCAGACCAAAGTGGCGGACTGCTGGTCATGGGAAGAAGTTACAGTGCCCTGCAACTGACAAAAGTTTCCGATGGCTACGTACTCCAACAGGTCATTTGTGAACAGGCGGATAAAGGAAAGCCGGAGGTTGTGGTAGCCTCGCGCCCGCTTCGCGAAAAAAACCTTTATCTCCGGGTACAGGTCAGAGGGCCTGAAGCGCGGTGTACGTTTAGTTTCAGTACGGACGGACAAACTTTTGAACCCATCGGGGACCCTTTCACGGCTGTTCCGGGCGGGTGGATCGGTGCAAAAGTGGGTTTGTTTGCCGGAAAAGGATCGGGTTCGGCCCGCGGAGGATATCTGGATGTGGACTGGTTTAGGATCACCCCTTAAAATTTGCTTATGCGACTGTTTTTTGTTTGGATGATCATGAGTGCGTTTGCGGTAGCCGGCGAGGCTACCCAGTCAGATTGGGATTATGTCGTAGCAGCTGACGGGAGCGGAGACTTCGCCCGGATCCAGGAAGCCATTGATGCGGTACCTCACCTGCGGGCCAATCGGACGGTCATTTTTATCAAAAAAGGAACCTACAAAGAAAAACTATTGCTGCCTTCCACCAAGACGAATGTCACGTTTATCGGGGAGGATGTGCATACCACTATTTTGACCTGGGATGATTACGCCAGCAAGCCGAACCGCTTTGGCGAAAACATCGGCACCTCCGGATCTGCTTCCTTTTTTGTCAACGGCGACGGGTTTGAAGCCTACAACCTGACTTTCGAAAACAGCAGCGGCCCTGTTGGACAGGCAGTTGCTGTGCGGATAGATGGCGACAAAGTGAAATTTGAAAATTGCCGCTTTCTCGGTTTTCAGGATACCCTGTATTTGCACGGCGACCGCAGCCGGCAGTATTACAAGAACTGCTACATCGAGGGTACGGTGGATTTTATTTTTGGATCCGCTACCGCCCTGTTCGAAAACTGTGAGATCCGCTGCAAAAAAGGGGGCTACATCACGGCAGCTTCCACTCCCCCGGGAAAGGATTACGGTTTGGTGTTTCTGAGTTGCAGGATCACCGCAGATGCTCCCGACGCGCGTTTTTACCTGGGAAGACCCTGGCGTAATTACGCCAAAACGGTTTTTGTTCAATGCTACCTGGATGCCCATATCCGCACGGAGGGCTGGCACAACTGGAACAAGCCGGAGGCAGAACAAAGTGTGGTTTATGCAGAATATTTGTCCTATGGTCCGGGCGCGGCTACAGAAGGCCGAGCGTCCTGGTCGCAACAGCTAAGTCCGGAAGCAGCCGAAAATTATACCAAAGAAAGAATCCTGGGCGACTGGAATCCAAAGTAAACTACTCCAAAAAAAAACGATCAACCATGAAAAAGACCTTTCTCCTCCTGATGCCGTTGCTCCTCCTGAGCATGAAAGCCGATAAAAAAACCATTACTGTTTTTCTGGCGGGCGATTCTACCATGGCTTTCAAGCCCAAAACCGAACACCCCGAGCGAGGCTGGGGAATGATGTTGGAGCCCTTGTTCAACGACAAAGTGCGTTTCGACAATCGCGCTAAGAACGGGCGGAGCACCAAAACCTTTCTAGCTGAGGGGATATGGGACGGCATCATGGCGGATGTCGCGAAAGGCGATTATGTGGTCATCCAATTTGGTCACAACGACAGCAGTAAGGAAAAAGGCGAACGCTATACGACTCCGGAGCAGTACCGCAAAAACCTGGAGTTCATGGTCACAACCACCCGCGCCAAAAAAGCCCACCCCATCCTCTGTACCCCGGTTGTGCGCCGTCGCTTCGACCAGGACGGGAAGTTTTATGATTCCCACGGCGAATATCCGGATTTGGTCAGACAAGTAGCGGCAGCCATGAAAGTCCCCCTGATAGACATGCACCGCAGCAGCGAGAAGGTCATTGTGGCACATGGAGAAGAAGACTCCAAAAAGATATTCCTGCACATCGCTCCCGGAGCCTATCCCGTTTTGCCGGAAGGCATGACCGATAACACCCACTTTTCGGCCTATGGAGCAGGATTGATGGCAGAGTTGTTCGCCGAAGGACTGGAAAATCAGGCTGTACGACTGGCAAAACACTTGAAAAAGGCCGCCGTGAAATAAAATTTTTTGCTGTAAGCACCGGTATTGCAAGAATTTTTATTCCGGAAAAAAATAGCGCAGCATTTGTTAATTCTGGAATAGTCCTACAAGATAAGCGCCTCTAAATTTGAAACGAGACATTACCCCAATCAACCTTGAATCCATAATATGAAAAATGCAATTATCTTTTTTTGCTGGTTGTTGTATCCGTTCCTGCTGGGTGCGCAGGAGTCCGGGCCTGTAGGCTGGGCTTCCCTGAATGGGGGGACAAGCGGAGGGGCAGGAGGGGATACGGTGCGGATAGACAGTCGGTCGGACTTACTCTTCTACACCGCAGCCACGGCGCCTTATGTGCTGCTGATTGAGGATACCATCCGGTTGAACCTCTACGAACGGGTGCCGGTTCGAGGCAACAAGACCCTCGTAGGCACAGGCACGGGCGCTACGGTGCTCAATGGGGGTATAGAAATCAAAGGCAATAACGTGATCGTGCGCAACCTGCGTATTACCGGTTCGTATGATGGCGACTGGGACGGAAAGACCCATTCTACCGATGCCATAACTGTATATGGTAAAAATGTGTGGATTGACCACTGCGATCTGTCTGCTTCTTCGGATGGCTTACTCGATATCCGATCAGACGGGAGTACTCCCGCAGATTATGTGACCATTTCCTGGACTCGGCTGAGCAACCACAACAAGGTCATGCTCTTTGGTTCTGGCGATGACGAGGTCGTCTTGCGCAACCATCTTCGGGTGACCCTCCACCATTGCTGGTTCGACGGGTATCCGGAGCGCGGCATCCACCAGCGCATGCCCCGGGTGAGGTTTGGCGACGTACACCTGCTCAATAACTTTTTTGACGACATTGCCTCTTATTGCGTTGCAGCCCGATTTGAATCGGATTTGGTGGTCGAGAACAACTACTTCCGCAACAGTAAGCATCCGCACAACATAGAGGACAAGGGATTGGGGCTGGAAGACCCGGATCTGGTTGCGGTGGGCAATATCTATGACAATTGCAGCGGTTCCAGGGTCTCTGGCGGAACGGCCTTTCGTCCGGGCGATTTTTATACCTATACGGCAGAGGATCCCCAACACCTGCCTGCCCGTATCATGAACGGCGCGGGTTTGCTGAATGATCCCAACAACCTTGCCCCGATGGCGGCGGTGGACGAACTGGTGCTGCCCGCAGCGAGCAATAGCAGTCATACCCTGGATGTTTTGTCCAACGATACCGATCCTGACGGGGGGGAGTTGCGCCTTGCGGCGCTCATTCGAGCGCCCAGGGGGAATGCGCGTATTTTGGACAATAAGTTGCGCTATACCAGTCCCTTTGATATCGGCAAGCCCGATACTTTGGTCTATCAGTTGGTAGATCTACAGGGGGGTATAGATACGGGTTTGGTGGTACTCCACTTTGGCACCCTCACGGCATGGCAGGAAGCCCCTCCGGGATTTGACCTGTTGGTCTATCCCAATCCGGGTCGAGAAAACATATCCGTTGAATACCACCATCCGGGCGGAAATCGGGGCATTTCAGGAATGCGACTGGAGGTCATTGACCTGCAGGGGCGCAGGCAAGCGGTCAGTGCCGATATCAGGCAAGCGGGCAGCGGGCGGTCTGTATTTCGCCTGAACACGGGATCGTTGCGCTCCGGGCACTATGTGGTTCGCATCACGGACGGAAGCTATCTGCTCACCCAAACCATAACCATCGTCAAGTAAACTGAAAAAAAAATAACATGAATTATAAATGTTTTAGGTCTGTATCAACAAACAACACCCTCAAAGGAAGCCTGTGGGTCGTATTGCTGGCCAGCGCGTTGTTGGTTTCCTGCGGCAACACAGGTTTGGAAGACCCCAAAGCCAAGTCGGCCGACCCACTTCCCGAGCCGGTATCCATTTCTACGAGTTTGCCTTGGTCGGAGCGCATGGCGCAATCCATCATGGCCAGAAACAAAGAAGCCTGGATGACCGACTTTCGCGAAAAACCCCGCTGGACCTACACCAACGGATTGGTCTTGCTTGCCATTTTGAAAGTAGGGGAGCAGTCGGGCAAAGCGGTGTATTACGATTATACCAAGTCTTATGCAGACACCATGATCAACGCCAATGGCGAGATCCGGGATTACGACATGGAAGACTTCAATATTGACCATATCAATCCGGGCAAACTGTTGTTTCCCCTCTATAAAAAAACGGGAGATCAGCGCTATCGGATTGCCCTGACCACCTTGCGCAGACAGCTCGACTGGCAGCCCCGAACCTCTGAGGGGGGCTTCTGGCACAAACTCATCTATCCCTGGCAGATGTGGCTGGACGGACTTTATATGGGATCTCCTTTTTACGCCGAATACGCCAAAACTTTTGGTGAGCCGGAAGTCTTTGACGACGTTGCCCTGCAGTTTCAGCTCATGGAAAAAAATGCGCTTGACCCTGCCACGGGTTTGCTCCACCACGGCTGGGACGAAAGCAAAATACAACAATGGGCGGATCCCGTCACCGGAAAATCGCCCAGTATTTGGGGGAGAGCCATGGGTTGGTATGCCATGGCCCTGGTGGATGTCATCGAATACTTCCCCGAAAACCATCCGGCGAGGGAAGACCTGTTGAAAAAACTCAGGAGTACCCTCGATGCTGCCCTGAAATACCAGGATCCTGCGTCCGGGCTTTGGTACCAGGTACTGGATCAGGGTGGTAGAGCGGGGAACTTCCTGGAAGCAACCGTCTCGTCCATGTTTGTATATACCATGGTCAAAGGCTACAACCAGGGTTACCTGCCGGAATCCTACTTGGAGCAAGCTCGAAAATCCTACCGAGGACTCATTGATAACCTCGTAGAGGTCGAGGAAAACGGCGAAGTACACATCCACAAATGCTGTGCTGTTGCCGGCCTTGGCGGAAAACCCTATCGCACAGGAACCTATGACTACTATATCAACGAGGAAGTGCGCAGCAACGATCCCAAAGCCACAGGTCCTTTCCTACTCGCCAGCCTGGAATTTGAAAAATTAGAAAAACTCACCCAACAATAATTATTAGCGACACAAAAAATGAAAGCCTATGCACCCTATTTGACAACAGCAAAAAGATGCTACCCTTTTGTGAATTCTTGCAGGGTAGGAAGAATGCAGCTTACCAGGCAGGTAGAATAGTTTTGCAATAATATTTTGATTAATCCACGATCTAACGAAATTTTTTGCTCATGAAATTTACTTTTTTAAAAGAAACCATCGGGCTTTTGCTTTCCCTGTTTTTGCTGGGCGGTGCTTCCCTGCATGCGCAGCAGACCATCAGCGGGAAAGTGACGGCAAGCGACAAGGAACCCCTGATCGGGGTGAATGTCCAGATTAAAAATACCGGAACCGGAACGACCACCGATGTGGATGGCAGCTATAGCATCGAAGCCGGTGCATCGGACGTACTGGTGTTTTCGTACATAGGTTTTGCAGCGCAGGAGATTGCGGTTGGCGACCAGCGCGTGATTGATGTGGTACTGGAACCGGATGCCAATATCCTGGACGAGGTAGTGGTTCTGGGTTATGGTTCGGTCAAAAAATCAGACCTGACGGGCTCAGTAGCTACGGTTACGGGTTCTCAGATCGCCAAAATCCCCATCACGAGTGCTGCCCAGGCGATTACCGGCCGACTTCCGGGTGTCAATGTCCTGACCACAGACGGTTCTCCGGATGCCGAGGTGGTGATCAGGGTGCGGGGTGGCGGATCCATTACGCAAGACAACTCTCCCCTGTACGTAGTGGACGGCTTTATCGTCAACAGCATTCGCGACATCCCCCCCACGGATATCGAAAGCATCAACGTGCTGAAAGACGCAGCCGCTACGGCAATTTATGGCGCACAGGCTTCCAATGGGGTAATTGTGATTACTACTAAAAATCCCGTAGCCGGGAAAATAGCGGTCTCGTACAATGGTTTTGTACAAACCAAACAACTGCCGGGCGACCGGAAGTTTGAGGTGCTGTCACCCTACGAGTTTGTGATGGCCAATTACGAAGTTGCCAAGTTGCGCTCGGATGCCGATGTGCGGAATTTTGAGCGGTTTTTTGGCAAATACGATGACTTGGAACTGTACAAAAATAAAAGACCTACCGATTGGCAGGACGAGTTGTTTGGCGAACCCCAATTGTCCCAGTACCACAATGTGAGCATCAGCGGAGGTACAGAGACGACCAAGCTGAGCTTGAGCTTTACCAACAATACCGATGAAGGATTGCTCTTAGGTTCTGGATTTACCCGAAATGTGATCAACTTTAAGTTGAACCAAAAGCTGTCCAAAAAATTGACCTTCGAGGCAAGTGCGCGACTCAACAATACCGTGGTGGATGGTGCAGGTACTTCCGGTAATGCCCAGATCAACATCAAAGACGCGGTGCAGACGCGCCCGGTTAATGGTATTGCAGATGAACTGGAAATTGACCTCAACTCGATTGACCCCAACGACGATTTTCAGGCCTTCCTGAGAAGCCTGGTGAATCCTACTGAATTGGTCAAACAAGACTGGCGAAAACGAACGACCAACGATTACATCCTGAACGGTGCCCTGAATTGGAACATCCGGTCCAACTTGGATTTCAAATCTACGTTTACCAGCGCTAAAACCTTCGACGGCAACTTGCGTTTCTATGGTCCCCTGACGAGTGAGTCTTTCAACAATGGAGGTAATTTGCCCCTGGGCGAAAAAACCAACCGGGAGTTGTTTACTTATCGCTGGTTGAATACCCTTTCTTACCAGGTGGAAAATTTAGGCAATCACAGCCTGGACCTGCTTGCAGGACATGAAATTTATTCTGCCGGCGGGACGGTCAATTTTATCCGCTCGGAAGATTTCCGCTTGTCCATCACACCGGAGGAGTTGTTTGCCAACATGACTTTTGGTCGAACCGACCGCCTCGAGACGTCCGAGCTGACGAACTCCAACCGATTGTCTTTCTTCGGTAGGGCCAACTACCAGTTTAAAGACAAATACCTCTTCACCGCCACCCTGCGTTCCGATGCTTCCTCCAAATTCGGGGCAGACAATCGCCTGGGCATCTTCCCGGCTTTTGCCGTAGGCTGGAAAATTTCAGAGGAGGGCTTCCTGGCAGATAGCGACTTCATCAGCGAATTGAAATTGCGCGCAAGCTATGGTCAGACCGGTAACGACCGCATTGACCCCACGGCTACCCAGTTCCTTTTCGTTGGGTCAACCCTGAGAGGTCCCGGTTTTGGGAATGTGGACAATCCTTACTACACCCCAACCGGGAGTACTTTGTACAACCCCAACATCAAATGGGAGACGACAACCAACCGAAACCTGGGTCTGGATTTCTCCCTGAACAATGGCCGAATCAACGGTACCCTGGATGTGTATAGAAATACCACCGAAGATCTTTTGCTGCAATCCGCTATTCCTTCCAACACGGGTTTCAGAACCCAATGGAACAATATCGGTACGACCTCCAACCAGGGGATCGAGCTGGGATTGTCGGCCTTCCTGATTGACAAACGCGATGTGAGCCTGACCTTCAATTTCAATATCGGTAAAAACAAGGCGAGTGTGGATGAACTCGACGGAACCACCGATCGCTTTTTCCAGTCTAACTGGGCGAGTACCGACCTCAAGGATCAGGATGACTTCTACGTGCGCGTGGGCGGCACCCTGGGGGATATTTACGGATACGTGACGGATGGGTACTACAGCACCAGCGACTTCGCATCTTATGATCCGGTAAGCGGCAATTATACCCTGAATGACGGGGTGGCCAATTCTGGCGCAACGGTTGGAAATACGAGAATTCGCCCAGGCTACCTCAAACTCAAAGACCTGAACGGCGATGGCGTGATCAATAGCCTTGACCGAACCGTGATCGGGAATACCCTGCCCAAACACCAGGGTGGTTTCGGACTGGATTTCCGCTACAAAAACTTCGATGTGTCGGCTTTCTTCAACTGGACCTACGGCAACGATGTGTACAACACCGGAAAAATCCAGTACAACCAGTTCCGCCGGGTCAATTATGGCAACATGTTGAATACCATGAGTCTGGATAACCGATTCTCTTACATTGACATCGAGGGATCTTTTACCGGTACTCCGGGTGAAGTAGTCACCGACCTGGCCACGTTGGCGCAAATGAACGCCGGAAAAAACATCTGGTCGCATACCAGTTTTGGCGTAGCCCAAGCTACTATCCACTCATGGGCAGTAGAAGATGGCTCGCACCTCCGTCTGAACAACGTCAATCTGGGTTATACCCTTCCGGCGCAATTAACCTCAAGACTGGGGATCTCTCAGTTGAGAATCTATGCTACCGGTAACAACCTGAAACTGTGGACCAATTATAGCGGGTACGACCCCGAAGTGAGTACTTCCAGAAGTTCAGCGTTTTCTGCCCTGACTCCGGGTGTGGATTACTCCGCCTTCCCAAGAAGCCGCTCCTACACCTTTGGCGTAAATGTTACCTTTTAATTGAACCCAACCAAAACTTGAAGCATCATGAAAAGTAAAATTTTTGCCATAGCACTTATCCTGACAAGTCTGACGGCTTGTTCGGATTTTCTCGAACCGGATTCAATTTCTACTTTCGATACCAATTATGTGTTTTCTAATGTGGACGATGCCCGCCGAGGGGTGAATGCCATTTACGTGCAGTTTGGGGTGGATGGATTCCGCTCGCGGTTGTCCAATAACATGACCGGCAATACCGATATCGAGCGACAAAGCGGATGGACCAGCTCCGGCGATCGCTACCAAATCTGGGATCTCAACGCACTGGCCAGCAATGGCGACCTGCGACAGTTTTGGAATGCAGCCTACACCGCTATCCGGGATGCCAATATTGCGATTGATGGAATCAGCAACAGCGCAGCACTGAATTCTACCGATGTGCTGACCTCCAGAAAAATGTACCACATGCTGGGCGAGGCTTATACCCTGCGCGCGTTTTGGTACAGCATGCTGACCTACTACTTTGGCGATGTGCCCAACGTTCGAGAGGCGCCCAAGGCAGGGAATGATTTCTTTTTGCCGAAGGAAGACCGCAATGTTATCCTGACTCAGGCAATTCAGGACATGATAGATATCGAAGCACAGATGATGTGGGCAGATGAGACCCAATACGGCATAGAAATGGTCAGCCGGGAATATACCCTGGCGATGATCGCCCGCATTGCTTTGCAGCGCGGAGGGTATTACCTGACACCCGAACTGAACATGGAGCGGGAGTCGGATTACCAGGACTACTACAAAATTGCCCGAGATCATACCGAAAAATTGATGACCCTCAAGGATCGCCCGCTGCCGGAAGATTTCCGACAGGTGTTCCTGAACCAGAGCAAGTTCATTTCTCCGGTTAACCAGGATGTGCTGTTCGAGGTTCCCTTCGCAATTGGCAACGGCGATGTGGGTTGGAATATCGGGGTAACGGTACAGGGCGGAGCGACCGCCAGCCACGATTATGGCTCGGGTAATAATTATATGTCCATTCCGCCTTCGTATTATTTGTCTTTCGATAAGGCAGATATTCGCCGAGACATTACTTGTGCCTTGTATCAGGTCAATACCAGTTTTGAAGAAGAATTTGTCAACAATTCGACGAATATTGCCCAAGGCAAATGGAGCCGTTATTTCCTGGAAAAAGGGCCGGGTGCTTCTTCGGCTAAAGGTACGGGCATTAACTGGCCCATGATGCGCTACGCCGATGTGCTGTTGATGTTTGCCGAAGCCGAAAACGAACTCAACGGACCTACTGCGGCTGCCCAAGAGGCCATGAAGCGGGTGCGCCGAAGAGCATTTGATGCGGCTCAGTGGAGCGAAAAAGTGGATGCGTATGTGGCCCAGGCTGCCGCAGGAAAAGAAAGTTTCTTCGAGGCGATTGTGGACGAAAGAGGTTGGGAGTTTGGCGGCGAGATGATCCGCAAGTACGAATTGATTCGCTGGAACCTGTATTCCGAGAAAATGGCCGAAACGGTAGAGACGCTCAAGGCGATGGCCGATGCGGCCTTTACAGGCACGGGGTCGTATTCCGATTTGCCCGACTACATGTACTGGAAACGGGACGAAAGCGGTCGTTTTACCCTGCTCAACCCGGATTTCAAGGTGGCGGCACCGCCCGATGATTCCTGGACGCGGGTGTCTTTTTTGTTGAGCCTGCGCAGTGAGACGACAACCTACCAGGAGTGGATCCTGAAAGACTGGCGCAATTATATTTCCGAAGGGCCTAAACCGGGCGTGGTGCGGTATATTTTCCCCATCCCCCAGGAAGCTATTACCAACAGCCAGGGTACCCTGCAAAATGATGGCTACCAGTTTTAAGGGAGCGCTTTTTTTATTCAACAGAAATCAAAAGAATTATGTCAAGCATCAATAAATATCTATACAAAAGCCTGTTTCTGCTGATTCCGGCACTCCTCGTGCTCTCGTCCTGCGAAGAGGAGGAGGTGTACGAGCAGACCCGCTTGTTCAGACCCGTACTGAACGAACAACTTCGGGCAGAATTGAATACGATTATCGTAAATATGGGCAAAATGAAGGAGGTGAGCTCTTATACCCTCGAGGTGAGCCGGGATACCTTCCAAACCATAGACTACCTGATCGAGACGACCGAAAATTACGTGGAGATCAATGCCACACTACTGAATGGCGAGGAATTGCTCTGGAATACCTTGTACCAGGTGCGCGCTACCGCTCATGCGAATGACCCCATCTACGATAGCAAGCCCTCCGATCTGGGCAATGTGCGTACAGAACGTTTTCCTTCTATCCTGAATGTACCTACCAGTGCAGATGTGATTGACAGAGCTGCCCGGGTGACCTGGCAGCCGGTAGGGGCACAAATTACCGCAATCAAGGTGTTTGCGATTACAGATGCCCGCCTTTCCAACCCTTTGAGAGCGCGTGAAGTGAGCGCCGAGGAACACGCAGCCGGCTTGGCAATCGTGAGCGGACTGGAACCGCTTACGAGCTATCAACTGGCGATCTATAGCGGCGCGACCTTGAGAGGCTGGGAAACCTACACTACCAAAGAGGGAAGTATTGATCTCAACGATCCATTGGTGATTAACCTGACCGAAAGCGAGGATCCCGATGCGGTGATCAATGCCGTGGCAACGGCAAGTGAAGGACAGATTATCGTGGTGAAAAAAGGAGTGGTGTATAACCTGCCTAGTGTGCCCCTGGATAAGTCTATCACGATCAGAGGTTCGCAGGGCTTTGGCTCGGAAAAGGCAGTGCTCTACACCACAGGCAACTGGAACATCGCCGGAGGAGCGACAGTAGATCACGTGCGCTTTATTGACCTGGAATTGCGCGGGGCAGATATCGGTGGCGATTATGTGTTCAATCCCAGCAATTCCGATCCTACTTATATCAACGAACTGACTTTCGACGATTGTATCCTCAATAATTTCAGAGGGATCATTCGGATCCGCTCTAAAGTGTTTTTGAACAATTATACGATCAACAATTCGATCGTATATCGCCTAGGCGGCTACGGGATCATTACGACCGATACCGATGGCGATGGCAATGCAGCGGTCAACAATATCTATCTGACCAACAGCACGTTCAGCAAGATCAATTCTTTCATGACCTCGCGCCAGAATGCCCAGTCTATTGTGATTGACGGATGTACGATGAGCGAGCTGGCTTCTCCCGATGGAATTGTATTCCGCTGGAGAGGCACGGACGGCGAGCGCAGCAATGTGCTCAACGGAATCAGCATCACGAATACCATCTGGGGACCGGCATGGGATGATGCACAGTCCGGTAAACTGAGCGTGCGCGGTATTTACGATGGACTGGAAGCTACCAGCTTCAATATTGTGAATACTTACGCGACCAGCGATTTTAGTTTTACACCCGGCTCTGAGATCCCCGGATTTCCTGCTTTGAACTACAGCGGTACGCCCACAGACCTCTGGGTGGATCCGGCCAACCTGGATTTCAATTTCAAAGATTCCGGTTTTGCCGGCAAATTTGATACCGGCGATCCGCGCTGGCGCGCAAAATTGTAAAGTAGCGGCTTTTTGTATAAAACATGGGGTATGGTTGGCATTTCAGCCATACCCCCTTTTAATTTCCCAATGACCATGAAAGTTTTTGCACTTACTCCAATCGTTTTCCTGCTGAGCTTTTGTACGGCCAGCTACCAGGCGATAATGCCTTCTGTAGGTACGCCACAGCACTTGATTCCAATGGAGGAACCGGCACTTGCCTTTCCCGGCGCGGAGGGTTTTGGCCGATATACGAGTGGAGGAAGGGGAGGACGGGTATTGTTTGTGACCAATCTGAACGACGATGGGCCGGGCAGTTTGCGGGAAGCAATAAAAGCCAAGGGGCCTCGGTATATCTTGTTTCGGGTATCGGGCACGATCCGGCTGAAGTCGAGGTTGCCCATCAACAACGGAGATGTGACCATCGCAGGACAGACTGCTCCGGGCGATGGCATTACGATTGCAGATTATCCGGTAGCGATCAGCGCCGATAATGTGGTTATCCGTTTTTTGCGCTTTCGGATGGGCGATGCAGCCGCACAAGAGGCAGATGCGCTTGGCGGACGCTTTCAAAAGAATATTATGATTGACCACTGCTCGGTGAGCTGGTCCACCGACGAGGGATTGTCGCTCTACAATAATGAAAATACTACCGTACAGTGGACCTTCATCACGGAAAGTCTGCGCAATTCGGTTCACGATAAAGGCGCCCACGGCTATGGGGGGATATGGGGAGGCCGATTCGCTTCTTTCCACCACAACCTGCTGGCCCACCACGATAGCCGCAACCCCCGATTAGGGGAGGAGGCCGGTTCTGCTTTTGCCCTGAGCGATCTGGTTGACTTGAGAAACAATGTGATCTACAACTGGGGCGGAAATACCTGCTATGGCGGGGAGGCGATGAATGTGAATATCGTCAATTGCTATTACAAACCCGGTCCGGCTTCTAAAAATAAGGAGCGGATCGTGGCGATTGACAAGAATACCAAGGAAGGGACGGCTATTTTCGGGACATGGGGGAAATATTTCGTGAGCGGGAATGTTGTTGAGGGGAGTGAGCGGGCTACTGCCGACAACTGGACCTACGGGGTGTTCAACCAGTTTAGCAGCAAGTACGGCACCTTGTCCGAAGCAGAAAAGGCAGCCATCCGACAGTCAGCTCCGCATCCGGTGCAGGGCAATGTGACTACCCATACCGCAGAGGCGGCCTATGAAAAGGTATTGGCCCTGGGCGGTGCTTCGCTGGTACGGGATGCGATTGACGAACGGATTGTGTCTGAGGTGCGCAATGGCAGCTTTACGCACCCAGGGTCCAATGGCAGCGGCAAGGGGATTATTGATAGCCAGGCAGATGTAGGGGCCTGGCCCGAACTGGAATCGCTTCCGGCACCTAAAGATAGTTCGGGCGATGGCATGCCGGACGACTGGAAACGCGCCAAACAGCTCGACCCGGACAAGTTTGAGGCCAATGGAAGAAACCTGAGTACCGTGTATGACAATATAGAGGTTTATATCAATTTCCTGGTGAGCGCTATTGTTGCCCAACAATCCTAAAGCTTATGATAAGGACGCTTTTACTGAGTTGTTTTGCGGTGCTGCACCTGTCGGCACAGGAGACTATCCCTCGCGATACTTCCTACACCATCCACAGCAATTTTGTCAAACAAGCCAAATATTTTCCATTTGTGACACCCATCGAGGAACAGTGGTTCCCGGAAGTGGCGGAATTCCGTTCACAGGTGTACAAACAAATAAACGGGCGCAAATTGACCCTGGATGTGTTTGCGCCTACACCATCAACCGGTAGTTTGTCACCCGGTCTGCTCCTGATCCACGGAGGGGGCTGGAGTTCGGGATCCAAAGCCCACATGGTTCCCCTGGCACAGGAACTGGCGGCGCGGGGTTATGTAGCAGTAGCAGTGGAGTACCGCCTCAGCCCGGAAGCAGTTTTCCCGGCAGGGGTGGAAGACTTGAGGGAGTCGGTGCGCTGGATGCGGGCACACGCCGCTGAATATGGAATGGATCCGAACAAAATTGCCGTGTTGGGCTGTTCGGCGGGGGCACAATTGGCCTCTTTGCTGGGTACCCTTAACGGGAAAACCAATTTTGAAGGGCCCACAGCTTTTCCGGGGCTGTCGGCCGATGTACAGGCGGTATTGAATATTGATGGTATCGTGTCTTTTGTGCACGCAGAAGCAAGTGCCGAGGGCAAAGCCAGCGCGACCTGGCTGGGCGGTACCCGGGAGGAAGCCTGGGAGACCTGGAAAGCAGCTTCTCCCATGGAATATACGGATGCAGCTACGCCTCCTTTTTTGTTTGTCAACAGCTCCCACCCCCGCTTTCACGCAGGCAGGGATGATTTCATACGACAACTCAATCAGTTCGGAACCTACAGCCGGGTACACACCATTGAGGGATCCCCCCATGGCTTCTGGTTGTTGCACCCCTGGTTTGCCGTTACCCTGCGGCAGGTGCAAGATTTCATGGAGACCATCTTTGGTCCGGCAGGTCTGGATCCGGTAGCCGGGCGCATGCTGCTCTGGCAAACCCCGGAGGGCGGCTGGCCAAAGTCGTATTTTACCCCCGATAGGAAAGAAATCAAAATAGACTATCAACAACCCCTCAGCAGGGAACTGCTGGCCGAACTCGAGGCCGGTACTATCCGGAAAATTCCAACTTACGATAATTATGCTACCAGCAAAGAGATTCGTTATCTGGTGCGCGCCTTCGGCAAAACCGGTAATCGGACGTATCTTCTGGCCGCAGAAAGGGGGATTCAGTACATCCTCGACGGACAGTATCCGGACAGTGGCGGTTGGCCTCAGTTTTTTCCCCTGCGGGAAGGGTATTACAGTCATATTACCTACAATGACAATGCTATGGTCAATAACCTGAACATCCTGTTCGATATCGTCCATGGAAAAAACGGGTTTGACGCGGTTCGACCGGAACTGGTCGCTCCTGCCAAAGCGGCACTCGAAAAGGGCATTGACTGCATCCTGAATACGCAGATCCGGAAAGACGGGGAGCTGATGGTCTGGTGCGCCCAGCACGACCGCTTCACCCTGGAACCTGCCCAGGCACGGTCTTTCGAACTTGCCTCCTACAGCGGAATGGAATCAGCGGGCATTGTTCGCTTTCTGATGCGCTTGCCCGATCCTTCGGAAAAAATCCAGATCGCCATCCGACAAGCCCTCCGGTGGTTTGAATCCACCAAAATAATGGGCTATTCCTATCAACTGATCACCACTCCTGATGGTGCTCGCGATCGCTTTCTGTTACCTGATCCTGGAGCGGTGTCCTGGGGCAGGTTTTACGACCTGGAGACCAATCTCCCCTTTGTTTGTGGTCGCAATGGGGTCAAAAAAGCCACTGTTGGCGAGATCGAGCGCGAACGCCGAATTGGCTACGGTTGGTACGGCGATTGGGCAAAAGATCTCGTTTCACCCCGTGCTAAGCTCTCCACATACTCGGAAGGAGAGAGGCCGTAGATTTTCTTGAAGGCTCGGCTAAACGAATTGGGGAGATCGTAGCCCACCATGTAAGCCACTTCGGAGATGTTGGCTTTGTTTTGTTGCAGGAGGTCTTTGGCCCGTTTAAGCCGGTAGGTTTTGAGCAGCTCCACGGGTTTTTTGCCGGTGAGTTGCTTTACCTTGCGGATAAAGTGCATGTGACTGAGGTTGACCATTTCGCACATCTTATTGACGTTGAACTCGGCATCCATGATGTGTTCCTCCATGATTTCCACGATGCGGTGGAGGAGTTCTTCGTCCGGGGAGGTCAGTTTGACCGCTTTGGGGGTCAGGGCAAACTCGCGGTTAAATTTATCCCATAGCTGGCGCCGCTGGCTGAGCAGGTTTTCGATGCGGATTTCGAGCAATTCAGGATTAAAAGGCTTGACGATATAATCATCGGCTCCCGTCTCGTAGCCATCCATCAGGTGTTCTTCGAGACCTTTTGCGGTGAGTAGCACCACGGGTATATGGCTCGTGTTGAGATCAGATTTCAGCTGGTTGCAAAACTCCAGTCCGTCCATTTCGGGCATCATCACATCGCTGAGGATGAGGTCAACCGGATGATTTCTGGCAATTTGCAGTCCTTCCCGTCCGTTGATTGCTTTCAGGATGCGGTATTTGCTGCCCAGGAGATTTCCCAGAAAATCGAGCATATCGGGATTGTCTTCGACCAATAACAGTCGGGGAGTTTGCTCGTTATCGGTGGCTGCTGTGCCATGTTGTTTCCTGTTTTGAGGGACACTCAACTGCCGGACATCCCATCCCGAAAGATGGGCGGGAGCGGGCAAATCGGCAGGTCGCTCTACGGATTCCAGCAGGGCGGGGAGGGTTACCTGGAAAGTAGTACCCTTGCCTTCTTCGCTCCAGACATCAATCTGACCCTGGTGGAGGTTGACCAGGTCTTTGATGTAGGACAATCCGATCCCCGAACTATGGTCCTGCTGCCCCGAGCTGTAATACCGCTCAAAAATCCGTTCCAGTTTCCTCGGCGCAATGCCCTGTCCGGTATCTGCCACGCTAAGCACAAACGCCTTGCCTTCTATTCGGGTGGCATTGTCCTCCCGGAGGCTAATGGCAATTTTACCCCCTTCCGGTGTATGTTTGAAGGCGTTGGACAGAAGATTGGCTACAATTTTTTCGACCTTGTCGGCATCAAAAACAGCGAGCGCGTTATGACACTGGTTGTCAAAGCTCAGGTGAATGTGCTTTTCCCGTGCAAGCTCCTGGAACAGTTGCATGATTTCTTCCAGGAACTGAGCCAGGTTGCCTTTTGAAGGATCCAGTTCGAGCGTGTTCTCTTCAATTCTGCGCATTTCCAGCAGTTGGTTGATCAGGATGAGCAGCCTGGAAGCATTGCGTTCGATGATATCGAGCAGGGGAGTCTGGCTACCCGGACCGGAGCGGCGCAACTGCGACACCGGCCCGAGGATCAGCGTCAGGGGCGTGCGCAGCTCGTGGGAGATGTTGGTAAAGAAATTAATTTTGGAACGGGAGAGCGCTTCCACCTGTGCCACCATTTCTTCCAGTTGGTCGCGCTGGTGCTGGATTTCCAGATTCTGGCATTCCAGATTCTGGTTGCTCTGTTCGAGTGCTTTTTTCTGAAGGAGAATCTGTTGTTGCTGGGTCAGGACTTGTGAATTTTTTTCCTGCAGCTGGGCATTGATCCTATTCAGAGAAACGTTGAGTCGCTCCAGTTTTTGTTTTTTGGTGATGATCCGGTATTCAAATATGCCGATGGTTAGCAAAAAGACCAGCATGAGGCCGATAAACCACGATTGCTGCCATACGGGCGGGTGGACCAAAAAGCGAATCACCACCGGAGTGGGATCCACATTGAAGTCCATGTCGCGGGCTCGCACTTCCAGGGTGTATTGTCCGCTGCGCAGATCCATAAAAGAATGATGGGTAGCCGAAGTGTAAGGCGACCATTCACCGCCGTTGAGGCGATACGAAAAAAGGAGTCTTTCGTCCGGGGTGTCGCCAAAGTAATCTTCGCCCGACCAACTGACCAACATATTGCCTTGCGCAGAAACCTCCTCACTGAACAAATCCACAGAAGTTTCGGGGTGGTTGTTGTCGGGCAGGTAGCGGTAGGTCACAAAACCATCGCTCATCTCCGTGCTGATTTTGTTGTAGGTAAAAGCCCTGCGCTTCCATTCCCGGGACGACTTATTGATCCAGATGGCGCCGTCCTGGCTGCGGGCGAGATGGCCCCCCTCGTGGCTCATGGTCATTTCCGGCGGAAAGACCTGATTGACCCAACCCTGCCCGTCGAAATGCGAAATGTCATTTTCAGTGGCCGCCCATATCGAACCGGGGCCGTCGGCATACAGACTGATAATGGTGTTGCTGGAAAGGCCGGATTCGGTATCAAATTTTTGCCAGGTTTTTCCATCGTAAATGAAAATGCCATAAAACCGTGAACCTGCAACCAACATACCGGGAGTACTGCTTACGATATTGATGTATTGCCTAAGGTCGTGCTGCTCGGGTCGGCCCCATTGTTGTCCATCGTAATAAAACAGGTTCCCCCCGCCGATCCAAATCCGCCCATCGGGCGATTGCGCAACGCCATAGGCATTGGACTGGGTAAGCCCGTTTTGGTTGTACCGGTGATAGACCCACTCCTGGTTGGCCGTCCCCGGATGCTTTAGTTGGAGCACGCCGCCAAATTGACCCTTCTCTCTAAAAAAGTCCACGCTTCCTCCAAACCAGATCGAACCATCCGACGCTTCAAAAACCGCCCGATAATCTATGCCCCAGGACAAGTTGGGGTGCGTCTCCGTAACCCAGTGATCGCCATCAAGGTAAGCCGTAGCGGCTACGCCGTTGTGCGAACCTGCTGCCCAAACCGTCCCCTTGCTGCTCACCAAAACCTTCACGGGGGCATTCATCAGCCCATCTTCAGCGTCATACGCGAGCCAGGTATCTTCCGTTTGGCGAATGACGCGGCCATGTACATCCAGAAAATACCGCACCCCGGAGCGGGTATCGCATTGGAAATTCAGGTTGCGGTAACTTTCCCAACGACTGGAGGAGTAGTCGAGCCGAAAAATCTTGGAGCGGTAGCCGCCTATCCAGATATGCCTGAGCCGACTTTCGGTGAGGAGCAGTCGGCTCGCCGGAATTTTAAACTCGGGCGACTTGTACTGTTCCCACTGCTCGTTTTTCCAGGTCAGCAGTTTGCCCAGCATCCCGATCCAAATGGTGCCGTCCGTAGTCTGGATAATGTCTGTCGTATATTCATCGCCGCCAAACCTGTCGCTCAGCTCAATGTAATCCCAGCGCCCCTGGTTGTAGCGGTGCAGACCAACATGGGTGGAAGTGTTGATCATCCAGATGCTGCCATCCTGGGCCCGAAGAAACTTCTGGGTTTCCCCAAAGCCGGGAGAAGTTTTTCCGGGCTCGATCACGGTGTAGTTGTCTAGTTCCCGGTCGGAAAGATCTGCCAGGTCGAAGGCAATCACCCTGCTGATATTGCTGAGGGTAATGCTCATCCACACCTGTGAGGGAGACACTTCTATCATATCAGAAATGTCGAGAAAATTTTCCTCCCCCAGAATGCTTTTGGGCAGCACCAGCCAGGAAGCCTGGGGCAAGTGACTTGCGAGCGCTTCCTTATTGTGAGCAGAGGTAATGACCCGGAGCGCGCCATCGGCCTGGATTTCAAACATCCCGATATGGGAGCTGAGCATCAGGCTTCCATTGGAAAGTTCCCGAATCTGCCGGTAGCCAATGTGAAGACCGGCTGTCGAGAAAACTTTTTCCCAGCGGGATCCTTTATAGACATACAATCCCGCTGCAGTACCCGCATAGATATTGCCATTTTTTGCGGCATACACCTGTTCTACCGGACTCGCCGGCAAACCGTCTTTCTCTTGGTGCCATTTCCAGGCGTAACCGTCATATTCCACAACCCCATCGTTGACCCCAAACCAAACCACCCCGTTTTGATCTTCCACAATACTGCTGACTCCCTTTCCTTCCAGTTCGGGAAAATGTCGCCACCGCCAGCTTTCGGTCAGGGGATTGATGATTTCCGGCTGAAAGGCTTGGGCAGCGGAAAGCAGACCGCAGGAGAACAACAGGTGAAGTAAAACAATGGCGTAGCGCATGACAATATCTCTGTTTGTTTAGGGCAAGTATCCGTAAATTACAAAAATAGTTTTTTACAATCGGGGCTTAACAAAAATTAGTTGCCCCGAAGGCCTTATTTGAAGTTCAATAATTTTGTTTTATTCCCGAAAGACCCGCCCAAAAAAAAGGGGGAATGTGAATTTTGGTGGGCAAGTTGTTAATTTTTGCGCTATTCCCTTCCTTTTACTTGCTGAACTTGGATCTTCGAATTGGAGTCCCTATCTGGTGTTTTCTGACTGAAAAAATAGGTATATGAAAAAATATGTTTCCTTTTTGGCTACCGCTTGCTTGCTGTTGCCCCTTATGCAATGGTCTTGTGCGTCCCCTCCACCCGCACCCGATCCCTGGGATAAGGTAGCGGCTATTCTCGAAAATATTCAGGCACCGGTATTTCCGGATCGCGATTTTTCTATCTTGGATTTTGGGGCTGCGCCGGATGGTAGCGATGCGCTGCCGGCTATCCAAGCGGCCATTGCAGCTTGTCATGCCGCAGGCGGCGGCCGAGTGGTGGTTCCTGCGGGCAGCTTTGCCGTCAATGGGTCAATTCACCTGAAAAGCAACGTCAACCTCCATGTGTCCGAAGGAGCAGTGCTGCTGTTTGGCACCGACCCCAAAATGTATCTACCCCTGGTGCTTACCCGCTGGGAGGGGATGGAGTGCATGAATTATGCTCCCCTGATCTATGCTTACGAACAGGAAAATATTGCCATCACGGGTAAAGGGGTTCTGGACGGACAGGCCAGCAATGAACATTGGTGGCCCTGGAGCGGCAAGGATACCTACGGATGGGAGAAGGGTAGTCCAAGTCAGCGCGACAGCGCCAACCGGCCCGAACTTTCCCGCATGAACACAGCAGAGGTTCCGGTGGCCGAACGGATTTTTGGAGAAGGGCACTACCTGCGACCCAATTTCATACAGCCCTACCGCTGCAAAAATATCCTGATCGAAGCGGTAACCGTCAAAAATAGTCCGATGTGGGTGATCCACCCCGTATTGAGCGATAATATTACGATTCAAGGCGTACGGGTGATCAGTCATGGCCCCAACAGCGATGGCTGCGATCCGGAAGCCTGCAGCAATGTGCTGATTCAAGACTGCTATTTCGATACCGGAGATGATTGCATCGCGCTCAAGTCAGGCCGCAACCAGGATGGCCGGAATATCGGCCGTGCTATCGAAAATGTGGTGATCCGGAATTGTGAAATGAAAGATGGCCACGGCGGTGTTGTCATCGGTAGCGAGGTCTCCGGCGGCGCCAGAAATATTTTCGCAGAAAATTGTACCATGGATAGCCCCAACCTGGAACGCGCTATCCGCATCAAAACCAATAAATCCCGCGGAGGGGTCATCGAGGATTTGTATTTCCGCAATATTGAGGTCGGTGTGGTAAAAGAAGCTGTGGTGCGCATCAATATGTTGTACGCACACGATGGAGAACCCGATATCCACCTTCCCGTGATCCGAAATGTGTATATCGAAAACGTGCGATCCAAATCCAGTGAATATGGGTTAATGCTGGATGGGTACGATGAAAACCATAAAATTTCTGATATTTTTATTGAAAATTGTACCTTCGATGGTGTGGAGAAAGGCAATCGCGTCCAGGCAGTGGAGCGGTTGAATCTAAAGGGCGTGTACGCCAACGGAAAAGTCCTGAATGTTGAAGAATAATGACGAATAAAGACAGTGCTATGATCAAACCTTTTCTGGATGATGATTTTCTCCTGGAGAACGAGACGGCAAGGATCCTGTATCACGATTATGCGAGGCAACAGCCGATCATTGACTACCACTGCCACTTGCCCCCGGATGAGATAGCGGGCGACAGGCGCTTTGAGAACCTGACCCGCATCTGGCTGAACGGGGATCATTACAAGTGGCGTGCGATGCGTACCCTGGGTGTTGCAGAGCGTTACGTGACAGGCGATGCTTCGGATGAGGAGAAGTTTGCTAAATGGGCATATACGGTTCCCTTCACAGCGCGCAATCCGCTTTTTCATTGGACACACCTGGAGCTACAGCGGTATTTCGATATCCGGGAGATCCTAAACCCGGATACGGCTGCTGCTATTTATGCGGAGGCTTCTGCCCGCTTGAATACGCCCGAATACGGGGTGAGGGGCTTGCTGCAACGGATGAATGTGGCTGTGGTGTGTACGACGGATGATCCCTGCGATTCGCTGGAGTTTCACCAGGCTATTCAGGCAGATCCCTTTGCGACAAAGATCCTGCCGGCCTTCCGACCCGATAAGGCTATCCTGATTGCCCAGGAGGGTTTTCCGGCGTATATCGCACGACTGGGAGCGGTGGCCGACAGGGAGATTGTTTCGCTGGAGTCGCTCCTGGAGGCCTTGTATGTCCGAGCCGATTTTTTCGAAAGTCTGGGTTGCCGGTTGTCAGACCACGGACTGGAACAGGTGTACGCCGCGGATTTTACCGATACCCAGGCCGATGCCATCCTGAAAAAGCGATTGTCGGGTCAGGATATAGAAGCCTCCGAAGCCCAAGTGTTTATGTCCGCGATGTTGTACTACCTCGGTAAGTTGTACCACCGCAAGGGCTGGACCCAGCAGTTTCATCTGGGAGCCCTGCGCAACAACAGCAGCCGCATGATGCGCCAATTGGGAGCGGATACGGGTTTTGACAGCATCGGAGATTTTCCGCAGGCGGCGGCATTGGCGCGTTTTCTGAATCGCCTGGATACCGAAAATGCCCTGGCCAAGACGATTTTGTACAACCTGAATCCGGCCGACAATGAGATCATGGCTACCATGATCGGCAATTTTAACGATGGCTCGATCCGGGGGAAAATGCAGTTTGGGAGCGCCTGGTGGTTCCTGGATCAGAAAGATGGTATGGAAAAACAACTCCATGCATTGTCGAATATGGGATTGCTGAGCTGCTTTGTGGGTATGCTAACCGACAGCCGGAGTTTTATGTCGTTCCCGCGGCACGAGTATTTCCGCCGGATTTTGTGCAACCTCCTCGGACAGGATGTCCACAAGGGCGAACTGCCCCAGGATCTTCCCTGGCTGGGGGGCTTGGTTTCGGATATCTGTTATCACAACGCCAGGCAATATTTTGATTTCTAACTATTTAACTATAGAACAGCAGAATACAAGATGAAGAAAGTAGTAACCTTCGGAGAAATTATGTTGCGCCTGACCCCTCCGGGTTTTCAGCGCTTTGCACAGGCCGCTTCCTTTGATGTGGTGTACGGCGGAGGAGAGAGCAATGTGGCGGTTTCGTTAGCGAATTATGGTGTTCCGGTGGATTTTGTGAGCCGGATACCGAAAAATGATATCGGTGAGGCTGCGATCAAAGAGATGCGCAAGCACGGAGTCGGGGTGTCGCATATCGCCAGAGGGGGAGAGCGCATGGGGATTTATTTTTTGGAGATGGGAGCGGTGAGCCGGGCAAGTAAGGTCATTTATGATCGCGCTTATTCGGGTATGGCGACCATTGATAAAGGCATGATAGACTGGGAGCGGGTGTTTGAAGGAGCCGGCTGGTTTCACTGGACCGGGATCACACCCGCTATTTCTCAGGGCGCTGCAAATGCCTGCCTGGAGGCCATTCAGGTGGCCAACCGCATGGGGATAACGGTTTCGACCGACCTCAATTACCGCAAAAATTTATGGCAATATGGCAAGAAACCTTCCGATATTATGCCGGAACTGGTGGCAGGCTGCGAGGTGATCCTGGGCAATGAAGAGGATGCCGAGAAGCATTTTGATATTCACCCGAAAGGGGTAGATGTGACCCGCAGCGATTCCATGGATGCCGCAGCGTATCAGTCGGTTTGCGAGCAATTGATGGAACGTTTTCCGCGCAGCAAGAAGGTTATCATTACCCTGAGGGGTTCTGTCAGCGCCTCTCACAATACCTGGTCGGGGGTATTGTTCGATGGCAAAACCTTGTTCGAGGCGCCTACCTACCAGATTACCCATATCGTGGATCGGGTCGGGGGCGGAGATAGTTTTATGGGTGGACTGATCTACGGGTTGCTGTCCTACAACGGCAACGACCAACAGGCCCTCAATTTTGCCGTGGCGGCTTCCTGCCTCAAACATACCATCTACGGCGATGCCAACCTGGTGACCGTGGATGAAGTTGAAAAATTGATGTCCGGCGATGCCAGCGGACGGGTAAGTCGTTAACATACAAAAAAGTACAAAAATTATGGCAAAATATTCACGGATAGCGGTAGCGCAGACCATGGAAGCACAGGGGATGGTGCCGCTGTTTTATCACGCAGATGTGACCCTGGGTAAGGAGGTACTTTCGGCCTGCTACCGGGGCGGATCCCGATTGATGGAGTTTACCAATCGGGGCGACTTCGCCCACGAGGTGTTTGCAGAGCTTAACCGATTTGCGCTCAAAGAATTACCGGGCATGATGCTTGGCGCAGGCTCCGTTACCGATGCGGGAGCGGCTTCTTTGTATATGCAATTGGGGGCAAATTTTATTGTGACACCGGTACTCCGGGAAGATATCGCGATCGTCTGCAACCGAAAAAAAGTGCTCTGGTCACCCGGCTGCGGGAGTCTGACCGAAATCGCGCGCGCAGAGGAACTGGGTGCCGAGATCGTCAAACTTTTTCCCGGAGGGATTTACGGTCCCGGATTTATCAAGGACATCAAAGGACCCCAGCCCTGGACCAGCATCATGCCAACCGGAGGGGTAGAGCCTACAGAGGAAAACCTCCGCGCATGGCTGGAGGCAGGTGCCGTTTGTGTGGGGATGGGTTCCAAGTTGATTTCTGCACAGGTGCTGCAACACAAAGATTTTTCTACCCTGGAACAACAGGTTCGTGCTACCCTGGAGCTGATTGCCAAAATCCGAACGTCATGAGCAAATCCGCTATCTTTTTTTTGCTGAGCTTGCTGCTGGTGGCCTGCGGACAGGTCAATCGGACTACCCGGCTGAAACTCGCCCACGGACTGGATGTGAACCATCCGGTACACAAAGGTATGGAGTTCCTGGCCCAGCGGGTGGCAGAAAAGTCAGGGGGGACGATGGAGATCGAGATTTACGCCGGCGGACAGTTGGGCTCGGAAAGACAGAATCTGGAGCTGCTCCAGATCGGAAGTCTGGGTATGACAAAAGTGTCGGCTTCCGTGATGGAAAATTTTGCACCCAACCTCAAAGTGTTCAGCCTGCCCTATATTTTTCACAATAAAAACCATTCCAATGCCGTCCTGGATGGCCCTATCGGGCAAAAATTACTGCTCGAAGGGCAGGATTTTTGGTTGCGCGGCTTGGCTTACTTCGATGCAGGCTATCGTTCCTTCTATACCAAGGATAAACCGATCCAGACCCCCGCAGACCTGAAAGGACTCAAGATACGCGTGCAGGAAAGTCAGACTTCCATGAATATGATCCGGGCAATGGGCGGGGCACCTACTCCCATCTCCTGGGGTGAGCTGTACACCGCCCTGCAGCAGGGGGTAGTGGACGGTGCAGAAAACAATCCACCGAGCTTTTTCCTGTCCCGACATTATGAGGTGTGCAAGTACTACACGATCAACGAACATACTTCCGTCCCCGATATCCTGGTGATCGGGACAACGGCCTGGAACAGACTGACCCCCGAGCAACAAACTTGGCTGGAGGAGGCTTCCCGGGAGGCTACGACTTATCAACGCACCCTCTGGCAACAGGCCGAAGAGGAGGCACTGGAAGCCGTGAAGGCCGCCGGGGTACAAATTCTGTATCCCGATAAGGCGCCCTTCGCGGAGAGCGTGATCAGTTTGTACAATACCTACGCAGAGGATAAAATGATCTATCAGCTGATTCAGGATATTCAGAATTTTTCCTACGATTAACCTTCTTAATTGCTGTCTCGCTATGCGAAAAAAAATTGACCGGATCCTCGGAGGAGTGCTGGCTTTCCTGATGGGAACGATGACCCTCGATGTGCTCTGGCAGGTGATGTCCAGATACCTGCTGAAAGCGCCCAGTTCTTTTACAGACGAACTCGCCCGCTTCTTGCTGGTCTGGATTGGGGTGCTGGGCGCGGCTTATGTGGCCGGCCAGGATCGGCATCTCGCGATTGATCTCCTGCCCTCCAGGTTGAGCGGCAGGCGAAAAAAACGACTCCTGGTGCTGATTGCCGCCCTGATTGTGGTTTTTGCAGTTGCCGTGATGGTAGTGGGTGGCAGCCGACTCGTGTATGTGACCCTCTACCTGGGACAAAAGTCCTCGGCGCTGCAGTTGCCCCTGGGCTACGTGTATCTGATCGTGCCGATCAGCGGACTACTGGTGGTGTATTACAAATTGGATAGCATCGCAAAGATGCTGAAAAACGATTAAGCTATGGAGTTTACAGAATTATTGGTGCTGGTACTGAGCTTTTTGATCCTGCTGGGATTGGGTGTTCCGGTGGCCTGGGGCATTGGATTAGCGACCTGCGTGACCATGCTGGTGAGCATTCCCTTGCTGCCCGCCGTTACTACGGTGGCGCAAACCATGGCTACGGCCTTGGACAGCTTCGCCCTGCTCGCTATTCCATTTTTTGTCCTGGCCGGACAATTGATGAACCAGGGAGGGATCGCCCGCCGCCTGATTAGTTTTGCCAAGGCCCTGGTAGGTTCCCTGCCCGGAGGTCTGGCCCACGTCAATATTATCGCAGCCATGCTCTTTGGTGCCATTGCAGGCTCTGCAGCAGCGGCAGCTTCCGCAATAGGAACGATCATGGGACCGGAGATGGAGAAGTCCGGCTACAGCAAACAGTTTGGCGCGGCTGTCAACATTACGGCTGCCACGACAGGACTGGTGATTCCGCCCAGCAATATCCTGATCGTATATTCCCTGGCCAGCGGGGGCGTTTCGATTGCAGCCTTGTTTCTGGCCGGCTATATCCCGGGTATCCTCACCGGACTCCTGCTGATGGTCGTTACGAGTGCCTGGTCGGTGTACCGTGGTTTTCCCGCAGGGGAAAAAAGTAAATTTAGTGAAGTGATGCGCACTTTTGTAGAAGCCCTGCCGAGTTTGTTGCTGCTGATTATCGTGATCGGAGGGATCGTGGGGGGGATTTTTACCGCCACCGAGGCTTCTGCGATTGCTGTGCTGTATTGCCTGGTGCTGGGCTTTTGGTACAAGGAGATCAGCGTGGGGGAACTGCCGGATATCCTGCGTTCTTCTGCTGCGACAACCGCCGTGGTGGCATTGTTGATCGGTACCTCGATCAGCATGTCGTGGGTGATGTCTTACGAAAATATCCCCCAAAATTTCACCGAGGCACTTTTGGGGGTCAGCGACAATAAGTACGTGCTGCTGCTCATCATGAACCTGATCCTGCTGTTTGTGGGCATCTTTATGGACATGACGCCCGCCGTGCTGATCTTTACCCCGATTTTTCTGCCTGTGGTGACCAAACTGGGCATGGATCCCATTCATTTTGGCATCATCATGGTGATGAATTTGTGTATTGGTCTGACCACCCCACCGGTAGGCTCGGTCTTGTTTGTAGGGGTAGGCGTGGCGCAAACCACCATAGAAAAGGTGATTCGACCCTTGATCCCGCTATTTGTGGCCATGTTGGTCGCCTTGATGCTGGTTACCTACATTCCAGCGCTCAGCCTTTGGTTGCCAGGGGTATTTGGATACTAACTAATCCTTTAAAAACCTATGAAACAGCAAGTTATTAAGGTACACCCCGGGGATAATCTCGTCGTGGCACTCCGCGATTTTGCCGAAGGCGAAACGGTGGAGCTGGACGGACAGGAGATGGAACTCAGGGAAGGGGTGCCTCAGAAGCATAAGTTTAATGAAGCCGATCTGCAGGCGGGCGATCCGGTGCTGATGTACGGCGTGGTGGTGGGCAAGACTACTCGTTTTATCCCGAAGGGCAGCCGGATCAGTCGGGACAATGTGGTGCACAAGGCCAATCTCTACCGGATAGGCGAGCGACACACCGATTGGTCAGCTCCCGATACCAGCCGCTTCCAGGCCAGGACATTTATGGGTTATCACCGGGCCGACGCTCAGGTGGGTACCCGGAATTACTGGCTGGTGATCCCGCTTGTTTTTTGCGAAAACCGCAATGTCGGTCTGATGAAACAATTGATGCTGGACGAGTTGGGCTATCGCCAAAAAACCGGTTATGCCCTGAATGTGCGAAAGCTCGTCCGGGAGTATCGCAGTGGCGCGGCCTTGACCGCTATCCTGGAAACGGACATCCTCGAACCGGATGCCGAGGATCCGGATGAGCGCTTGTTTCCCGGAGTAGATGGGATTAAGTTCCTCGAACACACAGGGGGCTGCGGCGGAATCAGACAGGACAGCGAAGCTTTGTGTCAGTTGCTGGCAGGGTATATCACCCATCCCAATGTGGCCGGCGCCACGGTGCTGAGCCTGGGTTGCCAGAATGCCCAGATTCCCATCCTGGAAGCGGCAATTGCTCAGCGCGATCCCGGTTTTTCCAAGCCCCTGTTTGTGCTGGAACAACAAACTAGTCGCTCCGAACGACAGTTTATCGCAGATGCAGTAAAGCAAACCTTCGTGGGTCTGATTCAGGCAAATGCTTGTGTCAGACAGCCTGCCGGCTTGGACAAACTCAGCCTGGGGCTGGAATGCGGCGGCTCTGATGGCTTTTCCGGCATTTCCGCCAATCCGGTACTGGGCTATGCTTCAGACCTGCTGGTCGCCCTGGGTGGTAAGGCGATCCTCTCAGAGTTTCCCGAACTCAACGGGGCAGAACAGGAACTGATCAACCGCTGTGTGCATACCGCTGACGCGGAAAAATTTGTGACCCTGATGGAAACTTACGCGCAAAGAGCCGTGGCTTCCGGATCGGGTTTTGACATGAATCCCTCTCCCGGGAATATCAAAGACGGACTGATTACCGATGCCATGAAATCAGCCGGGGCGGCCAAAAAAGGGGGATCTTCTCCGGTGACCGCCGTGCTGGATTATACCGAACCTGCTCTCAGAAGCGGACTCAACTTACTTTGTACCCCCGGCAATGACGTGGAGTCCACCACCGGACTGGCAGGTTCCTGGGCCAACCTCATCGTGTTTACGACCGGACTCGGCACGCCAACCGGCAATCCCGTAGCCCCGGTGGTGAAGGTTTCCTCGAATACCGCATTGGCGACCCGCATGGCAGATATCATTGACTTTGATGCAGGTACCGTGATTTCCGGCGAGGCCACCATCGCAGCCAGGGGAGAAGCTTTACTGGAATTGCTGATCGAGGTGGCAGAAGGCAAACAAGTTCGCGCTGAGTTGCTGCACCAGGATGATTTTATTCCTTGGAAAAGAGGGATTTCTTTGTAAATAAGCTAAATTTAACACATGTCTTTACCCTTGTTAGACCGAACCCTCGTGCCGAGGTCCCGGAGACCGGAGCGCATCCTTCAATTTGGAGGCGGCAACTTCCTGCGCGGATTTGCCGATTGGGTCGTCCATGAAATGAACGAAAAACTCGATTTCAATGCCGGTGTGGTTGTGGTGCAGTCCGTGAGCCAGACCGGTGTCCGACAATACAACGCACAGGAAGGATTATATACCCTGATGCTTACCGGAATGCAGGATGGCACTGCAAAACAGGAGATTACCGTGGTGGATTGCATCCAACGCGCCCTGAGCGCTACCTATGATTTTGAGGATTTCCTGGCCTTGGCGCGCTCGGAGTCCATTGAGGTGGTGCTGTCCAACACAACGGAAAACGGCATTGTCTTCGACAAAAACGATGCCCTCACAGACGTCCCCCCCGGTTCTTTTCCCGGTAAACTCACCCGCTTGCTGTACGAAAGGTACCTGTTTTTCAGCGGACAGCAGGACAAGGGCTGGGTGATCATTCCCTGTGAGTTGATCGAAGACAATGGTACGCGCCTGAAACACATCGTCCTGCAATTGGCGGAGACCTGGCAACTGCCGGATGGTTTTCAGCAATGGCTGGAAGCATCCTGCACCTTTTGCAATACCCTGGTGGATCGGATTGTCTCCGGATATCCGAACAATGCCGCTGAAATACAAGCCAAACTGGGCTATACCGACGAGCTGCTCACCGAGGGAGAAAGTTTTTACCTCTGGGTAATCACTGCCAGCCCTGCCGTGCAAAAAGTATTTCCGGCAGATCAGGCCGGACTCCAGGTGGTCTTTGCATCGGATATCCATCCTTATCGGGTTCGGAAAGTCCGCATTCTGAATGGTGCCCATACGGCTATGGTGCCCCTGGCTTACCTGTATGGGCTGCGCACGGTTCGGGAAAGTGTAGAAGATCCTCTGTTGGGGAATTTTATTGAAAAATTAGTTTTTGAAGAGATCCTGCCCACGCTTGATCTGCCGTCCGACTCCCTGCGGAGCTACGCCTTCGATGTGCTCAACCGCTTTCGAAACCCCTTCATCCGGCACCAGTTGATCAGCATCGCCCTGCATGCAACCGCCAAATTTACTACCCGCATCCTGCCTTCTTTGCTGGAATACCACCAGCGAATGGGCAAATTGCCCGAGAGGATCGTGCTGGCCTTTGCCGCACAGTTGGTGTTTTATCGGGGCGTTACGTTGAGTGGGGAGACCATAGCGCTCAACGATGATCCGGCCGTGCTGACTTTTTTTCAGCAGGTCTGGGAGGCTCATGGTGAGGATATCCCCACTTTGGTGCAGGTGATCCTTGCGGAAAAATCCTGTTGGGGCATGGATTTGCTGGAAGTGCCCGGACTGGCAGAGAGGTTGAGTGGAGCGGTAAGCGATTTACTCACCCAACCCCTTACAGATGTACTGGATAGGTTTTGATATTGGAAGTTCTTCGATTAAAGCGGCTTTGGTGTCCCGTGCCACGGGCGCGATTGTCTATCAGTTGAGTTATCCCGATACCGAAATGAAAATACAGGCCCCACATCCGGGTTGGGCCGAACAGGATCCCGACACCTGGTGGGACTATACCTGCAAGGCAAGTCGGCAACTGGTCGCTGCTTCGGGTGTGCACCCGAGCGAGATCGGCTCCGTGGGCATTGCTTACCAGATGCATGGATTGGTGTTGGTGGACAAAGCCGGCAAAGTGTTGCGGCCTTCTATCATCTGGTGCGATAGTCGGGCTGTGGACATTGGCGAGCAGGCCTTTCAAACCCTTGGAGAACAACGCTGCCTGCGCCACCTGCTCAATTCACCGGGAAATTTTACGGCTTCCAAACTGAAATGGGTGCAGGAAAACGAACCCCGGTTGTATGAAAATATCTACAAGATCCTCCTGCCGGGTGATTACATCGCCCTGAAAATGACCGGAAGGATGGCTACTACCGTTACCGGTTTGTCTGAGGCCATTCTTTGGGATTTTCAGACCGAAGCCCCGGCTACTTTTTTGCTGGATCATTACCAGAGTACTGCCGATTTGCTCCCTGAGCTGGTTCCCGTTTTTGGGGATCAGGGAACCCTGAGCGCGGAGGCAGCTGAAGCACTGGGTTTGTACAAAGGAACGCCCTTGACTTATCGGGCGGGCGACCAACCGAATAACGCCCTTTCCTTAAATGTGTTCCAACCCGGAGAAATCGCCGCTACCGGCGGTACATCCGGGGTGGTTTATGGCATTGCCGACAAACCGGTGTACGACCCGGAATCTCGGGTCAATGGCTTTGCTCATGTCAATCATACCGCCCGCAATCCGAGCATAGGGGTGCTGTTGTGTATCAACGGGGCAGGAAGTCAGTACAACTGGATCCGGCAACAACTGGAGGCGGGACGTAACGGCTATACCCGGATGGAACAACTGGCAGCGGCTGTAGCACCTGGCTCAGACGGCGTGCGCATCCTGCCCTTTGGCAACGGCGCAGAACGCATGCTGGGCAACCGCGACATTGGGGCGCAGATCCGCGGGCTGCAGTTTAACCGCCACAATGAAGCACACCTGATTCGGGCATCCCTGGAAGGCATCGCCTTCGCCTTCGTATATGGGATGGAAATCATGCAGGGCATGGGGATGGACATCCGGCATATTCGTGTGGGCAACGATAACCTGTTTCAGTCGGCCGTCTTTTCCGAAACCATCGCCACGCTCATGAACTGCCGCATTGATATGATGAACAGTTCGGGTGCAGTCGGTGCAGCCAGGGCCTCTGCAATAGCCACAGGCGAACTCGCAATCACCCATTTTGGCGACAGCCTCACCCCCCTGCGGCAATACGAAGCCCGCAACGAATGGTTCCATTTGCAGGAAAATTATCAGGATTGGAAAGCTATCTTGCAGGAAAATATTAATCAATAACAAAACATGGAAAACACCAACTACCTCTGCGGAGATCGTGAATATTTTACCGGGATCGGAAAAATCCCTTTTGAGGGTCGGGATACGGATCGGGAACTGGCTTTCCGCTGGTACGACGAAAACCGCGTGGTGGCTGGGAAATCCCTGAAAGACCACTTTCGCTTTGCCGTGGCTTATTGGCATACCCTGGGCGGTACAGGTGCGGATCCCTTTGGCCGACCCACGATGAACTTCCCCTGGCTCGCGGCTGCCGATCCCCTGCAGCAGGCGAAAGACAAAATGGATGCCGCCTTCGAATTCATGACCAAGCTCGGTGTGCCCTTTTACTGCTTCCACGATTATGACCTCATCGAAGAAGGAGCGGATTTGACTACTTCAGCTCGTCGCCTGGAAGCCATCAGCGACTACGCCTTGGAAAAACAGCAGGCCTCCGGAATCAAATTGCTTTGGGGAACAGCTAACCTCTTTTCCCATCCTCGCTACATGAACGGCGCAGCTACCAATCCCGATTTCCGAGTGGTAGCGCATGCGGCAGCACAGGTGCAACAGGCCATTGATCTGACCCTCAAACTCGGCGGTGAAAATTATGTGTTCTGGGGCGGGAGGGAAGGCTATATGAGTCTGCTGAACACTCAGATGAAACGGGAAACCGACCACTTAGCCCGGTTTTTGCACCTGGCCAAAGACTACGCCCGCAGTCAGGGTTTTACCGGTACTTTTTTCATTGAACCCAAACCCATGGAGCCGACCAAGCACCAGTACGACTTCGATGCTGCCACCGTGATTGGCTTCTTAAGAGAACACGATCTCCTGGCCGATTTCAAACTCAATATCGAGGTCAACCATGCCACCCTGGCCCAACACACCTTCCAACATGAACTACAGGTTGCAGCCGACGCCGGGATGCTCGGCAGCATGGACGCCAACCGGGGCGACTACCAAAATGGCTGGGATACCGATCAGTTTCCCAATAACCTCTACGAACTCACCGAGGCGATGCTCGTTATCCTGCAATGCAACGGATTTCAAGGCGGAGGCATCAATTTCGACGCCAAACTCCGCCGAAATTCAACCGACCTGTCAGACCTCTTTTACGCCCATATCGGGGGCATGGACGCCTTCGCCCGCGCCCTGATCACGGCCGATCGCATCCTGTCCGATTCTCCCTATCGGGAAAAACTACAGGCCCGATACGCTTCCTTCGATACCGCCCAAGGACAGGCCTTCGAATCCGGCTCCATGGATCTGCCCACCCTGGCAGCCCTGGCCCATACCTTCGGAGAACCTCCCCTGCAAAGCGGACAACAGGAATGGTACGAAAACCTGATCAACCGGTATTTGTAAGGCAACTATCTTCCGACGGCCTGCCAAACCTGAACCCAAAACGTCCTGAGGTTACTTTTTGCGTTGTCGAGGTATTAATAGGGGTAATCAGGTGGAAGCCACCTTAAGGTGCCTTCCACCTGTATCTTAAATAGATGATTATCAATTTTTTACATCCAAAAAACGCCTAAAATAATCGAATTTTTCCGCTCAGAGCGGACTTACTCCGCTCAAGAACACATCCCGAGCAGTTTAAAACCACAAAAAAAAGCCAGATTTTTTTTGTGAAAAAATACAAAATTTAGTTGTAGTAATTTCACAAAAATTGAATTTTTTATTTCTTAATAATTGATTATCAATAGTATAAAAAATTTTTTGTGTAAAAATTTTTATCACAAAATCATTTTTTTGTCTTTGAATAGAAGGGAGGGGTGTAGTATGTTTGTATTGTCAAACGAAACAAGCGCCGCAAGAAGATGCGGCAAGGAATACAGTTCATGAGGTTTCATTTGTTCGAGCGGGTCAAATTTTTTTGAGGTTTGACCCGCTACAACAAATTTAGGGTTTTGTTGACAGCTGCATCGAGATTATTGTTCTTTTATATTGTTCATGGGATTATGATTCAATAAGTCGTACCGCAACCGCGGTGCGACTTATTTTTTTTAGGCCATTCTGAACGGGTTTTCTTAATTGTTTTGGGAATTTGGTTAGTGTTTTTTGAAATCAAAATATTGAAAATCAAATACTTAAAACACAGGTG
>JANQWK010000087.1 GCA_030729925.1 Saprospiraceae bacterium
TTTGGGTGTTAATTTTTTGAAAATCAGTGTTTTAAAACACAGGTGCAAGGCACCTTAAGGTGACTTGCACCTAGATAACCCTTATTAGTACCTTTTATAGGTCGAAAAGTAACCACCTCACGCCTGTAAGGAAAAAATTAATTTTCGGGAGGCAGGTGTGAGGTGGTTGAGGTTATGGGGTATCAATGAGGGTAAGTCCTGATTTGCCCAAATAAAGGTTAAAGGGGCGGACGGAGGTATCGAGTATGGTTTTGAAAGCTTCCTCCAGCGTTGCCAATTCTTTTTTGAGGTCTTGGAGTCGGTCGTAGGCGCCCTGGTTGGGGCGGTCATCCTGGGCGTTGACAACGGAGTACAGGTAGGCAAACTGATCGTCTATCATGGATGGATAGTTGATGGGATCCTGTCCTGCTTCGTTTCGGGTTTGGATGAGTTTTGCCTCGAGGTCATCCAGTTGTGTGGCGATGGTATTGGCCTGTTGCTGAATGTTGTCGTCGAGTTTGTTTGTTTTGCTGCGTTTGGCAGCTTCTTTGACCTGCGTTCGGATGGTTCTGAGTTGTCCGATCATGCTGTGGCAGTTGTTGAAGGTAGTTTTGATATCCATGCCCAGTTCGTACTGCGCCATCAGGTCGGCATCGGAAACGCTCCATCGGGGATCTTTGGCGAGTTGGAAATCTTGTTGAAAGGCAGTTTTTCCGACTTCCAGGATGGCGGTATGTTTTCCGGTAGGCGCCATGATACCACCTGTATTGGCCAGGGAGAAAAAGGATCCGGGCTGGGGTTCAAGGCCTTCGTATTTGAGGTCCCAAACGAAGCGGTTGAGTCCTGGTTTGGCGCTCAGGCGACCTTCATTTTTGCTGCGATCGGGCTGTGTTGAAAAGGTGCGTCGCACCTGGCCCTGTGCATCTGCTATTTTGAGGGTCACCTTTTCATCGGCATTGTTGAGGGTGAAATAAATCACTGCTCCGTTGGGAGCCGGATCGGGTGCGGCTTCCCCTCTGAAGTTGGAAAACTGCGTCCGGTAGGCGGTTTCGGGTTGGAGCAGGGTATTGGGCGTATTGCTTGCCCTGAGGTCGAGCTGGTGCAGCGGCGATAAGTCGTCCAGGATCCAGAACGAGCGTCCCTGGGTCGCCACCACGAGATCCTTGTTTTTGATCACCATATCGGTAATAGGGGTCACAGGCAGATTGAGCTGGAAGGGATACCAGTTGGCCCCCTCATCGGGGGAAAAAAACATTCCGAACTCGGTACCGGCATAGAGCAACCCTTTTTTGAAGGGATCTTCGCGCACTACCCTTACAAAGAAATCCTCCGGGATGCCATTTTTGCCGTTGGTGAGGAGTTTCCAGTTTTTACCATAATCGTTGGTGAGGAAAATATAGGGTTTGAAATCGTTTTCGCGGTACTTATAAACGGCGATGAGTGCCCGCCCTTTGGCATGGGCCGAAAGTTCGATCATATTGATCGTGCCCTCTTTGGGGATATTCGGCGGGGTGATGTTTTGCCAGTTTTGCCCGTTGTCACGGGAAATGTGCAGCAAACCATCGTCGCTTCCTGCCCAGAGTTCGCCTGGGGTCGCCGGAGACTCTTCAAAAGCGAAGATGGTGGTGTAGAGTTCCACACCGGTGTGATCGTGCTGGATAGGTTCCCCGGGGATATTTTGATAAGCATCGTTATCGGTAGTCAGATCAGGGCTGATCACCTCCCAGGTTCTTCCTCCGTCGGGAGAGCGGTGCACGTACTGCGAGCAGTGGTACAGCACATTGGGGTCGTGCGGGGAGAGTCGAATCGGCGCATTCCACTGGAAACGGTATTTGATATCGCGGGGAGCAGTCCCGTCGTGCATTTGAGGGTAGGCCACTACGTCGCGGGTATGTCCTTTCTGTCTGTCTTTGCGGGTAATCTGTCCGATGTAAGTCCCGGCGTAAATGAGGTCGGGATTGCGGGGATCCACGGCAATATGACCGCTTTCTCCACCACCTACTTCGTACCAACTCTGGATGGGATCCAGGTTTTCCTCCCAGCGACTGGGTACGGACATGGTGGAATTGTCCTGCTGGGCACCATAGACCCGATAAGGGAATTGGTTGTCCACCGTGACCCGGTAAAACTCTGCCGTGGTTTGATTGTTCTGGGTGGTCCAGGTTTGCCCGCCGTTGAAAGTAACGCAGGCGCCCCCGTCGTTGGCTTCGATCATAACCTCCGGGTGATGGGGATTGATCCAGAGGTTGTGGTTGTCTCCGTGGGGTACCCGGATGCGCTGAAAAGATTTTCCGGAGTCAATGGATTTGAGGAAACTCACATTGACCACATAAACTGTATGTTCTTCTTTGGGGTGGGCAAAAATCCGGGTGTAATACCAGGCGCGCTGGCGCAACTGATGGTCGCGGTTGATGCGCTCCCAGGTTTGTCCGCCGTCAGTGGACTCGTACAGGCCACCATCCGTTTCTTTGGCTGCTTCGAGGAGTACCCAGACCCGCTTTGAGTTGACCGGAGAAACAGTCACGCCAATACGGCCCAGCAATCCCCCGGGCAATCCCCCCTCCACTTTCTGCCAGGAATCTCCGCCATCGGTGGACTTCCAGACCCCTCCTTCCTCGCTGCCGTCAATAAAAGTCCAGGGCTTTCGCTCGGCTGTCCACATCGCCGCAAATAAAATCCTCGGGTTGTTGGGATCCATCGCAAGATCAATACACCCCGTTTTATCGCTTACGTAATGAACCTTGTCCCATGTCTTCCCCCCGTCAGTGGTTCGATATACCCCTCTCTCCGGGTTAGGACCAAAAACATTCCCCAAAACGGCAGCATACACGATGTCCGGATTGTTGGGGTGTATGGCCAATTTGCCAATTTGTCCCGCTTTCTCCAGCCCAATGAAAGTCCAGGTATCTCCACCATCGGTAGATTTATATATCCCCTTTCCGGGTGAAACATTCCCGCGCGGATCTGCAGAACCCGTACCTACATACACCACGTTCGGATCCGATGGCGCTACCTCAATCGCTCCTATACTCCCTACTTCAAAAAAACCATCCGAAATATTTCCCCAGGTAAGACCACCATCCGTGGTTTTCCAAACGCCACCTCCGGTAGCCCCCATATAAAAAGTAAAGAGCTGATCCGGAACCCCTGCAACAGCAGTTACCCGGCCTCCTCTCGAAGGCCCTATCGAACGGTATTGCAGTCCTTCCAGCTGTGATGCGCTGATTTGCGCTCCCATAAATTCGGGAAACACGAACAAACACAACAACCCCAGGACTATACCCCGGTAGCTCAAATGCTTAAAGTTGATTTTTTTCATTGGTATTCGTTTTCAAGTTGAAGAATTGCTCAAATTTAAATTAAAAAAGTATTGATTTTTTGAGAAAAACCCTTAATTTTGTCCTTGTATGAGATAAGATAATAACCAAAACCCAATAGGAATAAGGTCTATTATCGCCCCACATAGTTGTACGCTTGTTTGATGCAACCCTTCACAAATTTATTACAGAAGCGTTTACATTCAATGGAATGCTAAAGCCATCCTTGGCTATGCTATCTATTCATTCCATCTGAATCTGTGATAAATTAATGCTTCACCCAAACAGTTTTGAATTTCCGGAGGAGTCTCCCTATTGGCCTTTTTGGCTTTTGGTGGCTTGCTGGTTTAACCTCATGAACAAACTCAAATTCAAGGTACTATGGGCAAGTTGTACGTGGTATTTCTTACGATCGTTTTTAGTTTTCTTTTCTCATTGCCTGTTTTCTCGCAGGCGCCTTCCTGTTCTACGGCGGAGGTCAATCCGGTTACCGGTATTAATGGTGTAGTTTACCTCAACAGTTGTTTTGCCGAGCAGGCGGGACTTGTTGCGGGTGAGTATGTGCAGGGGGTAAACTTCGGTGACTGTATAGATCATACCCGGATAGATCCGACGGCTATTTGTACGACGGTGATGGATCCGGTATGTGGTTGCAATGGGATCACGTATGTCAATCCGTGTACGGCTGAGGCGAGCGGGGTGGTGAGTTACACGCCCGGCCCCTGTACGGGAAAAAATGCGTGTTATGATCCTGCTGTGGTATTGGATGCTGCTTCGGTTACGGTGAATGCTACCACGGGAGTAGTGACTTATATCTGTGCGGTATCTGCCAATCCGGTGTGTGGTTGCGATGGGGTGACGTATGAGAATGCCTGTGTAGCGGAGGCGAGTGGCATTGCTACGTATGGATTAGGTCCTTGTACAGGTTGTGTTGATCCTGCTGCTGCGGATCCGTTGGCACCTTGTCCTACGACTTACGATCCGGTATGTGGTTGTAATGGGGTCACTTATTTGAATGCTTGTGAGGCGACAAAGGCGGGGGTACTCAGTACGACGCCCGGGTTGTGTGCGGGGAGTTCGGAGTGGTGTGTTCGGGCAACGCCTATTCAGTGTGGAGATTTTCTGGCGAATGAGACGACCATTGGCGGAACCAACTTGATATCGAGCTATGCGTCTTGTACGGATGGCAATTTTTTCGCGGCAGAGAAGGTCTATGTATTTTATAATGCTTCCGTGTCGGATATTCAGATTGGATTGGAAATTTTGACCCCTGGACTTGATTTGGATTTGTTGTTGTTGACGGGGGATTGCAGTCAGCCTACCTGTATAGATGCGAGCCTTTCGTCCAATTCGGGTTCTCCGAACGAGGGGATTGTATTGGAAAATGCGCCGGTAGGGACTTATTATATTGTAGTGGATGGCGAAAATGCGGGTTCTACCGGTAATTACAACCTGGAGTTGAGCTGTGGAAGTCTGGATTGCAGTGTGGCGGTGGCCCTGACTTGTGGAGTTACCTACAGTGGCAGCAATGCTACGGGCACAGATGCGGTATCCGGTTACGGTTGTGAGGGGGTGATTAATGTGGAAAATAACGGTCCTGAGGTGGTACATACGTTTACCATCGCCGAAAGCGGGAATGTCAATATTTATCTTACCGGTCTTACAGCCAACTTGGAGTTGTTTTTGCTGGATGACTGCGATCAAAATGCTTGCATTGATTTTAGTGAGAACACGGGCACGGGCGATGAGCAAATCAATGCCAATCTTCTGGCAGGTACTTATTATGTTGTAGTGGATGGTTACAATGGTGCGGTGAGCAATTATTCGCTTCGGGTGGAATGCCCCAGCGGCTGTGGGATGGATATCGTGGGCACGAGTGTGGTAGAACCGGTTTGCGGCTTTAGCAGCGGTTCGATTACCATCACCTCTGCGGGTGGATTACCTCCTTATTTGGTATCCTGGGTCGGACCGGATACGGGGAGTGTCAATACGACAAGCAATATCAATACCATAACCAACCTGTCTGCCGGACGTTATCAGGTCAGCAAGACCGATGTGAACGGCTGTACCGATACCCAGGAGGTGTTGTTGGCTTCCAACACGAGTATGGCGATCACTACCAGCACGGTGCCGGATTTGGCCTGTGGTGCCACAGGTAGTGTCAATGTGATTGTCACCAGCGGATCGGGTCCTTATGAAGTGACGATGGATGGCCCTACCCGGGAAAATTTCATCACGACGGCAAGTAATTTTAATGTAGATATTTCAGCGGGCAGCTATGAGATGCAGATAGAGGATGCCAATGGGTGTATCGAGTTTGCCAACTTCCAACTCGGTTTTCCCGAAGGGGCATTTTATTTTTCGGCTACGACTACCCCTACTTCCTGCCGCAACACCGGTGCGATTCATGTGCAAACTTTCAACGGTGCGGCCAATTATGCGGTTACTCTGGTGGGCCCCAGTGGGGGTGTGGGTACTTATACCACGACTAATTTCAGTATTTCCAACTTGTCTGCGGGCGATTATGTCCTGACGGTTACGGATGGTAACGGTTGTGTGTTTGAGAGAGACCTTACTGTGGAAAATGATGGCGTGGCAGCCGATATTGAGGTGATGAACGGCGCTTGTGGTCGTTTGGGGAGTGTGATGGTGAAGGTCAACAAGGGCAAAGCGCCTTATAGCATTACCTGGAGAGGGCCGGTTGATGGAGATATTTACACGACCGACAGCATGGTGGTGATTCCGAATTTGCCGGATGGTGATTATACCATCCTGGTGGAGGATGATTTCTGGTGCTCGGTGCTGGAGGTGGTTACGATAGACAATTCACAGGATGGCATAACGGTGGCGGTGAGTCAGACCGAGAGCGATTGTGGCGATAACCTGGGTTTGTTGGTACAAATTGCCAATGGACGACCCGGCTACACCATCGAACTGAGCGGTAGCAATGTGATGTCGCTGGCGACGAACAACAGCACGGTGTTGTTGTCCGATCTGAACCCCGGAACTACTTTTGTAACGGTACGCGACCTGAATGGTTGTCGCACAGTGGTTACCCTGGGCGTGGCAGAGTCGAACCCCTTCGAGGTGTTTGCCAATGTCGTCCTGGGGAGTGCGGCCACCCGCGATATCCAGATATCGGTAGAGGGAGGAGCAGCGCCTTACCAGGTGAATTGGACGGGGCCGAGTACCGGCAGGATTAACTCGCTCAATGGTTCTGTCACGATCAACAATGCCCAGGTGGGCGTATATCAAATCACTGTCATTGACAATGTAGGGTGCATCCGCACCAAAAATGTGTTTATTTCCAATCAGGAAAGCGACCTGCTGTTTACCGTTACCCCAAGCCCGGCTCGTTGTGGGCTTACCGGTAGCATTCAGGTGGATATCCAGATCGGCAATCCAGGCTTTACCCTGAGCTGGTCAGGACCGGTCAACGGAACCCGCAATCTGGGTTCGGCCACCAGCACGGTGATCAGCAACCTTCCGACCGGAGTTTATACGGTGACACTTCGCGATGCCAATAACCTTAGCACTTCTGAAATCGTAAATATCCTGCAGGGCGAAAGTGACCTGGAAGTACAGGCCACGCCGGTACCCGGAACATGTGGCGACCGGGGCGAGATTTTACTCAATATTACCGGTGGTAGCCCGGGCTTTGTCGTCAAATGGCAGGGCATTACTGCAGGTTGGGAAAACACCAGCAGTCGGACTTTCAGAATCGGCAACTTGCCTACCGGACAAAATATGGTGGAAGTAACGGATGCACAGGGCTGTGTAACCAGTCTGCCCGTTACCGTAGTGAATACCAATACCAACATGACTTTCAGTCTGCTGGCCGAACATGCGAATTGCAGTACTCCCTTCGGGAAAATTACGGTTCCCATTACGGGAGGAGTAGGTCCTTACCAGATCGAATGGACCGGTCCTCGGAGCGGAGCAGTTACGATCACCAATAGTGTTTATACGGTAAGAGATTTGCCGATAGGCGATTATTCTTTCCTGGTGACGGATTCCGAGGGCTGTTCAAAGGTCAATTATGTTGGGGTTAAATTAGAAACGGCATTGGGCGTAGGTGCCTCTACTGCCGAGGGGGATTGCGGCAAACCCGGTACGATCTGGGTGGGTTCCAGCAAACCCGGTCCATTTTACATTTCCTGGACGGGGCCGATGAATGGTTCCACGAATATAACTGGAAACAGCTATGACATTTTGAACGCCCCTCCGGGTAATTATGCGATTACCTTGGAAGATGCCAATGGCTGTCGGGAAACGGTTCAAATTACGCTGGGTAGTCCGGAGTCGGGTATTGAGATCAATACTTTCCTGGCAGAGAATGGTTGTGGCAACTACAACGTGATCCGGGGAGAAATTTCCGGCGGTGCAGGGCCTTACCAGATCAGCTGGAGCGGTGCCCGTATCGGATCTATGACTCGTACGGTACCAGCTTTTGAAATTGCGAATTTGCCTACCGGGAATTACCGCGTGCGGGTAAAAGATGCCAGCGGTTGCGAGGCAGAAATTACCCATTCGGTGATTGTGTCAGAAGTGGATATTTTTGACGGCATGTCTATCTCCGGAACTTGTGGCAATAATGGCGGGATTGGTCTGGATATCACCGAGGGTAATCCTCCTTATAAGATTTCCTGGACGGGGCCAAGCGGGGGTAGCAGAACGACTAATCAGACTTGGGTGGACATCACCGGGCTGGTAAGTGGTACGTATATGGTTTCGGTAACGAACGCCGAAAACTGTTTGGAGACAGGTACTTTTACCATCACCAATTCAGAGTCAAACCTCGATATGAATGCTTCTCTGCTGGTGAATGAGTGCGGTCAGTACAATACCATCTGGATTGACATCACAGGCGGAAAGTCTCCCTATATCGTCAATGTAAGAGGGGCTAACCTCAACAACAATTTTCAAAGCAACACGGGAGCCTTAGAAATTACAGACCTCGCTCCGGATAATTACGAATTGACCCTTACGGATGGCAATGGTTGTGAAGTGGTAGAGACGATTGCTATCGTAGAAAATACGTTGGATATTTTTGAGCTTTCTCCTGAAGACGGTCTTTGCGGCGAGACAACCGGTTTGTTTATTGAATTTACTTCCGACAAAGGTCCTTACAGCGTTTCCTGGACGGGACCATCTAGCGGAACCATGACTACCCTGAACCCAAAATTTGAACTGCATGATCTGGCTCCGGGTACGTATGTATTTTCTGTGAAGGATTCCCGCAACTGCGTGTCCACCACGACTTTCGAGTCGCGGGTTCCCGAGTCTGCGCTGGATATGATGGTAAAAGAGGTGGAGACGAATTGTGGTAGCCCCGCTTCTATGTGGATTTCTATTTTTAGCGGCACCGCACCTTATACGGTTTCCTGGACAGGGCCGGAAAGTGGCAGTCAGATTACGTTCAGCGATGATTTCGATAAAAACAACCTTCCTCCCGGTACTTATGTGGTAACGATTACCGATGCCAACGGATGTACTTCTTCTCAGACGATCACGATAGGTAATGTTTCTACTTTGGAAATGGATGCTTCTTTGATCCTGAATGAGTGTGGAACTTACAATACCATCTGGATTGATATCTTGGGTGGTACAGGTCCTTATGTAGTGCGTTGGACTGGCCCACAGTCGGGTTCTCAAACCCAGGTGGGAGCGGCGTTTGAAATTTTTGACCTGCCCCAGGGCAGATATACCGTCTATGTTACGGATGCCAATAATTGCTGGGTAACCCAAACCATCAACGTGGCAGAGTCGCAAGCCAATCTTTTTGAAGCGGTCGTTAACTCCGATCCTTGCAATGGAGCGGGTTCTATCGTGGTCAATTTCACTCCGGGCTTTGGACCTTACAATTTGTCCTGGACGGGCCCTGCGAGCGGCAATTTCCGAGTAACGGGAACGAGTTATGAAATTAAAAATCTTCCAAGTGGTTCTTATACCATTCAGGCTACCGGAGCCAACAGCGAGTGCAGGGAGAGTGGTTCTTATGCGATTGTCAATGTAGAGTCTAACCTGGATTTTGCGGCTTCACTGGTGGCCAATGCCTGCGGTCAGCTCAACGGGATCACACTCAACATTACTTCCGGAACCGGGCCATATATTGTCTCCTACAACAGCGGAGCAGGTTCTACGAGTACCCAGGTCAATACCAATACCTGGACCTTTGAAAATCTCGCACCTGCGAGCTACCTGATCCGGGTAGAAGATGCCAACGGATGTTCGGTAACCCGCATGATGACCGTTACGGATGCTGCGATTGATTTGTTTGATTATTCGATTGCCAATGGCACCTGTGGGGGTAACGACGTGATTACATTTGAATTTTTTACCGACCAGGCACCGTACAAAATTTCATGGACGGGTAGTTCTACAGGTAGCATTACCTCCAGCGGCAACATCTATCTGTTGTCCAACTTGTCAGCCGGAAACTATCGGATGACCGTAGAGGACAGCAGGGGCTGCACGGGTACTGCTGATATCACTATTGCGCCGCGGTCCGGAGGAGGAATGCCGGTTGCGGACTTTACCTTTACCCTGGATGGCGTTACGGCTACTTTTGTGAATACCTCTTCTGAGGGTACTTATGCTTGGAATTTTGGCGACGGAATGGTCTCTACAGAGAAAAATCCGGTGCATGAGTTCTGCGACGAGGGTACCTATAACGTTTGTCTGGAGGTGACAGATGCTTGCGGAACAACCCAGCGTTGCTTCCTGATTGATGTTGCACTGGATCCGAATTTGGTAACACTCAATATTATGGAATCCAGGGGTGCTCCGGGTGCCGTGATCGAATTGCCGGTGATCGTGACCAATCTGTCAAAAATCGCATCACTTGCGGGTTCTCTGACAGTAGATGATCCTACGGTTGCGCGGATTACCGGTGTGACGGAAGGCAAGATCACGCCGATTTTGAATGTAGGTAACCTGACTTTCAATTATTATGACAATAGCGGTCTGGGTGTTGACCTGGCCGATAACGATACTTTGTTTTTCCTGACGGTCGAACTGCTCGGAACTCTTGGCCAGGCAACTCCTATCCGATTTGCCAATGCACCCCTGCAGATGGAACTTGCAGGTATGCAGAATGGAGCGGTTTCAGAGCCGGACTTTCTGGCTATCAAAGGTATGGTGACGATTGTACAGCGCAGTGAACTTCGCGGTACGGTGACTACTTTCACCGGAGCGGGAGTAAAAGGGGTTGAAATTCACCTCAAGGGAAGTGATTTGGAAATCATCGGGGTGACAGATAACGCCGGGAATTACTTGTTCGAGGACCTTCCTGCAGATGGCAATTACGTGGTGGAACCTTCCATGGCGGATAACCCTGCCAACGGACTATCCACTTATGCCTTGTTTGTGGGGCAGCGCTTTATCCTGGGTTTGGAGCCGGCTCAGGTGTATTCTCCTTATCAGATTATTGCCGGGGATGCCAACTGCAATGGCGCCTTTACGACGCTCGATTTGTTCCTGATTCAGCGCCTGATTATCGGTACAGAAAGTTCTTTTGGCAACTGTGGCCCCTGGGTGTTTGTATCCGACAAGCAGGCCATGCCGGAGTCGTTCAATGCGTACAATGTATTCCCCTACAGCAGCAGAGCCGAGATGAGTATGGAAGGCGAGCAGGCGGTAGATTTCACGGCTGTGAAGGTGGGTGACATCTTGGGCAGAGCCAAAACGGGCGAACTGCACGAAGTGGAGGCTTCTCCGCGATCCGGTGAAGTACTTGCCTTCGACTTGGTGGATCAGACAGTGACTCCGGAAAAGGTGATCGAACTGGCTTTTACCAGCAAGGATTTTGATAATATCGCAAGCTATCAGTTTGCACTGGGCTTTGATGCAGACAAACTGGAGTTTGTGGGGGTTGACAAGGCTGATGCCGCACCTTTGAATTCAGTATCCGTAGGTACCTACAACGTCAACCGGGGCGAACTGCGTTTCAGTTGGTTTAGCATGACCGGCGAAGGGGTGGATGCCACGGAAGAACCCGTATTCACCTTGCGCTTCAAGGCTACGGCTGCTGCAGCTTCGCTAAAAGATCTGATCTGGATTGACAAGAAAGTGCTGTCGTCTGTGGCACATACGCCGGACGCTGCCGCTATGGATATTACCTTGAACTTTATCAGAAAAACAATTCCGACTCCTAACCGGCCTACTTTGCCTGCGCCTTTTGCGCCGCAATTTGAGACCGGCGATTATACGGTATTCCAAAACCAACCCAATCCCTTCGTGGATATTACGGTGATTCGCTTTGAACTGCCGCGTTCGATGGATCTGCAAATGGATGTTTTTGACAGTATGGGTGCGCTGGTGCGCAGCATCAGAGGGCAATACGACAAGGGAATGCAGGAGATCTCTTTCGAGAAAGGAGGACTGGCTCCGGGCACGTATTTTTATACCCTCAAAACGGAAGATTTTGTAGCGACCAAGAGTATGGTGATTGTGGAATAGTTTTTTCCATCAGCTGCAAAAAGAGGAGATATGAAACGTTTGTTGCTTGCAGGGCTCTTGTGTGTGGGCTTTCTGAAGTGGGCATCTGCCCAGTCGCTGACCATGGTGTTGCCGGATACTTCCACAGTGTCCGGCGATACCCTCAGCCTGGATATTCGGGTAAGGGATTTCGAGCGAATCGTGAGCATGGATTTCTCGATGGCTTGGCGTCCCGAGGTACTCGATTTAATAGATTTTCAGCGTGGAGCGCTCCCCGGTATCGCCATTGGTACGACCCAGGCGAAGGATGGAGTACTCCGTTTTTCCTGGTTTGATGTGGGTGGCGTAGGCAGGACACTTGCCGATGAAAGTGTGCTGGTGGTCTTGACCTTTGTGGCTACGGGAGCACCTGGGGATACGACTACCATTCGCATTCAGGATGAACCGCTGCCGGTAGAGATCCGCCAGACCTTACCCGGTGCCCCGGATCAGCAGCAAGCGATTGGTTTACAGGCTGCTCCCGGAGTGGTGCGCCTGGTTAAGCCTCTTGAGTTGACCTGGTCGGTAAAACCTGTGAGTTGTTATGGTGCCAGCGACGGCAGCATTGCTTTGCAGTTTCCGGACGGGCTAAGTGATGCCGTGGTATCTTGGTCCGGACCTGGGAGTTTCACTGCCAGCGGGCAGGTGTTGACGGGTTTGCTCGCCGGAGACTACGCGTTTGAACTGCGTGCCGGAGATGGAAGTTTGTTGCTGGAACGCAGTATCCGCGTTTCCGAGCCGGCAAGTGCTCCCGAGGTGATGGACATCCAAATGGAGGATATGGGTTGCGAGGAGCGAGCTGTTGCGGTCAACTGGTCTGTTGCGGGCGGTCTTCCTCCTTATCAGTACCGAATTGGCGAAAAAGTGATGACGGATACCTTTCTGTCTGCCATGGGCTCAGGTATTTACACCCTGCAAGTTGCCGATGCCAACAATTGTGTTGACGAAAAAACATTTGAGATAAGTGCTCCTAAAATTCCGTTTTTTGATTTGGGGGCAGAACGAGCCATTTGCAACGGGGAGGCGCTGACCTTGTCGCCCGGCACAACATTCGCATCGTACCAATGGTCCACCGGTTCGGTTGATCCTGCAATTGTGGTTAATCGGTCGGGGAGTTATAGTGTTCAGGTAACCAATGAATCAGGGTGTGTTTATGCGGATACGGTCAGGGTAATCACCGGGGAGCTTCCTTTGGTAAGCCTGGATCAGTCAGCCGCTTCGGTTTGTCCGGGCGAGGAGCTTGCCTTACGGGCTTCGGGTGCGGTGGACTACTTGTGGTTGGACACCTCTGCTACACTGGATCTTGCCGGATCGGATCTGGTTCGGGTAAGTCCGGTTTATCCATCGCTATACCAGGTCGTTGGATCCAACACCTGTGGTTCGGATACTGCGGCGATCCTGGTAGCGGTTTTCCCGACAGGGGCAGACGCAGGTATGGACAGTTGCATTGTCGAGGGTACAAGTATCCGCTTGCAGGCCAGTGGGGCAATCAGTTATTATTGGCTTCCGACCGAATACCCGGTCAGTGATCCAACGGTTCCGGATCCGGAGGTACAACCCTTGAAAAGTACCCTGTACAAGGTAGTCATGACGGATGAAAATGGCTGTAGTATCACGGACAGCGTATTTATAGAGGTCCTGGACAACGAACTGGGCTTACCCCGGATCAGTTTGATTACACCCAATGGAGACGGGAAGAACGATGTGCTCTTTTTCCCGAAAGCGGAAAAGTATGGCAACAATGTACTGCGGGTGTATAACCGTTGGGGGAATATCGTATATCAAAAAATCAATTACCAGCGGGACGAGGAGCGATTTGACGGAACTTATCAGGGCAAGCCCCTGCCGGATGGCAATTACTATTATGTGCTTGCCTTTCGGGAAAAAACAATTAAGCAAACACTCACCATACTTCGAAATTGATGGACAGGAAATACATCGTAGTTCTGGTTGTAGGACTGGCCATGCATACGGCTTTGCCAGGACTTTTTGCGCAGCAAATGGCCAACAGGCCTGCGTTTAATGAAATGGGATACCTCTGGAATCCTGCCATGACGGCTATGAGTCAGGCCTTGGAGCTGAGCATGTCGTATCGCAGACAATGGGCGGGTTTTGATGGGGCTCCCAGCACTGCTGCACTTGGATTCCAACTGCCCTTCGCGGATCAAAATATGAGTTTGGGCGGATTTTTCAACCACGACGAGATCCAGCCTGTCGTTTTTAACCAAATCGGCATGACTTATGCATACGGTTTCCGTCCAGGGCTGCGCCAAAACGACCGACTGTCTATAGGATTAGCGGGACTGGCCAACCAGCAATTGTTTGACGGACTGGATTTGGTGGTCAACGATCCGGACGACCAACTGATTCCGGGCGGAGAGGGCAATCAGTTTATGCTGAATGCTGCTGCAGGCTTTTTGTATCAGTCCAACGCTTCAGACTTCTACGGCAAAAGCTTTTTCTACTTTGGGGGAGCTGTCACAAACCTGCTTCCCGGGGGATTTGACTATGCGGCGATGGGCAGTACGGCGCGGTACCGAAGTCGGATGCACGCCAATGCAGTGATTGGTGCGCGTATCGTGCGGGACGTATTTGTGATTGAGCCTTCGGTGTGGATAGATTATGTCCCTGAAAATATATTCCAGACGAACCTTGGGGTGCGGATGGAGATGATAGACACCTTTTGGGCGGGCATTAACTATGCTTCGGCCAGTTTGATGAGTTTTCAGGTGGGTGCCTACTTGAAAAATGTACTTGCCAAAGACGGTCACTTGAAGGTGGGAACCCAGGGCAGCTTCAATATGGGAGATATTGCAGCTACCCGGGGTGGCAGTTATGACTTTTACCTAGGCTATCAGTATATGTTTTAAGAAGGGGGTGAATAGCCCATCCCCGACCGGAAATTAATTTTTCCAACCCAACCCCTTAACAAATTTCCCGGGCTTTGCGCCGGTATGTTCTCCATCTTTGAGGACCTGCCGGCCATTGACCAAAACATGTGTAACCCCGGTGGAATACTGGTGTGGCTGTTCGAACGTAGCATGATCCTGGATCGTGTTGGGATCGAAAATGACCACATCGGCATAGAAGCCGGGGCTGAGCATGCCTCTTTTCGCGATCTTCAGGTTTTCGGCTGGCAGGGAAGTCAGTTTCCGGATTGCCTCTTCCAGACTCAGCACCTTTTCATCTCTTACATATTTGCCGAGCAGGCGTGCGAAGTTTCCGTAGGTTCGGGGATGTGTCATGGACTCCAGCGTTTCTCCTTCGGCGGCTACGGCACCTGCATCTGAGCCAAAGCTCATATAAGGCAGCTGCATGATCTTTTTCACATTGTCCTCTGACATCAGGAAATAAACGGTACCCACGCGGGAGCCATCTTCTATCACGAGGTTCATGGCGGCATCGGCGGGATCCACGCCCATCATTTCAGCAGCCTGTCGGAGGGTTTTCCCGGTGTATTTTTCGCGAAGCGTGGGATTGTCGAAGCCTACGAGCATTATATTATCCGGCCCTGCCAGGTAGAAAAAATTTTCCCACTCGTTGGTATTGGTGTACATTTCGGCTTTGATCTTGGCTCGGGTAGCCGGATCGCTCATGTTTTTCACCCATCCCCTGTAACCGCCTTCCTGTGCCCAAGGGGGCATGGTTGCATTGAGGCCGGTTGCGCCTGCGGCATAATTGTACATATCAGTTGTGATTTTGATCCCTGCATTCCTGGCGCTGTCAATTTTGGCGATAGCCAGATCCATTTTAGGCCAATTGTCGGTTCCTCCGGCTTTGAGGTGGTAGATCTCTGCGGGGAGTCCGGCCTCGGCGGCGATGCGTATGGTTTCGTCAATGGCTTCCAGGAATCGGTTGCCTTCACTGCGCATGTGGGTGATGTACATCCCGCCGTATTCGGCGGCGACCTTACACAGCTCGATCAGTTCTTCTGTACTGGCATAGAAAGCGGGGGCGTAAATGAGCGAGGAACCAATGCCGAGCGCTCCTTCTTCCATAGCCTGTCTGGCGAGGCGCTTCATATTGTCCATCTCTTCAGCAGAGGGGGGGCGATTTTGGTAGCCTACCTCGTGCACCCGGAGGGTAGTCGCTCCTACGAAGGAAGCCACATTGGGCGATACGCCGATATCTTCGAGCATTTGCAGGTATTCGCCCAGGGTCGTCCAGGAGAGCGAGTCGGGTCCTTCTTCCCGGGGATTTTTCATCACCCTGGGTTGTTTGTAAGGACCCATAGAGCCCCCTTCGCCCATGACTTCGAGCGTAACTCCCTGTTTGATATCGCTCAATCCTCTGGGGTCGCTGATGAGGCTTTCGGTGGCCCAGCTGAGCATATTGATAAAACCCGGGCTAACCGCCATACCGGCAGCATCGAGGGTTTCTTTTCCAGTGACATTGTTGCCGTCACCTATGTAGGCAATGGTATCTGCATTGATTCCCACAACGCCCTGGATGGGCGACTGCCCCGAGCCGTCATAGATGGTTCCGTTGGTGATCAAGAGCTCGTATTCGGTGGGCGGAGCGGTACAGGCTCCCACCAGGAGCACAATAACGGCGGCGAATAGTTTGGTTTTTGCGTTCATAATGCTGTTTTTTTTTGAAAAAAATAATCCTTTCGAAATTTACGGCATTTTTGATGCCAACAAGCATGAATTTAATTCGGATATCTTTTTAATTTAAAGGATGATAGGACGGTGTGCTTCTTTTCAAAAAAACAAGACTCATGTTTAACCCTGATATGGAGGGACTTCCGCTGGAAAAACTCCGAAAGCTTCAATCCGAACGCCTGATCGCCCTGGCGCATTACGTATATGAGCGGGTGCCCTTTTACCGGGAGCGCTTCGAGCAGCAGGGGCTGCATCCGTCAATGTTAAGGGGGATTGCCGATATTGCCCGACTTCCGATTACTTATAAAACGGACTTGCGGGACCAGTATCCTTTTGGCTTGTCTGCTGTGCCCGAGGATCAAATTCGCCGTATTCACGCTTCGAGCGGTACGACGGGCAAGCCTACGGTGGTGGTTTATACGGCGGAAGACCTGGAATTATTTGCAGAGGTCAACGCGCGGAGTTTGTATGCAGGAGGTGCCAGACCGGGTATGAAAATGCACAATGCCTATGGGTATGGGCTGTTTACCGGCGGATTGGGGATTCATGCAGGAGCGGAGCGGCTGGGTATGGCTGTTGTGCCTGTTTCCGGTGGCATGACGGATCGCCAGTTAATGTTGCTGCAGGATTTTCGGCCGGAGGTGATTTGTTGTACGCCTTCTTATGCACAAACCCTTGCGGAGGAGGTGGACAAGCGGGGTATAGGCAGGGGAGCATTGAACCTGAAGTTTGGGGTTTTGGGGGCGGAACCCTGGACGGAGACGGTTCGGGCCGATGTAGAGGCGGGTTTGGGCTTGGTGGCGACTAATATTTATGGACTGAGCGAGATCATAGGGCCCGGGGTTGCCCAGGAAGATTGGGAAGAAAGAGGCAGTGGAAGTTATATTTGGGAGGATCACTTTTTTCCTGAAATTTTAGACCCCGATACCTGCGAGCCTTTGCCTGAGGGGCATGATGGGGTGCTCGTACTTACGACCCTGACGAAAAAGGGGATGCCGCTGCTTCGATACTGGACTAATGATATTTGTAGTTTGTCGTACGACAAGGGCGGAAAACGGACCCACATCAAAATGAGTGCGATCAAGGGCAGGGCGGATGATATGCTCATCATCAGGGGAGTCAATCTTTTTCCCACCCAGGTGGAGGTGTTGATTCGGGATATTCCCGAGCTGGAACCGCACTATCAGTTGGTGGTGTCCAAAAAGGGAGCGCTGGATCGGGTGGACGTCCGGGTAGAAATGGGTGACACGCCGCTGGAGATTACCCAACTCGAGGGACTTCGCGCGCACCTGATGCAGAAGATACGCGACAACATCGGGTTGCACATAGACGTGGAACTCATGCCCCCCGGCAGCATTCCACGCAGCGAAGGGGGCAAGCTCAGCCGGATACTGGATCTCAGGCGAAACGGATAAGCGGAGTTATTGTGCTACCGCTTTTCTAAGGACCCTGCCTGCCCGGGTATCCACATAGTTGCCATCATCAACTACTTTGCTGCCGTTGACCAGGACGTATTGGATCCCCTTGGGATACTGGTGCGGGGCTTCAAAAGTGGACTGATCCGCTACCGAAGCCGGATCGAATATGGTGATATCTGCAAAATAACCCTCTTTGAGGAAGCCTCTGTCCGTCAAGCCCATTCGTGTAGCGGGCATACCGGTCATTTTGTGGATAGCTGATTCGAGGGTAAGAATCTGTTTGTCTCGAGAATAGTGTCCCAGTACCCTGGGAAAAGTACCGTAGGCTCTCGGATGCGGGTGACCCTTACCCGGCTGGGACAAGCGTCCGTCGGAGGCAATCATGGTTTTGGGATGTTGCATGATGCGCTCCACATCCTCATCTGACATGGCGTGAAAAATGCAATTGGCTCCCCCTTTGATTTGAGCCTGAATCACCAGTTCTGCCCCATTCTCGAGGCTGGGTTCCATGCCCTCCCGGACTGCCCAGTCGTAAAGGGTTTTCCCTTCCAGGGTTGGATCCCAGGTAACCCTGGAAAACTGTACCCTCCTGAGGTCATTGCCGCCCCGGTCATTGATCAGATTGAACACGATGGCCTGTTTGATGCTGTCTCTGAGTGCAGGATTCTGGCAGCGCTGCGCAAAACCGCCAACCGGATCGCCCTCCAGTGCCCAGGAAGGAATAATGATGCTGATGCTGGTATGGCTGGCGGTATAGGGATACTGATCAATCATCACATCCAGCCCCCGCTCGTTGGCGGCATCTACCATGTCTAGCGTTTTGATGCTGCTGCCCCACATGGGAAAACCTACCACTTTGTGGTGCGTAAGTACCACCGGAATAGCAGCCTCCTCGGCAATGCGGATGGCTTCGGCGACCCCGTCCAGGAGTTCGAGACCTTCCTCGCGGAGGTGAGAAGTATAAATACCGCCGTGTTGAGCGGCCACTTTTGACAAAGCGATGACCTCGTCAATCTTGGAATAGGTGCCGGGCAGGTATTTCAGACCGGTAGAAATCCCATAGGCACCGTCTTTCATCCCTTGTTCAACCAGGGATTGCATCTGTTCGAGTTCTGCAGCTTCCGGATCCCGGCTGACCAAGCCCATCACCTGTTCGCGCACGCTGTTGTGTCCAACCAGGAAAGCCACATTCAGCCCGATGGTAATTTTTTCGAGAGAATCGAGATAAGGCTTCAAGGGCAGGGGGCAGGAACCATCGGGTCCGCCAAGTGCCAACGTAACGCCCTGTCGGACATGACTCTCTGCCTTTGGATCTGTGGGCAGGGGTTCCAGGTGGGTATGCAGGTCTATAAACCCGGGACTCACGGCCATGCCTGAAGCATCAATCACCGTCTGGCTATTGCCGGAAATACGGGGTGCTATTTTGACAATTTTATCGGCGTTGATAGCCACATCCATCTGCTGTCCGGGAGAACCGCTGCCGTCATAAACGGTACCATTTTTGATGAGGATATCGTAGGAGGGGGAGGAGCAGGCGGACAAGGCGAGTACCAGAAGGGGGAAGTAAAGGATATTCCTCAGCATGGGGTTACAGGGTTTAAAGTTGGTTAGCTGTTTTTTTGTGCTAAATATAGAATTTCAGCCACTTAAATTGATAGTAATTGACCAAAAAAATGATAATTTCAGGTATTGTTTAAAAAATCGCAAAACATGAAACGAATTCCAACTTTATTGCTGGGGCTTGCCCTGGTGACCTGCGTGCATTTGGTCAAAGCCCAGGATCCGGCGGATGCGCGTCTGGAGGCGCTAAAAAAAGAAGTAGTGGCAAAGGTAGAGGGGCGAGCCAAGATGGCTCAAGTGATGGTGGACAAGGTGTTTAGCTTTGCCGAGCTCGGGTTTCAGGAATTTGAAACTTCCAAGTACCTGACGGATATCTTAAAAGATAATGGTTTTTCCATCGAATACGGCATTTCCGGCGTGCCTACTGCCTGGTGGGCAAAATGGGGTTCCGGCAGTCCGGTGATTGCGGTGGGGAGCGATATTGACTGTATTCCCAAGGCTTCGCAAAAACCGGGCGTGGCGTATCACGATCCTATTGTGGAGGGCGCTCCGGGTCATGGCGAGGGACACAATTCGGGTACCCCGCTCAACATTGTAGCGGTACTTTCTGTCAAGGAAATCATGGAGCGGGAGGGTATCTCGGGTACCATTATCGTATGGCCGGGGGTAGCTGAAGAACAGCTCGCTACAAAAGCCTTTTACACCCGCGATGGCTATTTTGATGACGTGGACATGTGCATTTTTACGCACGTATCCAACAACCTGGGCGTTTCCTGGGGACAGGGCAGCGGCACGGGATTGATTTCGGTAGAATATACCTTTGAAGGAGAATCGGCGCACTCTGCGGGTTCACCCTGGCGCGGACGCAGTGCTGCTGATGCGGTAGAGCTGATGAACATTGGCTGGCAATATGCCCGTGAGCACCTGGATCCGCTGCAGCGTTCGCATTCGGTCATTACCAACGGGGGTGATCAACCCAACGTAGTACCTTCCAAGGCTTCTATCTGGTACTATTTCCGCCACATGACCTATCCGCAGATCATGGCTTCTTACGACTGGGCCAACAAGATCGCCGATGGGGCTGCGCTGATGACCAAAACAACGGTTAGCCGGAAGGTTTTAGGCTCTGCCTGGCCACGACACTTCAACAAGGTCATTGCCGAAACCATGTATGAAAATATCAAAGCAGTGGGTCTGCCGGAATGGTCGGAAGCAGACCAAGCCTTGGCCAAGGCTTTGCAGCAGGAGGTCAACTCCAACAATACGGATGGTCTGGAGACGGTCATTGAAGATTTGGGTCGGCCGGTAAGAAATCCGGTATCGGGGGGTAGTGACGACATCGGGGACATCTCTTGGAAACTACCTACCGTAACTCTGGGCTACCCTTCCAACATTCCCGGTTTGCAGGGGCACCACTGGTCCAATGCAGTGGCCATGGCTACCCCGATTGCCCACAAGGGGGTAGTTGCAGGGGCTAAGGCCGAGGCGATGACGCTGCTCGACTTCTTCCTGAAGCCTCAGTTGGTGGCTGACGCCAAAAAATATTTTGTGGAGGAGCAGGGGATGAAGCAGGAGTACGTTCCTATGGTGAGCAAGGATGATCAGCCTGCCATTCACCTGAACAAAGAAATCATGGAAACCTTCAAACCCCAGTTGGAGCCTTTCTATTTTGACGAAACCAAATATGGCAGTTATCTCGAGCAGTTGGGAATTACTTATCCTACGTTGCGCACTAACGCCAAAAATAATTGATTTATCTAACCTAAAACAAAGCGAATAATGAAATTCAAACAACTGTTGTGGGTAGTATCGCTCTCGATGGCTGCAAACAATTTTGCGGTAGCGCAGACGTATTCACCCAAAAAAATCGAAGCCCTGAAGAAGGAAGCTCAGGAAAAAGTTCAGGCGAATGCCAAAATGGCTCAGGTGATGGTGGACAAGGTGTTCAGTTTTTCCGAACTGGGCTTCCAGGAATTTGAAGGATCCAAATACATCACGGACATTCTGAAAGAAAATGGCTTTGAGGTAGAGTATGGTATTTCGGGCGTGCCTACGGCCTGGTGGGCGAAATGGGGATCAGGCAGGCCGGTGATTGCGCTGGGTAGCGATATAGATTGCATCCCTAAAGCGTCGCAAAAGCCGGGTGTGGCTTATCACGATCCTATTGTAGAGGGTGCTCCCGGACACGGAGAGGGGCACAATGCAGGCACACCGCTGAATGTGGTGGCGGTACTGGCGGTCAAAGAAATCATGGAAAGGGAAGGCATTTCCGGAACCCTGATTGTATGGCCCGGGGTAGCGGAGGAGTTGGTAGGGACTAAAGCCTACTACACCCGCGACGGGTATTTTGACGATGTGGACATGTGTATTTTTACCCACGTGGGCAACAACCTGAGCGTTTCTTATGGTCAGGCTCCGGGTACGGGCTTAATCTCGGTAGAATATACTTTTGAAGGAGAATCTGCCCACTCTGCCGGTTCGCCCTGGCGTGGTCGCAGTGCTGCGGATGCAACAGAGCTGATGAATATCGGTTGGCAATATGCCCGCGAGCACATGGATCCTTACCAGCGTTCGCACTCCATCATCACCAACGGGGGTGACCAGCCCAATGTGGTTCCTTCCAAAGCTTCGATCTGGTATTATTTCCGCCACCTGACCTATCCGCAGATCATGGAAATGTACGAGTGGGCGAATAAAATTGCCGACGGTGCTGCGATGATGACCAAGACGACTGTGAGCCGGAAGGTTTTAGGCTCTGCCTGGCCGCGCCACTTCAACAAGGTCATTGCCGAGAAGATGTATGACAACATCAAGTCAGTAGGTTTGCCCGAATGGTCAGAGGCAGACCAGATGTTGGCCAAGGCGGTGCAATTGGAAGTCAACTCGAACGTTACGAACGGACTTGAAGTGGAATTGGAGGAACTGGGTCGGCCAGTCAGAAACCCGGTATCCGGGGGTAGCGACGACATCGGGGATATTTCCTGGAAGCTTCCTACGGTCAACCTGCGCTTCCCTTCCAACATTCCCGGTTTGCAGGGGCACCACTGGTCCAACGCCATCTCCATGGCTACTCCTATTGCACACAAAGGCGTGGTAGCAGGGGCAGAAGTAGAGGCGATGACCTTGTTGGACTTTCTGTTGCAGCCTCAGTTGGTCGCTGACGCGAAAAAATACTTCGAAGAGGAGCAAGGCATGAAGCAAAAGTACATCCCGATGGTGGGTAACGACGACCAACCTGCCATTTATCTGAATAAAGAAATCATGGAGGAGTTTAAATCACAGCTGGAGCCTTTCTACTACGATGAGACGAAATACGGCAGCTATCTCGAGCAGCTGGGCATTCAGTATCCTACCCTGCGGCAGGATCAGAAAGAAAAGGTACAGAGCAGCGGAGGCAAACAGGACTAACGCAACCGTCAATTAGGAACTCAAAAAGTCACGATTGCCCTGAGCAATCGTGACTTTTTTTTTATCCTCCCGAAAGGGCCTGAAAAAAATACACCTCGCTTTCCGGTCGAAGCCGATCACTCAGCCCTTCTCTGTCCTGAATCAACTCCCCGTCAATGAAAATATTGACATGCTGGCGCAGTTTCCCCTGGTCATCCACGATATACCCCTTTATACCCGGCCACTGCCGGTCTATGTGCGCAAGAATATCCGAGATACGCTGCTCGGGAGTTTCTATGGAATCCAGGTCGTTGAAAAACCTTTTCAGCGCCTGGGTAAAATGTACGGTAGGCATAGCACTGTTTTTATGTTAGTAAACCTTGATCAAGCGGATATGGTTTAAAATGGCCCGCACGGGGATTGTGATTGCCAGCTGAACAGGGTGGTTTTGGGGAGGTTTTTTTGAAGAATACAACGTTATTTTGTTGGTAGTCAAGTTGTTATTAAACAGGTGCAAGGCACCTTAAGGTGACTTGCACCTAGAATACCCTTATTAATTCCTTTTACCCCCTCGAAGGTAACCCATTTGGGGTGGCAATTTTTCAACAATTTTTTCTCGTTGCGTGCCGCCTTTACAACTGCTACCAATTGGCGCCTGTATCGGCGATAACTTGCTGCAGGGAGCTTGTGGCAGCGGGGGAAAGCGGGACGAGGGGGATACGCATCTCGTTGGAACAAAGTCCTTTTAGGTGCAGGGCGGTTTTGATACCGGCCGGATTGCCTTCGACGTATAGCCAGGGGTGGATATCCAGCAAGGTATCGTTGAGTAGTTTTGCCTGCGCAAAACTACCTGTCCGTGCAGCGGTGACCATTGCGGAGAAAGTATTTGGCCAGGCGTTGGCGATGACGGAAATGACACCGACGGCTCCGCAGGCGATTAGGGGCAGGGTCAGCACATCGTCGCCGGAGATCACCTGAAAATGATCGGGTTTGTTTTTAAGGATTTGCATGGCCTGTGCCAGGTCGCCGGAAGCCTCTTTGACCGCGATAAACTTGGGGTTGGCATTGGCCAGTCGAACAATCGTAGCGGCGCTCACATTAGAGCCGGTTCGTCCGGGAACATTATAGATCATTATCGGAACCGGCGAGGCATCTGCAATGCGGATATAATGCTGATAAATGCCCTCCTGCGCGGGTTTGCTGTAGGCCGGGCTACTCGACATAATCGCACTGATGCCGGTCAAATCGTAGTTGGCTATTCTGTCGTACAGTTTTTCTGTAAAGTTCCCTCCGAAGTGTCCGGCAATAATCGGAACCCGGTCGTTGACGACCGCACGGGTAAATTGCAGCACCTCGACACACTCCTCTGCACTCAGGGTAATGGCTTCGCCGGTGGTACCCAGTGATACAATATAATCCACGCCCCCGTCGAGGACATAATGGATGAGTCTGGCCAGGGATTCAAAATCTATCTTGTTGTTTTGGAAGGGAGTAACCAGGGCAACGCCCGTTCCGGAAAGGTCAAGCATGTGAGGGGGACTTATTGATGTGCTGTAAAAAGTGTTCCATTTGTTGGATAAACTGTCGGAGTCCTGCAGATGCGGGTACTTCTATCATGAAGTCATAGGCGGGAAGACGGAGCGCTGGAGGGCCAATTTTGAGGGTGGCATTGGCGAGCAAGCTGAGGCATTCCATCCTGACATTGGACTGGGTATTCAAGTGGATCAGCAGATCGAACTCTTCGGCCAGGAAAGCCGCTACGGTATCCCCTTTGGGGATGTTGAGCCAGTTGATATCATTTTGATTAAACTGATCGAAAGTAAAATTATCATCTTTCAGTTTGCTGTCAAAAAAACCAAGCAAGCGGAACTGTTTCTGGCGTTTGTTCCATTTGTCCACAAAATCCAGCACCAATTTCCTTTGGTTGATATCGGTCGCATCAAACAGCAGGCCTATCTTTCTGGCTGTCTCCAGGTTCACAACTTTTGCAGTCCCCTGCTTTTGCCTGGCCTTCATTTTCTTTTTGAGCGCAAGCTCGAAAAATTTGGCTTTGATGCTTTGGATCAAGCGCATACCTTAATTTAAGAGAAAAAAATCCGACTTACTTCTTACGTCCTTCAGGTTCGGTATCTTTGGGGATCGTATCATAGACGCCCATGTTGGCATATTTGTCAATCCTTGCCATTATTCTTTGGTCCGGATCCATCTCCTGTAGCTCTGCGATCGCTTTCTTCAAGTGCTTTTTCAGGGTTTTGGCCATTTCTTCGGGAGCGGTATGTGCGCCGCCGAGTGGCTCCTTGATAATATCGTCAATCAGTCCGAAAGAAAGCATGTGGTCGGCGGTCAGTTTCAGAGCCTCTGCTGCCTGCTCCTTGTTGTCCCAGCTGCGCCAGAGGATAGACGAGCAGGACTCCGGAGAAATCACCGAATACCAGGTATTCTCGAGCATAAAAACCCGGTCGCCCAGTCCGATGCCGATTGCCCCGCCGGAAGCCCCTTCACCGATGACAGCGCACACGATAGGCACTCGGAGTTGTGCCATTTCAAACAAATTGCGGGCAATGGCCTCTGCCTGTCCCCGCTCTTCCGCTTCCAGACCCGGGAATGCACCGGGCGTATCAATCAGGGTAATGATGGGAAAATTAAAACGCTCGGCCAATTTCATCAGCCGCAGGGCCTTGCGGTACCCCTCGGGATTGGCCATCCCAAAATTGCGATACTGGCGCATTTTGGTATTGACCCCTTTCTGGTGACCAATAATCACCACGGTTTGACCATCTATATTGCCGATACCTCCTACGATAGCCTTATCGTCCTGAAAATAGCGATCGCCGTGCAGCTCGATAAACTTTTTACACATCTCCTTGATGTAAAAAAGCGTGTAAGGCCGCTCCGGATGTCTGGACAACTGCACCTTCTGCCAGCCGGTCAAGTTGCTGTAGATCTCCTTGCGTTTGTTTTTTATCCGCCCCTCCAGCTCCTTAAGCATCTCTGTTACATCAATATCTCCCTCACTACCAACTTGTTCTATCTTTTTCAGCTGCTCGTACAGGGTCTCCAGCGGTTTTTCAAAATCAAGGAATACCATAGGAATCTATTTTGGGTTTGATGATAACCTAACCTATTGCGACAATCTTTGCAAAGGTAGCTCGTTCCCTGCTCGATTGAAAATTTTTTCCTTTTTTTTGCACAACATCTTGTGTAATTTACAAAATGGTTTTACATTTGCACACGCACTGAGAGAAAGGCTTTGCGAGACGTTGTGAAGCCCCTTTCAGGAAGGGTCCGGTAGTTCAGTTGGTTAGAATACGTGCCTGTCACGCACGGGGTCGCGGGTTCGAGTCCCGTCCGGACCGCTTTTCAAAAGCCTCACAGTAATGTGGGGCTTTTGTCGTTATGTTGCTCCAGGTCAAAATCTATTCTTTTCGGGGGTTTCCATGTAAGTTAAATTCTTTTGGTACAGCACCTGCCTCGGCTTCTCTTTTACAAAGTCTGCCAGTTTTATTTTTTATACCTCGACCACTGCTCCTCCTTCTAAAGGATGTACTTAAAACCGGCAGTGGGAATAGGGCATGCCCCTACGGATTTTCATGAAGCATTGGTTGACCCAATTCGAAATATTGCAGGCGGATCAACCCAAAACAACAAGGAGCCTTACCACCTCGCTGTTCCCTCAACGTTCGGGGTTTAATGTTGGTTGTACAATATCGAGTTGGCAGGGATCCTTTAAGGGTATTTCAGAAAAATCTCCATACTTACAAATCCTACTTACATTCCTGCTATATCCCTTAACTTCCAGGATGTTT
>JANQWK010000088.1 GCA_030729925.1 Saprospiraceae bacterium
GCTTATATGTTTAACAAAGATGTCGTATTTTATGGCACCCGCGACAGAGATCCGCTGTACAACTATGTATTACAGGGGCTTTCTGCTTATAACTTAGATGTGCCGGATGGATCCTATGTACTGGAGCTCTTTTTTGCCGAAGGCGAAGTTTACCAGCCAGGTAAAAGGGTATTCGATGTGTGGGTTAATGGTATGCCTTTTATCAAAAATCTCGATATCTTCAGCGAGTATGGTTTTGCCCGTGCTTTTTCCAGGAGTATCCATGTTGAAGCCAGTGGTGGAACAGGAATAATGCTTGATTTTAAATCGCTTGCAGGAGAACCATTTGTTTCAGCTATTAAAATCACAAAATTATAAAGCAGTGGAATTCATTGGAGCTTTACGCTGGTTCGGAAATAGGGATTTAATTGCGCTGGAAGAAATTTACCAGGGTGGTGCGCGGGAAGTAGTGACTGCTTTGCACGCAAAAACAACGGGTTCGGTGTGGGAAATGGACGAAATTAGCGCCCTGCAGGCGCGTATCCATGGAACCGGACTCGGATGGTCTGTTGTGGAAAGTCTGCCTGTTCACGAAGAGATCAAAAAGGGAAGCCCGGGTCGTGATCAATGGATAGACAATTACATTGCCAGTCTGCAAAACCTTGCAGCTTGCGGCATTCGGGTGGTCTGTTACAATTTTATGCCGCTGCTGGATTGGGTTCGAACCGATCTGGCTTATCCGGTGGGGCGCCACCGGGATGCGTTGGCGTTCGATTGGATACGACTGGCTTTGTTTGATGTTTTTATATTGCAGCGAAAGGGGGCGGCTGATGCTTACCCTGCGCCATGGATCCATGAAGCGGAAGCACAGTTTACGGCGATGGATGAACCAACCCGAGAGGCATTGATACATACTCTGCTGAAGGGAACTCAGCATTTTGTCAACGGACCAATGGGAGAACTGGCTACTGCAGACCTGGTGACCGGTTTTCAGGATTTACTGGATACTTACCAGGGAATAGGGGCGGATGGCCTTAAAGACAATTACCGCTATTTTCTGGATCGGGTGGTTCCCGCTGCATCAGAAGCAGGAATTTTCCTGGCGGTGCATCCGGACGATCCCCCTTTTCCGATTTTTGGCCTCCCTCGTATTTTGAGCACAACAGCCGATTACGATTGGCTGTCGGGAGTACATCCTTCAGTCCATAATGGGATTACTTTCTGTACGGGATCCTTGGGCTCAAGGGCTGATAACGACCTTGAGGCTTTTGTCGAGAAATTCGCCGAAAGGATACACTTCCTACACCTGCGCTTTACGCAGCTGACCGATCGGGGCTTTTTCGAAGATGAGCACTTGTCGCGTCCGGCAACGCTAAAACATATTTGCCAGGTACTGGGCGAGCAGCGCAACAAGTCTATAGTTTTTAGGCCGGATCACGGCCATCGCATTCTGAGTGATTTTAATGCTGCCTATCATCCTGGATACCCACTTTGGGGCCGACTCAAAGGATTGTATGAGTTGGAGGCCTTTATGCAAGCTTGTCGCTTATGAATGTAGTTTGGTTGTTACTATGCCATAGTTGGTTATGGGGCATTGCTTTTCCGGATGCTGCTGAAAAAACAAAACCCCTTATTGTGCTGATCACTATTGATGATCTTCGTCCATGGATTGGAGCCTTTGGGGCGCCATTTATGGTTACTCCGGCCTTAGACAGCCTTTGTGGTGATGCGTGGTTCTATACAAATCATTATGTGGCTGCTCCTTCTTGCGGGCCTTCGCGCTATGCTTTTTTGACGGGAAGATACCCGTCATCCTGGAAAGACCTTGACAATAATGTGTTTGCACACAAAAGAGACCAATCAGAGACCTTACAGGCTGTACCAGAATCATTTGTCGCCCATTTTCGCGAGAGCGGTTACTATACCATTGGTATTGGGAAAATCAGCCATTCTCCCGATGGTAAAATTTATGGCTATGAAGAGGAGGCAGGCCAGGAATTAGAATTGCCCCGAAGTTGGGATGAAATGTACTTAAACGCCGAAAAATGGGGCACGGGATGGAATGCTTTTTTCGGCTATGCCGATGGATCTGACAGAAACACTTTGAATAACCAGGTGCGACCTTATGAGCGTGGACTGGGTTCTGACTCGTTGTATGCAGATGGATGGATAGCCGGCGAAGCGGTCAGGCGGATACGCGGATTTAGTAAGCCTATTGTCCCGACTTTGCTGGCTGTAGGTTTTTTTAAGCCTCACTTGCCATTCACGGCTCCCAGTCCATATTGGAAATTTTATGATAATTGGGAAGATACTACCCACTATGCTTTATTATCCGATACTTCAGTTTGGGGTGTGCACCCCAACAATGAATTCAACCGGTATGCACTAGGGACAGAAATTATTTTGCCTGACAAGGCAGCTTCACCCGCTTATGCTCAAGAAATCAGGCGTGCTTATGCTGCTTCCGTAAGTTATGTAGATGCTCAGGTGGGAAAAGTGATAACAGCGCTTAAAGAGGAAGGATTGTATGAGGAGGCCATTATCGTAGTGTGGAGCGATCATGGTTGGCATCTGGGGGAAAATGGGGTTTGGGGTAAACATACTTTGTTTGATGTGGCTTTGCGAAGCCCACTTATCATTAAGCTTCCCAAAGGGAAAACAAAACAGCCGCCAGGAGAGGTCACGGATGTAGTGAGTAGTGTAGATGTGTATCCTACCTTATTGGCTATGGTAGGACTCAAACCGTCGTTTTCGCTTTCAGGGAGAAACCTCCTTCCGAGGATGGAAGGGGAGAAAATTCCTAATGCAGCACAAAAAGCATTGAGTTACTGGAATCGCTCGATTTCTGTCCGGACACCTGAATTCAGGTTTACTAAAAATTATGGGAACAACAATCTGGCGCCTATGTTATTCAAACTTGGAGTAAACAAACATACCGAAGCACATAATATCGCCAGGGAATATCCTGAACAGTTGTTGGAATTTTTCCACTTCACAGGTGATCCCTTTGGTATAGACGGAAATAAATAATACCGGAGACGCTATAAAAGCATCCCCGGCGAATATAAGTACTACCGATTTTAGTTTGCTGCTCGCAGCGCCTGTAGTTTGGAAGTACTGACAGGAGCTTGTTCGTCGGATTCAATCAGGGCATCTTGCATTCTCGCAGCGGAACCTGCACAGAAATTGATTCGTTGTCTGGAACCAAACCTACCGTTGGATCTAGCGATTTCTTCGCCGCTGCTGTCGAACAGGGTGAGTTTCCCCTCGCCATAATAGCAGCATATTCCATCGCCGAAGCTGTCCTTGAGGATGAATTTGTAGCAGGCATCGGGCAGACAGAAGGTCTCTGTGATGATTTTTCCAGCCGTGAAATCTTCATAAGGCCCTCCTGCGGCAATTTTGCGGTTGTCGCCATCGCGCAGTTCCCAGCTTGTTTCGGAGCCAAAATCGTCCAGTACCAATTTCATCGTGATCTTGTTTTCCTGGCATGCGCCGTCGTCTCCACCGCCATCTTCTGCTACGGTCAGACTTCCATTTACGGACCAGTTTTGCCAGCCCCCGCTGGTACAATAGGTGCGCACCTGATATGTATATGTACTACCTGCAACCAGGTTTTCGAGGATTACGGATGCGGTTGTCAGGTTGATGGTCTTCCAGTTTTGATTGCCCGTTCTATAGCGGAAGCGGAATTTTTCGGCATCGCCGCCAGCCGGCCAACTGATTTCAAAGCTGGTTGCACTGATGGACTGTACGTTGAAACTGGCAGGGGAACCACAAACTTCGGCTACTTCGCAGGGGGCACAGCTGCCTCCGCAATCCACGCCGGTTTCGTCGCCGTTTTTTATGCCATCGGAGCAAGTAGGAGGTTGAGGGGTAACACCACCCAGCACATTTGCTGCGTTGGAAGTGATGCGCCCCAGGTTGTTGCGGATATAATTTTCCATCCGGACGGCTTGCCCGTTGCTGAACATATACATGCAGGCATCGTCCGTGTAGTCCATGTAGTTCATGTGCATATCGGTCGAACCGCAAGAACTGATCCCCAGATCGGGGCAACCATAATTGGCATCTCCTTGCTGGGGGGTATCATTGATCCCGTCGTCCACATTGCATCCATCGCCCCAGATATGATCGAGGAAAAGGTAGTGCCCCACTTCGTGGGTAAGGGTTCGGCCTTTGTCGAACGGAGCTTCTGCACCTATACCGCTGCAAGTGCGTCCCAGACCAAATGCACTGGCGTCAACCACCACACCGTCTCCATTACCATCTCCGCCGAGGGGAGCATAGCCCAGGAAACCTGTGTTTTTGATGATAAAAATGTTGAGGTACCCCGACCAATCTCTATCGAAATCTCCGCTGACCTGGTTGATGGTCACAGCAAGACTACCATTAGCAAGGCCGGTCCCGGCAGGGTGATTTTGGCTGGCAATGCTGAATTCCAGGCAAGTGCTGCCGAAATTGACTCCCGGAAAATAAGCCGCAGCCTGATTGTTCCACTTGCTGATATCCGCATTTAATGCTTTGTAATCAGCATTCAGCGCTTCAATTTGCTCTATCGCCATGGTTTCCAGGCAAGCTCGGTTGGCATTGTTGATGCCCTGGAAGTGAATCGCCACCGGAATCTGTACCGGACTGCTACAGTCTGCCCGTGTACCGGAACTCAGTTCGAGACTGCGCAGTTTTTCCCGGAAGGCAGCTGCGTAAGTAGGGTTTTGCATGAGGCGATCCATGACTTCCTCCGAGCCACAGTCGCGGATGCCATAGGGACCCTCTGGTTTGGTTACTACCTGTTCCGATAATTCAGGGTCATTGGCTGGTTCGAAAAGCAGGTCTGCCTCGCATGAACTGACTACAAATGACAACAATAAAATGGTAAACAAAAATAGATTCCGAAGCTTCATGGTACTTATATTTTTTTTTTGAATAATCTCCTCTGTAAGGATTGACGATTCAAAAGTAGTCCCACGAAAACTGGTATTCCAGCCATTTATATTTCCTGCAGGTGCAATTATATATCCTGCAGGTTTTTGTCGATTTGTGTGCGAAAGCGGAGAGAAAAAATCAGATGGGGAGAAAAGTGGGGAGAAAGAGGGTGTTTTTTAAATCTAATTTATTGAAAATGAGTATATTGAAGCACAGGTGGAAGGCACCTTAAAGTGCCTTCCACCTGATTACCGTCTATTAATTCCCCAAGCCCCCCGAAAAGTAACCGCCTTTCAAGGTTTTTTTAAATCATTTTTTCCCGATAGGGTTATCCTTCTTCTAATCCCGGTATAGCACAAAAGGTGCAAAGGGCATCACACCTTTTTCGGGGTCAACAATTCCTGCCTGCAGGTATTCTCCGCCCCTGCGCTCCATGTATTCGATCCGGATATGGTGTTTTCCCTGCTCGAGCAGGGCCTGTCCTTGTTTGGCGATGGCACTGTGGTCGCCATCGTGATCAATGAGGAGTTGGCCGTTGAGGTAGAGTTTAGAGCCGTCGTCCGAGTTGATGAAAAAAGTGTGCAGCCCGCTATTCGGGATAGCTACATAGCCCTCGATGACGAGCGCAAAGTGGTCAGGTGCATGAGGGATATCAGACAAGCTGACTTGGGCAGTTTGTCCGGATCGAATTGGCGTGAGCTGACTGAAATCGGGGAGCTTCTCCCATTGGCCTTCGTAGTATTGGTATTGTAGCCCGCGAGTAAGGCTCTTTTCGGCAGACACTGCTTTTTGAATACTGCCTTTGCGGAGACGAATGCTGGCTACTCGGCTGACTTTTCCCTCGGGAGTATATACTGTGGCTTGTAAATCAGTATTTTGGCTGATGCGCAAAGGTTCCGTATAAAGCTGACTTTGCAGATTCGGCCGACTGCCGTCCGTGGTATAGCGGATTGCCCAGTTCGGGTCGAGGGCACTCATACTTACCCATGTATCGGATTCAAAAAGGAGCTGCCCGGCTTCGATTTTGGGAGCCGGAGGCTGTACGACTGCAGTCTGTCCGGGAGCCACTTCGCTTTTGGCCATCTGGAATTGGTCAAATAAGCGGCCTTCGTGATCTATTGCTTTAAAAACCAAATTGTTATCAAAAATTGCAAAAGTACAATAATGGTGTCCTTTTTCGAGCTCTTGGGTAAACCAACTTCTCGTGGGGGCAAATTCTTCGATATAGCCGCCAGCTCCACCGGAGTTGATATAGACGACCCCTTCCTTCATATTGATCCGATCCTCCTTGATGGGCCAAGTCCGTTCGTACAGGTGGGTGTGTCCAAACAGCGAAAAGTCCAGGCCGTATTTTTCGTACAGGGGGATCAGGTTGCGGGGATTTTCGACACCGAGGGTCGAGAGGGCATTGTCGGTATCGCCGTGGTCATTGCTGTCCGAAGAGTAAGGCGGATGGTGGTGTACGGCAATTTTCCACGTAGCGGTAGATTGGGCGAGTTCCCACTCCAGCCAGTTGTACTGCTCAGATCCTTCAGACAGGTCCCGGTTGCTGTCCAGCATAAAAAACTGAGCGTTGCCGTAGTGGAAAGTGTAGTAATATTCAGGAGCCGGTGCTACGACATATTGATAATAGTAGGGAGCATCTTGTTCGTGGTTGCCCAAAACAGGGTACACCGGTACGCGGCTCATCAGGATGTGTCCCTTCGGGAAAAAATCTTCCAGCCAATCGCTTTTTCGCATCCCTTTGTCCACAAGGTCGCCGGCCAGGACAACAAAGTTCGGCCGATCTGCCCAGACTTTTTCCGCGATCTTACCCCAGGCCCAAGGCGTTCCACTGTTGCGCTGGGTATCTCCGATGAGGGCAAACATAAAGGAACTGCTGTCTTTTACGGCCGTTTTGAAGGTATAAACGGGTGAAATTACTTGCCTACCGTCTGCTGTTTGAGTGGCAATTTGCCAAAAATAGTTGGTTTCGGGTTTGAGTTGCTCTAAAGGAACCTCGTGCATGTGTCGGTAGCCTGCCAATCGAACCGTATCGTCCAAAATCGCTTTTTCCACGCCTAACCTGGCTTCGCCAAAAAAAACGGCGGTGCTTGCAGGTGCTGCGGTCTCCCAAAGGACGTGCATGCTGGTTTGGGTACCAAACTGGAGATAGGGTTGGACAAGCAGCAGCCCGGTAGTATCGGTCTGTGCGGTCAAAAAAGCGGGAATCAACAAGAATAGAAGGGCGTGTTTGAACATTAGCTGTTGGATTAAATTTGAACACAAAAAACGCATGGGCTATGAATTGCAAGTTACGGCAGTTTTAAGTTATCCCTAATTCCGAAAAAAAGAGATAGATTTGGTGTGTAAAATAAAGATAGTCAGAGATTTAAAACACAGGTGCAAGCCACCTTAAGGTGCCTTGCACCTGATTACCCTTATTAATACCTCGACATTCAAAAAAGTAACCTCACTTTTACCGCAGTTTCAACATTGGGGTAATCCAGGGGTGCTACCTGATCATCTATTGCTTGAAAACAAATTCACGACTTAATGTTTTTTTAATGTAACAAGGTCTGCCGGTTTGACCAGGCTTTTGTTTTTTTATCAAAAAAAATGAAAGTTACCCACGGCAAACGGGCTATTCTGGATGAGCACCG
>JANQWK010000089.1 GCA_030729925.1 Saprospiraceae bacterium
GGTGCAAGGCACCTTAAAGTGCCTTGCACCTGATTACCCTTATTAATACCTCGACATCCAGAAAGGTAACCTGATTTTTTTCAGGAAGACCAAAAGCTGTGTCAAAGCTCTTTTTTTAGCGATAATAAGCGCGCATATTGTGTTCGGCGACATCCAGGCCGTATTTTTCCGCTTCAGCGCTAACCCGGATCCCTATGGTCTTTTTCAGGAGCCAAAATACCAGAAAAGCCATCGCGAAGGAAAAGCCGCCTACGGCCAGACTTCCGTACAGTTGGATCCAAAGTTGTTGCCATCCGGCTAAGCTGCCAAAAATGCCCACTGCCAGAGTCCCCCATACACCGCAGACCAGGTGTACAGAAGTAGCACCTACGGGATCATCGAGTTTCCACTTGTCGAAAAGCACCACCGAAAACGGAATCAGGACACCTGCCACTCCACCGATCAGGATAGCCTGCATGGGCAGCATTTGATCGGCGCCGGCAGTAATTGCTACCAGTCCACCGAGGATACCATTGAGTACCATAGACAAATCGTGTGATTTGTACAAAAACCAGGAGCTGACAAAAGCCGTAAACGCACCTGCTGCGCCGGAAAGCGCAGTGGTCACAAACACCAGCGAAACGGTCAGGGGGTTGGCAGAAAGCACAGATCCGCCGTTGAAACCAAACCAGCCAAACCACAGCAAAAAGACCCCCAGGGCGGCAAAAGGCATGCTGTGTCCGGGTATGGGACGTATCCCTGCCTCGGTATATTTACCATGTCGGGGCCCGAGGAGGATCACCGCTGCCAGGGCTGCCCATCCGCCCACGGCATGCACCAAGGTAGAACCTGCAAAGTCATAAAATCCCGCCGCATCCAGCCAACCCTTTCCCCACTTCCACATTCCGGTAACCGGATACACCACGCTCAGAAAGATGAAAGCAAAGATCAGAAAGGCATTCAATTTCATCCGCTCTGCCACTGCTCCCGACACGATGGTAGCAGCCGTAGCGGCAAACATCCCCTGGAAAATAAAATCTGTCCAGTAGGTATAGGCTCCTGCAGCATAGGCAATATCACCGGATTCCCCTGCGGGCAAACTCAGCCCGAACCCACCGAAACCAAAAACCCCTCCCTCATTCACGCCCGGGTACATTAGGTTGAACCCATACATGTAATAGGTCAGCAGTCCTATCGAAATAATCATCGAGTTTTTAAACAAAATATTGACTGTATTTTTGCTCTGTACAAACCCTGCCTCTAAGCTGGCAAAGCCCAGGTGCATGATAAAAACCATGGTAGTCGCTACCAGCATCCACAAGTTGTTGGCGGTAAAAAGTGCCTCATTCATTGGGTTGAATTAATTTTTTGGATGGTAATCAATTAAAGTGCTTCGATACCGGTCTCCCCGGTTCGGATGCGGGTCATCTGTTCCACATCCACCACCAGGATTTTCCCGTCGCCCACCTCTCCCGTGCGTGCCGCTGCTATCAGCGTTGCCACAATCTCCTCCACCTGTTCACCCGGACAAACGATCTCAAGCTGTAACCTCGGAATATAGTCGGCATCGTAGGAACTCCCCCGATAAGTCAGGTGCTCCCCCTTCTGCAAGCCAAATCCCTTCACCTCCGTCATCGTAAAAAAACGAATATCTATCGCCGCCAACGCATCCCTCACCCGCTCGAATCGGGATAATCTGATGATAGCTTCAATTTTTTTCATATAAATTGAATTTTTATTAAAGTTTAGCCAAAATAATTGCAATTAATTTTGATTGGGGCATCTTTTTTTTGAAAAATGTTAATATTCAAATTGGATTTAATTTATTGTAATCATCTGATATTCATTGTTTTAAAACGATCATTTTTTTGATTCTCAATGCCAATCGGTGATAGCTGTCGGGGTCTGGCCGAGGGAGGCTGGTTACTTTTTGGGATGTGGGGGTATTAATAGGGGTAATCAGGTGGAAGGCACCTTAAGGTGCCTTCCACCTGTGTTTTAAAATGTTGGTTATCAATATTTTGTTGAATAAAAATCACAAATTTTGCCTTAAAATTCCGGTCTGACAGTCGTTACAGGCTGGGCTTTAAAAACAATATGGAGATAGCAACGGGAATAGTTGTGTTTTTTTCTAATTTAGCTGCTGCTCAAAATCACAAAAGAACAAACCATGAAGAACAATACCTACATTGCCATTATGGCGGGCGGCATAGGAAGCCGTTTTTGGCCTTCCAGCCGTATGGACAAGCCCAAGCAGTTTTTGGATATTTTGGGCGTTGGTCGGTCTTTGTTGCAGTTGACTTGGGATCGCTTTTTGAAACTGGCTCCGGCGGAGCAGATTTTTGTGGTGACGAACAAGCAGTACCGCGATTTGGTTTTGGAGCAATTGCCGGATTTGAAGCCCCATCAGGTATTGAGTGAGCCATCGCGCAACAATACGGCGCCCTGTGTGGCTTATACTGCCTTGAAATTGGAGCAGATCAATCCAGAGGCCAATTTGGTGGTAGCTCCCTCGGATCATATTATTTTGAATGAGGAGGAGTTTTTGCGTACGCTGCGGATGGGGCTTGATTTTTCTGCGAAGCAGGATGTCTTGTTGACTTTGGGAATTCAGCCGGTGAGTCCGCACACGGGTTATGGTTACATCCAGTTTGACCACGCCAGGCGGGTGAGCTTGGAGCCGATTCACAAGGTGTTGCGTTTTACGGAAAAGCCGCCGGTGGAGCAGGCGCGGCAGTTTTTGAAAAGTGGGGATTACCTGTGGAATGCGGGTATTTTTGTGTGGCGGGTGAAGTCGGTGTTGGATGCCTTCCGGCAATACGCTCCGGAGATTTATCGGATCCTGTCGGCCAATCCGGGCTGTTACAACACGTCGGCAGAGCAGGCTTTCATAGACGAGGCGTATCCCCGCACGCCGAACATTTCGATTGACTATGCGATCATGGAGAAGGCGGATAACATTTATACCATTCCTTCGGCATTCGGTTGGTCGGATCTGGGCAGTTGGGCGGCGCTCTATGAGGAATCTGCCAAAGATGGGCGCGGCAACGTGGTGACTACGCCGTATCGCCTGTTGGAGGATGTGGAGGGTTGTATGATTCATACGGGGTCTGACCGCCTGGTGGCGGTAAAAGGACTGAAAGATTATATCATTGTGGATGAAGCGGATGTGCTGTTGATTTATCCAAAATCGGACGAACAGGGCATCAAATCAGTCAATCAGGCTGCCGAACAGCAGTTTGGCAAACTTTTTTTGTAAAAAGTTCAGGATTCTTGCTCACCTTTTCTCCCTGGCGGGTATAAAGTAATAAACAACAGATAGTTTATCGCTTTGTAAAGTACGGATTGTTTAAAATGCGCTCGCCATGGGGAAAAAAGGTTCGACCGGTATCATTGTTATGGTTTCGAATTCGAGTTGGAGTCTGTTCAACTTCAGATCGGGACTGATCAGGAAGTTCCTTTCCCATGGCCTTTCCGTATGGGTATTGGCTCCCCGGGATCATTGCACTCCTGCTTTGCAGGACATGGGGGTATCTTTCGGGCAATTGGATGTGTTGCCGCACGGGAGACATCCCTTGCAGGAGTTGCGTTTGTGTTGGCAGTTGTTGCGCTGGTACCGCCTGTTGAGGCCTAATCTGATCCTGCATTACACCATCAAACCTAATATTTATGGCAGTGTCGCGGCTTATGGTTGTGGCATTCCTTCCATTGCCTGTGTGACAGGTTTGGGTTGGCTCGCAAAACGCGGTCATCGGCTGCGCCGGGGGCTGGCCGTTTTGTATGCACTGGGTCTGACCTACAGCAGGGAGGTTTGGTTTCTGAATCCAGCTGATAAGGCCTTATTTGTGTCGCGTGGAATGGTGGCAGCTGAAAAGTCGGTAGTGTTTCCGGGGGAGGGCATAGACACGGGTTATTTTTCGCCGCAGGGGGATGGGGTACCTGTTGGGCGCCAACCTGTGCTGATATTTGCCGGACGGATGCTTCGGGAAAAGGGTTTGGTGGAGCTGGCGCTTGCCGTGCGGCGCTTGCGGGCAGATTTGCCCGGGTTGCGGGTATTTTTGCTGGGGGCTATACAGCCTGATCATCCGGGTGGACTTTCCATCCGCCAGATCCGGCATTGGGAAGCCGAGGGGATTTTTGTGTTTCTTGGCGAAACGGATGATGTACGTCCTTATTTGGCTCGGGCCGACGGACTGGTTTTTCCTTCTTATCGGGAGGGGCTGGCTCGGATTGTGATGGAAGCATCGAGTATGGCACTTCCGGTGGTGGTAGCGGATAGTGTAGGCTGTGCCGAGCTGGTCGTGGAAGGCGTGACGGGTTTTTTGTGTCGGGCGGGCGATGTGGACAGCATTGAGGGGGCGATACGCCGGCTGCTTGCGCTGTCGGTCGAGGAGAGACGGGCGATGGGGGCAGCCGGGCGGCGTCACATGCAGACCTTCTTTGGGGCGGAGCAGGTGGAGGAGGGGTATTTTAATCGCATTTGGCGGTACTTTCCGGCATTGCGGTCACCTCAAGCCATTTCCTGCTCATGAAACTAATATCATTGTGTTTTTTCTTTTCCCCGCAGGGCTCTGCGGGGAGCCTGCGCAACTACGCGGTTGTCACGTACCTGCGACCCTTTTTTGAGGAGGTATGGGTAGGCACTGCTGCTTTTCCGCATGTCCTGGACGCCTCGGCGCCTGTTGCGTCGTCGGAGATCAAGGTGTCTGGGATTCCGCATCTGGATTATCACTGTTTGTTGCGGGGCAGCTTAGCGCGGGTAAACCGCCGGTACTTTTGGCCGGGCAGGCTCAGGCGCTTGTTGTCGGCTTGTTTTCCGGGCTTAGGCTTTTCGGAGGGTGGTTGGTGGTATATCCTGCGGGGGTACCAACTCGCTTGTAGGCAAGTCCGGCAGGAGGAGGAATGCTGGGTGTATAGTTCCTTTCGCCCGATGGCTGATCATTGGATTGCTTTTTTGTTGAAGCTGCGCTATAAAAATGTGCGTTGGATAGCTGATTTCCGGGATTATCCTGTGGGTGTGCGGGGTGGTCTGTTGCGGCTCTTGTTGCGCAGGGCGGACATTGTGACAACGGTTTCTAATGGTTTGGCGACTGCCTTGCGGCCTTTTTACCCCGGGGTGGAGGTGTTGACCAATGCGTATTGTCCCCTGGTCGGGGAAAAACGGATGTCGGTAAAGCAGGAACATTTCACGTTGGTTTACACGGGTTCTTTGTATCCGCAACAGGAGGTTTCCCCTTTGCGGGAGGCTTTGGCGTCCCTGGTTGCGGAGGGTTTGCTGGATCCTGAGCGGGTGCGGGTGGTCTATGCGGGGAAAGATGGCAGAATTTGGGACGATTGGTGGAAGGACTTCCCCTATCGGGAGATGATGGTTCAGCATGGTTTGTTGACCCTGGCAGCGGCCAGACAATTGCAGGCGGATGCGGGGATCAACGTGCTGTTGAGTTGGTGTGGGGAGGGTCAGCGGGGCATTCTGACCTCGAAGTTGTATGAGTACCTGTATGTCGGCAAGCCCTTACTGGGTTTGGTTCGGGGAGACCCGGATCCGGAACTGGAGGCCATTTTCGGGCCGCTTGGCCATGCTTACCTGGCTTATGCTCATGAGGGCCATATTCGGGGGCTGCGGTACTTTATCCTGAAGGCTTACCAGGCTTGGCTGTGCGGGAGGGAGGAATGTTACCCCGACTTGAGCAGAACTTGGTCACACAACATTCTTACTCTTGTGCAGCAGATCAAAAGCAAAAGTCATGAAGCAGGTACTTTGGCTGAGCAGTTGGTACCCCAACCGCTGTAGCGTCCGGAACGGCAATTTTGTGGAACGCCAGGCACGGATAGCCGCCTCGTTTGTCGGTTTATGGGTGGTACAGGTGCAATATGCCGGGTGGAGTTTTCCGGGTGGCTGGGAGTTAGTGTGTCGGCGGGAAAAGGGTTTTGGTGAACTGATTGTCTATTTCCGCTGCCCGGACAAGCCGATTTGGAAGTTGTTGTTTCGAGCGTTGGCTTACCTGAAGGGGATTTGGCGGGTTTACCGGATTCAGGGCAGACCGGATCTGATTCATGCTCATGTTTTGCTGGATGCGGGTTGTGTGGCTTGGCTGTACAGTCGCTTGTTGGGAGTACCTTTTCTGTTGACCGAGCACGCGACTTTGTTTCAACGGGATCGTTTGCCCCTGCTGGTTCGCCTGTGCAGCCGTTGGGTTATCCGGTCAGCGGCCGCAGTAGTACCGGTATCGCATCAGCTCCGGGATCGCCTGGAGCGTTTGTCGGCGGGTCGGTTCGTCGTATTGGGGAATCCGGTCAACACCGAACTATTTTATCCCGTTGAGCGATCCGGGTCGAAGAAGCGGCTTCGGTTGCTGCACCTGTCCACGCTCCGGCAGGAGACCAAAAACGTAGCGGGTCTGCTCCGGGTCATTGCCTCCCTGCGGGAAAAAGCAGGCGTCTTACAGTTTACCCTTGGCGGGGATGGCGCTTTGGAACCCTGGATGCGGCAAGCCGCCGAATGGAATTTGCCCGATGGTTTTTTGCGCTTTTCAGGGGCACTGGATGAAGCTGGGGTAGCGGACTGTATGCGGGAACACGACGTTTTTGTATTGTTCAGTTTTGCTGAAAACCTGCCGTGTGTGCTCTTGGAAGCCCAGGCATGCGGTCTGCCGGTGATTGCTACCCGTGTAGGTGGGGTACCGGAGCTTGTTCCGAACGAGCGGCTGGGGTTCCTGGTAAATTCCGGAGACGAGGCGGGGCTCCGGTTGGCCATCCTGCGAATGGTAGAGACTTACGCTCGGTTTGATCGTCGGGAGATCAGAGCCTGGGCTGAAGCTCGGTATGGGGCGCCGATTTTTAGGGATCAACTGATGGGCTTGTATGAACAATGCTGACGATAAGCCGCTATTTTCGGTCATCCTGCCTACGTACAATCGGTCTGGTGTACTGGGTCGTGCTATCCGAAGTGTGCAGGACCAGGATTGGCGGGACTGGGAGCTTTTGGTGGTGGACGACGGTTCTACCGACGATACCCCTTTGGTGGTAGGGAGTTTTGGGGACGATCGTATTTTGTATATCCCAGTGGTTCATGGAGGTTCCAGCGCTGCCCGCAATGTCGGTTTGCAGTGGGCAAGAGGGAAGTACCTGTGTTTTCTCGATGATGACGACGCCTATTTGCCGCACCATTTGGGAAGTTTCGCGCGGCTTCTCCGGGTACAGGATTTTCCGGATAAGGTATTGCGCACGGGGCTATTGGGGGTATCGGCCGGAGTTGTTCGGAAATATCCGGTTTTTCGGCGGTATATGGGCAATGAAGATCCCGTTCGCTACTTTTTGTTCCATTTGTGTTCGGTTGGCACGTTGTGCATACCGGCTGGGGCGAGGCAGGTCTTAAGGTTTTCTGTGGCTCTGGAGGATTGGGAGGATACTCACTTTATCCTGCGTTTGCTGCTGGTATATCCGTTTGTGCAATTGGAGGATAGGACTTATTTGTACTACAAAAACGAGGAATGCGGGTCGGTAAAGTGCTATCGGGATGTAGAGGCGATGTGCCTGCAGTTGGAGCGGGTAGCAGCGGCGATGGAGGCCTTGATTGCCGATCATCCTGCTTTGCGGGAGCGTATCAGTTGGGGGGATCGCAAGCGATGGCTGTCGCACCAATACCTCCTGTATGCCCACCAGGCCAATGTGGAGCTGGGGGCGGCTGCGTCCTGGCAGCTGGTGGAGGAAGCCTGGAGAAAGGGCCTGGTATGGTTTCAGTGGCCTTTGTATGGCTGGCTTTGGTTAAAGCTGCACTTGCGGATCAGGGAAGGGTATCGGATCAGCAAGGCTGTCAGCAGGATTGCTTTGAAGCTGTATCGGAGGAAAGCAAGGTGCAGGACGGGCTGAGCCAGTGGGTGGTGTTGCAGCCAGGACTTGACAAAATAGCGGTTGATGGCTGCGGGCCAGTCGTGGTGCAGGATCTCCTGTCGCCACTTTTGAAAAAAAGCTGCCCGTTGCTGCTGCCATACGGTTGGATGATCGCGTACGCTGTTGTGGGAATGGATGCGTCGGACAATCAGTGCCCGGGAAGCCCCACTGCCGCTGAACCTGCCTTTGAGGACGCAGCGGTAGATAAAATCGGTGTCTTCTGTGTATCGGAGCGAAGGGTCGAATCGAATCTGGTGCTGGTCGAGAAAGGACTTCCGGACGGTCAATCCCACCATGGGGATCCAGAACCGGGGTTGAAACAGCAGGGCTGAAAAAAGTTGTTCCGGTGGAATGCTGTGAAATGCCCGGATGTCGGTGGTCGCTTCACCAATATTGAGCAGGTCATCCCGGGTAAGCCCCGGAGCTTCGACATGGTGGACTATAGCATCGTACCCGCCATCGAGATGCGGGTCTTGCCGGAAGGTACGAAACAGCGCCTGGAAGCGGTTGGGAAGAAAGTAGTCATCCGCATCCAGGAAGGAGATCCACGGGAAAGCAGCTGCCTCGATCCCCCGGTTGCGAGCAGCTCCGGCTCCGGCATTGGGCCACTGTCGGATCAGTTTGACCCTGTGATCTTCCGCCGCAAGCGACAGCGCAAGCTCCAAAGAGCCGTCTGTACTGGCATCGTCCACTACAATAACCTCGCCCGTCTCCGACTGTTGCAGTGCGGAATGAACGGCTTGGGCGAGAAAGGATTTGTTATTATAAGATGGGATGATAATTGAAATTTTTTCCTTCATTTTTTAAATAAAAATATGAAAATATTTACAATAATTAAAGCGCCGGAGCGAAATTTCCGCTGGCCTTTTTTGGAAATATTCAGGTATCGGGAGCTCTTGTGGGCGATGGCTTATCGGGACTATCGGGTTAAGTATGCGCATACCGGGATAGGGATGGTCTGGGCATTGTTGCAGCCTTTGTTGATGATGGGTTTGTTGGGATTGGCGTTTGGGATTGTGGCTCCTGTGGACACGGGGGGCGTGCCGAGGCCTTTGTTTGTTGCTGCGGGTTTGAGTGCCTGGTCGTATTGTGCGGTCATTATTGCCGAATCGGGTCATTCGATTTTGGGAGCGCAGCAGATGATCAAGAAGGTCTATTTCCCGCGTTTGATCATTCCGGCTTCTAAGGCGATTACGGCCTTGATAGACTTAGCGACCATGCTGACGGTGTGGGGGGTATTGATGGTGGTATATGGGCATGTACCGGGTTGGCGGATGTTGTGGTTACCGGTTTTTCTGGTATTGACGATGGGGATGGGTTTGACCCTGGGAATATGGATGAGTGCCCTGATGGTTCGATTTCGGGACTTTAAGTTTGTCATGCCAATAATTTTGCAGGTGGGAATGTATGTCACCCCGATTGCCTATCCGGTATCGGTACTACCTGAGTCGTTGCGTTGGCTATTTTACCTGAACCCTATGACGGGGATCGTGGAGGGTATGCGCTGGTGTTTGTTGGGGGAGGGGGTATTTGACTGGGCGGTATTGTGGTCTTTGCCGCTGGTAGCGATCTTGTTTTGGGGGGCTTTACGCTATTTCAGGGGAGTAGAGGAAGTGATGGCTGATCTGTTGTGAATTGATCCACTCAAAAAACAGCATAGGTTATGTTGGTAGAAGTAAGTAAGCTCTCCAAGCAATACACCTTGGGAGCAGGCATGGAGGACAATCTTCGGGCTGCTCTGATGCAGGGGATACGGAATGCGTGGCGGGGTGCCGGAGACCGGCAAAAATCGGTTTTTTGGGCACTGGAGGATATTAGTTTTTCTTTAGACAGGGGGGAGGTCCTGGGGGTGATTGGCAGCAATGGCGCGGGGAAGAGCACCTTGTTGAAAATCTTATCCCGGGTGACGCTACCCAGTTCCGGACGGGCTTTGCTGCGGGGTAGGGTGGGTTCGCTGTTGGAGGTGGGGACTGGTTTTCACCCCGACCTGAGCGGCCGGGAAAATATTTTTTTCAACGGAGCTTTGTTGGGGATGCGGCAGGCCGAGATCAGGGCCAAGCTGGATGAAATTGTCGCTTTTTCAGGAGTTGAGCGATTTATTGACCTGCCCGTGCGCAAATATTCATCGGGAATGTATGTGCGCTTGGCTTTTTCGGTAGCGGCGCACCTCGAAACGGAGATTTTGCTGATAGATGAGGTATTGGCGGTGGGGGATATTGCTTTTCAGAAAAAGTGTATCGGCAAAATGGAGGATGTGTTGCAGGAGGGTAAGGCGATTGTGTTTATCAGTCATAATTTGGGTTTGGTGCGACAGCTTTGTTCGCGCGCGATGGTGCTGGAGCAGGGGCGTAATCGCTTTCTGGGGTCGGTGGATGATGCGATTCAGGTATATGCGAAGGCCTGTCTGGTGAAGCCGGAGGAGGTTCGTTTTCAGGGAAAACTATCGGATCGGGTGCAGGTTAAGGGCATTCGGCTCAATGGGAGGGATCCCTTTGTGCAGGAGGTGCTGGTTTCGCCGGGGGATTCGCTGCGCTTTGAGTGCTGGCTGGAGTTGGATGCTTTTGAGCGCTTGCGGGTGGACCTGGCACTTTTTGTGGAGGGGATGCGCCTGTGTACGGCACATGACTATCCGGAGGGAGCCTCCTGCCGGGCGGGTTTGGTGAAGTTATGGTTTGATTTCCCGGGGGGATGGTTGCGTCCGGGGATGTATTTTGTGGGGTTGGGTGGCCAGGAGGGTTCCAAGTTGGGCGACTGGTTCTGGAAGTCGGATGTGTTTAGTTTCGTGGTAATCGAGGAATGGGTAGCCGGCATTCATGAGGTGAGCACGGGGTGTGTGAATGTTTCCGTTCGGGGGCGGAGGGAGTATGTGTCCGGGGTGGGTGCTACCGGAGAATGACGAGTTTGCCTATCCCTTTGTCGAAATACGGGGATTTGTTGAGCAGGATTTGTTTGTTTCCGATAAAAACCCGATAGAAATAAACCCCTGGTGCGAGGGGATCGCCAAAACGGTCTGTTCCGTCCCAGGGGTATGGGGTGGGGTGCACCCCCGGATGGATGGGGCCGAGATCCAGGGCACTGAGTTCGCGGACAAACCGTCCGGAGACGGTAAAAAGCTGGATGCGATAATTGGTGACGACCTGGTCGCCACCCAGTGCAAAAACGAAGTGGGTCTGCTGGCTGAAGGGGTTGGGGTAGTTCCAGCATTCGGTAATTGTGGGTTGGGTCATTACTTCAAAAGTAAAAATATGGCTTTGCAGGTTCGGGTAGCCACTGCTTTTGTCGCGCACGAGCAGTTTTAGCTGATGGGTACCCGACTGGCTGAGGCTAGGCTGCCAGTGCAGGGATATCGTTTGTGGATCCCGGGGATCGGTTTGGTACCTGAAATCGGGATCAGTGGTCCAGGGAAGCATGTCGAAGTCGCCGTCGGGCTCTTGGAGCAATACCTGGATGGCGGGAGTGTCGGCGGGTTGGAGCAGGAGGTTGTCGTCGCGGATGACGAAATGGATGTTTGGACTCGATCCCGTCACAGGTTTTCCCCGCCAGGGGTTTCCATCTATGAAAGCGGCTACTTGCGGGGCTTCCCGATCGGGTTGGATATAGAAATTGCCCTGCCACTGGTTGTTGCGGGTATTGCTTTCCGGAAATTGTGGGGTGGGATGTATGGCTAGACTGAGTTCCTGGCGGTAGCGCAATCCGCTTAGGGGGATGTCAATGGAAAGTTGTCGCTGGCTGTTGCCGGCAAGCGGAGGATAGGTGTGTATGCCGGTTGTTGCTGCTTGGCCGGATCCGCTTAAGCGGTATGCTATCCGGAGGCTGTCACTGGGTTGCGCACCCACATTGGCGAGGGTTCCCTGCCAGGTCAGTCGTTCGCCTTCGGAAAGGGTATCGGGGAGGATGCCCGGGTCGGCAAAAAGCACATCGGGCAGTCCGGTGTAGGTAATTTGGAGGGATTGGATGTGCGGGGGTGTCCGGTGGAGACTGTCTTCCAGCAGCAATTTGATCCTGAGGAAGGGGATGGAGCGGTCATGGAGAAAACTCAGGTCTATCCGGGTATGGTCAGTTTCCAATGTTTTCCGAAGGAGAGGTTCCTTTTCAGCTTCGCTATGTTCTTCGAGAACGAGGGTAATTCGGTCGCTGCGGTCGCTGTTGTTCAGGTGTATATCGAGCGTTGACCAAGTGGCAGCCGGGCCTGCGGGTGGACTGATATAGGTTCCTCCCGTTCGGGAAAAAGGAAAGCGATGGGTACGTACCAGGGGTTGGTCGGTTGCGGGAGCACTTTGTTCATGGATGGGTTCTTTTCCCTTGCGGTAAAAAAACAGATAGGGATGGGCGGTTGTGTCGCTGAGTTGGAGGACCTGGGAAGCCCCCTGCTGTCGGAGCAATTCCGTGACACCGGCTGCGGCGAGCTGGCTTGGCCGGTAGTTGTCGGAGGGAGACTGTTGACCTGTATAGAACAATACATGGTAGCCGTCGGGTATGGTATGTTTCAGGAAGTGGGCGAGTGCTTTTGCCCCGATAGGTGTGGTGGTATCGAAGGCAAAGGTGGGCAGTGGCCAGCGCTGGAAATGGTTGATGCTTCCGTACAGACCAGGCGAGGTATTGAGTAGAAATTCACCGTCTTTGGGGTTCATGGCGAGGACCTGTACCCCGGCGGTATAGGGACTTACCTCCCAGATCCACATGCCAGCCCAGCGCTGGCCGTCGGCCGAAAAGCTATGTTGCTGACCGGGATGACTCAGCAATCGGATTTCGCGGTATTGGTCGGTAAAGCGCCAGTCGCTTGCGTTAATTTGGAGGAAAGTACCGCCCTGAATCTGTCCGGGATGTTGGAGGCGCCAACCTTCCGGATGACCGGGTATCCAGGTAAACGATTGGACTGGGGTGACTTGATTATGGGGTAGGGCTATTCGCCAAAAAAACGAGGTACCCGGCATGGGGGACAGGTGGGGTTTCCAGGAGCGTTGTCCTGCCTGAATGTTCAGGCGTTGCTGTTGGTACAGGGGGCTATTAAACAAGGGAGTTGTATCAAGTTGAAACAGAAGATCTGTTGTTTCGGAATCGGAGGGGAGTCCAAAAGCTTGCAGGTGGAGCGTGTCGTGGTTAAAAATGGCAGCATCGGGAGGTGCCAGGGGCCAGGCGTTTTGCCGATTCACTTCGAAAGCGAAGATATCAGGTAGGTAGTTGTTTTGCAGGGCTGCAGGAAGAGGGCCTTCCTGGACTCGGGGCAGGATGTGCAGGGAGAGTGACCTGCGTCCGGGCAGCCAGTTTTGGGTAGCCATGGGAAGACAGATTTTTTCCCGGAAGGGAGGAGCCGGAAAAGGGCCGTAGGGCAAGCGGATCAGGGAGTTGTTTTCATGGCGAAGCAGGAGCTCGAGTTCCAGAGAATCGCCGGAGATGGCGGCTCCGAGGTTGTACACTTCCAGGCAAATACGGATGGTGTCGTCCAGTAAGGTAGGGTAGGCGGGTTCGGTGTGGAACTGTTGTGGATCAATGGTGTAGTCGGGGTCTCTGGAGAGATGCAGTTGCAGGGCCGGATCCCCGTGCAGCACAAACTGTTCCAACAGACTTTTCAGCAGGATATTGTCTGTGTCGGGACTGCGCTTGCGGATGCTTTCTCGGAGGATATCGCCCAGTCCTTTTCCGTATTGATCATTTCCCAGTTGCTGATAAATTTCCCGACCCAGCAGGACTAAGGGAGCCAGGAACCCGGTGCCGGTGGTAGCTGCAAACGCAATGGTACCGGCCTGTTCGAGAAAGCAAAATCGCTCGGCCAGACTCTGTTCCGGGGTAAAAACATTGCCGGAATAACAGCCCAGGGACAGCAGGAAGGGGTATCGCCCCTGGTTTTGGTAGCGCTCGGGGTTGTCAATATTGGCATCGAACGAGCCGGGTGCAGCATGTCCCAGGAAAGTGAGCAAGGCTACTCCTTTGTTGACTTGGTCAAAAAAAGCAGGGCTGTCGAAGGAACTGCCCTGTCCGGCGGGGAAAATTTCGGCTCCTATGGTGCTGTGGGTGAGCAATCGGCCTATGTCGGAAAGGTAATTCCGCAACAATTGCTGTTCTGTGGCATTTCCGCCCCCACTGAGGTGTAGGATGCTTTTGCGCCAGGATTGTTGGGCAATCGTCTGGATGTTGTGGCTGTTGTTTTCAAACGCTCGGAGTTTGTCGAGGTAGCGAAAGACGTGCTGCGGCTCGGTAGCTGCGATGCGGCCGATCGGCACAAGTGGAGCCAGTCCGCCCGGGTCTGTAGCCAGGAGGTTGTCTGAAGGCGGAGCACCCCAGGTCGGAATCAGGGCTTTTTCGGCGACAGCCGGGAGATGAGAAGCCTGGCGTAAGAGGGGATATTCGAGTCCTTTGCCCAGGAGCAGGACATATTGGAGTGGGTGGATCTTGTGGAGGTATTCGACAAATCGGCGGATGGCCAGTGGATGGTGTCGGATGCCGTAGGCAAACTGATCGTACAGCGTTTCTACATTGACGAGCAGGGTTTGAAATCTGTTACTTCGGTATTGGGCGTATGCCTCGGCCGGACCATTGGGTTGTAGGAAAATCGGATGGCTGATGAGGAGAAAATCGCTGCGCAGTTGGCTGAAGTCGGAAAACTGTACGGGGCTAAGCGCAGAGACGAGGGTGATATGTTCGGGAGCGTAGAGCAGGAAAGGAAGTTTGTGGGTGCCCGGTAGCAGGCAAAGCTCCACTTTTCCGGCGGCGATGGTGCCGCTGTATCGCAGGAGGGCGTTTGGATCCAGGAGTAGCCATTGGCGGGAGGGCGCGTGGAGATCCTGAACGTGGAGTTGTTGTGGTTGGGTAGTTGCCGGAACTCGGAAAGACCAAAAAGAACGTTTGCCGGCGTGGGCAGCGGCGGGGTATTGCAGTCGGACAAAACCGATGGCGTAGCGATCCTGGGGCTGCGATCCTTTGATTTCGAGAACAGGCTGAGAAGACAAATCGCTGGGGGATACGGATTGGGAAATATGTCGGAGTTGTGCACCGGCAAAAGTTGCGGTATAAAGGCTGGAGGAGTTGAGCCGGATGTCCAGTTGGTGACCCTCGGGATGGTCGTTGGACAACAGGCGGATATCGAGTTGGGCATCCGGGCCTGTTGAAACCAGTTTTTCCGGCAGCAGCCGGATGCGGTGCAGCGATTGCATGGTGCTGGCAAAGCCGTCGTGGTCAAAATGACTGTAGCGCAGCCCCACCTGTCCTACCCGGTAAGTCGCTTTTTGCCAGGCATCGGTGAAGACCAGCAATTGTTCCTGCCACACCCAGGGGATGGGCTGGGACGCGCAATCGGTCGCGACAGACCCATCGGCATAGGAAAGCAGGGTAGCGGTCGAGCCCCAGGTCAAAAAATAGGCACTGGTATCGGTAAACAAACTGTAATGAGGGTTGAGCATATCTCCCTCACCCCCTTCAAAAAGCATGCTATCCAGTTCGCCCCGGTTGGGACGGCCGTAAAACTCCAGAAAATCACCCGGAGAAAACGTCTCCGAGGTACTGCGATATAGCGGGACTTCCTCGCCCAGGTGAAACAACCGAAACCGATCGCCGGGAATATCAGCGGTTGGGATGCCATACTGCCGGAGAAGGTCGTAAGTAATCCGGTAAACCCCCTCTTCCGCAATCCCTATCCGGTAATATTTTTGCTCCGGATGAATCCACGTATGGGTGGATTGCGCACTTACCAGGGTGCAACACAACAGGAGGAAGAATTGGAATATTCGTTTCATTTTTATATCTTAAAATATTGAAAATCAATTGCTTAAAACTCAGGTGCAAGCCACCTTAAGGTGCCTTGCACCTGATTACCCTTATTAATCCCCCGACCCTTCAAAAAGTAACCACCATCCTGGGGGCATTTTGAGAAAATTTTCCTTTTTTCGGGGAGCATTTTGGGGGATTTCAAAAACAAGTCCGGGAGTGGGGGCTGAATTGCCATTTTTTTTGCACTTTTATGGCAAAATCTGAAAGCGACAGATATGATGAAAAAACCTTACATGGTAGAATTCGAGCTACCTGCCGTCTTTGATGAAGATTTTATTGCCCTGGTGCCCGAACAACGGAAGGTGGTCAATGAAATGCTAATTGCCGGACAGTTGCAGTCGTATGCGCTGGCGCTGGACAGGAGCAAGCTATGGGCGGTAATGATGGCGGATTCGGAGCTGGAGGTGTTGGAACTGATTGCGGGGATGCCCCTTTGCGAATATATGAAGCCCTACATATCCGAATTGTTTTTCTACAATGCCTCGGATATGGTCATGCAGTTCTCGGTCAATTGAGCCTCCCCTGTAAAGCAAGATTTAAATTTTGTATTTTTTCTTTTTCCATTCAACCTTATTCCTTTGAACGGGTTTAGTTGCAAATGCAACTATGCGCATGCAGGAATCTTTCGATCCTTTAGACAATCTGGTATTTCTGAGTAATCGGGTCGCCCGCTTATTGGTCAATGCGATTCAAAAAGAGCTCGACTTTGATGCTTGGGGGGTGAAGGCGCCGCATGTGGGGCTGCTGGTAGATCTGTGGAGGAAAGACGGGTTGCGGCAGCAGGATCTGGCGATTTCGGTGATCAAGGACAAGGCTACGATTACCCGCTTGCTGGATCATTTGGAATCGGCTGCATTGATTGTGCGTTTGCCGGACGAGCAGGATAAGCGATCCAAGCGCATTTTTTTGACGGATCAGGGCAAGCTGATGCAGGCTCGTTTTTGGCCGAAGGCCGAAGAGGTCGTCAGACAAGCAGTGGGGGGGATTGACCCGGCTGCGTTTGAAGGTTGTAAAGAAGTACTTCGCACCATTTATAATCAATTGGTACAGGAACAGGAATCTGGTTTTATTGAAAAAAAATGAATATGAACTTGTTGATCAGACGTTTGGGAGTTGTTTTGGCAGTTTTGCTGCTCGTTGGTGGCATAGTGGGTTTTAATGCACTGCAAAGCCGGAAGGAGGCACCTCCGGTAAAAACGGAAACGCCGCGCATTTTTTACGTGGATACCTTTATTGCCTACAACGCTACCTTGCCGGGGAGTCTGGATATAGACGGGCAATTGGTGGCGTACAATAAGATAGATATTTTCGCGGAGGTATCCGGCACCCTGCGGGCTACTTCTCGTCCATTCAAGGTGGGCACTGCTTTTGAGAAAGGGACTGTGATGATAGACATAGACGATGCGGAGGCGCGCCTGAATCTGCTGTCGCAAAAAAGTAACCTGCTGAATGCGATTACGCGCATGATGCCGGACTTGAAGATTGATTACCCGGAGAGTTTCGGGCAGTGGGAAGCCTACCTGAACAGTTTTGATCCCGAGGCTCCCCTCCGGCCGTTTCCCGCACCTGTGAGCCAACAGGAGAAGTACTTTGTGGCATCCAATAATATTCAGGGAACGTATTATACGATCAAAAGCGCAGAGGAACGTCTGGGCAAATACCGCATTTATGCACCGTTTACGGGGGTACTCACCCAGGTGAATATCAATCCCGGGGCGCTGGTCAGAACGGGTCAGTTGCTGGGAGTGCTGATGAACCCGGCCGATTATGAATTGGAAGCGACGATCGCTTTATCGGATCTGCCTTTTCTGAAAACGGGCAACCGCGTCAGCTTGCAGTCGGAGGATATTCCCGGCGACTGGCAAGGGCGGATCAAACGCATCAATGATCAGGTGGATGCCAATACCCAGACGGTGAAGGTGTTTGTTGAGGTTGAAGGAAAAGACCTTCGGGAAGGGATGTACCTAAAAGGACAGGCAGTTGCAGCTCCCATCGAGGATGCACTGGCCGTACCGAGGGACCTGCTGGTTAACCAAAATGCGGTTTATACCGTCGAAAATGAACAGGTTAAACTAAAAATGGTCGAGGTGCTGCGCCTTACCCCGAAGGAAGCCATTGTCAGAGGCATTCCGGATGGAACTGTCCTGCTGGCGAAAATTCTTCCCGGAACCTTCGATGGATTGAATGTCAAAATTAACAGCAGGGATTAGTGCCTGGCTAAAGCTTTATCCAATATGAGATCATTTATCAACTACTTTATAAAATATCCGATAGCGGCCAACCTGATCATGTTCGGTATCCTGATCATGGGTCTGGTAGGACTTTCGGGTATGAAATCTACTTTTTTCCCGGAGGTTGAGGTTCGGCTGGTCAATATTCAGGTGATATACCCTGGAGCTTCCCCGGAGGAGATCGAAGAGGGGATTATCAACAAAATAGAAGAAAACCTCAAGGGGGTTTCGGGGGTGGAGCGAACGACCTCCAGCTCGCGCGAAAATTCCGGAAATATAGCGGTGGAAGTGCTGCAGGGCTACGACACGGATCTGGTGCTGCAGGATGTGAAAAACGCGGTGGATCAGATCAATTCTTTTCCCGTAGGGATGGAACCTCCGGTGATTTTTAAGTTGGAGACCCTGGGTGAGGCGATTAGTTTTGCTTTGAGCGGCGATGTGGACCTGCCTACCCTGAAGCGTTATGGCCGACAAGTGGAGGAGGATCTGCTGGCTATCGAGGGGATTTCTAAGGTAAAATTGAGTGGTTTTCCCGAGGAGGAGATTGAGATTGCCCTTCGGGAAAAAGATTTGCGGGCCTACAACCTGACTTTCACCCAAGTGGCTCAGGCTGTGCAGGGGGCTAACCTGGAATTGACCGGGGGTACGGTGAAAGGGGAAAAGGAGGAGTTTCTGCTGCGCGCCCGCAACAAATCGTATTATGCGGAAGGACTGCGCGATATTGTGGTGAAACGGGGAGCCAATGGCTCGACCGTGACGCTGGCACAGGTGGCAGATATTCGAGATCAATGGGTGGACAATCCGGAGCGGAATTATATCAATGGCAAACCTTCCGTGGTGGTCAATGTGCAAAATACCCTGGATGAGGATATGTTGACGATCGTGGAGTCGGTTAAGGCGTACATGGATCGCTTCAATCAGTCGAACAAAGAGGTACAGGTTACGCTGGTCAATGACCAGTCTGAGATCCTGCGCGACAGGATTTCTCTGCTGACCGAAAATGGTATCCTGGGCTTTTTCATTGTCATCTTGCTGTTGTCTATCTTTTTGAATTACCGGGTAGCTTTCTGGGTTGCGATTGCGATTCCGATTTCCTTTGCGGGGATGTTTGTGATAGCCAATGCCCTGGGGGTGAGTATCAATGTCCTATCGCTGTTTGGGATGATCCTGGTGATTGGTATCCTGGTGGACGATGGTATTGTGATTGCAGAGAACATCTATCAGAAATACGAGGAGGGCATGCCGCGGCTCCAGGCGGCCATAGAAGGCACCATGGAAGTACTTCCGGCTGTCTTTTCTTCGATCCTGACGACGGTAGTGGCTTTTGCGGCATTCTTTTTTATTGATGGACGACTGGGTGATTTTTTCACCGAAATGTCCATTGTGGTGATTTTTTCGCTGGTGTTTTCGCTGGTGGAGGGTATGATCATCCTGCCTACGCACATTGCCCATTCGAAAGCACTGAATCCGGCACACAAGAAATATGCTATTCAGGAATGGTTTGAGCGCGTGTTGGCCTTTTTGCGGGACCGACTGTATGGTCCGAGTTTGCGCTTTGCCATGCACAACAAGCTCCTGACCATATCTTTTATGGTGGCCTTGCTGATGATTACTTTTGGTGCGATCAGCGGGGGGGTGATTAAGACGACGTTTTTCCCCATTATCGAGCGCGACGATTTGAATATCGTGTTGAAAATGCCGGCAGGTACCCGGGAGGAGGTGACGGAGCAGTGGCTGGATCATATCGAATCGGCTGCCTGGCGGTCCAACGAAAAGTTGAGTCAACAGTATTTCAACGGGGAGAAGCAGGCTGTGTTGTACGTGCAGAAAGCAGTGGGCCCCTCGACTTATGAAGGCAGGGTTTCGATTAAATTATTGACCGGGGAACTCCGGGATTCCCTGCGGGTTCGGGAGGTCATTAATACGATACGGGAGGAAGCCGGCCCGATTTACGAGGCGGAGGTGGTGTCTTTTGGAAGTGAGTCTGCCTTCGGAAAACCTTTTGATATCAATGTAATTGGCGACGATAAAGCAGTGGTTTCGGCTGCTGCAGGTGAGTTGAAGGGGGCGATGCAGCGCCTGGAGGAGTTGAGCGATGTGGTGGACGACAACCAGGAGGGGCTGCGCGAATTTGAGATCAAGCTCAAGGAAAAGGCTGCTTTTTTGGGATTGGACGTCCAGGATGTCGTGGCTCAGGTTCGACAGGGCTTTTTCGGAACAGAGGTACAGCGTTTGCAGCGGGGCAGGGATGAGGTTCGGGTTTGGGTGCGTTACGACGAGGAAGATCGTTCGGATGTAACCCAGTTGAGTGCGATGCGGATTCGTTTTCCCGACGGGAGATCCTTCCCGCTGTCTGAGATTGCAGATGTAGAAATGAAGCGTGGGGTGATCAGCATCAACCACGTGGATGGCAAGCGTAGGGTTAAGGTGGAGGGCGATGTAGCCAACGATCAGGTGTCGGTGAGCGATGTGACGGCTGCTTTACAGACGACGGTAGTGCCGGAGATATTGAACAAGTATCCGGGGGTAAGGATAGAATTTGACGGGCAGTTTAGGGAGCAGCAGAAATCTTCAGGATCTATTGGTACAGTGGGAATTGTGTTGTTATCGGTCATGTTTTTGATCATTGCGCTGACCTTCCGGTCGGTGAGTCAGACTTTGGTGGTCTTTTCTCTGATTCCGTTTGCGTTGATCGGGGTAGGCTGGGGACATTATTTGTTGGATCTTCCGATCAGTTTGTTTTCGAATCTGGGAATTATTGCGCTCGTGGGCGTATTGGTCAACGACACGCTGGTGTTGATTTCGAATTACAACCAGCGTCTGGAGTCGGGAATGCCCCAGATGGAGGCCTTGTATGAGGCTGGGGTATCGCGTTTCAGGCCGATATTGCTGACTTCGCTGACAACCTTTGCCGGCTTGGCGCCGCTGTTGTTGGAAAAAAGTCTGCAAGCGCAGTTTTTGATCCCCATGGCGGCCTCGGTTTCATTTGGGTTGTTGGTCATCACGGTGGTCATTTTGGTCTTACTGCCGGTCTTGCTGATTATTGTCAACCGTTTCAAGGTATATGCTTCCTGGGCGTGGAATGGGGTGAAGCCGAGTTATGAATCGGTCGAACCCGCTACCGGTTCGGAAGGGGGGTATCAGTACATTTGGGCGCTGCTTTTTGCAGTCATTGCGCTGGTGATTGCCTTGAATAATTTAATATAGGTATCAGATGCAGCGCGGAGAAGAATCTTTGTGGCAAAAGCTGCGCAACCTGTTTTTGCTGAAGGTAAAATTTGCCGGAGCGGGTGCTTTGGCCACGGGGGTGGACTATGTGTTGTACCTGGTATTGGTCAACCGCTTTTTACCGCCGGTGACGGCCAACATCGTGTCTTACGGGACGGCGGTGCTGATCAATTTTGGCATGCACAGGCGGTTTATCTTTCAGCAAAAGGGTGCCACCTGGGCTATTTTTTTGGCCTCCTTTTCGGCTTCCATGATAGGGCTTTCGCTGAGTACGGGCTTGATCTATGGCCTGAACCGCTGGCCTTTTTTTGCGCAGCACCAGTACCTCACCAAGCTGTTGAGCACGGGCATTTTATTTTTCTATAACTTTTACACCAAGCGCTTTGTGTTTGAGCGGCGCTTTTTTTAAATGGTCAAAAAGAGAATCAGGATATGAGAAAGTTAGGGCTGTTTTTGTTGTTTGCCGGATTTTTGGGTCGCTTAGGCTGGGCACAAGAGGCTTTGGGTTTGGCAGACGCGATTGCCGTGGCGCTGGAGCAAAACTACCAGATCAGGATAGCGGATAAAAATATTGAAATTGCGGATCGCAACAACGATTGGGCGGTTGCGGGGCGTTTCCCTTCTTTGGATGCCTTGTTGGGCTTCAATAATGGCTATACCAATATCAATAACCCGGCCTCGTTTTTGCCCGAACTGACTTCGGTTTCTACGGCTGCCATTCCGGGGGTTGAGGCGAGTATGATCTTGTTCGATGGTTTTAGGGTGCAGTTGAGCAAGCAGCAGCTCGAGCAGGCGGCGCGACTGAGCAGGGGCAATGCCAATTTGGCGGTGGAGCAGGTGATTCAGGGGGTCATTGCGGCTTATTACGCAGTTCTGATTCAGCAGGAACAGATGCGGGTATTGGAGGAGGTGCTGACTTTGTCAAAAGATCGCATTGCGTATCAGGAAACCCGACAGGAGTTTGGCCAGGCAGGTTCGTTCGAGCTGTTGCAAAGTCGGGATGCTTATTTGAGTGATTCGACCAATTGGCTCTTGCAGCGCAATAACCTGGATGCTGCCCTGCGCAATCTCAACCTGAGCATGGGGTTGAGGGATACGGAAAAAGCGTATGTACTGACAGATCGCCTCGATTTTAGTCCGGCGGATTATATGCTGGAGGATCTGGAGGCACGCATGCTGGCCGCTAATCTTACCCTGCAGAACCTTGCGATCAGCCAGGAGCTGGCAGGTATCAATACCCGGCTTCAGGAGAGCAGTAAGTCGGCAACGATCAGTGCGCGTGCCGGACTTACGTACAATTGGAGTTTGTCTGCCGGAACGGGAACCCTCCGTACGGGGGAAACCCTGTCGCTGGATGCCCTTACGGCCAATACCCTGAATGGGTTTATCAATGTGGGCGCGAGCATCAACTTATTTGACGGTGGCGTGCGCAACCGCCGCATTGAGAACGCCCGGGTAGAAGAACAGATTGCGCAGTTCAACCTGGAGGATACCCGTTTGCGGCTGCATACCCGTCTGCGCAATACCCATGCGGCCTACAACAACCAAAAGGCCTTATTGGAGTTGAGCAACCGCTTGCTGGAAAATGCCCGGGAAAACCTACGCATTGCAGAGGAGCGGCTGAAGGGGGGGCAGATCAATTCGTTTGACTACCGCACCATACAGCTGGGGTACATCAGTGCAGCTCAAAGCCGCCTGAATGCTTTGTACAACCTGAAAAACACAGAAACCGAACTCTTGGGGCTGGTAGGAGCACTGGTTCGGTAAGCCTGTGGGGACTTACTGAAAATGCTTGAGCATTACGATTTCTTTTTCGGAGAGTTCGCGGTGGTACCCCCGAGGAAGATCCTTTTTGGTAAGTCCCCCGTAATACACCCTGTCCAGTTTGCGCACTTTATAGCCAAGCTGTTCAAAAATTCGTCGCACGATGCGGTTGCGGCCGATCACAATCTCGATAGCCACCTCTGACTTGGGTTTGTCTTTGATAAACTCCACCCAGTTCACCGGAGCCGGTCCATCGTCCAGGGTAAGACCGGCGCGGATCTTAGCCAGATCCCGGGCATCCACAGGGCGATCCAGTGCCACCTCGTAAATTTTCTTCACTTTGTGGCTGGGGTGAGAAAGCCGCTTGGCCAGTTCGCCGTCGTTGGTCAGCAGCAGCAAGCCTGTAGTCGCCCTGTCCAAGCGGCCCACCGGAAACAAGCGCAGCCCTTCCCTGTTTTTTATCAAATCCATGACGGTCTTCCTTCCCCGCTCATCTTTCAGGGTCGTAATCACATCTTTGGGTTTGTTGAGCAGCAAATATACCTTTTTGCCCTCCGGGCGCACTTCGGCATTTTTGTAGAGCACCTTATCGGACTCCTGCACCTCGAACCCGGGTTCGGTAACCACTTTACCATTCACCTGTACCTGACCCTCTTTGATCAGTTCCACGGCTTGTCGGCGGGAACAAATTCCGCTATGCGAAATATACTTATTGAGGCGCATGGGAAAACCCTCGGGTGCCTGTTGTGGTGCTTTTTTATCTTTCATACCGGTTTGAATTAAAAAGGAATATCTTCATCATCATTCATGCGGGAAGGCCGGGTGATGATATTGCCAAAAGGATCGTCCTGCATGGCATCGGAAGCCAGGGAGGCAAAATTCATATCGTCGAGGTTGGAGAAGGTCGCAAAGCGGTCGGTAAACTTCAGCTGTACGGTTTTGAGTGCCCCGTTTCGGTGTTTGGCCACGATGATTTCGGCAATGCCCTTCAGCGAGTTGCCATTATCATCGTCGAGAATATCGTAGTACTCGGGGCGGTAGATGAATGACACGATATCTGCATCCTGTTCGATGGAACCGGATTCCCGAAGGTCGGACAATTGAGGTCGTTTTGTGCCTCCCCGCACCTCCACGGCGCGGCTCAGCTGAGACAGGGCGATGACCGGCACGTTCAGTTCTTTGGCCAATGCTTTCAAGGCACGCGAAATACCGCTCACCTCTTGTTCGCGGTTGCCCGACTTGTGGTTTTCCCCGCCTCCGCTCATCAGCTGCAGGTAATCTATAATAATGAGCTGTATATCGTGTTGCATTTTGAGTCGCCGGCACTTGGCGCGGAGTTCAAACACGTTGATGCCGGGAGTATCGTCTATAAAGATGGGCGATTCCCCGATGCGTTCGATGGCAGAATTAAACTGTTGCCATTCGTACTCTTCCATCCCGCCATTGCGCAGCTTCTGGCTGGAAATCTCGGCTTCCATGGAGATCAGTCGTTGAGCCAGCTGCAAACTGGACATCTCGAGAGAAAACAGGGCGATCCCCTTACCAAACTGGGTAGCTGCATTTCGGGCGATGGAAAGGACAAAACTCGTTTTACCCATACCGGGTCTGGCAGCGATGATGATCAGGTCGGAAGGTTGCCACCCGGAGGTCAGTCTGTCGAGTTCGGTAAACCCGGTAGGCACTCCGGTCAGACCATCGGTGCGGTTTTTGAGCTCGTCGAGTTGTTTGCGCAGCTTAACCGACAGGGAGGCCATCGTATCGAAGTTCCTTCCCATGTTCTGTTCGGCTATCGCAAAAAGACCCTGTTCGGCATCGTCCAGCAGCTGAAAAACATCTGTGGTATCCTCATAAGCATCGCGGATGATTTTGGTAGAAACCTGGATCAGCTCGCGCTGGATAAACTTTTGGGCGATAATACGGGCGTGAAATTCCACGTTGGCCGCGGAGGCCACCTTATTGGTCAGTGCCGCCAGGTAAGCGGGGCCGCCTGCGCGCTCCAGATCGCCGCCCTTTTTAAGCTCCTCCATCACGGTGAGGAGATCCACGGGTTGTGATTTTTCAAACAAGCGGAGGGTGGCGCTATAAATGACCTGGTGACTTTCGAGGTAAAAACTTTCGGGTTTGAGAATATCCACTACAATGACGAGGGCATCTTTGTCCAGCATCAGGGCACCCAGCACCGCCTCTTCGAGTGGGACAGCCTGGGGTTGTATTTTGCCGCCGGAAGCAGGAGAGCCGTCATCGGCGCGGTTGCGGTAAGTTTTTCCGGTTCGGGTACTTATAGAAACATTTTTTTGTTCGGCCATCTCAAAGGTTTGATCGAAAAGTTGCAACTTCAAAATTAACAGGAATTGTCCAGACTTGGGAAGCTGCTTTCCGATTTACTTTTCAACAGGCTGTACACAGGCTGTTGTGGAAAAGCCAAATCAGGGTACGACAATGTTTAGGGCTGCGGGCAGAATGCCTATGGTTACGGGGGCTTTGCCGAGGAGTTCGCCATCTGCTTCGACCCAGATTTCCTCGTTGGCGGCGGGATCTACCTGTAGCTGACGGACTTGTCGGGCGATGATTTTGGGGTGTTGGTGGATTGTTCCGCTGTAAAAGCGGGGGGTATTGCGGAGCACTTCGAGTTTTGACAACTCGGGGGCGATGGTTACGGCGAGTTGACCGTCCGTGGCGATGGCATGGGGGACAATTTGGAGGCCTCCTCCGGAAAAACGACAGATTCCTGCGTTGATGGTGTAGGTGCGGGTAGTGATGGGGTCTTCGTTGTCGAGTTGGATACGTGCCAGGGGGAGTTGGTAGAGATACAGGCAGCGCAGGATGCCCAGCATATAAATCAGGGGGTGTTGGATCCAGCGGCGCCAGGGTTGGAGGTATTTGACCACAAAAGCATCATAGGCCATGCCGCATACATTCATAAAAAACTTTCGGGGCATACCATCACAATCTATATAGCCTACGTCTTGTCGGATGGTTTTTGCCTGTTGGACCATAGCCACCCAGGGCTCGAGTTGTTTGGGGATGCCGTGATGCCGGATCCAGTCGTTGCCGGTACCTACGGGCAGCAGCGCGTACACGATGTCGCTGGGAGGAGTAACGGACTGCGAAAAGAGTCCGTTGACGATTTCGAAATTAGTCCCATCGCCGCCTACCCCGATGATATACTTTTTGCCTTCAGCAGCAAGTTTTCGGGCAATGGTACTGGCATCTCCCGGTTCCCGGGTAAAAAAAACGTCTTGTAATATGAGGTGTTGGTCTAAATATTGCCGGATGATCGGCCATTTTTTTTCAGCTTTACCATTACCTGCGTGAGGGTTAACGATGACAAACCAGCTTGGCCGGGAGTTGTATTGCATAGACTTGTGTTAAGGTGGTCAAGATAAAATTTTTGCTGCGGAAAGCTGTTTGGGCAGGTTGCATTATTTTAACTTTGGAAAAAAACCGACTGGATTATGGATATCCTTACCTTGGTGGATGTCGTAAAAACCTACGACAAACATACTGCGGTCAACCGCGTGAGTTTTAATGTCCCGGCAGGAGCTATTTTCGGGCTGCTGGGGCCTAATGGAGCCGGAAAGACTTCGTTGATCCGGATTATTACCACGATTACCCGGGCGGACTCGGGGCAGGTATTTTTGGATGGGGAGGCACTCAACAGCCGTCATCCGGAAATGATTGGGTACATGCCTGAGGAGCGGGGTTTGTACAAGAAGATGAAAGTGGGCGAGCAGCTCGTGTACCTGGCTCAACTCAAGGGTTTGTCGGCCGCGGAGGCGAAAAAAGCGCTGGGCGAGTGGGTAGAGCGCTTTGAGATTTCTTCCTGGTGGAACAAGAAGGTAGAGGAGTTGTCGAAGGGGATGCAGCAGAAGATACAGTTTATTTCGACGGTGGTACACAAACCGCGCCTGTTGATCCTCGACGAACCTTTTTCCGGGCTGGATCCCATCAACAGCAATCTGATCAAATCTGAAATTCACGAACTTAACCGGCAGGGGATCAGTATTATTTTTTCTACCCACCGCATGGAGCAGGTAGAGGAGATCTGCGAGGAGATTGTTCTGATCAACAAGGGGCAGAATGTGTTGCAGGGCAAGGTGAAAGATATCAAGCATGCTCACAAGGACAATTTGTTTCACATTGGTTTTGAGGGCAATCTGCCAGTGGGGCTATTGGATGGACTGGAGCTGGTGCAGCAGTCAGCCGAAAGTGTTACAGTAAAACTACCGGATGCTTCTCATTCCAATCCGCTTCTGCGCCACTGGATTGACCAGGGGATCCGGATCCATTCTTTCCACGAAATCCTGCCCAGTCTGAACGAAATATTTATCAAGCGGGTGGAAGATTCCAATTTGGCGGGCTGATTGTCCGCGATAAAAAACAAAAGACTATGAATAAGCTCGGACTTATCATCAAGAGAGAATATTTGTCCAGGGTAACCCGGAAATCGTTTATCCTGGCAACCATCCTTACCCCCCTGGCTTTCGCGCTGTTTTTTGTGGTGGTGGGATTTATTTTTGAGTACGAAAGCGACGAAAGTCAGCAGATCGCCATTATTGATGAGGGCAATATCTTCAAAGGGGTGATCAAGGACGAAGGCAATATGTATTTTGAGTTTGTGGATGTGCCGCTGGAGACCTTGCGGGCCAATTTTGAGGATTACGAGTACGATGGTATCTTGCGAATCCCAAAGATCGAGGACATGTTGGCTACGCGCCTCACCATTTATTATTATTCGGATAACCAGCCCACTCTGGAGGTAGAAACGAGTATCCGGAGCAAGGTGGCCGATAACCTTCGGGAGTACAAAATTGCTTCCTTGCAATTGGATAAGGCCCAGTTGGATGCTTTGGATATGCGGGTAGAACTGGATCCCGAGCCGCTAAGCGACGAGGGTTCAGATGCAACGAGTCTGACCAGTGCCATCGCAGCAGGGATTGGCTCCATTATGGGATTGATCATGTATTTTACGGTGTTCATCTATGGCATGATGGTGATGCGCAGCGTCATGGAAGAAAAAACCAGCCGTATCGTAGAGGTGATGATTTCCTCGGTTCGACCTTTCCAGCTGATGCTGGGCAAAATTATTGGCGTGGGTGCCGTGGGGCTGACCCAGGTTGTGATCTGGGCGATTTTGATTCCATTGGTGATGATGGTGGTCAACCTCTTTTTTAATTTTGAATCCCCGGCGATGGGCGACCCGGCGCTGCAAAACATGAATCCGGACGACATGCAGGCACAGATCGGTCTGGCCATGCAGGAGTTGTCGAAACAAAACTGGTGGCTGATCCTGCCCCTGTTTCTGATTTTCTTCCTGGGAGGCTACTTCCTATACGCTTCGCTGTTTGCAGCAGTAGGCTCTGCCATGGGCGATGATATTGGCGAGGGACAATCCCTCACCCTGCCAATTACGATTCCCGTAATTCTGGCTTTTTACATCATGATGGTATCGGTGCAATCTCCCAACTCCAGTCTGGCCGTATGGTCATCCCTGTTCCCCCTGTTTTCTCCCATTGTAATGCCCGCCCGATTGGCTTTCAATCCGCCCTTTTGGGAGGTAGCCCTGTCGGTCGTCCTGCTGGTAGGTACTTGTATTTTCTTTGTATGGCTGTCGGGTAGAATTTATCGGGTCGGGATCCTCATGTACGGCAAAAAAGTAACCCTCAAGGAACTGGGCAAGTGGATGTTTTATAAGGACTAACACCCGCCACCCTGTTGGAAAGGTTACCTTTTAGCAGGTGGAGGTATTAATAAGTGGTAATCAGGTGGAAGTCACCTTAAGGTGGCTTCCACCTGTGTTTTAAATATTTGATTTTCAGTATTTTGACATGTTTTTTAGCCCTGTTTTTCAGCCCTGTTTTTACCTTCCCCAGGGGCTTAATTGGACAATTATTTCGCGCGGGGGAGTTTGATTGTGAAGGTGGTTCCCTTGCCTTCGACGGATTTTTTCACGAAAATTTTTCCGTTGTGGTATTGTTCGACAATCCTTTTTGCGAGGGATAGTCCCAGCCCCCAGCCGCGTTTTTTGGTGGTATAGCCGGGTTGGAAAACGGTTTTGAACTTGTTGCCGGGGATCCCTTTTCCGGTATCGGACAGGTCAATATACACGAATGCGGCATCGGCATCCACGGTTGCCTGGATTTCACCTTTCCCTTCCATGGCATCGAGGGCATTGCGCAGGAGATTTTCGATGACCCATTCGAACAGGTGTTGGTTGATGGCAACAAGGAGGGGTGGGGTGTCCCGTGGATCGGGAAAAACAAAACTCACCTTTCTGGGAGCGCGTCGTTCCATGTAGGTGCGACACTTGTGAAGTTCGGCAAAGATATTGGACACTTCGAGGTGGGGTGCGGAGCCGATCTTGGAGAAGCGGTCGGCGATGAGTTCGAGTCGGTTGATATCGTTGCTGAGTTCCACGACCACCTCCTGGAGTTCGGGATCTCCGCCTCGGATTTCGCGGAGGTGTTCGAGCCAGGCTACGATAGCCGATATTGGGGTGCCGAGTTGGTGGGCGGTTTCTTTGGCCATCCCTACCCACACGCGGTTTTGTTCGGCTTTTCTGGAGTAGTTGAAACCCAGGTAGCCCAAAAATACGAAGGCGGCGATGAGGAGTAACTGGATCAGGGGAAAAAAGCGGAGCTGGGTCAGGATTTTGGACTCCTTGTAATAAATTTTGTAAGCATATCCTTCGATGGGTTCAAACCCTTCGGCTTCCATGTCGGCCACCACTTGTTTGAGGTACACGTAATTGGTATCGAGGTCGGAACCAAAATTGGCGGATGCGATCACCTCTCCGCGCTCGTCCACGAGGATCACGGGGATACTGGTGTTGGACTCGATAATTTTGGTATGCAGGGTATAATCGCAGTTGTCAATGTTATTTTCGTCAATATCATTGATCAGTTCCTGCGCCATTTCGTAATGTTTGACCTTGCGTGCTTCTTCCTCTGACAGGCGCTGGTAGAGGTAATTGGTATTGAACATGGACACCGAGATGATCAGCACCCCCGCGATAGCCAGGTATAACTTCCAGTTGGATCTTTGTCGGTAGATATCCATGTATGAACGATGTTACTGTTTCAGGAACGTATTGACCCTTAAAATAGCATTATTTCTGACGTTGAGATAGAACAAATTGTAATCTCCTACGTGGTAGTTGGGGTTCCAGTACAAAAAGCTGCCCGGAAATCGGGGTTTTTTGATCCAAACCAGACCCTCGTGCACCTGTGCATCGCTAAGCTCAGGCAGGATTTTTTCAAATTTCATCAGGACAGCTCCCTGGTTGATGTTTTTCGGGGCATAGGTGTCGTCCGTGGTCCAGGTCAGGGGGTTGGTGGCGACAATCTCTACATCTTTGGGGTTGAATTTGGGATAGCGCCCCGTTTTATAGGTGCGCCAACTGCAAAAACAGCCTGTTTGTTCCGGAGTGGTACAGGGTGGAATGTTGTCAAAATAGGTACTTTCTACGGGCATGCCTACGAGATAGGCGGCCACGAGTTGCCGGGAAAGGGGTTTGCCGTCAAAAAATTCTTTTATAAGCGTCTTTGCGTGAGTGGTTCCCTGACTATGCGCGGCAATGATGATGGGCCTTCCCTGGTTGTAGTGCTCCAGGTAATATTGAAAAGCATTTTTTACATCTTCGTAGGCCAGCTGAAAGGCTTCCATGGCCTTGCTGCGGTTTTTGGTGTAATACGCCTGCAGGTGGGCTTGTCGGTAGCGGGGGGCATAGACTTTACCGGCGCCGTTGAACAGACTCGCTTGGTACAAAATGCTGCTTTGGTCGGTTTTCTGGTTGATACTTTCGTCCATGAGCGGCGCATTCCAATAAATGGCACCGCGTTTGGAAGAATGGCTGGTAGGGTGGAGGAAAAAAACATCTGCCTGGGCGGTATCTTGGGCATTGACGAGCTTAGGACTGGGTGTTCGGTCAGCAGGATCTTCTTTTTGCGGCAGCGCTGCCCAGAAATCAGGGTTGGCGTAGTCGGGTCGGATGTCGGTAAAGTCCGACGCGCTACCGGATTGCGAGGCTACTCCACAGGAAGTAGTCCAGAGTAACAGGAGCAGTACCAGGGGTTTGAAGAAAAGAAGGGATGGTGTAAGGTTTGTTTTCATTGGATGGGGAAAATTAAAACTGTATTTTGTATCATGAGTTTCGATTTTTTAACCGCAATTGTACCGATTATGTTTGACCGCTACCTGTTTGGCAATCGTTTTTTAAACGTTTGTTTTTTAATTTTCTTCTTTGCATCCCCTGTTTTTTATGCATCAGGGCAGCAAACATCTGCTTACCGCGACGACGTGCAAAGCCTTGAAGCGGCTATGGACGCCCTTTTGGAGACGATTTCCGGCCCGGCAGGCAGGAATATTGATTGGGATAGGTTCCGCAATTTGTTCAGAGGAGACGTGCCGTTTTATATCCGAAGCAAGCGCAATGAGGAGTGGCGGGTGCTGGAACTTTCCGTCGAGCGCTATATCAGCGATATTGGCCCGAATCTGGAAAAACGCAATTTTTTTGAAGTGGCTTCCAACCTCCATGTGAGTCGCTACGGCGATATCGCTTCCGTGTTTATGGTCTATGAGTCAAGAGAAAATCCGTCAGATGCCGCTCCTTTCGACCGGGGCATCAATAGCCTCCAACTGATGTTCGATGGCGAACGCTGGTGGATCGTGAGCCTGATTTGGCAGGCAGAGTCCACCGGAGTGGCTATTCCCAAGGTTTGGTTAAAGAAAAATAAAAATAAATAATTTTATGAAAATGAATAAGTTATATTTTTTGCTTTTGCTTGCTTTTCCTGGACTAAGTTTGGCTCAGGTAGATCCGGAGAAGGATGCCGTTCAGGCTGTTGTGATGGCGATGTTCGATGGAATGCGCGCGGGAGACAGCAGCGCGGTGGGTGTGTTGTTTTTGCCGCAGGCGACCATGCAAACGGTGATGGTGACCGACAATGGCCCCGAGATCCGGAATGGTTCGGTGGCCGGTTTTTTGAATGCAGTAGGGACACCGAGGGAGGCGGTTCTGGATGAGCGGATCTGGAGCTACGACATTCGCATAGACGGACATTTGGCGAATGTGTGGACGGAATATGGGCTGTACTACGGGGATCGGTTTATGCACTGTGGTGTGAATAACTTCCAGTTGTTTAAGTCAGACAGCGGCTGGAAAATTTTGTCTATCACCGATACCCGTAGAAAGGATGCAGATTGCTGGCAGGTGCAACCCGATCTGGCCGGTGAGCTGGGGACCTTGATAGACAGCTGGCATGTCGCAGCAGCGCAGGCAGATGAGGAGGTGTTTTTTGGAAGCATGACCCCCGACGGCATTTATCTGGGTACGGATGCCGGCGAACGCTGGGAGCGCGATGTGTTTCGCGATTGGGCAAAGGCTGCTTTCGAACGGGAAACTGCCTGGGATTTTAAGCCGCATAGCCGACAAGTGTATTTTTCTGCCAATGGGCAAATTGGCTGGTGGGAAGAATTGCTGGATACCTGGATGGGGCCATGCAGGGGTTCGGGGATCGCTGTGAAAACTCCCCAGGGTTGGCGCATCAAACACTACAACCTCGCTTTTACCGTGCCTAACGAGAAGGTAGATGCGGTGAAGGAGCTGCTGAAACCCTGATACCATGAAAATAAAAAAGGTTTACGGTAGGTAAATTGCCGTAAACCTTTCAGGTTGAGAAACTGTCCTTTTGTTCGATTTAGCGATTTAAAGGGAGACAGTGTTTGCTGGTTATTCGTTTTGCACACAAAATAGAATATTTTTTTAATTCTGTTAAGAAACGAATAAGAATTTGTTAATTAAAGATTTGTTAAAGCGAAATGCATGGCTTTGCTGGAGTTTGCCCAAGAGGGTATTTTTTGTCCTTTGGCGGGGGTGTATATTGATCCCTGGAAACCGGTCAAACGGGCATTGATTACCCACGGACATGCCGATCATGCGCGCTGGGGATCTCAGTCGTATTTGTGTACGCATGCAGCCCGCCCGGTGATCCGACTCAGGCTGGGACCGGTCAATTTGTCGTCCGTGGATTATGGCGAACCGGTGTACATCAATGGGGTGCGTTTTAGTTTTTGGCCGGCCGGCCACGTGGTGGGTTCTGCACAGATCGAGGTGTCCTACAAGGGGGAGACCTGGGTGGTTTCCGGGGATTACAAGACGGAATACGATGGCTTGTCAGAGGCGTTTGAACCCCGCCGCTGCGAGTACTTTGTTACGGAGTCCACTTTTGGTTTGCCGGTGTACAACTGGTCGCCACAGTCGGAAGTGTTTGAGGCGATCAACAATTGGTGGGCCGAGAACCGGGAGGCCGGAAGGGTGACCTTGCTCACAGGTTACGCGCTGGGTAAGGCACAGCGCATTATCCGACACCTGGATACGGCTATCGGACCGATTTATACGCATGGGGCTATAGAGAATGTGAACGAGGTGCTGCGCGCTCAAGGGGTGGCACTTCCAGATACTATTCGATTAAGTTCCGGTATGCAGGCTAAAGATGTGGCAGGGGGAATTATTGTGGCGCCTCCTTCGGCGGCAAGCGGCCCCTGGTTGAAAAAGTTCAAGGACTTGTCCGTAGGTGTGGCATCGGGGTGGATGTCTATCCGCGGGGCACGCCGCCGAAGAGCGGTGGAGCGGGGGTTTGTGCTCTCCGACCATGCTGATTGGCGCGGGCTGAATGCCGTGATCGAGGCTACCGGGGCTTCTACGGTGTATGTGACCCACGGCTACACAGAAATCTTTTCCCGTTGGCTGCGCGAAAAAGGATTGCAGGCTTTTGAGCTGAAAACGGAATTTCAGGGGGAATTGCACGAGATGAATGAGGCTGATACTACTGAAGATTAAGCGACTACAATCATGAAAGACTTTGCATCGCTGGTGATTGCACTGGATCAGACGACCAAAACGAATGAAAGGGTACGCGCACTGGCGGAGTACCTGGGTAAGGTGAGCGATCGGGATAAGCTTTGGACAATTGCCATTTTGTCGCACCGCCGACCGAAACGGACGGTAACGACGACCCTGCTGCGCAATTGGGCAGCAGAAAAGGCAGATTTGCCGCAGTGGTTGTTTGAGGATTCCTATCATGTGGTGGGCGATCTGGCTGAGACGATCGCATTGCTCCTGCCTCCGCCTTCCCAACATTCAGATCGGACGCTTTCGGATTGGATTGCGTTTATCCGAGAGCTGGAAGTCTTGTCTGAAGCAGACAAAAAGGCTCGCATCCTGGAGGCCTGGGATAGTTTGGGACACGAGGAGCGCTTTATTTTCAACAAACTGATTACGGGCGGTTTTCGCATTGGGATTTCCCAAAAGCTGATGGTGCGGGCACTGGCGCTGTTTACGGGCCTGGAGGAAAATCTCCTTGCCCATCGGCTCATGGGAGCTTGGTCGCCGGATACCGATCGTTTTGATCAGTTGCTGATCGAGGATAATCCTTCCGATCAGCTTTCCCGCCCCTATCCCTTTTATCTTTGTTATGCGCTGGAGGGTTCGGTAGAGGAGTTGGGCGATCCGGCCAACTGGATGGCGGAGCGCAAATGGGATGGGATTAGGGCACAACTGATTGTGCGAGCGGGTAATTTGTTTGTCTGGTCCCGAGGTGAGGAACTGATGACGGATAAGTTTCCGGAATTTGAGCCCCTGGCTGGGGTGTTGCCGGACTACACGGTACTCGACGGCGAAATCCTGCCCTTCCGCGAGGGCATTCCCCTGGATTTTCAGGCCCTGCAAACCCGCATCGGGAGAAAACAGGTCACCCGCAAAGTGTTGCAGGAGGTTCCCGTGATCCTGATGGGGTACGATCTGCTGGAACTGGGGGGGAAGGACCTGCGGCAGCATAGTTTTGCCGACAGGCGGAAGGCTTTGTGTCACCTGCTGGAACAGCCCGATATGCCTGAAGTGCTGAAAATTTCTCCCGAACTGCCTTTCACAGATTGGGCAGCCGTAGCCCGCGAAAGGGCCGATTCCAGAAAATATCATTGTGAGGGCCTGATGCTCAAACACAAAGACTCGACTTATCAGCAGGGACGGAAAAAAGGGGAGTGGTGGAAATGGAAGGTAGATCCGATGACCATAGATGCGGTGATGATTTATGCCCAGCAAGGTCATGGCCGACGGGCAAATTTGTTTACCGACTTCACTTTTGCCGTGCGCGATGGCGAGGCCTGGGTGCCCTTTACAAAGGCGTATTCCGGTCTGACCGACGCAGAATTTCAGGCCATTACCCATTGGGTGCGCAAAAATACCCTGGAGCGCTTCGGCCCCGTGCGAAGCGTAAGTCCGGTGCAGGTGTTCGAACTGGCTTTCGAAGGCATTAGCGCTTCTCCCCGACACAAATCCGGTATCGCGCTGCGCTTTCCGCGAATGCTGCGCTGGCGCAAAGACAAACAACCGGAAGCGGCCAATACCCTGCAGGATTTGAAGGATATGCTGGAAAGCTATGGAGAATAAAAAAAGTTTGTCTAATTTAAAGGCTTGTTGTATTTGTCAAAACGTAAATCCATACTTTATGAAAAAATACCTTTTTTGGGTACTGCTTCCCTTCCTGTTGCAAGCCTCAGGAGCAGCCGCGCAGGGCAATATTGCTTCCAAGGTGAGCAGCATGCAGGCCTTTCCAGGCTATTTCAATTATTATTGGGATGCCCAGGCGGGCAAAATCTGGTTGGAAATAGATAAGTTCGACCAGGAGTTTTTATATGTCAATTCGCTGACCGCAGGGGTGGGTTCCAATGATATTGGCTTGGATCGCAATCAGTTGGGCGGCGAACATGTAGTAGTTTTTGAGCGCAGCGGCCCAAAAATACTACTTCGGGTGAAAAACCTGAAGTTCAGAGCGGTGAGCGACAATCCGGAAGAGCAACAGTCGGTAGAGGAAGCTTTTGCTTCTTCCATCATCTGGGGCTTTAAGGTGGAAGCGGAAGAGGACAATAAGGTATTGGTGGACTTCACTCCTTTCCTCATGCGCGATGCACACGGCGTGGTGCAGCGTCTGCGCAGCTCGCGGCAGGGCACTTACCGACTGGAAGAGTCGCGCTCGGCGATGTTCATGGAAAGGACAAAAAATTTCCCGCAAAACTCAGAGTTTGAGGCTACGCTTACGTTTACAGGTACCCCAGAAGGCGGGTGGATCCGTTCGGTGACTCCGGTGGCCGATGTGGTGAGCGTGCGGATGCACCATTCTTTGGTGCAGTTGCCCGATAATAACTACCAACCCCGGGTTTATGATCCCCGTTCGGGCTACAATGACCTGGCCTACTACGATTATGCTACCCCGATCAGCGAACCGCTCGTGAAGCGCTTTATTGTGCGGCATCGCCTGGAGAAGAAGAATCCCAATGCAGCGGTGAGCGAGGCGGTGGAACCTATCGTCTATTATCTGGATCGGGGCACTCCCGAGCCAATTTTGTCTGCGCTTATCGAAGGGGCTTCCTGGTGGAACCAGGCTTTCGAGGCAGCCGGCTACAAGGATGCTTTTCAGGTGAAGTTGCTGCCGCCCGATGCGGATCCGATGGATGTGCGTTACAATGTGATCAACTGGGTACACCGCTCTACCCGGGGATGGTCTTACGGAAGCTCCGTGACCGATCCGCGTACCGGAGAAATCATCAAAGGGCATGTATCCTTGGGTTCTCTCCGCGTCCGGCAGGATTTTCTGATCGCTCAGGGACTGATCCGGGCGTATGAGAATGGCGAAAAACCGGATCCGCGTTTGGAACAGCTGGCACTGGCTCGCTTGCGGCAGTTGTCGGCCCACGAGGTAGGTCATACTATAGGTCTGGCCCACAACTTCGCTTCCAGCGTCAACGACCGCGCCTCTGTGATGGATTATCCCCATCCTTTTATCGCCCTGGATGCCAATGGCAAGGTGGACTTTTCAAAGGCTTATGATACCGGGATTGCAGCCTGGGATAAGCGCACCATTTTGTATGGGTACCAGGATTTCCCCGATAATGTGAATGAGGCAGCTGCCCTGAAAGGGATTTTAACGGAGAATATCAAGATGGGACTGCATTATATTTCCGATGAGGATGCCAGACCTGTGCATGGTGCCAACCCCTATGGTCACCTATGGGACAATGGTGCTTCTGCAGTAGGAGAATTGGAGCGCATGAAAGCCCTTCGGGCAAAAGGACTGGCGGGTTTTGGCGAGTGGAATATCCCTGTGGGAACTCCCATGAGCAACCTGGAGAGCGTGCTGGTGCCCCTTTATCTGATGCACCGCTATCAGGTTGAGGCCGTATCGAAACTAATCGGAGGGGTACATTATACGTATGCCGCTCGCGGGGACGGTCAGCCCCTGAACGAAATGGTGGCACCCGAACAGCAAAAAGAGGCCCTGGAGGCCCTGTTGGCAACCCTGGATCCTGCATTTTTGGCTGTGCCGGAGTCTGTTATCGCCCTGATTCCGCCGCAGGCAAAAGGATATTCCCGCAACAGAGAGTTGTTCAAAATTCATACCGGACTGACCTTCGATCCCATCGGGGCAGCCGAGAGTTCTGCGGCCAATACCTTGAAGTTTTTGCTTAACCCCGAGCGACTGACCCGATTGGTAGAGCAGTATGCCCGCGATCCCGAACAGCGTTTGTCGCTGGCCGCTTATCTGGATAAAATTATCCAGTCCGTAGAAGTTCGCCCCGGGGATGCTGTTTTCCACCAGGAAATTGCTCGGATGACCGAAAAACTAGTCCTGCAACACCTGCTGGAACTGGCTGGGGATAATGGTATTATGCGCCAGGTGAGCGCGGTGGCCCGACTAAAGGTGGCAGAAATGGAACAGCGCCTGCAGACAGTGGCTGCCAGCCCGAAAGACCCGAACCAGGGGGCACATTATATTTATATGTTGGATGAAATTGCGCGCTACAAGGCCGATCCTGCTGCATACCAGGTGCCGCCTTCACCCGCCATGCCCGATGGTTCGCCTATCGGCTGCGACGGAATGTTCTAAGCGGAATGGATCATCAAGCATCAGACATGGATTGGATCCAATACGGTCGGGAATGGTTCTCACGGATGTCGTGGGAACCATTCCCTTTCCAGATAAGCGCATGGGAGGCCTATCTTTCAGGGAAAAACGGGGTCGTCAATGCTCCCACGGGGAGTGGTAAGACGTATTCGCTGCTTATCCCCATCCTGCTCGAGTATATGCGGACTCAGGCCGTATCGCCTTCGGCAAAAAAACCGGGACTACAGGCGATCTGGATCACCCCCATCCGGGCACTTGCGAAGGAAATTAGTCTGGCCGCCGGTCGCGCGATTAGCGGAATGGGGCTGGACTGGGAGGTAGCGATACGGACGGGCGATACGGATGCCAATACCCGGCAGAAACAAAAGAAAAACCCTCCGCAACTGTTGATTACCACTCCGGAAAGCCTGCACCTGATTTTGGCCTCGAAGGGCTACGACCAGTGGCTGGGCGAATTGCAGGTGGTGGTCGCAGACGAATGGCACGAACTAATCGGTTCCAAAAGGGGGGTTCAGGTCGAACTAGCGCTTTCCCGAATGCGCGCCCTCTTGCCCCATCTTAAAACCTGGGGGATTTCAGCTACGATTGGCAACCTGGAAGAAGCCATGGAGGTCTTGTTTGGCTACGGCGATACCGCCAAAAATGCCTGTCTGATCCGCGCTTCCCGCCAGAAAGCGATTGCGGTAGAAACCCTTTTGCCGGAGGCGATAGAAACCTTTCCCTGGGCGGGACACTTGGGCATTAAAATGCTGGAGCAGGTTTTGCCGATTATCGAAAACCACAAAAGCACGCTGATTTTTACGAATACAAGGGCGCAGTGCGAGATCTGGTACCAGCAGTTGCTGGATCTGGCACCCGATCTGGCAGGAGCCATCGCCATGCACCACGGGTCTATCAGCAGACCTTTGCGCGACTGGGTGGAAAATGCCCTGCATGAAGGCATTCTGAAAGCTGTTGTGAGTACCTCGAGTCTGGATTTGGGGGTGGACTTTCGCCCGGTGGAAGCTGTGGTACAGATTGGCAGTCCTAAGGGGATTGCCCGCTTCCTGCAACGGGCAGGCCGCAGTGGCCACAGGCCGGGAGCAGTTAGTAAGGTTTATTTTGTGCCCACCCACTCGCTCGAATTGCTGGAAGGAGCTGCGCTGCGCAGCGCGGTAGGAGAAGGGATCATCGAGCAGCGCGTGCCGTACATCCGGTCATTCGATGTGCTGATCCAGTACCTGGTCACCCTGGCCGTTTCGGACGGATTCCGGCCGCAGGTCATTTTTGAGGAGGTCAAACAAACCTTCTCCTTTCACAGTCTGACAGAAGCCGAATGGGCTTGGGTACTGCGTTTTATACAGACAGGCGGGGCGAGTCTGGATGCTTACGATGAATACAAAAAGGTGGTGGTAGAGGATGGGGTGTACAAGGTACTCAACCGGCGTACGGCCATGCGCCACAGGATGTCTATCGGTACCATCGTCAGCGATGCCAGCATCCGGGTACAGTTTGTCGGGGGAAAATCGCTTGGCACCATTGAAGAGTGGTTTATCGCCCAGTTACAGCCGGGCGACACCTTCTGGTTTGCCGGGCACAGCCTGGAATTGGTGCGGGTCAGGGAGATGGTCGCACAAGTGCGCAAGTCCAACAAAAAAACCGGTCGCATTCCTGCCTGGATGGGAGGACGCCTGCCCCTTTCATCGGAACTATCGGTGTTTATCCGCGACAAAATGGACGATATCCGGCAGGGGAAGGCCCTGGATATCGAACTACAGGCACTTCGCCCCCTTACCGACCTGCAACAATCGCGATCGGCCATACCGGGTACCGGAGAACTGTTAATCGAATATTTCAAAACCAAAGAAGGTTACCACCTGTTGTTGTACCCCTTTGAAGGCAGAGCAGTACACGAAGGCATGGGAGCGCTCTTTGCCTGGCGCATCTCCCGCCTGCAACCCCTTTCCTTTTCCATCGCCATGAACGACTACGGTTTTGAACTCCTCTCCGAAAAACCCATTCCAATCGAGGAGGCTCTGGAACAGGGACTATTTTCCACAGTCAACCTGTACGAGCATATTCAGCAAAGCATCAACAGCGTAGAAATGGCCGGGCGGCGATTTCGCGACATCGCAGGAATTTCCGGGCTCATTTTCAAAGGATTGCCGGGCAGCGAAAAAAAGGAGCGCCATATCCAGGCCTCTGCCCAACTGTTTTTTAAAGTATTTCAGGACTATGAACCGGACAACCTGCTGCTGCTGCAAGCGTATGACGAAGTGATGACCTTTCAGCTCGAAGAAATGCGATTGCGGCGCGCGCTTGAAAAAATGACTGCCCAGCAGCTGGTATTTTGTTGCCCCGAAAAACCTACCCCTTTTGCCTTTCCCATCATGGTGGATCGCTTGCGCGAAAAACTAAGCTCCGAGTCGCTGGCAGAGCGAATCAAAAAGATGCAGTTGCAATTTACCTGATAAAAATGGTTACCGATACCCCCCCCTCTAAGGTGCCTTGCACCTGTACAGAAAAATTTTGGCCTTTCCCAGCACTTTTCCCGACAAAAATGGACATCTTGCGACAAATCCGAATTTTAGTCAGACCCGCATGACCGGAACAGCTACTCTGGAATTTTTGGGACAAACCCTCCACCTGCATCCTTTGAAGGCTCTTTTTTGGGAGGAAGCCCGCACCTTGATGATCGCCGATCTGCACGCTGGCAAGACCAGCCATTTTCGGAAGCATGGGATACCGGTGCCGGTAGCGGCAGCCGATGCGGGGACAGACCGGCTGATCAGTGTTTTGCTGGACTTCAGGCCGGAAAGGGTATTGTTTCTGGGCGACCTCTTCCACAGCACTTACAACAGGGAATGGATTACCCTTGCCGAACTGATCTTGCAGTTTCGCGAGGTTACTTTCGAACTGATCCCCGGTAACCACGATATCCTGGATTTGGGCATTTATGCCGATGCGGGACTAAAAATACTACCGGAATCGGTTGCAGAAGGCCCCTGGTGGATCACCCACCATCCGGTCAATGACCCACCCTCCGGTCTGTATAACCTCGCAGGTCATATCCATCCGGGGGTTCGGCTCAGCGGTGCAGGTAAACAAACCCTTCGTTTACCCTGTTTCTATTTTGGACAAAAACAAGGAATCCTACCCGCTTTTGGAACCTTCACCGGAACCGCACAGATCCCGGTAAAAAAGGGCGATAGGATCTATGTAATTGCTGCCGATCAGGTAATTAAGGTATAACTTTGAAAAAATAAATGAGGTATGAGCCTGAATTTTGAACAACAAGTCATCCAGCGAAGCCAGGACATCCCTGTGGTAGTGGACTTCTGGGCACCCTGGTGCGGCCCTTGCCGGGTGTTGGGGCCGGTGATCGAACAACTGGCTGCCGAACAGGCAGGACGATGGGAGCTGATCAAGTTGAACACAGAGGAAGAACCCGAGCTGGCACAGCAGTATCAGATCAGAGGGATTCCAAATGTCAAGCTGTTCTATAAAGGCAAAGTGAAAGCCGAGTTTGCAGGAGCCTTACCCAAAAGATCCATTGAACAGTGGCTGGATGAGCATATCCCGGATACCCGGAAAAAAGTACTGGACGAGCTGCTGGCCGCGATCGAGGCAGATCCTTCCCCCGCTAAAGTCAAGGAATTGGGCGAGTTTGTGGCGCAACATCCGGATTATACCGAGGCCGCCTTTGAATTGGCCAAATGGTTGGTGTACAGCGAACCGGAAAAGGCTGTAGCCTTATTGCAACCGATCAGGATGGGCGGCAAGTGGTTCGATCAGGCAGAAGACCTTAGGGTGCTGGCGACTTTTATGCAGGCAGATTTCGATCCCTCGTCAAAGGTGGGCGAAGCTATGGGGAAAGCACAGGAAGCAGTGCGACAGGGAGCCTTAGAAACCGGCATTCAGCAGGTGATCGAGGCGATACAGTGCGACAAAAGTTTCATGGGCGACTTGCCCCGAAAACTGGGGATTGCCTTTTTCCGCATCTGGGGGCCCCAAGATCCGCTGACCAAAAATTACCGCTGGCGTTTTGATATGGCTTTGTATTAAATTTGGCCAATTTTTTTAGTTCAAAATATTGATTATCAGAACATTAAAGCTCAGGTGCAAGGCACCTTAAAGTGCCTTGCACCTAGATTACCCTTATTAATACCTCGACAACCCAAAAAGTAACCCAATTTTAGGCGGGCTGGGTTGTGATATGGTATGAATTTATCTGCTTACTTCAAAACCAAATTCGAAGCTACAGTCTATACTCAGTGGTGAGATATTGCGCAGCCTGCGCAACACCACCTCGATTTTGAAATTTTCGTCCAGGAGGATGGACTGCCCATCGGCAAGTCCCGGCTGCAGCCGAAGTTCCCTTCCGGCATTGAAAGGCACCGGCTCGAGGTAAAAAACTTCCAGTCTGCAATTGGCCTCATTGATGCCGCAGATCCTTATGGAAACCTCGTCTATAAAATTCAGGTCTATGTTGTTGTCCAGAGCTGTTATCCGAGCATAAGCCGGATAGATCCCCCCAATATCAGCAGCGGTAAGGTTAAAGGCATCGAGCTGTGGTTGGATATTCGTGGCCAGCGGAGAAAAAGGAAAATAATACGACTGAAATGTGTTTAGTCCGGCAGGAATGGTGAATTGCAGGTTGTTGAACCGGAGCTCAAAGAGTTTTTCCCGGGAATCTTTGGCACAAGTACTAAGCACCAGCATCAAAACGGCCAGTCCGTAGAGCCTTATTTTCATATCTTTTTTTTTACCATTAACGAAGGTTAAAAATTAAATTGCTTAATCCGTAAAAGAATCCTTAATTTTAAATGGGATTTCACAAAAACATTGTCAATATATTTTATGGGAGAGCAGCGTGTTTCGCTATTGTCAGATGATACCTCCATGCACCGTTTCGTTCGCCACCTGCTGGACGATGTGCGATCACTTCGCTACATGCTGGAGAACGATTGGTTTGAGGATGATGTGGTTCGATTGGGAGCCGAGCAGGAGATGTTCCTGGTGCACAAAAAGAACTTCAAACCGGCTTCTATCGCCATGGAAGCGCTGGAACGGATGCAGGACTTGGATTGGGTAGAAACAGAATTGGCGCGTTTCAACCTGGAGATCAACCTTCAGCCCCGCGTTTTTGAAGGGAATAGCCTGCGGCTGCTGGAGGAGGAGACCAATTACAAGTTGGCGAAGATCAGGGAGCGACTGGAGGGCTTGGAAGCCGAAATTATCCTTACGGGTATCCTGCCTACCTTGCGGAAGTACGACCTGGAGATGCACAACCTCACGCCCAAACAGCGGTATTTTGCGCTCATGGAGGCCATCAACAAGCAATTGATCGGTTCTGCCTATGAGCTGCGACTGATGGGGATTGATGAGCTGTTGGTCAAACACAATTCCCCCCTGCTGGAGGCTTGTAACACGAGTTTCCAGGTGCACCTGCAGGTGCCACCCAAAGCTTTTGTACAGACGTATAATATTGCCCAGACGCTTACCGGGCCTATCATGGCTATTGCAGCGAACTCTCCCATTGTTTTCGGAAAAAGGTTATGGCATGAGAGCCGAATAGCTTTGTTCCAACAGTCACTGGATACCCGCACTACCCACGAACACATGCGCGAGCGAAGCCCACGGGTGAGTTTCGGCACAGGCTGGTTGGATCATTCGGTGCTGGATATTCACCGCGAGGATATTGCCCGCTTCCGAGTACTGTTGGGCGGTGATGTGGCCGAGGCTTCCCTGGAAAAAATTGCAGCAGGAGAGGTGCCCCGACTGCGCGCCCTGCAGGTACATAATTCTACGGTGTATCGCTGGAACCGACCCTGCTATGGGATCAGCGAAAATGGCAAACCCCATCTGCGCATAGAAAACCGGGTGCTGCCCGCAGGTCCTACCGTCGTGGATGAAGTGGCCAATGCCGCGCTGTGGCTGGGAGCCGTTACCGGCTACGTGGATCAGGTCGAGGACGTGCGGCGGAATATTAGTTGGGAGGATGTTCGGGATAATTTTAGCAAAGGAGCACGGATCGGAATGGATTCGGCATTTACTTGGTTCGATGATCGCAAGATCGGTGCCGGCGAGCTGTTGCTCAAAGAGATTATCCCCATGGCCAGACACGGGCTGGAGCTGCGCAAAATTGATGCACAGGATATAGATCGCTACTTGGGTATCGTGGAGGAAAGGGCAAGGTACCACATGAACGGCGCCAGGTGGCAATTGCGCTCTTTTACCGCCCTGCGGAAGGAGGTTGGAAAAGATGAAGCCCTGACCTGTCTGACTGCAAGTATCATCAAAAACCAAAAACAGGAAATTCCTGTACACAAATGGAGTATGCCCAATATTCAGGATCTCGACGATTATACCCCCTCCAAATTACTCGTGGATGAGTTTATGGAGACCGATTTGTTTACCGTGCAAAAAGATGATATCATCGAACTGGTAGCCGAGATGATGGACTGGAGACGGATCCGCTATATGCCCGTAGAGGATGCTAAGGGTCAGTTGTGCGGCTTGGTCACTTCCAGACTGGTGCTCCGACATTTCTATACCCGCAACAAAGCCTTGATGCCGGAAACTTCCACCGTTCGCGATGTGATGATCGCAGATCCCATTACGATTTCTCCGGGCGCTACGATTGCCGAAGCCATGCGCATTATGCGCGAAAAACGCATCGGCTGTCTGCCCGTGGTGAAGGAGGGAGAACTGGTCGGCATTATCACAGAGATGGACTTCCTTCGGGTAACCGGCCGATTGATCGAACGGATGGGGGACTAATTTTCCGACTTTTTGCGACAAATTTGGTTTTACTGTTTACCCAGGGTTATATTTACATATAACAAAAGTTCCCGTATGCGATTTTTTTTCTTGTTTTTTATACTGATTTTCAGCTTTTTTGCTGCCATCCACGCACAAAGTTTATTTGCTGTGCGGGTAGGGACGTTCTTCAGCCCGCAACGGGAGGCATTCGGGCAACTGGCTGCTTTAGGTTATGTGCATGCCCGTACCCAAACCGACGGATCGGCAGTGGTGTTCGCCGGCAGGTTTGAAAAGTCCACCGATGCAGCAACGGTGGCCGAACGCATTGCGGGGATGGGCGTTCAGAATGCAGCCGTCGTTGCGATTGATTTGTCGTCCGGTGTCAATGCTTATGTGGTACAGCTGCAGTTTCAGCGGGGTGATCGCCCGGTGGACTGGCTCCGACTGGATCGTGCAGGAGCATTATTTTTAGAGATCGAAGGACCGAATATCAGGATTGTTACTGGCATATATCCCGATCCGGTCAGCGCAAAGACCGCTATGGAGCGCATCCGCTCGCTGGGCTTTTCCGATGCTTTTGTGAAAGCGATCAATACAGCGGCACTGCATCCGGTGGGGGAGTTTGAGCGCGGGCAGGAACCCAAAACACAGGTAAAGGCCTATGATGCGGTAGTAGATATTCCTGCGCCGGCTGTTGTGAATAAACAGCCTCCGGGTATTTCCACAGCCAGGCGAAAGACAGTACTGGAGCTGCAGGAGCTGCTGCAGCGCGAAAGGTTTTATTCCGGTACTCCAGATGGGATATACGGTTCCGGAACAGCGCAAAGTGTTGAAAATTTTATGCAGCGGGATGCCGTCTGGCAGTCTTATCTCCGGGATGCCCGAGCGAGTCTGGCTCAGGAAGGAGCGGCGACAAGCGATCCCGTACAGGCGGCTATGGATGCTTTTGTGAGCGATCCGAATGCAGGGGATTTTTTGCAGCGCTCGGGGGAACTTATAGCGCCGGCCTATCAGGCGTATAGTCTCTGGGTACTTTCAGGGCCGGGGGAGACGGTAGATGGACTGATGAATATGGCGATCAAGGCCGTGTACAGAAATTTTCCCGCAGGGATGATTCCCCCTTTCGATTTTCAGCGACAATACCAATATACCGATATCAACCAGCTGGTTCATCACCTGCATTATTTACACCATGCGCCCGGACAAACCCGCAAGGTGCCCTGCTGGTTGTTCGAACGACACCCGGAGGCATCCATGAGCGTCTATACCGGCCTTACGGTGATTTCAATGGACGTCAACAAGGTGATACACTGCAATCCGGTAAATAACTGGGAAAGCATCCGGGTGTTATTGCTACTGGCCGACGACCTGTCGGCTACAGGCGAGGCAGCCGGAATGCCACAGTTCAATGCCCTGCGCTTGGCAGTTTCTCCCGGAGGCTTGTCGCGAGCCGAAATGGATGCGCTGGAGACCTGGCAAACGGCCTTTTGGAGAAAGTTGACGCAGCGGGCAGAAGGTACGGCACAGCTACAGGCCCTGATGAAAACCCTTCGTTTCAGCTACCGGCTCAACCTCCTCTACCTGGAAGACCATTTTATGAATCTGGGTTTTGATGCAGGTCAGTCCCGTGCCCTGGCCATCCGCTGGTTACAGAATGCCCTTTCGGGAAAACTGGATGCGTAAGCCTGCAGCTCAACGCATGCTGGTCACCGTATATCCCGCTTCTCTCAGCAAGGCAATGACCCCTTTTGATCCGCCAAGGTGTCCCGCGCCTACGGCAAAAAAAGTGGCTTTTTTCGACATCATGTTGGCCATCACAGGGATCCAGTTGCGGTTGCGGTTGGTCAGCAACAACTGCTCGTAATTGGCAAGTTCGTCGCCTTCCTCCGTGATGAGCGCGCCCATTGCTGTAATGTCCTGAGCTTTGTACAGGTCAATCATTTTGCGGTAATCCTCATCTGCTCCCTGGTCGTTTTGCTGGATAGACGCGACCAACATGCGAGCCTGTACATCGTAGGGGATACTGTCAAACATACTCATCTGATAAGCAGCCGTCTCGAGACCGTCAACGGTTTTGTTTTGGCTGCGGGCCATGTCCATGAGCTCAAACTCATACGAAACGACCTCCTCGTTGTCCGTTTGTGCCTTCATGAGATCCTCTGCACTAAGCGCAGAAAGAAACATGGGCTTGATCCGCTCGAGTAACATCAAGGGCAGACCTATTTTACTGAAGTGGTCTTCTACGATTTTGTAGGACGCTTCATCCAGCAAATCTTTGAGGGTCGTGTTGTTACTCATAAAGGCTTTCATCATGATCGGCATCATGGCGCTCATGTCCGACATCTCCTCCATGTTGATTTCAAAAGTGACCTGCTCTGCCGCTTTAAAGGCCTCCTGCATGGTCTCGGTAAAAAAGTAGTCGTTCTTGCCAATCATGTGAATGGTGCCAAACAAATACGACGGAGCGGTGAGGTTTTTGCCGGAAATTTTCCAGAGCAAAGAGGATTCTTCGGCGGTTTGTGATGACTGACCATTAACAAAATTTGACCAGATCAATACCAGCGAAAACAACCAAATCATTTTTTTCATAAGGGGTAGGATTGAATGTGTTTTAGAAACAAGGAAAAATCTAAAAGGTTAACCCAGGCTCAAATCATCTGGTCGAAGTCTTCCACAATTTTCAGCATCAGTCGGATTTCTTCGTAATACTCTAACACCAAATCAAAACTGAGGTTGGAACGGAAAATGTAGGGCTCCAATAAGTCGTTTTGCTCGGTCAATCCCACAAAAAGATGGTTGGAGAGCATGGAGAGGAAGAGATGTCTGGTCTGAGGCTCCCGGCGCTGCGTGTAGCGATTGGCAGCCCGCATAGCCTCCCTGCGTTCGATGTAGTGGAGGTACTTTACGAGGGCTTCTTGCAGGGTTATGGGTAATACTCCCGCAACATGGGTATCGTTGCTGGCATAAGTAATAAAGGCATCTTGGAATGGCTCGTAAAGAATTTCGTCGTCCACATTTTCGGCACCATGCAACACGGCAGCTTTGATGGCCTGCGCAGCCCGGTGCCTGTATTTTCGTGGCCAGACGATGACGCCCCCCTCGGAGGGAAAATTAAATACGGCGTGGATAAAAATGCCCTTAAAAACTTGGCGCAAACCGCTGGCAACGGGATGCAGCTCGGCGACACTCAGCTCGCAAAGATCAAATTTAAGTTCTCCCACCTTGCCACTGATAAAGTCTTCTCCACGGAATACAGGAGCAGTTGTGTCAAACAACCTGCTGGATAGAAAGGTCTCTTTGCTAATGCTTTTTTCAGCATGGTAGGCCAATTCCTCGTAGTTGACCGAACTTTGAATGAATGCCAGAATGCTGTTCATCACCCGGGGCTTGTAACTGCTCACAAACTTCTTTAGCTGTAGGTACACCCAACTGGTATATAAAAAAAGCGGAATGGCGAGCAGCAAGGTGATCAGCAGGTTGTTGATCCACAACTCCAGCAACAGCGTGCCCACTACCAATAGACCCGAAACGAAAAAAAGTAGCAACAGCCTGATCCGCCGCCGCTCCATCCGCCGTAGCTCAGGATATAAAGTATGGTTGTAATACTTTCGAAAGTCACTCAGGCGATCCATACCGCATACTTTTATTCTTTTTTCCGAAAGGATAGACCCGCAAACAACCGGATGGCAGATGAAGGACTCTTTGTCGTTGAATAATTTGTCAAATTTACATTGATTGAGAAACAAAAATGCTGTAATTTTGCAGACTTATGAAAAACAAGCTATTCGTACCTACTTTGCTGATTTTCGTCTTGGCGGTTGCACTGAGCTCCTGCCGGAGTGAATTTGAACAGATCCGCACGAGCGGAGACTCCAAGCGCATTTACGACAGTGCTATGGCTTTTTATGATGCCGGAGAGTATAGCAAGGCTCAGTCTTTGCTAGAGTTATGTATCAGTAATTTCCGGGGTATGCGGGAAGCAGAAGATATTTACTTCAAATACGCCTACTCGTACTATTTTCTCGAGAATTACCTGATGTCTTCCTATTATTTTACCAATTTTTCGCAGACCTACGCTACAAGTACCCTGCGGGAAGAGGCAGATTTTATGTCGGCGTATTCTAATTACCTGCTGTCTCCTACTTTTCGCTTGGATCAGACGTATAGCCAAAAAGCGATTGACGAGTTCCAGTTGTTCGTGAATACTTACCCCTTCAGCGAACGGGTTACGGAATGCAACCGATTGATGGATGAGCTGCGCCAAAAACAGGAAAAAAAGGTGTTTGAAGCGGGGAAGTTGTATTACGACCTGCGCCAGTATCAGGCTGCCATCCAGACGTTCGACAACCTGCTGAAAGATTATCCGGATACTGCTAACCCGGATGAGGTGCGTTATTTTATCGTCAAATCTGCTTATCAGCTTGCTGTTAACAGTATTGTACAGCGCAAAGACGAACGGTTCCGCGAAACGATTACCAAAGCAGATCTTTTTCTGAAAAAATATCCGGAGAGTACTTATGTTTCCGAGGTGAACACGATCGTGGCAGATACGAATCAACAGTTAAAATTATTGCAAGATGTCAGATATCAAAACTAAAGTCCAGGGAATCGAGCCGAATATCAAGGCGAGAAACATGGATGCCCTGGCTGGGAGAGCCGCCAATGTGTACGAGGCTTTGTGTGTGGTGACCAAGCGGGCAAAGCAGCTTTCCGTGGATTTGAAGCAGGAATTGCACCAAAAACTCGAGGAGTTTGCGACTTCTTCAGATGCGATTGAGGAGATCAGCGAAAACAAAGAACAAATCGAAATTTCGAAGTTCTACGAGCGCCTGCCCAATTCTGTGATTATCGCGCTGGACGAGTTCCTGAACGACGATTTGTATTTCCGCTACAACGATAAGCGCAAGAAGCCTATCCAATAAACAGGTTGTTTGTTTATGAGCAACGCAACCCTGTCCGGTAAAAAGATACTGCTGGGCGTGACTGGCAGTATCGCCGCCTATAAGGTGGCTACCCTGACGCGGTTGCTGATTCGCGAAGGGGCAAGCGTGCGGGTAATCATGACCCCGGCAGCAGCGCGCTTTATTTCCCCGCTCACTTTATCTACACTTTCCCGCCACGAGGTGCTGATCGAACTGATGGATGAGGGCAACTGGAATAACCATGTTGCACTCGGTCTTTGGGCAGATCTTATGGTGATCGCACCCCTGACAGCCAATACGCTTGCAGCTATGGCGACTGGTGCCTGCGACAACCTGCTGCTGGCAGTGTATCTATCGGCCAGGTGTCCGGTGCTGGTGGCACCGGCAATGGATGAGGATATGTGGAGGCATCCCGCTACCCAACGCAACCTGGAACAGCTGCGCTCAGATGGGGTCGAATGGATTCCTGTTGGTCATGGCGAACTGGCCAGCGGATTGGTTGGCCCAGGGCGGATGGCCGAACCAGAGGCTATACTTGCCGTTGTGCAGGAGCGCCTGCGCAAGCAGGGCAGTCTGACAGGTAAAAAGGTGCTGATTACGGCCGGACCTACCTGGGAACCCTTGGATCCGGTGCGCTTCATCGGCAATCGCTCTTCCGGAAAAATGGGTATAGCCCTGGCAAAAGAGGCCCTGGACAGAGGGGCAACGGTTGTTTTGGTTCTCGGGCCTACCAAAGTAGAGGTTCCCGAAGGCGACATCCAACTGATCCGGGTTCAGACTGCAGAGGAGATGTATGCTGCAGTAGCTGACCTCTTTCCCGAAACCGATATCGCTGTTTTTGCAGCTGCAGTGGCCGATTACCGACCCGCAGAGAGAGCCGACCGCAAAATTAAGCGGAAAGCAGGGGAACTTACCCTCCAATTGGTACCCAATCCGGATATTGCGGCACTGATGGGCAAACAAAAAACACCCCGGCAACTGACCATAGGCTTTGCGCTGGAAACCAACGACGAACTTACCCACGCACGGGAAAAGATGGAGAAAAAACAACTCGATATGATTGTACTCAATTCTCTAAATGATTCCGGAGCCGGCTTTGAAGCCGATACCAACAAAATAACAATCCTTCCCGCAGGCAATAATCCGGAGGAATATCAGTTAAAAAGCAAATCAGCTGTGGCTACCGATATCTGGGATAGTATTTTCCGGTATTTTAGCGACAGACTGTACACCTAAATTTCCGGATGCATGAGAGGGCTTTTTTGGTTTTTTTCTTTGATATGCTTTAGTGTTGTACCCCTGACAGCACAGGAACTGAATTTTACGGTTACCGTAAATACACAAAAGCTGCAAACCGCCGATCCACAAGTTTTTGTTACCCTGCAAAGCACGATTCAGGAGTTCCTGAATTCGACCAAGTGGACCAACGATGTGTTTGAACCCGGCGAACGAATCAATTGTAACCTGGTACTGACGATCCAGGAAGAACTGGAAACGACTTCAGGCGCACCCGGCTATAATGCCGAAATCGCTATCCAGTCGTCTCGACCGGTTTTTGGGAGCAATTACGAAACGCCGATGCTCAACCACCTGGACAGAGATCTTTCTTTTGCCTACGAACAGTTTCAACCCCTGAGGTTCAGCCGCAATGCGTTCAACGATAACTTGTCTTCCGTACTGTCGTTCTATGCCTACATCATCCTTGGCTTGGATTATGACAGCTTTAGTCCGTTTGGCGGAGAACCCCACTTTCAGGCCGCTCTGGAAATCCTAAATAGCGTACCCCAGGGAGCCGGCCCCGGCTGGGCATCTCTGGATAGCGACCGCAACCGGTATTGGATCATCGAAAATTTATTGTCACCACGGGTCAGACCCCTGCGGCAGGCGCTGTATGACTACCACAGACAGTCTCTGGATGTGATGCATAAAGATGCCCTCTCCGCTCGGGCAATTATGACCGATGCGCTGGAGTCTGTTGGACAAGTCAACCAAACTTATCCCAACTCCATGATCCTGCAGATGTTTATGAATGCAAAATCCGACGAAATTGTCGAAATTTATAAAAATGGTACCCAGGCCGAAAAGGATCGCATGATCCGGACGCTGAGCAGGATAGATGCTGCCAATGCGTCCAAATACCGGGTACTGCGTTAAGGGCAGTTATAGTGAGACATATAGCAATTTTCGTTTCAGGGACAGGCTCTAATGCGCAACAATTGATGCAGCATTTCAGGGCGTCGCCCGTAGCCAAAGTGGTATTGTTGGTGACCAACAAAGCCAATGCCCCCGCTTTGGAGCGCGCCAGGGAAAATGGGGTGCCTACCCTGGTGCTGGACAAAAAAGGGTTCTTCGAGTCCGAGCATCTGCTGGAGACATTGAATAAGTATTCGGTTGATTTTGTGGCGCTTGCAGGCTTTTTATGGCTTATTCCTCCCTACTTGGTTCGGGCGTTCCAGGGCAGGATGGTCAATATCCACCCCGCGCTCCTGCCTAAGTTTGGAGGAAAGAATATGTACGGTGCACACGTGCACCGGGCAGTGTACGAGGAGGGATGTACGCGAAGTGGGATGACGATACATTGGGTAAACGAAAATTACGACGAGGGAGGCATTATCTTTCAGGCGAGTACCGCCCTCGATCCCGGGGATAGCCCGGAAGATATTGCACGTAAGGTGTTGCGGCTCGAACATGCATGGTACCCTCGAGTGGTGGCCTGCTTGTTGTGAGCGGCGCTTTTTTTGGCTGGATAATCTACATACTATGAAAAAATTGGTTTTCTTTTTCTCCCTGGTGATGGTACTGTGGTGTCATGACCTTGCTGCGCAAAAAAAAGAGTCGTGGAAGCAGCTTGTGCAAAAAGCAGAGCTGCTGGCCGTTAAAAAGGATTATGGTGCGGCTGCAGATCACTATGAACGGGCCTGGCGCCTGAAAGAGAAGAAAAAGGATTTTGCTTTTGCCGCAGGCGAAAATTACTACCTCGCCCGGAATTACCGAAAGGCGGCAGAGCTGTACCAGGCGCTGCGCGATGAAACAGATCAGTTTCCGCTGCTGGGGTTAAAGTATGCGAGGAGTTTGAAACAGGACGGACAGTATGATCGTGCCGTGAGTGCTTTCGAGGATTTCCTAAATACTTATAATGGAGAGGGTAAGGCGATGCTGCGCGATATTATCAGCAATGAGGTGGCCGGCTGCGAGTTGGGCACCCAGCTGCCTGCTCAGATGGACCGCACGATAGAGCTGGTTTTCCCGGAAGGGACAGTGAATACCGACGGGATGGAGTTCGGCCCGGTGAGTGCACCCGATGGCTCGTTTTTCTTTTCTTCGGATCGCGGTGGGATTGCCCGCATTTATAGTCTTACTGCCGAAGACGGAGCCCCGGGAGTGGCTAAAACGCCGGAGAATTTTCCCCTGATCCAGAACGGACAGTATAGCCATGGATCTTTTACCCCCGACGGAGAACGGTTTTATTTTACCATTTGCAATGCCGGCGAAAAATGGGATGATATCAATACCCGCTGTGAGATTTATTTTCTGGATAGGACAGATAACGGCTGGTCTGCTCCCCAGCGCTTGCCGGATTTTGTGAATGCACCCGGCGTGAATGCCACCCACCCCCTGGCCTTGTTTGTGGGCGGTGAGGAATGGGTGATCTTTTCTGCTAACCTGGAAGGGGGCAGGGGAGGCATGGACCTGTGGTATGTCAAAAGGAGTCGCTATGATGCCAATGCGCCTTTTTCACAGCCCGTGAACCTGGGACCCATTGTGAATACGGCGGGACACGAGATTACACCGTTTTTTGATGCAGATCAGGATATGCTGTATTTTTCTTCTACCGGCCATGTGAGCATAGGCGGGTTTGATGTGTTTCGGACAAAGGGCAGCGGTACCAATTGGAGTGCCGTGGAGAATGCCGGGATGCCATATAATTCAGCTGCAGATGATTTTGGTTTTGTGTTGGATGTGAACCAGACCGGAGGATACCTGGTGTCAAACCGACCTTTCGGGGCACAAAAACCGAATACGACCAATACCGATGTGTTTCGGTTCAACAACCTCAACCGCCGACTGGCCTTGAGAGGTGCCGTATATGAGGCTTCGGGCGACATTATTCCCGATGTGCAGGTAGATTTGTATCAGATTCGCGATGGGATGGAGCGCCTGGTAGGCAGCGATGTTTTTGGCGATGGCCGATACGAGTTTATTATTGAGCCCAACCAAAGTTATAAGTTGGAGTGCTACAAATTGGGGTACCTGACCGCTGGTTTTTCAGTGGAGACCAATGATCCTACTCGAGTGGTGTATGGAGAGGCCGTGGTGATGGAGGAAGAGCCTACCGTGGTGGTTCCCGCCAAACCGGCCGAGACAAAACCCGCTCCTCCCGTAGTGGATGAAAAGGAAGTGGCTTTTCTGAATGAAGCGGGTAAGGAATATACGACCGCTGGCAATGGTCCCGATGATAAACTAAGCTATCGCTCAAAAGCCCGTCGTTATCACGGCGATTATTTTAAAATTCAGGTGAGCGCTACGCCAAAATACAACCTCGCACAGCCCAAGTTTAAGGCGCTGGAGACACACGGAGCACTGGAAACCGAATACCTGACCACCGCAAAGATGACCCGAATCATGATCGGGGTGTTTTTTACAGCACAAGAGGCGTTCGAGACCCTGGCCAAGGTTCAAACCATGGGCTTTCCACAGGCTTTTGTGGTGAAATATACCGAAGGGCTTAGATATGGTAGAGTAAACCCCTATTGATCTTCTGATTGTCGAAATAGCAGCAAAGAAAGGTTACTTTTTGGGCTGCCGGGGTATTAATAAGGGTAATCAGGTGCAAGGCACCTTAAGGTGCCTTGCACCTGTCTTTCAAGTAGTTGATTACCAAATTATTATCAATTTTAATTGATCTCTATTCCGGTAGCAGTGCGCTGCCCAGGCGTTGATTCATCCCGATATTGCCTTGCAGGCCGCCCGTGTGGATGGCGAGGAGGGTGGTGCCGGGTGGAAAGGCTCCTTTTGCAATCAGGTCATACACGCCAAATAGCATTTTTCCGGTATATACGGGATCCAGCATGATGCCTTGTTCCTCGTATTGTTGCCGGATAAACTCCAGCAGTTTGGGTTGGTGTTTGGCGTACCCGCCAAAATGGTAGTCCGGGATGATCTGCCAGTTGCCCGGATCGTTTTCCGACAACAAGGATCCGATGTTTCGGGTCATAAAGTCGCCTTTGAGCACGGGCAAGCCAAGCATCCGGGTTTTTCCGGAAAAACCGCGGATGAGTCCTGCAAGGGTTCCGCCTGTCCCGCAGGCGCAGGCTACTGCGTCGGGAAGCTTCGAATCGCATTGGGCGCTGATTTCTTGGGCGAGTTCCACGCAACCTTCGAGGGCATAGGCGTTGGTTCCTCCCTCGGGCAGGATATAGACCGACCCGTATTCCCGCTCCAAACCGCGCACAAATTCCGGATCGTCTTTTTGCCGATAGGCAGCACGGGACAAAAAATGCAGGTGCATGCCGTATGCGCGGGCTTTGCTTAAGGTGGGATTGTCGGCAGCCTCAGGTTCTCCTCTGATAATTCCAATAGTTTCGAAACCAGTGAGCTGTCCTGCAGCTGCTACTGCCAGAATATGGTTGGAAAACGCTCCGCCGAAAGTCAGCAGCCGTTGGTGGCCGCTTGCGGCTGCCTGGAGGAGATTGAATTTGAGTTTGCGCCATTTGTTGCCACACCATTCAGGTGCGGCAGGGTGATACAGGAGATCGTCCCGCTTGAGGAGTAGCTGTACCTCCCTGCCGGGCACTGGCTGCAGCGCCTGAATGGGGGAAGCCCCAACAGCTGCAAGGAGCTGATGGAGGGCTGTCATCAGTAGCCAAAAATTTCTTCCAGGGTGACCGTATTGATGGTTCCCAGGGATTCCAGATAGGCCATATTGGTGGTTTTTCGGTCGCCCATTACCATAAATCGCAGGGGTTTTTCCCGGATGTAGGTTTCGTGAAATTGCCGTAGGGGCGATACAATATCCGGGGAGGACAGCCATTCGTACATATACCGGCGATAGTCGTGGTCAAATCCCATCGCCTGGGCATCCAGGTATTCTCCAAGTATTTTGTCGGGGGCAATCCGCTCGCTCTCCACTAATTTGAGCAAGGATTGCCGTGCCTGGTTGATCTGTTCGGGATTGACCGGCATATTGCGCAAGATATGACTTAGGGCTGGAATCGCCGTGGCAACTTTGTCGGGTTGCGTACCCACGTAGGCCGAAAGGTAGTGGGGGTCTTCCTTCTTGTGCGGGGCACCAAAATAGGCGTAAGACGAGTAGGCGAGTCCTTTGGATTCGCGAATTTCCTGGAAAACGATGGAAGATAAGCCGCTGCCAAAGTAGGAGTTGTACAGCGGGCGGGCTTTGTAGGCTTCCAGGTCGAAAGCGTCGGTACTTTTCCCGAGCATCAGAATTTCGTTTTGGACGATCGGGAAATCGAGGAAAAACAGTTCGTTGCGATCCAGGGTATGGGTGGGGAACCGGCGTGGCTGGGGCAGCGGCCGGGTTCCTGCTTTTGCCGTAAAGGGGCGCAAGAGGCGGCCCAGTTTTTCTGCAGGCTGTTTGCCGTAAAACAAAACCTGGAAGGGATATTGGAAGAGTCCCCCGATCTTCGCCATCAGTTGTTCCGGCTGGATGGCGTAAAGTTCATCGGTAGAAAGCAGATTCGTAAAGGGGGAGTCGGAGCCGTATTTGGCATAGCTGGCCAGGGCGTGTTTTAGCACCACGTTGCGGTCCTGCTTGCTGTTTTCCCGACGGGTGAGGATATCCGATACCAGATTTTCGTAGGCCAACTCATCGGTTTGCAGGGAAAAGAGGTAATGGTGCAACAACTCCAGCCCTTTTTCGAGACTTTCCTCTAATCCGTTGAGGGCGATAGCGGTGCGTTCGGCATCAACGTGAAATTCATAGCCAAGTCCCAGTTTGTAAAACTCCTGGGCTACCGCTGTCGCGGAAAAACGATCGGTACCGAGGTATTCCAGGTACCTGCTGGCGATCCGCAGCTCCGGATCGTGGTTTTTGCCCAGTTCAAACACAAACTCCAGCGTGAACAATTCATTGGTTTGGTTTTTGGTTTGCTTGATGGAAACTCCATTGTCGAGCGGATGGGTGTTGATCCATTCATCGAAATCAACGAATACGGGCTGGAGCCGGGTTTCCGGCTGTGCGAGAAATTGTTGGGCAAAATCGGAGTATTGCTCGTTTTGGATGGGCACGGGGGTGATGGGGGGCTGGCTAACCCGCACGATGCCGGGATCTTCTCCCTGATGTTTATATACGATTGCCTGGGGTTGCCCCAGGTGCTGTTGGGCATATTGTATGATGGTAGCTTTGTCGAGCTGCATGAGCCACTCGGCTGTATCCAGGTAGTCCTCCCAGGTAAGCCCCTGGAGGAAGTAGGAAGTGAGGATATTGACCCGATCCCGGTTGGAGGTCAAAATGTGTTGCTGATGGAGCTTGAAGTTCTTGGCCAAGGCCTGTGGAAGCCAGGACTCGAATTCGCCCCGACAAAGCAGGTTGATCTGTTCTTGTAGTAGTTCGCGAACTTCTTCTAAGGTTTGGTCTTGCTTGGGCATCCCAAACAGCCCGATGGCGCTGTAATCCTGGAAATTCCAGGTCCAGGCATTGGCTTGCAGGACTTTTTGCTGTCGGTTGAGGTGGATATCCAGCAATCCGGTTTCGTCGTTCTGGAGGATGTTTTCCAGGAGCAGCAACCAGCGCAGGGTGGTTTTGGCATCGCCGTGGATTTTCCAGGCGAGATATACAAAGGGCGATTCCTGGCCGAGGACCTCAAGCAATTGGTTGGCAGGCAGCTCAGGTTGGTTGATTTCAGGGCCATGGGGTATTTCGGCAGCCTGGTAAGGGCCAAAGTATTTTTCCGCGAGGGCGATGACCTCTTTAGGGTCGAAATCACCGGAGAGGATCATACCCATGTTGTTGGGGCGGTAAAACTGACTAAAAAACTCCTGAATTTTTTGCTGGGAAGGGTTTTTGAGTTGTTCTGCCGGACCGATGACGGTCTGAGTGCCATAGGGGTGATCCGGGAAAAGCAGGGTGCGCAGCGCAGCAGTAGCTTTGCGGTGGTCGTTGACCTGGGTCATGTTGAATTCTTCGTAAACCGTTTCCAGCTCGGTGTGAAACAGGCGCAGGGCCATATAACTGAAGCGTTCGGATTCGAGCTGCATCCAGCGTTCGAGTTCGTTGGAAGGAATATCGTTGATGTAAACCGTTTGGTCGTAACCGGTATAGGCATTGGTGCCTCTTGCTCCGATGGCAGACAGCAGTTTGTCGTATTCGTTAGAGGCTACGAAGCTGGCAGCTTCGAGCGATAGCTGGTCTATTTGGGCATAAATGGCTTTTTTCTGATCCGGATCCTCCGTGTGGCGGTGCTGCTCGAACAAATCAGAGATTTCAGCCAGTAGCGCCGATTCGCGTTCCCAGTCCAGGGTTCCGATTTTGTCACTCCCTTTGAACAACATGTGTTCCATGTAGTGCGCCAGCCCGGCCAGTCCGGGAGGATCGTTTTTGGCGCCAGCCTTGACGACAATATGGGTATAAATTCTGGGTTCCAGCTTGTTGGGGCCCATGATCAAAGTCAGGCCGTTGGAAAGGGTGTGTGTTTGGAAAGTATGGATGGGGGTAGGGTTCATGTAAATGCGTTTGTGAACAAATGAATAGCTCATTTAAACAGGTTTGGATGGGGTTTGGTTCCGCAGAAACGGGTAAGGTCAAAAAAACCCCTGCATGCGCGCATGCAGGGGTTTTGGGCATGGATGCCGACAACAAACTAGTTACTGGAAATAGCTGTTGGGGTCTTGGCTAAGGTAAAGCGGGTGGCTTGTACCTTGTCGGTGTAGGTTTTGAATTCGCCGGTCAAGAAGGCGTTGAGTTGCTCGATGGTGTCTGCGAGCTGCGATTTGGCTTGTTCCATAGCGATCTGGGCGGATTGTCCTGGAGCGCCGGTGGAAGAACGCAGGTAAGAGAATGCGGTCATGAGTGAGCCATTCAGCAGACCCGGAGTTCGGTTGATGCCCTTTTGTCCCGGAGGATCCATGTAAAGTTTTTGCAGGGTAGCAATTTTTTCGTCCATAGATTTGCCCATATCGGTAAGGGCTTTTTTGTCTGCCGCACTGAGGTCGGTCTCTGCCTGTCGGATAGCCTGATTGACCAGGGCGATGGTCTTTTTAGCTTGTTTGAGTTGGTCAAAACCCTGGGTAGCTGTTTCCACGACCTTTGCAAATGCTTGGTAGGCTGCGAGTTTGGCTTCGAGGTCGGCTTTGGAGACCTGGATTCTCGGATCGGTGTGTACGGTTACCGTGGTGGAATCCTTGTAGTCGTCAATGCTGAACACCAGGTTGTAGGTACCGGGCAATACCTGTACGCCGCCGGGCAGGTTGCTGCCTGGTCTGGAATCCTGGAAGCTGGGGAAGCGCACGCCGTCCATTTCCAGTCTCCAGCTTATGCGGTTCAGGCCGGAATCTATGCGTGCAGTAAAGGTCCTGACGATGTTGCCGGAGGCATCTTTGACCTGTACTTTGGCATTGTACTTGCCACTGCCCGACCCTGCGTTGCCTCTGCCCCATCCCATGAAGGATTCTTCCTGGGCCTCTTCGGCTTTTTTGTCTTTATCGGAGGGGTTGTACCACAGGGTGATGTGCGCATCGGCGGATTTGTTGCTTGCGTCGTAAATGGCATCCCCGATGAAGCGGGTGCCCTCGTAGGAGCGGCTTTCGGCCAGCCAGGCATCCGGAGCGGCAAATACCCGGAAGGGTTCATCGAGCACCTTGCCTTTGCTGCGGGCCAATTCGCGGATAGGTCGGATATCGTCGAGGACATAGAAGGAGCGACCGAAGGTAGCGATGATCAGGTCGTGGTCTCTGCTGTGGATTTTCAGGTCGGCTGTAGGAACAGCCGGGTAGCCGTGTGTCCATTTTGACCAGTTTTTGCCTTTGTCTATGGACAGGTAAAGCCCGCAGTCTGTTCCCAGCCAGAGGATATCCTCCACCTCCGGATCCTGCACGATAGACAGGGTATAACAATCCACTTGTGCGGGATTGATTATGCTGGTAAACGTGGCTCCGTAATTACTGGTATGGAAAGCCATAGGTCTGAAGTCATTGCGGCGGTAATCGTTGACCACAATCAAGGCCTCGCCGGGGTTTTTGGCGGAAGCCACGATTTGAGGGATCCAGCTGCCGGCTTTTGCACCGGGAAGTTTGGAAGCCAGGTTGGTCCAGGTTTTGCCACCATCTCTGGTCAGTTGCAGGTTGCCGTCGTCGGTTCCCACCCAAATCACATTTTGATCCAGGGGACTGGGTTCGATGGCCAGAATAGTGGTATGGTTTTCCGCCTGGGTATTGTCTATGGTGAGTCCACCGCTTTCGTATTGTTTTTGCTTTTCGGGATCGTTGGTAGTCAGGTCAGGAGAGATGATTTCCCAGGACTGTCCGTGATCCATGCTTTTGTGGACAAATTGGCTGCCGTAGTAAATACCGCTCGCATGGAAAGGGTTCTGCACAAAAGCGGCATTCCAGTTGAAGCGCAATTTGACGCCTTCGGGATGAATGGGTTTGATGTTTTGGGTTTGACCGGTTTTGGTGTCAACCCGTCCGACGTTTCCGCCCTGGGACATGGCGTAGATGTAGCGGCTGTCATCGGGTTGGAAGCCGACGTCAAAGCCATCGCCAAAATACACTTCCTGCCAGTCGGCGTTGCGGATACCGCCTGAGCGCCACACGCTGCTGGGGCCTACCCAGGAGCCGTTGTCCTGCATACCGCCGCCTACGTTGTAGGGGATGCTCATGTCGTAGTTGACGTGGTAAAACTGTCCTACGGGGATATTTTCCGCAAAGGTCCATTTTTCGCCCCCGTCTTTGGTGATGTACAAGCCCCCGTCGTTACCCTCGATAATGTGCAGGGGATTGTTGGGGTTAATCCAGAACGCATGGTGGTCGGGGTGAATGTCCCTGTTCCCAAAATTCTGGAAAGATTTACCGCCGTCTTCGGATTTACCCATGCCGGAATGGATGGTATAGACGCGGTTTTCGTTGAGCGGATCTACAAAGATATCGTAGTAGTAAAAGGGGCGGTTGCCAATTTCGTCCTTGTCGTTCATCATGACCCAAGTGGCTCCGCCGTCGGTCGAACGGTAAAAGGCATTCTTTTTGGCTTCCAGCAGGGCATAGACGACGTTGGGTTTGGAGGGTGCGATAGCGAGACCTGCTCTTCCGAGTTCGCCCTCGGGCAGACCGTCTTTGGCAGTTCGCTGAGTCCATGTTTTACCCCCGTCGTGGGTGATGTAGATCCCGGAGCCCGGTCCGCCGGAGTTGAACGTCCAGGGTTTGCGGCCGTATTCCCACATGGCCGCGATGAGTTTGTTGGGGTTTTGAGGGTCAATGACGAGATCCGCCACTCCGGTTTGGTCATTGACATAGAGTATTTTTTCCCAAGACTGACCGCCATCGGTGGTTTTGTACACCCCTCTTTCTGCGTTGGGGCCCCAGATAGAGCCCATGGCTCCCACAAAAACCACATCCGGGTTGTCGGGATGGATGATGATGCGGTGGATGGTTTTTGTTTCTTTCAGTCCAAGGTGCATCCAGGTTTTACCGCCATCGAGACTTTTAAAAATCCCAATTCCGCTGTTGTGGGAGTTTCTGGGGTTCCCTTCTCCGGTACCCACCCAGATTTCGCTGGGATTGTTTTGGTTGATCGCGATCGCGCCGATAGACTGATTGTCCTGGTCGTCGAAGATGGGCGTCCAGGATGTCCCGCCGCTCTCAGATTTCCAAAGTCCACCGGAAGCAGCACCGGCATAGATGATGTCCGGATTACTGACCACAGCATCAATAGCCGTGATCCGCCCGCTCATACCCGCGGGACCAATATTTCTGGCTTTCATGCCAGCGAGCTTGCTCATATCTACTTGCTGGGCCTGGCCGGTTACGGCAAACAGGATCGCAAGGAGCAACCCAAAAGTGCGTTGGATTTTCATAAATGTATATTTTGTTGAATAAGGAATTTAAATTTAAAAAACCTTTTTACCAATCAGACGAAATAGAATATTATTTTGTGTGCAGGAAAAAATCCGTTTATGATGAGAAACATTACAAGCGCCCTGATGGTCTGTTTGCTGGTGGCTTCCTGTACGGCACCGGCACCAGAGTCTGATACCTACGCAACATTCATGCCAGTGGACCACAAAATCCTGGCGGAGGGCTACGATCAATACAAGGAAACGGATATTCGCACCCGGCGCTTCAAGCACGATACCCTGCATGGCGTTTTTGGCGAAGCCAAGCGCTGGAAAGCAGCAGCAGTCGGACAGTCTATTGAGGGCAGGACGATTTTTGAATACACGATCGGAACAGGACCTGTGGTGGTACTGCTGTGGTCGCAGATGCACGGCGACGAATCTACGGCTACCATGGCGCTGACCGATATTTTTCATTTTTTCGAGGCTTCGGATGAGTTGGATGCTTTCCGGGAGGATTTGCTGTCCAAACTGACCATCGTGGCTATCCCCATGCTGAATCCGGACGGAGCCGAGCGTTTCCGCAGGCGCAATTTGCTGGACATTGATATCAACCGCGATGCCATGCGCCTGGTGTCACCGGAAGGGGCACTGCTCAAGGCAAGGAGGGACCACTACCAGGCAGCCTGGGGGTTTAACCTGCACGATCAGAACAGATACTATGCGGCCGGGAGTCAGCCCCTGCCTGCTACGGTTTCTTTTTTGGCGCCAGCCTACAACGAAGAAAAGGAGGTCAATGCTTCCAGGGGGGATGCGATGCGCCTGATTGGGATCATGCACGATGTGCTGGCGCAATATATCCCCGGGCAGCTTGCGAAGTACGACGACACGTTTGAGCCCCGAGCTTTTGGGGATAATATTCAGAAATGGGGCACCCGAACCATTCTGATCGAGTCTGGCGGGATGCCCGGTGACCCGGAAAAACAGGAGATCCGCAAACTGAATTACATTGCCCTGCTGTCGGCCCTGCAGGCGATCGCGTTTGAAGCCTATCCGCACAAATCCCTCCAAACTTATGCAGACCTGCCTTTCAACAACAGCAATCGGTTTTTTGATGTGTTGGTAAGGGAAGTGCGCGTTCAGCGGGAGGATCAGTGGTTTACGGTGGATTTGGGTTTTCGGCGCAGCGAGATCAACAATGCAGATGCAACAAACTATTATTACCGGGGATCCCTGTCGGATATGGGGGATTTGTCCACCTTTTTTGCCTATGAAGAGGTTGCGGGTTCCGGCATGGAGGCCGTGGCGGCAAGGGTACATCCAAGCGTTTTTTCGGCACCGGCGGAACTACAGGCACTCGACCCGGTAGCCTTGTTGCGGGAAGGCATAGGTTATGTGCGCCTTCGGCAAAAAATAGGACCGATGCAACAGAAAGGACTGGCGGTTTTGCCCATCGGGGAAACCCAGGAAGTAGCTGATCAGGTTAATTATGAGAGTCAAAACACCATTTTGCTTCGTTCGGAGGCGGGGATGGTCAAGGTCATAGTCCATGGAACGGTCTATGACCTTGAGCAGGATGCCGACAAGATACGGCAGCGCTGGGCGGCCTTAACGGCGCTTTAACCCGGTAATGCTTATCCCATTTCGGCTACGACCTCCTGGATATCCGGGATCATGCGTTTGAGCATGCCCTCTATGCCCGCCTTCAGGGTGACGGTAGAAGAGGGGCAGCCGGAGCAGGATCCCTGCAGGATGACGGTTACGATACCGTTTTCGTAGGACTTAAATTCTATATTGCCCCCATCCATTTCGACAGAGGGTTTGACGTAGGTCTCGATCAGCTCCTGGATGCGCTGTACAATTTCGGCATCGTTGTCGGAATAGGAGAAATGCTGTCTTTGCTCGGCCTCAATTGCTGCCATGGCCTCTGCAAAACCCTCGTTGATCACGCCTGCACCTTCCTCGATATAGGACTTGATAAACGTTTTGAGTTTGAGCATGATATCGGTCCAGTCGTAGTTGAGTTCCTTGGTGACGGTCACGAAATTGTTGCAGATATACACGGACTTGACGTAGGGAAACTCATAGAGTGCCGTAGCAAGAGGGGACCATTCGCGAGCCAGTTCTTCGGTTTTGAAGTCGGCAGTACCCCGGTACAACATCTTGTTCGATACGAATTTGATGGATTCGGGGTTGGGAGTGTGCTCGGTGTAGAGCATCACCGGACTTTTGGTTTCTGTATTCATGGCGAATGATTTTCGGGTTTAGTATTTCCGGCTGTCTCAAAAATGTCGAGACGACCTTTACAAAAGTATTTATTTAGATTAAATCTTACACCCTAACACCCCAAATTTGTTTTTGGTTTACCGGCAAAGTTGGGCGTAATCCAGGACTATGGGGTATCCCTTACGGGAAAAATAGTTCCTGGTGGGTTCGGGAGGCAATTGGCTGCTGGCGAGCACAAAATCTCCGCCCCAGGCACCCAGGGATTTGATCGTACCCTTGAAATCGGGGAAATGCAGCGCTTGGGCCCTGGGGAGATCAAGATAATGGCTGATCAGTTGTTCGTGTTGGATCAGTGCCTCATCAAAACAGGACTGGGTAGAGCAGGTACTCAGGGTCAGGCTGATCCGGCTGATGGCATCGAGTAATGCTGTGGGGGCTTTCCCTTTTTCGCGATAGCGGGCAATACCTTCCCGGCTGTTTTGTTTTTTTCCGAGGAATACAAAATACAGATTTGGGTGGAAAGGAGGTCGGAAGGGGAGGTGCACAAACTGTCTGTTTTGGTACAGGATAGGTCCGGAGGTCTGTGCGCAGGCGATATCGTAGCCGGAGCCTCCGAGGGAAGCGGCGAGCAGTTCGTAGGCATTCGTACCGGTCCATTGGGAGAGGCAGGAAATCAGGGTAGAGCTGGAGCCGAGTCCCCAGTTTTCGGGAAAATCCAGGTAGGTCGTGACTCGTGCGCCCGCCTGGATATCGGACACAAACGCGGGGGAATGGTCTTGCACAAACAAGAGCATGCGCTGAAGGGTATTGGCGACTGTCGGATCGGAGCTTTGCAAGATCCTGCCGGCGGGAAACTCAAACAAGGCTTCGAACCAGCAATCATTGGTGGCGGTATAGCTTTTCCAATGAAGTTGGCCGGGTTGTCCGTAGGCGGTATGCAGGGCCAGATGCTGTCCGTATCGGGTGGGCAAGGCCAGAGCCAGTGCCCCGTCCAGCACCACATATTCACCGCTGAGAAGGAGTTTGCCGTGAGCAGAAAAAAACCTGTTCATCAGTGGGGGTTTGACGTTGTACTGCGTAGCTGCTGCAAAAAATCCCGAACGGCATTGAACGAAATAGCTTTATTTTCGAAATGCAGGGTAGCGTTCACGATTTCGGCGGGTTGGGCTTTCAGGTGGTGCAGGATATTCATCAGGTGCATTTTCATGTGGCCCTTTTGGATGCCTGTTGTCACGAGCGAGCGCAGGGCGGCAAAATTTTGAGCCAGTCCGGTAGCGGCGATGACCATCATAAGTTGTTCGGCGGAGGGATCTCCCAGGATATCCAGGGAGGCATTGGCCAGGGGATGCAGTCGGGTCAGTCCCCCCACGGTCCCAACGGCCAGGGGAACCTCCAGCCAGAAGCGGAACCTGTCGTTTTCGATGCTGCAGGACGACAAGCTCTTGTACTGGCCATCGCGGGCTGCGTAGGTATGTCCTGCGGCCTCAATAGCCCTGAAATCATTGCCGGTAGCCAGCACGACGGCATCTATACCATTATATATACCTTTATTGTGGGTAGTGGCTCTGTAGGGATCAATATGCGCGAAGGTAACGGCCTGGTGAAACTTTTTGGCGAAAGCCGGCGCATCGAGGTCATCGCACACCCCTTGCAGTTCGGCAATGGAGCAAGACACTTCGGCGCGCACCAGGCACTCGGGGGTATAATTCGACAGGATCGCCATCACCACGGTCACATCCCGTTCCTGGTCGGACAGTGCGGGGTGAGACTCGAGGAAAGCGGTGAGGGTTTGTCCGAAAGCCTCCAGCACGCTGTTGATAAAATTGGCGCCCATTGAATCGCAAGTCTCAAAATGCACGCTCAATTGAAAATATCCCGCTTCGAGGCTGCTAAAATCCAGGAGTCGGATATCGCGTACCCCGCCGCCGCGCTGTTCCATGTTGTAGGTCAGGGGAGCCGCATCCTGCAGCAGCGCATTTTTCAGTTCCGGGAAGAGCATTTGGAGGCGTTCAAAGGCACCGTTCCAGGTAAAATGCACCTGTCCCACCTTGAGGGTATTGACGATGGTAGTGTGGAACCCGCCGCGGGTGGACCAAAACTTAGCTGCGCTGGAAGCCGCGGCCACCACGGAACTCTCCTCGATCACCATGGGGACGCTGTACCAATTGCCATTGATCAGAAAATTAGGAGCTATCCCGTAGGGCATAAAAAAATGGCTGATCGTATTTTCGCTGAAGCCGTCGAGGATGCGCTGCGTCTGTTCGTCCGGATGCCGGAACGACGACAAGATTTGGATAAAACTATCGGGATCTTTGCTGAATTGTTGGGCTACCCATTGGAGTTTGTCGGGTTTATCCAATTTGGAAAAGCCGTGGATCATTTTTTTGTTCATGTGTGGTCATTGAAAAAATGCAAAACGGGCAATCAATATACACATCATTTCCTTACCGTCAGAAAGGACTTTGCCAGTTCCAGTCCTTCGACCTGGGTTTGGACAAAAGCGGCGAGTTCGTCGTAGGATCCTCGGGCATGGCGCAGGAAGGCGGAAGCCTGGCCGTAAACAGCGGGCAGTTCGGCCTTTTCGATGAGGTAATAGCCGTCCAGGAAACTTTGGATACCGCCGGAGATGATCAGTTGTTTGCACTGGATACGGTCGCCGAGTTCGGGGATGAGTTGATTCACGAACTGAACCATTTCTTGGGCGGTATGTCCCACATGGGCCAGCTGTTCGAAGATCACCTGTTTGGCCGGATCATTGCGGAGCAGTTCCAGTTTGGCGAAATTAGTACCGCCGCTTGCGGCAAAATCCAGGGCAGCGATGGGCAATTGCAGGAGTGCTTTCAGGCTCTCGTAGCCCATGCCCTGGCCTACCTCTTTCACGATAATCGGAAAAGGCAGGATATCGAGCAGGTATTGGATGGACTCCAGAGCGGGGCGTTGGTAGCGATCCCCTTCGGGTTGCAGCCACTCTTGGAAAGGATTCACGTGGATGATCAGGCCATCGGCCTGGAGTTTGTCAATTAGTCGGAAGATCCGATCCGTCTCACCGGCATCAATCAGCGTTTCGATCTGGGCAATGCCGAGGTTGGCAAAAAGTGGTGCATCGGCACCCATGAGGGGGCGCACGGCAAAATCGGGCAGGGTCTCATCGCTGTAAAGCAGGGAGCGGCAGGAACCCAGTCCCATGCCCATGCCGAAATCGCCGCAGGCGCGGGCGAGGTTGTGGTTGATGGTCCCTGCCCAGGCCGTTCCGCCGGTCATGCTGGACACCCAGACGGGCAATCGCATAGGCTTGCCGAGAAACTGAAAGGTCGGCCAGGAACCCTTATCCGGATGAGCCGAAAAAATCGGCTCGTAATAAAAGCGCGGATCAACTTCGCCGGAAGTGACCTGGGAACGAAAGGCCAATTCGATGTGGTCCTTCTTTCTTTCCTTTGCATTTGGATCGTTATCAGCCATGGTTGAGATGAGGGGAATGATGAAAAATTTGCCTTATCGAGGGGCAAACAATATAAGCATAAAATGGTTTACCTCCTCCACAAAAGGACAACTTTGGACAGACGAGCGTAAAACCAGGCATGAAACAAACAAATGTGCAAAATTTTAACTGTTTTTCAGCAACTTAGCTAATCGGAGTAGGGATTTTTTTTGCCGAAGGCTTGTATAATGAAATTTGTTGACTTACCTTTGCCCTGCCTTTTTTCGAGAGGGTAAAAAATCATTCAAAACCTTAAACATTAGCTAGTGGATACTTTAAGTTATAAGACAAAATCTGCTAAGAACGAGACGGTTGAGCGCAAGTGGCACGTGATTGATGCTGAGGGCGAAGTCGTTGGGCGTTTGTGCACAAAAATCGCTACCGTATTGCGCGGCAAGCATAAGCCTTCCTATACGCCGCACGTGGACACCGGTGATTATGTCATCGTGATCAATGCGACGAAAGTAAAATTTACGGGAGCCAAGTGGGACGATAAGGAGTACCAGACGTTTTCCGGTTATCCGGGTGGTCAGAAGCGCATGGTTGCGAAGGAGATGTTGGTGAAAAAGCCCATCAGAATTGTGGAACTTGCGGTAAAGGGCATGTTGCCTAAGAACAAGCTGGGCAGAGCGATGTACAAGAAGTTGTTTGTGTATGAGGGGGCGGAGCATCCGCATCAGGCACAGAAGCCGGAAGTATTAACCGTGAAGTAATTTAAAACAGGAGGACATTCAATATGGAAATGATCAATGCGATAGGAAGGAGGAAGTCTTCAGTAGCCCGCGTTTATTTGTCAAAGGGTTCAGGAACCATAACCATTAACGGCCGCGACTACAAGGAGTACTTTCCTGCAAAAAATATCCAGTACAATGTAATAGCTCCCTTCGAGACGGTAGAAGCTATGAACATTTACGACTTGAAGGTAAACGTTTTTGGTGGGGGATTCAAGGGTCAGTCGGAGGCTATCCGTATGGCGATTTCCCGGGCGCTTACCAAGCTCAACGAAGATTTCAGGAAGCCATTGAAAGAGAAGAAATTCTTGATGCGGGATTCCAGGGTTGTGGAGCGTAAAAAATATGGTAAACCCAAAGCGCGTAAGAGCTTCCAGTTCAGCAAGCGTTAATGCTTGGGGATACTGGCTGGAATTGAATAACCTTACAATTTTTCGACAATGCAAAAACCTACCTATAAAGATTTGTTAGATGCAGGTGTCCACTTTGGTCACTTGAAGAAAAAGTGGAACCCCAAGATGGCGCCTTATATTTTCATGGAGCGCAAGGGGATTCACGTGATTGACCTGAACCGTACCCTGGAGGGTATGGAGCGTGCGGCTAAGGCGATGAAGCAGATTGCCAAGTCTGGTCGCAAGGTTATGTTTGTGGCTACCAAAAAGCAGGCGCGGGATATCGTGGCTACTGCTGCGCGGAGCGTAGGCATGCCTTACGTGACGGAGCGTTGGTTGGGAGGTATGATGACCAACTTCGCTACGATCAGAAGGTCTATCAAAAAGTTGGTCAACATTGACCGCATGCTTCAGGATGGCACTTTGACGAGTGTTACCAAAAAAGAGCGGCTTACTTTGACCCGGGAGCGCAATAAGTTGGAAAAGGTATTGGGTGGTATCGCCAACCTGAACCGTTTGCCAGCTGCGATCTTCATTGTGGATATTCACCACGAGCACATTGCGGTTTCTGAGGCACACAAATTGGGCATCAAGACTTTTGCGATTGTGGATACCAACTCTGATCCTAACCAGGTGGATTATGCTATCCCAGGCAATGATGATGCTTCTAAGTCTATTTCGATCATTACTAATTATCTGACGGAAGCGATCCGTGAAGGATTGGAAGAGCGCAGATTGGCAAAACCGGAAAAAGAGGAGGCCTGATCATAGCCCTAAGGGCGGTCGGCTTTGTCAGATGAACGGGTTTTATCAACAACCGTTTTATAAATTCTAAATTTAACCTCAACATGAGCGAAGTTAACATTTCAGCATCCGATGTCAAGAAGCTGCGCGATATGACCGGCGCAGGTATGATGGACTGCAAAAAGGCATTGTCCGAGGCAGGCGGAGATTTCGATAAAGCGATCGAGGAGCTGCGCAAGCGTGGTCAGAAGCTTTCTACCAAGCGTGCCGATAGAGATGCAAAAGAGGGTGTGGTGGTAGCGATGGTTTCTGATGATAAGTCAAAGGGTATTGTGTTGCGTTTGAGCTGCGAAACGGATTTTGTGGCTAAAAACGAGTCTTTTATTGAGCTGACCAAGCGTTTTGCCCAGATAGCGCTGGACAACATGCCGGAGTCTTCAGAGGCTTTGTTGGCATTGCCTTTCGATGGTATTACGATAGGGGATAAGGTGGCAGAGCAGACCGGTGTGATTGGCGAGAAGATCGAGATTTCTTCTTACGAGAAGCTGGAGGCTGCTTTGGTGTGCCCTTACATCCACATGGGTTATCGTGCAGGTGTTTTGATCGGACTGAACAAGGATGCAGCGGGTGCTTTTGATGCGGGTCGTGATGTTGCCATGCAGGTAGCTGCTATGCGTCCGGTTGCAGTGGATAAGGATGATGTGGATCATACTACCATTGAGAAGGAGATCGAGATTGGCAAGGAACAGGCTCGCCAGGAAGGCAAACCCGAGGCGATGCTGGAGAAGATTGCATTGGGCAAATTGCAGAAGTTTTTCAAGGAGAGTACTTTGTTGAACCAGGATTACGTGAAAGACAACAAAATGTCTGTGTCACAGTACCTGAAGTCTATAGATAAAGAGCTTACCGTGACTGCATTCAGACACGTTGAACTTGGATAAGACGTGCAGAAAAAGGCGAATTGGTTTCAATTCGCCTTTTTTGTTAATTTTATATTCCTAATTGAATTAACTAAGGCATAGGAATGCGGGTAAAATATAAGCGAATATTGCTTAAGCTAAGCGGGGAGTCGCTGATGGGCGACAAGCAGTTTGGGATTTCACCGGATATGCTGGCGAATTACGCAAGCCAGATCAAAGAACTGGTTGAGATTGGTGTAGAGGTGGCCGTGGTGATTGGCGGTGGGAATATCTTCCGCGGGTTACAGGCGGCACAGTCGGGTATTGAGCGGGTGCAGGGAGATTATATGGGCATGCTGGCTACCGTGATCAATGGTATGGCTTTGCAGAGTTCCCTGGAAGCGATAGGGGTATATTCGCGATTGATCTCTGCTATTGAGATGAAGCAAGTGGCCGAGCCTTATATCCGGCGCAGGGCCATCCGACACCTGGAAAAGGGGCGGGTGGTTATTTTTTCCGCAGGAACAGGGAGCCCGTATTTTACCACAGATTCTGCAGCAGCGCTGCGTGCCAACGAGATCAATGCAGATGTGATCCTGAAGGGAACGCGGGTAGATGGTATTTATTCGGCAGACCCGGAGAAGGATCCCACAGCTACGAAGTTTGACCGACTGACCTTCGCAAAGGTGATCAGCCAGGGGTTGAGTGTGATGGATATGACGGCTTTTACCCTTTGCCAGGAAAATAACCTCCCCATCATTGTGTTTGATATCAACATCAAGGACAACCTGAAGCGGATTCTGCAGGGCGATCGCATCGGAACCTTGGTCGAGGGCTGATCAGGAATCGCTCAGATTTGGGTTACCGCGATGACACCCAGGCTCAGTGCAGCAGCTCCGTGCTGCTGTAACAGGTGCCCACAGCTTTCCAGGGTAGCTCCGGTAGTCAGGACATCGTCCACGAGCAATACATGTTTGCCCCGGATAAGCTCAGGTCGTTGTAGCTCAAAAGTTTGAAAAACCGTAGCAAAACGGCTTTCCTGTCCTTGTGATGCCTGACTTTGACCCGCTCTGGGACGGTGCAGCACATCTGCTGTCAGCGGAATACCCAGTACCTCAGCCAAGCCGGCTCCAAATACCTCGCTCTGGTTAAAACCCCGGTGGCGCAGTTTGCGCTTGTGCAGGGGTACAGGCACGATGATATCCCAAGGGCAAGCCGTTTTCAGGTCCTTGACCAACTGATGCCCCAGCCATTGACCCACCGCCAGCGCAGTAGCCCTGTCGCCCTTGTATTTGATCTGGTGAATCAGCTGCTGCGACAAACCCTCCTTGACAAAGTACAACAGCGCAAACCCATCCGACAGCAACAATCGCCCCGCCAGACGATCGGTAATCGGATTGTCTTTCAAATCGCAATTGCTAAACCAGGGAAGCTGACTAAAGCAGCGCAGGCAGGTCATCAACCCGGCAGGGCGCAAATCATGGTTGCAAGCCGGGCAAAGAGGAGGATAGATCAGATCCAATACATCTTGCCAAAGGGTTTTCCACGCCATTATGATAGTTTTGATAAAAAAAAACGTCCATCCTGCAAAGCAAGACAGACGCATCAAAACAAAACGAAAAACCAACTTTAAACAAGTCTTTTATCTTTTATACACTTTCTGTGTATCTTATCTTTCAAACTTGGCGCAAAATTACCTATTTTTTTCTTGAATTACAACCTCATTTGCCGTAATTTTCAAGTTCAGATGTTTAACGAAAGTGCTACCCATTTGGTTTAGAAAAAATGAATTATTTTTTAAAATATTTTTTTTGATAGGATTACTAAAAGGTTTTGCGTAGTTTAAGGAACGGCTTTCGGGGTAGGATAGAAAGCGGGTTAATCTTGGGATTATGAAGGTACAAGTGGAAAAAGGCGGGTTGATTGACATTCCTTCCATGTTAGGTCCTGAGACGGAGCAAGAATTTGTCTTATTGGGGGACGAGGAATTTGTCAGGGGTTTAGATTGGGGGCTTCCGCGGTATGGGCATCCGGAGGGTAAGATTTATTTGCATGTATTGGAGGTGTTGTCGAACATAGACTTGTTGGGGGTATCGGACGACCTGCGTTGGAAGTTGCGCATAATTGCCTTATTGCACGATGCGTTTAAACACAGGGAGCGCAAGGGGACGGACAGGAATGGGAGTCACCATGGACATTTGGCTCGGGTCTATGCAGAAAAGCGATTTTCTGGATTGGATGATATTTTGGATTTGATTGAATGGCATGACGAAGCTTATTTTGCCTGGAGGAAGGTGTTTTTGCAGGGTAAGCCCGATGAGGGATTAAAACGGCTGGAACGATTGGAGCGCATCATGGGAATGCGGATGGAGTGGTACTATTATTTTTTTTGGTGTGATACCCGGACGGGCGACAAAAACCCTGCTCCTTTGATTTGGTTTGAAAAAAAATTATCGGATCGGATTCCTGCGATTGCTCATCCCAAAGGGACGATGGCATTTGCGATGCCCGAGCTGGATAAAAGGCTCTCTGGTTAAGTGATTTATTTGTACCTTTAAGGCATGGCAATGAAAAAAGATGCTACTTATTACGACAAGGTCTTTGAAGAAGAGTTTTTGCCGCATTTAGATGCCCTCTATACCTTCGCGTTTCACCTGACCTACAACGAAGATGATGCCAATGATCTCGTACAGGAAACTTATTTGAAGGCTTTTCGGTTTATAGACAAGTACGTTGAAGGAACCAATGCAAAGGCATGGTTGTTCAAGATATTGAAAAACGCCTTCATCAATCAATACCGGAAGCAGAGCAAGCAACCTAATCGTGTTGATTATGAAGAAATTGTAAGCTACCACGACGAGGAAGACACGACCTACTCCAGCTATATGGATTTGCGGGAAGAGATGTTTCAGCAGATGATGGGGGATGAGGTCACAACTGCGATCAACACATTGCCGGTAGATTTTCGGACGGTAATTTTGTTGTGTGATGTGGAGGGTTTCACGTACGAAGAGATTGCCAAGATTGTGGATATTCCGATTGGTACGGTTCGTTCCAGGTTGCACAGAGCGCGGAATATGTTGAAGGAGAAATTGAGCGAGTATGCGAAGAAGTTTGGTTATCAGGACAAGCGCATAGAAAAGAAAGATAAACAAAACCACTAACATTTATTTAACCGCTGCCTATTGGCAGTTCTGCCCATTCAGGCTATTCTGTCACGTTGGATCACTACACACTCGTTGCATTATCCCATGAAAATATATCCATTTAAGTATAGGCTTAATTGATTTGATGATCAGTTAGTGACAGTGGGTTTATGGTTTGGGTCAGGATTTGCTGTGGGCAAAAACTTGGCATCATGAGAGATCAACATTTTCAGGACCTCTTTTCACGGGTAACCATGTATTTGGACAACGAGCTGAATGAGTCTGCCGAAAGGGAGTTGCTTATGGAGATCAGGTCCAACCCGGCGTACATTGAGGTACTTAGTCAGGAGAAGTCGTTTCGGGATTTCATTAAGAGCAAGATTCACAGTCGCAAGCCATCCCCTGCGCTAATCAAGTCCATTAAGGAAAAAATCAGGATTGCTCCTGCCTGATCTCGGGGTAAGTAAAGTAAAAATAAGTAGAGCTATGCGCCACATATTGCTGGTGTTGGTGTTGCTTTTGCTGAATGGTTGGCATGTTTACGGGCAATTTCGCTTACCGGAGCGGTTTGTGCAACTGCTCGAGTCGGCTGGTCTGGAGTTTTTCCAACCTTTGGAGGGGCGTTATGTGGTGCAGTCCTATCTCAAAAACGAGCTGTTGGCTGCGGATTTCATCATGCGTTCTCGAAGGGAAAAACTGGAGATCCGGTTTAATGTTTTTCCGGAGGATCCGACCACTGCGGCAGACGATTTTCCGCATATTCGCGCGCTCCAGATGGCGTCGCATATTGCTTCGAACGACGATGATTCGGTGATTACAGCTTTATCTTTGGGTGACGAGGATTTGGGGGTGGATCGTTTTAATGCGGACTGGGGCAAATTGTACTATTTCCGACCCAAAATGGGTTTCTCGACCCGCAGTCACTGTCAGATGTTGGTTTTGCACAAAGAGAGTCTGGGCACGGTGTTTGTGTTCTATTTGTTTGACGAAGCTTCGCCCGCCATAGACAACCGGCTGTTAAGTCTGGCGTTTTTGAACAGCAACGGCTCAGGACAGTAAATTTTTTTTCAAGAGGGCTTTACAGTTTTGGTAAAAAGTTATACATTTGCATTCGCTTCCTAAAAGCAATACGGGATAGACCCATGGTGTAATTGGCAACACAGCAGATTTTGGTTCTGTTATTCTAGGTTCGAGTCCTAGTGGGTCTACAACTAAAAAAGCCTAACTACTTGATTAACTT